>JBCAXJ010000015.1:0-81912 GCA_038534135.1 Pseudomonadota bacterium | reverse complement strand
GCGCTGCTGGCCGACAAAGCCTTCGACGCGGACTGGCTCCTGACAGATCTGGATGAGCGCGGTGCTGCGGCAGTCATCCCGCCGAAATCCAACCGCGTCGCGCAGCGCTTCTTCGACAAGGCCATGTATGCCTGGCGGCACCTCGTCGAAAACTACTTCGCGAAGATCAAAAAATTCCGAGGCATCGCAACGCGTTACGACAAGACCGATTGTAGCTATCCAGCCAACTGGAATCTCGTCGACACCATCATCGCATCTCGATGATTGTCCGCAGGCGCTAGACGTGCGTTTCTTTCGTGGTCGACAGAGCAACCTCGGGCCAATCGCGTTCGGCCCGGTCGATGTCCCATTGCAGTCGGGTCATGTAGACCGGGTCTCCATCGTGGTCGACGGCCATCTGTCCCTTGTTTCTGTTGATGAAATCGTCAAGCTTATCCTTCGGGCCGGAAATCCAGCGTGCACTGATGTACTGGGTGGATTCGAAGCGGACCGGTAGGCCGTATTCCAACTCGATCCTGCTGGCGAGCACCTCGAACTGAAGCTGGCCGACCACGCCGACAATCCAGCCAGCGCCGATGTTCGGTTTGAAGAGTTTCGCGGCCCCTTCCTCGGCGAACTGGGTCAGGGCCTTGTCCAGGTGTTTCGCTTTCAACGGGTCTGCAGCGCGGACGTTCTGCAACAGCTCTGGTGCGAAGGACGGGATGCCTGTGAAGCGCAGCGCTTCGCCCTCGGTCAGCGCATCGCCGATCCGGAGCTGGCCATGGTTCGGGATGCCGATGATGTCACCGGCCCAGGCGTCCTCGGCGGTCTCACGCTCGGCGGCTAGGAACAGAACGGGATTCGAGATCGCCATCGGCTTCTTTGATCGGACATGATGCAGCTTCATGCCGCGCGAGAAATGCCCGGAACAGAGCCGCACGAAGGCCACGCGGTCGCGATGCTTCGGGTCCATGTTCGCCTGAACTTTGAACACAAAGCCCGAAACCTTCTTCTCGTCGGCCGAGATCTGTCGCGTCGCCGTCGGGCGTGGTTGCGGGGGAGGGGCATGGTTGGCGATGCCGTCCAGCAGTTCCTTCACACCGAACGAATTGATCGCCGAGCCGAACCAGATCGGCGACAGATTGCCGTCATCGAAGCTCTGTTGGTCGAAGGATGGCAGCAATTCGCGCGCCATCTCGACCTCCTCGCGCAACTGGTTGAGTTGCTGGTCCGGCACGTGGGATGCGATCTTTGGATCGTCGAGACCTTCAACCTTGATCGACTCGGCGGCTACGTTGCGGTCGGCCCTGTCCATGACCTCGACCTTGTCGGCAAGCATGTCGTAGGCGCCGACGAAATCACGGCCCATGCCGATCGGCCAGGATGCGGGCGCCACGTCGAGCTGCAAAAGCTCCTGGATCTCGTCGATGATCTCGAATGTATCCCGGCTTTCACGGTCCATCTTGTTGCAGAACGTCAGGATCGGCAGATCGCGCAGACGGCAAACCTCGAACAATTTCCGGGTCTGGCTTTCGACGCCCTTGGCACCGTCGATCACCATGATCGCCGCGTCCACCGCCGTGAGCGTTCGGTACGTGTCTTCCGAGAAATCCTCGTGGCCTGGCGTGTCGATCAGGTTGAACCAGTGACGATTGTACTCGAATGACATGGCAGACGCCGACACCGAGATCCCGCGATCCTGCTCCATCTTCATGAAGTCCGAGCGCGTGCGCCTGGCCTCGCCCTTGGCGCGGACCTGACCGGCCATCTGGATCGCGCCGCCGTAGAGCAGCAGCTTTTCGGTCAGGGTCGTTTTGCCCGCATCAGGGTGCGAAATGATCGCGAATGTGCGGCGCCGAGAGATCTCGGGCGGCAGAACGGGAGCATTATGACCCCGGATTGTATCGTCATCCAACATGGGCGCGGCTATAGCGAAGCCTTCGGCCAATGTTAAGTCACTGTCGCGTTCAAGCGCGCGACATGTCGAACAGGCAGGACTGGCAGACGGCGCTGATGCTTGTAAGTGCTGCGTCCACTCCCGGTTCGGTGTTACGCCATCCGGCGAGACGGAAAACAAGATCCGTTGCCATTTGCCGCGCCAGCTCCGTTCCTTCGTTGGTGGGCAAGAGATCGATGATTGCAATAAGTTCGTTGTAGTTCCGACAGGCTCCCGAGGCTGCAGCGGACCAGTCTTCACGCGTATCGATACCAGTCATGGCGTCAATCCAGCAAATTTGAGTTTCGTTTACGTTTACGTCAATCAACTGGTGAACGAAAATGAAAATTTCAATTTAAATTTCAAGAAAGATCCTTGCAAAGATTCAGTGATCAGTTGATCAATGTTTCGCAAGGATCTGGAGACATCATTCACAGAAACGGAAGACTCGTCATCTCGCCTTGGCATTGACGCCCATCGGGAAGATCGACCGTCACCGTGTCGCCTGGACTAACACCATGCCCAACAAGACAAATTCCGATGTTGCGTTCCAGGCGGGGTGACCAGCAAGTGGCTGTGATGTGGCCTGCATCGGTGGTCCCCTTGAAGACCTTGCCTTTGCGATCATAGTAGCCGATCTCGCCCTCGATATCGAGGACCACACCCAGACGGTCGCGACTTTGGCCGCGTTCCTTGATGCGGCGCAGCGCTTTGATCCCCACGATGTCGTCCGGCAGATCGGTGTGAACGAAGCGGCCCATGCCGACCTCGAAGGGCGTGGTTTGGTCGTCGGTGTCGCCGCCCCAGGACAAGAGCCCGCTTTCGACGCGTTCCATTGGGTTCGGTGATCCGGGCCCAATGTCCCAGGGCTCGCCTGCCTGCTTGACCATGTGCCAAAGATCGAGACCGCGCGAGGCATCGCGCAGGTATAGTTCGAAGCCACCCTGCTTGGACCAGCCTGAACGCGCGACGATCAGCGGAATGCCCTCGAGTTCCATTTCGCGGAACCGGAAGTGACCGATATCGCGGATCGATTCGTCGAACAGGCTGGCCACGACGTCCTCGGCCATCGGTCCCTGGATCGCCAGGGGGGACACGTCCGGTTCGGTGACTTCCACATCCAGCTTGCGTTCCCCAGCGATCGCCCGTGCCCAGAACAGCATGTCTTGGTCAGCGATCGAGAACCAATAGAGATCCTCGGCCAGTTTCAACAACACGGGGTCGTTGATCAGAATGCCGTCGTGATCGCAGACCGGGACGTACCAACCCCGACCAACCTTCAGCTTGGACAGGTTTCGCGGAACCAGGACTTGCGCCAGCCTGCCAGCGTCCGGCCCCTTCAACTGGACCTGGCGTTCAACCGCGACATCCCACATGGCCACGCCGTTGATCAGACGCCAGTACTCGGCCATCGGGTCGCCATAGCTTGTGGGCATCATCATGTGATTGTAGGTTGTGAATGACACAACGCCGTCCGCGATTGTCGCGTGATAGAACGGGCTGGGCCGCACGCGCGGACTGGATGAGATTGTGAACGCCATGGGATCCTCCAAGTTTCCACACGGATGCACTGTCAAATTCAATCGGTCACGCCAAAAACCGTCAAGGGATTGCACTGAAAGCGACCGGTTGCTAACTGATGATTGTCCGACGGAATGACTCAGGGAAGACCGTGCCGCTTGATCAGTCCACCTCTGTGACCGAGCCGCGCCTGTCGCTTGACCGGCTGACCTGCGCCTTTGATGGCGTGGTCGCCGTCGACGATTTGTCTTTGGACGTCGACGCCGGGGAAGTGGTTTGCCTGCTCGGACCGTCGGGATGCGGCAAGTCGACAACATTGCGGATGGCGGCAGGCGTCGAAGAGCAGCGGTCGGGCCGTGTGCTGGTCGATGGCAAGGTCGTCTCTGGCGACGGGCGTCACGCTCCACCGGAAGAGCGCCACATCGGCCTGATGTTTCAGGATTTCGCGCTGTTTCCGCATTTGACCGTAGCTGAGAACGTCGCCTTTGGACTGACACGGCAGCAATCGGGTCGGCGTAAGATCGTGGCCAACTACCTCGCGCGGGTCGGCTTGGCGGACTACGGCTCGAAGTACCCGCACATGTTGTCGGGAGGCGAGCAGCAACGCGTGGCCTTGGCCCGTGCGCTGGCGCCGAAACCGCGCATCATGCTGATGGACGAACCGTTCAGCGGTCTCGACAACCGTTTGCGCGACGAAGTGCGTGACGAGGCCCTGTCGATCCTGAAGGACGAAGGCACCGCCGTTCTACTTGTCACCCACGAACCGGATGAGGCCATGCGCATGGCTGACCGGATCGCGCTGATGCGGGCCGGACGTATCGTGCAGGTGGGCGCTCCGTACCATGTCTACAACTATCCGGTAGACCGTCTGGCAGCGGCCTTCTTCTCGGATATCAACGTGGTCCATGGCGTGGTGCAAGGTCTCCAGACCGAGACACCGTTCGGGCTGTTCCTCACGCCGGGACTGGTCGACAACGCGGATGTCGAGATTGTCGTCCGCCCGCAGCATCTGGATATCCATGAAGACAAGGGCACTGCACCGCCCAACACCCCGGAATGCGGTGCCCACGCGCGTGGCGTGGTTGTGCGTTCGCGGTTTGTCGGCGCGCAAAGTTTGATCGAGGTTCGGATGGACCACTCGAGCGAGATCATTCGGGCAACTGTCCCATATGCGTACCTGCCTGAGCCAGGCACAACGATGTGGCTGGGCCTGCGCCGCGACCGCTGTTTCGTCTTTCCCTGCGTCAATCAGAGCAGGGTTGCCACACCCTGGGCTGCGGAATAAATCGACGTTAACTACCATCAGGGCTTTGCGCCGGGCGTCTCATCCCATATGTCATGGCCAGAGACGGGCCCGAGGCCCGCATGTGAACAGAGAATGGGAGAGGGCTTATGGCTCCGAGCATCTGGCAGATTGCCATTGTTGTCGTCCTGCTGGTCCTGCTGTTTGGACGCGGCAAAATCTCGGCATTGATGGGCGATGTCGCAAAAGGCATCAAGAGTTTCAAGAAAGGCATGGCCGAGGATCCGGACGCTGCCAAGGTCGATGACAAGGCTGAAGAGACCGCAAGTCAGACCATCGACGTGACGCCGGAGACGGCAAAGGACAAGGCCTGACGCCGGGCGTCCGGCGCGCGGACCCATGCTGGATATCGGTTGGCAGGAACTGCTGGTGATCGGCGCCTTGGCGCTGATCGTGGTCGGCCCCAAGGATCTGCCGTCGCTGTTGCGGTCGGTCGGACAGTGGGTCGGCAAGGTGCGCGGCATGGCGCGCGACTTTCAGCGTGCAATGACTGACGCGGCCCGCGACACCGAGATGTCGGCGTTCAAAGATCTGCAGGACATCCGCAAGATCAACCCGCTGGATGACTTCAAGAAGCAAGCGCAGAACGCTCAATCCTTCCTCAATGGATCGGGCGATACCCCGGAAAAGAAAGAAACGTCGGTCACGGCGGCAACGCCTGAGCCCGCGGAAGAGCCCGATCCGGGCATGGTCGATACGTCCTCTGCCGAGGCGCCAGCGCCTGCGGCCGAGCCTGCTCCGGCGCCCGCGCCTGCGACCGACGAAAGTACGTCCAAGGCCGCCACTCCATGACCGAGAAGCATATCGAGGAAAGCTCGGCTCCGCTGATCGAGCACCTGATCGAATTGCGCAAGCGGTTGGTCTGGTCGTTGATCGCGATCGGTGCGCTCACCGTCGTCTGTTTCGTTTTCCGATTCCAGATGTGGGATTTCCTGTCCGGGCCGCTGCTGCGGGCTGATCCAGATGCCGTGATCCAATCGCTGAGCCCGCAGGAGACGTTCTTCACCTTCATGAACCTTGCCCTCTGGGGCGGGTTCTTTTTCGGTTTCCCCGTGGTCGCCTGGCAGGTCTGGCTGTTCGTGGCACCCGGCTTGTACAGCAACGAACAAAGCGCCTTCGCGCCGTTCCTGATCGCGACGCCGTTTCTGTTCTGCCTGGGTGCGGCGCTGGCCTACTACCTGGTTATCCCGCTGGCGCTGAACTTTCTGATCACCTTCGCAGAAGCCTCGGCAACCGATGGCGCGATCCAGATCGAAAACAACAACCGGTTCTCGGAATATGTCGGCTTCATCAAGGTGATGCTGCTGGCCTTCGGCATGTCGTTTCAATTGCCTGTGCTTCTGACATTGCTGGGTCGCGTCGGAATTCTGACGTCTGAACAATTGTCAAAGGGTCGAAAATACGCGGTCGTCGGCATTGCTGCACTGGCAGCACTTGTCACACCGCCGGACGTGATCAGCCAGTTCCTGCTCGGTATTCCTGTCTACATCCTCTACGAGATCTCGATCCATCTTGTGCGAGGGTTCGAGAAGCGTCGTGCGGCAGAGGAAGAAGACTGGGATGACGAGGATGAGCCCGATCATGCTGCGGCGGAAAAGGGTCTCTGACCGGGTCTGCGGGAGAACCATGCCATGATGGAGCGGAGCGGTGGCTGCCTGTGCGGGGCGGTACGCGTCGACACCGTTCTGTCCAAGCTCGTGATTGTTGCCTGCCATTGTACGCAATGTCAGCGTTGGACGGGCGGCGGACCTATGATGAGCGTTCCGGTTTCCAAGGTAACGTTCGCCGACGATGAGAAGATCAAGGAATTCTCGATCAGCGACTGGGGTGTGCGGGCAATCTGCGCGCAGTGTGGCACGCCGCTTTATTGGCGGATGATGGACGGACCGGTTAAGTACGTCGCCGTCGGATTGCTCGACGATCAGACGGGCCTGGGTGTCACCGAGGAGATCTTTGTCGACTGTCGCGCGCCCTGGCTCGACGCGACGCCGGGCGCGACGCAGTCGACCGAGGCTGAGCAGAACGCTCTCTTGAAGGCCTTTTTGAGTGAGCAGAGTACGGGGGGCTCGTCATGATCGATCAAAACGAACGAACCCTGGCAGCGCTGGAGCGGATTGCCGGGGCGCTGGAGCGGATCGCGCCGGCACCCTGGCCGCTGCCGGATTGGACAGCGGCGAATGCATGGATGTGGACGACCGAACCGGACCATCTGATGCCTGTGCCTCGGGTCAACCGCGTCGAAATGGATCTGCTGGTCGGCATAGACCGCGCCCGCGACACCCTGATGGAGAACACTCTGAATTTTGCGCGCGGGTTCGCGGCGAACAACGCCTTGCTCTGGGGGGCGCGCGGCATGGGCAAGTCTTCGCTGGTGAAGGCTGCGCACGCAGCGGCATTCGAAGAGACCGGCGGGCTTCATCTGGTCGAGATTCAACGCGAGGACATCCCGACGATCGGGCGACTGATGGATCAGGTCCGTGAGGTCGACCAGCGCTTCCTCGTGTTCTGTGACGATCTGAGTTTCGACAAGGACGACACGCACTATAAGTCGTTGAAGGCCGTACTGGATGGCGGTGTCGCGGGACGGCCCGAGAATGTGCTGTTCTATGCGACATCGAACCGGCGCCACCTGATGCCGCGCGACATGATCGAGAACGAGCGTTCGTCGGCCATCAATCCATCCGAGGCGACCGAGGAAAAAGTCTCGCTGTCCGACCGGTTCGGATTGTGGCTCGGTTTCCATCCCTGCAGCCAGGACGAATACCTTGCGATGATCCGGGGCTACTGCAGTCGCTTCGGTCTGGAAATCGCGGACGACGATCTCCGCGCTGAGGCGATCGAGTGGCGCCAGACGCGCGGTGCGGTCTCAGGGCGGGTCGCTTGGCAGTTCGTGCAGGATCTGGCCGGGCGCAAGGGCGTATCGATGCCAGCCTGATCGACGCGCGTCGGGACAAGCGCAGGATTGCTCACGCCACCAAAGTCTTCCGGATGACCATCTGGCTGTCAGCGCAGAAAATCACTTGCAGTCCGCTCGAATGCGTCCCCAACAACTCGTTTACGGCACGGACGACGCCATCGCCCCACCATTTGCCGGTCCGGTGATCGTCGACGCAGAGCAATCCTCCAGTTCGGATCTTGGCGTAAGACATCATCAAGTCCTGCTTCGCGGCCTCATAGGCATGGTCCCCGTCGACATAGACGAAGTCCAGACTGGCGTCCTCAAGTGCTTGCATTGCTTGGTTCGACGTCGTGCGGTGCACGCTGACCTGGCCCGATCCGATCTCACGCGCAAAGCGGGCGACGACATGGTGATGGATCGCCTCCATGTCCACGCCCGAGGAGGCGCCGTACCAGGCCTCCGCATGGCCTGGATCGCTCTGGATCTGCCATGGATCGATCAGGTGCAGACGGGATGGTTGTGCCTCACGCAACAACACCGCTGAGAAGTCACCCCGCCAGACACCGATCTCTGCTCCAACCGCGTTCTTGGGCAGGGACTTCGCGACCCGCAACCGCGTCTCGGCATATCCCATACGGCGGATCGGCGCCCTAGGACGTGAAGAACGACATCGGATCCAAGCTTTCCGCACCGCGCCGGACTTCAAAGTGCATCCGGGGCTCGGCCGGCGCCGCCGCATTCGAGACGATGCCGATCTGTTGACCTGCGACGACCCGGTCCCCTTTGTTGACCAGCACGCCATCAATCCGGCCATACACTGTCAGGTATTCATCCGGATGCCGCACCAGAACGATCGTGCCGAGCCCGCTCAGCGATTGAGAGACCAATGCGACCTCGCCATCGGCTGCGGCGACGACTGGGCTTCCGGCGGGAGCTGCAAAGTCGACACCATCATTCCGCGACGGGCCTGCGCCCTTGTTGAAACCGACGGCGACAGGTCCGGAAACCGGGCGCCGCAAGTTCAGCACGGGGGTTGGTGCAGCGGGCGCTGCTGCAACCACAGAGTCGACCGCATCGTCTTGCGGAGAACCCGTGGCGGTAGCAACCGGTTCTGGCCGGGGCACCGGTGCTGACGTGGCTGAAGCTTCGGTCTGGTATTGACCAAGGTCCGGGCTTTCCAGTTCCCGGCGCTTCGTCGGCTCAGGTGGTACCGGCTGATTCGCGCTTGGTGGAGCGCCCAGCGTACCGTCAGACTGAAGACCGACGGAACGATCGATCGCCGCCGCAGCGAGATCAGGTGACCACGCGTCTTGCCCCGCGTCCGCCGCCTGATCGGTTGGTACGGGAACGCCCTTCGCAGTGACCGCAGGATCCGTACCGATCGGCGTTTGTTGTATTGTTGACCCTGTTGCTGGCGTTGAGGCGGTTGCGACCGCCGTTCCCGCTGCAGGAGCGGTTATGGCCGCACGATCGCCGTTCGGACCGTATCCGCCTGGGCGGGGCGGCAGCACCAGTTCCTGGCCCTGCTCGAGTGCAAAACCGGCAGACAAGCCGTTATAGGCCCCGAGTTCCGATGCCGAAAGGCCGATGCGCTCGGCAACCGATGATACGCTGTCGCCGTTCTGTGCAATGACGGACTGGTATCCGTCATAGGTCACGATGCCGTTGCTGTCGGGTTTGGCGACGACCTGATTGTTGAGCGTGTTGGCACCAGCACGTTTGGCACCAATGTTCGGGTCGGTTCCCCGGACTTCCGCTGGCGCGGGCGCGTCCCGCTTCGACGAGCACGCGGCCATCGTCGCTACCAGAACGAATGCAAGGACGCGGCCCGCGCGTCCGACCGTTAGCCCGGATCCGATTTGTGTGCTCTCGGACATTGCTCGTACCTCTCCTGTCCCTACCTGATCTGTTGCTCGTCCAGACCGCTTGGCATCCCCGCGACGAGCGGGACGAACAGCACGTTCGTGAGTTCCTGATAGTCTAGGCCGTTCTCGGTCTTTTCGATCTTGATCAGGGTCTGCACGTCGTCCGTCTGCCCAACCGGCAGAACCATAATGCCACCGGGGCGCAATTGTTCCAACAGCTTCGATGGCGCGTCCTCTGCGGCGGCGGACACGATGATACGATCAAAGGGCGCCTGTTCCGGCCAGCCCTGCGTTCCATCGCCGGTCCGGACTGTAACGTTCGCCAGGTCCAATTCCGTCATGCGGGACCTTGCAGCCAGTGCCAGTTCCCGATGACGCTCGATCGCATAGACCCGGCGCGCCAGTCGCGCGAGGATCGCCGCCTGATAGCCCGACCCTGCACCGACCTCGAGCACTTTGCACCGCGATGTCACGGACAGCGCCTGCGTCATGATCCCAACGACCGAGGGTTGCGAGATCGTCTGCCCGCACGAAATTGGTAAGGCGCTGTCGGCATGAGCGCGGTCCACGAACGGACGATCGACAAACAGGTCGCGCGGCGTCTTCTCGAACGCTGTCAGGACGCGCTTGTCCGTGACCCCATGATTTCGCAGCGATAGAAGCAATTGCATCAGCGCCTCGGCACGCGGCGACGGGCCTGCCGGATGGCGGTCGACCGTCACGGCGCCGCGGACGGGAACGATGTGGGCAGGGCGCCTGCGGCGGCATCCATCAGGTCGTGCGCCGTCAGGTTCGGCCGCAGCGGGGTCACGGTGATCCAGCCTTCGATGCAGAGGCGCGCATCCGATCCTTCAGGGGCCGAGATGTTGGCTGTCCGGTGCTTGTAGAAGTGGAAGGTCCGGCCGCTGGGAGAGGTGACATCCGTAACCTCGAACGTCGCTTCTGCGCGGATACCCTGCGGACAGACCTTGATGCCCGCCACATCGCTCGCATCGGCAGCCGGGAAATTGACGTTGTAGAACACCGTGTCCGTCGAGGGCATCGCAAGAACAGCCCTAACGGCTTCGGTCCCAAGCATGCGCGACGCGGACCAAAGATCGTCGGGCGCACCATCGGTCGATCGATAAAATTGGCTGAGAGCAATCGACCGGACCCGGTTCAGCCCACCCTCCATAGCAGCACCCGCGGTCCCGGAATAAACGACGTCCTCGGCCACATTGTGCCCCCGGTTGACACCGGACAGCACGAGGTCGACCGGCTTACCCTGCAGGATCTGGTTCAGTCCGATCAGCACGCAGTCTGCCGGATACCCATCTACCGAATAACGCCGCTCACCCTGCTCAGCGTAACGGACGGGGCCCACATACGAAATGCAGTGGCCCACGCCGGACCGCTCGCCCTCGGGTGCCACAACCCAGACCTCACCGTCCGCACCGGCAATGTCATGTGCAATCCGTTCGGCAATAGCCAGGCCGGGCGCATTTATGCCGTCGTCATTGGTGACAAGAATGCGCATGCGTGAAACCCCCTGCCGCTTTGGCGGGTCTTACGCGGTGGGCGCGGGCAGGTCCAGCGTTGCGCTCACTGTCAACGATGTTTTTCTTGCCAGAGCGTGATGCCGTCCAGGCTTACTGCCGCCGTTGATCGATCGCGGCTTGGGCTGTGCGCCATGCCTGATCCAGCGATGCCGTGGTGAACTGCGCGTTCTTCAGGCTGGCTTCGAACGCGGTTCCCTGACTGTCGAGGTCGATCAGCTTACAGTTTCCGATGCTCTGGCCCTGCCGCCCGCATTGCGCGGCAAGAGGGCCGCCGGAGCGCATTTTTTTGGTTCGATCCGTCGACACGACATATGCAATCTCGACATCGCGGTTCCCGATTTTCTGCGTAGCCGGGCAGAGCAGCAAGCCACCGTCAACTTGGCTGCAGGTCTTCGGGGTCTGGGTCTGCAGTCTTGTTGTGAACTTGGCGTACTCGGCTGCCTGGGCGGCTGAATTCGTCGCGATCAGTCCGATGGTCCCGCGCAAGAGTGTGTTTTGATCAGGGACCTGAATGCCGAGTGCAAGCAAATCGAGCGGCTTGCCCGGGCACCCTGCACCCGCCGATGCCTGCCGTTGAAGCTCGGCCATCGCCTGTTCGGCTGTGAAGGTGTTGCTCAGACCGCGGGGAACCGTTTCCTGGATCTCTGCGGACGGGATCGACAGTGTCGTTCTGGAGACCCTGAACAGCACCTTCCCGTTGTCCGGAGTCTGACAGTTCTCCAGCGATATGCGGCCAATGCTTTGCGACTGCTGCGCTGCGGCGGGTGACGTCGCCTGTTGTGACGTCGCCTGTTGTGACGTCGATTGCTGAGACGTTGCCTGCTGAGACGTCGACTGCGCCTCGCCGCTCGCTGCGGGCGGTTGTCCTTCGTCCGCACAGGCGGCGAGGACACAGGCCAGCCCGATGAAGATCACGCCGTTCAGGGTCGACACTTTCCGACTGCTCATCGAAACCTCTTCTGCTTTTCTACCGCGAGTATAACGCGGTCTGATGATTCGGTCCGGCGTGGCGCGCTGCCTTGTCACGGGTCAGGTCAGTGCCCCCGCCGGATCTATGCGCTCGGTTCCCCTCATATAGGGACGCAAAACCTTCGGAATCGTCACACCGCCGTCACGATCCTGATAGTTTTCAATCACCGCAATCAGCGCCCGGCCAACCGCCAGTCCTGATCCGTTCAAAGTGTGCACGAATTCGGGCCGTTTCTCGCCGGTTCTGCGGAACCGCGCATTCATGCGCCGGGCTTGGAAGTCGCCGCAGATCGAACACGAACTGATCTCGCGATAGGCGTTCTGTCCAGGCAGCCAGACCTCGATGTCATGGGTCTTGCGTGCGCCGAAACCCATGTCGCCTGTGCACAGGACGACCGTGCGGAACGGCAGTTCCAGCTTCTCCAGAATGCCTTCGGCACAGGCGGTCATACGCGCGTGTTCGTCCAAACTGGTGTCAGGCGAGGTGATCGAGACCATCTCGACCTTCTCGAATTGGTGCTGACGCAGCATCCCACGCGTGTCCTTGCCCGCACTTCCCGCTTCGGACCGGAAGCACTGGGTCCATGCCGTGTAGCGCCGGGGCAAGGACGTCTCGTCGGTGATCTCGCCAGCCGCCATGTTGGTCAGCGTGACCTCGGCGGTCGGGATCAGCCACCAGCCATTCGTGGTCTGATAGCTGTCCTCGGCGAACTTCGGCAGTTGACCCGTCCCGATCATCGCCTCGTCGCGGACCAGAACCGGCGTCCAGCATTCCGTCAGGCCGTTTTCATCGACATGTGTGTCCAGCATGAACTGCGCGAGAGCCCGGTGCAGGCGGATCATCGCGCCTTTGAGGACCATGAAACGCGAGCCTGACAGCTTCGCCGCCATCTCGAAGTCCATTGCGCCCATGGCTTCACCGATTTCGAAATGTTCACGCGGATCGAAGTCGAAGTTGCGCGGATCGCCCCAGCGCTTGATCTCGACGTTGTCGGCTTCGTCCGCTCCATCGGGCACATCGTCCAGTGGCGCGTTGGGCAGACCCATCAGGATGGTGTTCAGATCCTCGCTCGCGGTGCGGGCGTCTTCTTCCAGCCGCGCAATCTCGTCCTTCTTGTCGGCAACAAGCTGGCGCAGACGTTCGAATTCGGCTTCATCACCGGCGGCTTTGGCTTTTCCAACATCCTTGGAGGCCGCGTTCCGGGCCGCAAGAGCTGCTTCCGAGGCCGTGACGGCCTCGCGGCGGCGCTGATCGATCGCCAGAATCTTCGACGACATCGCCAACAGGCCCCGGCGCGCAAGCATGGCGTCGAAAGCTGCGGGATCCTCTCGGATCAGGCGGATATCGTGCATTGGAGTTTCTCCGGCTGACAATCGCCGGGGTCTTTACCCGATCACTTCGCAGGAGGCCAGCACCTGCGCGCCGATACGCATCAGAACGCACCCCATCCGGATTGCGGGAACAGGATGATCGCCGCCAGCGCCATGCCCGGCGCATAGGGCAATGGCAGGCCGCGCCGGAACTCCCGGCCTTCCTCCAGTGCCCGCTTCCGGCGCAGGGCAAGGATTGCGAACGTGATCATCGTGCCCAGGATTGCCGTCCACAACAGGTAGTGGAAGACCACAGTCGGCCCCAGCCACATTGCGCTGACGGCAGCGAGTTTGACATCGCTCGCGTCCAACCAGCCCATCGTGAAGCATCCGAAGCCTGCCATGAAGACAATCAGACCGGCCCCGAAGCCCATCGCGAGATCTTGAAGCTCGAAACCTGCGGCAAAACCCAGAGGCAGATAAAGCGCTATCAACCCGACAATGACCCAGTTGTGGATGCGCTCCTGCGTCAGGTCGGTGTAAAGGACGTGCACCATTGCGCCCATGAAGATCAGCGAGGCGACAATGCCGAAGACCGTACCCTCCGCCATGATCATTCCTGACCGTTCGAGACGGAAAGCCGCGTGCGTCGGGATCTTTTCATGTGCGCGTGCCTCCACATGTCTGCCAAGGTGCTGAGCACCCCAAGCTCGTGTCTTGTGAAACACTTCTGTGGAAGTCTGCCGACGATGCGTGCCGGGATATCTAAGGTTCGGCCAGAGCATCAGCCGTTTCAACCATGAATAAGGTTGGTAGATTAAATCGGCGCCAAGGGACTTGGTTAAACCGGACTCACCACAATTATTTGCGCGACCATAGCATCACGGTAGATCCGGACCCGACGAGGAACATCGCGCAGCACTGAGGATCATTCGAACCCGGCAGGATCCGGAACAGGACCTTCGACAGCTTCGCCCAACGGAGCGTAGAGCGTGCCCCAAAGGCGCGCGATCGGCATGTTCCCCTGCCAGTCGATATACTGGCGCTCGGCGTCCCAAAGCTTGTCATCGACGTGCATGGCGACGATCTCGCCAATGGCGATGTCGCGATCAACCCCGGCTTGGACTGTGACGTATTTCTTGCATTCGAAAGCTATAGGTGCCTCCGCCAGACGGGGCGGTTTCACCACCGTGCTGGGTGCAGTCGAGAACCCGGCGAGCGGGATCTCATCAACGCCTTCAGGAAAATCGGCGGCCGTCACAAGCATCCCCTTGTGCATCTGCCATGTGACCAGATGCGCAACGAATTCGCCGGTCTCCTCGATATTGCGCGCGGTGTCCTTCTTCGGGCCGCTGTCCCGACGCTTCAGGCCCAGAACGACCAGCGGCGGATCCTCGGACATGCCATTAAAGAAGGAATACGGCGCCGCATTGGCGTTCCCATCCCTGTCGAGCGTCGTCACCAGCGCCACCGGGCGCGGAATGATCGCCGCCGTCATCAGCTTGTAGCGCAGCTTGGCGTCGATCTCGTCGAACCGGACCTGCATGGCGGTGTGCCTCCTCAGAACTTGTAGAAGGCCTCGTAGATCGGACCGAGCATTTCCTCGTCGAACAGCGAACTGACCGAGGTCTCGTTCTTCACATTCAGAACGGCTTGCGCGAACAGCGGCGCGATCGAGACCACACGAATGTTCTCGGTGTTTCGGACGGCCTCGCTGGGTGCGATGGAGTCCGTGATGACCAGAGACTTCAGGACGGAATTGGTCACGCGCTCGACCGCTGGATCCGACAACACGCCGTGACTGATATAGGCATGGACTTCGGACGCGCCGTGGTCCTCGAGCAGCTTCGCCGCCGCACACAGCGTGCCTGCCGTGTCGCAGATATCGTCCGAGATGATACAGCGCTGACCATCGACCTGACCGATGATATTGACGGATTCAATCTCGCCCGGCCCAGATCGCCGCTTGTCAACGATTGCGAGCTTGGCGCCGATGCGCTTGGCAAGATCGCGCGCGCGCACGACACCGCCAACATCGGGGGAGACGATCGTGACGTCCTCGAAGTTCTGGAACTGATGTTTCAGATCAAGCGCGAAGACGGGTGCGGCGTAGAGATTGTCGACGGGAATATCGAAGAAGCCCTGGATCTGTCCGGCGTGCAGATCCATCGTCAGCACCTGGGTCACACCGGACTGCTGGATCAGGTCGGCGACCAGCTTGGCTGAAATCGGCGTGCGGCCCGCCGTCTTCCGGTCCTGCCGGGCGTATCCGAAATAGGGCATCACCGCTGCGATACGCCGAGCCGATGCTCGTTTCAGCGCGTCAGTGATGATCATCAACTCCATCAGGTTGTCATTCGCCGGGCTCGATGTCGGCTGTATGACGAAGACATCCTGGCCACGCACATTGTCGAAGATCTCGACAAAGATCTCGCCATCCTTGAAGCGTTCGACGCGCGCCGATGTCAGGTTGATCTTGCGCCCCTGATAGACCGAAATCCGGCGTGCAATGGCCTCGGCGAGTGTTCGGTTGGCATTGCCGGAAATAAGATGCATCCGCTCTTCAATCATCCCAGAGAATCCCCCCGCCGCGATGTGTGACGGTCTCATAACAGCGTCCATGAGGCTTGCAAAGCGGTCGCGGTCTGCCAATCTTGAGCGGGTGAGGGAGGGCTGGCACGTGACACAGATCGACTATTTTTACTCGTTGCTGAGCCCGTTCACCTATCTCGCCGGCCTGGGCTTGGAAGAGATCGCGGTCTCGCACGATATCGAGATTGTCTACCGGCCCGCAGATATCCAGCATGTGCTCTCGCAGACCGGTGGCATGCCGGTTCCGAAGCGGCACCCGGCACGCCAGGCCTATCGTTTGCAGGAGCTTGCGCGCCTCTCCCGGATAAACGGTCTCGAGTTGAACCTTCAGCCGCAACACTGGCCCGTCGACGCCGTCCCTGCGTCCTGTGCAGTCATTGCTGTGAAGAACGCCGATGGACCGACCGGCCAACTGAGCCACGACTTCCTGAAAGCCTGTTGGGCGCAGGACAGGGACATTTCGGATCCGGAAACCATTGCGGCGATCCTCGCGCAGCATGGGTTTGACGCGCTTGAATTGACCGGGGCGATGGATGAGGCCCGGGCGGAGTTCGAGGCGAACACAGCACTTGCTGTAGAAATGGGCGTCTTTGGCGCGCCCTTCTATATCGTTGGCGAAGAAAAGTTCTGGGGCCAGGACCGCCTGAGCCACCTTGACTGGCATCTCGGGCAACGCGCGAGCTAACCCTGGATGGCACGCATTAGACGAACCTGAAAGCTCGTCCCGGCTCGCTCAGGGTTCAACCGCCGGTTCCTCGAACCTGTTGCCGCAGAAATGAGGGTTCGCGGTCGGCAGGTCGGCATTGCAGTTCGGCGTTCCGACCTTGGGCCACAGATAAGGCGATGTGATGCCTCCCTTCGTCACCGCGATCATCACGCGATGCTCGTCTGAAACCTGCACCGTGTTCGATTGATTGCCGCCGAGCATCTTGAACGTGCCTCCGATACCGCGCGCACGCGGGCTGACATTCCGACCGGGATCGTGCGGCAAGTTGCCAGCCTCGTAAAGGAAACCAATGTGGGCGCCGTTGGGCAGTCCGACCACGATGATCGCGCCCGGGCGCGGATCTGGGATCGGATCAAAGCGCCACAGGCGGGGTTTGAGGAATGACCGCGCATAAGCGTTGCCCGTGTGGCTGTACCCTGTCGTGTGCAGGCAGTAGTTCACGAAGGCCGAGCACCAATGCGGGTCGCCGCCTCCCGAGCGCTGGCCAGGGCGGGCACCATGCTCGCGCGCTCGACCGCCGAAATACGGAACGGCGTCGAAATAATCGCCGTCCATCTCTGAGTCTGATTCGACCACATTCCGCCATAGGCGCATCTGAACCTCGGCCTCCAGCAGCCACGGCGGTTTGCGCCCGGACGTCACGGCGGTCGTCGCATCCGCGCCCCGGACAGCAGAGCCTCCCATCGGGCGCCCCGGTGATGCGGGCTCGGCAGGTGTCGTCGGGGGTGTTCGATTGGGTGCGGCCGTGGTTGGCGGCTCCGCGATCCCGCGGTTCAAGGTCGAGTCGACCGGTGACAGTGGCGGTACGCGCCGGCCTTGCACCCAGGCGGGGCGTGCGTGGATCCGGCTGGTGGGCGTGAGCTGCATGCGCAAGTTCCGCCATGTGTTTGGCCCCAGCTTGCCATCCACGGACAACGTCGCCCCTGCGCCGCGATAGGACCGCTGCCACCGCGCAGTTGCCTGGGCGAAGCTCTCACGCGTCGGTTCGCGGCTCAACCCGAACAATTCGACGATCGAATCCCAGGATCGGGCCCATCCGATCCGGGCCATGTGACGCGTGTTGTACCGTACTGCGCGTTGTTCTTGCCGAGGTGTCAGGCTCATCTGTCGCTCCCAACTAACGGATGGCGTCGCCCGCCACGGCGACGTCCGTGCTTAACGTTGGGCCGATTCTACGGATTTCGGGATTCTGTGCCGTAACGAATGCTACGGAATCTCAAGGGCCGTTTTCATCTCAGGGGCCGTCTTTGCGCGCAGGATCGGTGATCCGCTCCCGAAAAGTCAGCGTTGTGCGAAGTAGGTCTCGCCCGGGATGAACCGCGCCAGTCTTGCCGCGTCGGCCCAATCACGCTCGTGGCGATCGGTTCCGATCATGACCACCGCATCGCCGGGCAGCTTCAAGGGATCCAGTGCTGTGCGGATTGCCTGACATCCGGTGCGTGGATCTGATTGCCATGGCGGCAGACGTGTGGCCGAGGCGAACGTGATCGGCTTGGCGCGCGCCAGAAGGTCAGCAAGGCGCTCAGGCCGGTCGTGTTCGGCTGCAAGCATGGCGTCGACCGACGACAATGCCGTGAGTTTCTCAGTGACATGCGCCGGCAGAGGCATTTTTTGCGCAAGTCGCATACCCAGCGCATCACACGTGAACAGGAAACCGACGATGTCACGTCCGGTGCCGAGCAGGATCGACGCATAGGCCGGATACTCCAGTCCGAGTTCTGCCGCGCGCTTCACGCGCCGTCGGATCACCTCGAGCGGCAACTTGGGCATCAACTCGGCGCGCGCTCTCTTCCAGGCATACCTGCGGAAGCTGGTGTGATGATCCAGCGGCGGTCCCTGGTTGTGACCGATGCCCGGCAGGTTTTCTCCGGGTAAGGCAGAGAAGCGCGACTTAGGTGTCACGGACCGGACCACTCGATCGGGCAAAGCTCGGCTGAACATTCGTCGAAGGTCCAGACCCGACCAAAATCGCGCACCTTCGAGCGCAAGCCTTTGGCGACAATGACGGTCGGGCCCATCCAATAGGTCGTGTTCTCAATCGTGACCGGGCCATCCTTGTTCGCGCCGCGGATCGGCTCGATTGACGCGAGGATTGCCGAGCCTGCCCGCAGGTGACGAATCTCGCCTTCGGTTTCGTAGCTCACCGGGACGCGCTGAGTGCCGAGGAATTCGGCGACCAGCAGACGGAACAGCCCGGTCGTGCCGCCCGCCTGTCCCGAAAGGATTGCCTCGATGGCTTTGACCTGCTTGGCGCTGGCGCTCTCGTCAATATAGAGACCGACCTTCCAGCCGCCCTCTCCCATACGCCCGGGGATATCCAGCAACATGGCGACGTTGATCCCGTCCAGCGGTACGCCGTCCTTGTAGCCCTGATCGATACGGATGCCGACCCAGGCCTGGCAGTAGCCATGCGTGGGCGGCGCAGCGCCGAGGGAGACGACACACGGGCAAAACAGCTCACACGAGCAGTTCAGCGCCAGTTCGCCCCGGATCGCCCAGCCGCTGTCGCCGACCGGCACCAACTCGGTGCCCTTGGGCGCCATCCGCGACGTGATTCCGTCGGCGGGCAGGCGCACTTTCGCGCGTTTAGACTTCTTGTCGGCCTTTGCCATGCTCGTTTCCTCAGATCAGTTGGTTTGCGACTGTGGCCGCTCCTGCGGCGATCATCAAGGCCCCTGCGATGCGCCCCCAGACCTCGACGCGCGGTAGGATTTTCTCGGCCAGGAAATACAGGGCGATCACGGCCATCCAGACGACGTTCATTGCGCCGAAGACGAACATGAGACCCATCAGCGCGACGCAGCAGCCGAAACAGTACAACCCGTGGCGCGCACCGACGGGGAACGCGCCCTCGACGCCCTCGCGCCAATGGCTCATCAGATAGGTCAGCGGATGACGGCAGTGGCGCAGGCAGAACTCCTTGATCGGCGTGAACTGATAGGCACCCGCGACGATCATCAGAAGGCCCGCTGCGAACGGCAGGGCGAGCGTGCCGCCCATCACGAACCAAGGGCTATCCCGCAGCGCGAGTTGCCCGAGTGCGGCGGCGACCGAGAACGCAGCCCAAAGCGTGAAGTATCCCGTCAGAAACAGGCCGATGCGCAGGGCGAGACGCAGCCCGCGATCCTCTTTGGCAGCTAGGCCCGCGTAAATGGCCGTCACCGGTGCCATTGCGGGCAGCATCATCGCTGCCATCATCAGGATCCACATGGCAATCGTGATCGAGATCGTGCCGAGGCTCCAGTCAGCCGGGTTCATGGACATCCCGGGCATGTCCATCTGCATCGCGCCCATCGGTTCGTCGGTGCTCGTATCGTCCTTCGGCATGGTGCCCATCGAGCTGTCGTTGCTCGTGCCCTCCATCGCCGTTGGCTTCGCGGGCATCTCCATGTTCATGCCGCCGTCGCCGTCCATGGTGTCGGCACCGCCCATGGACCCCGACGTCCCCGGCATGTCCATATCCATGTCCATCGACATGCCGCCCATGACCTGCCAGGTGGCCAGCCACATTGCCGCGGCGATGAGGGCGACGACGATAAACGTGACGACTTTCGGATCGTCAGCATAGCGGGAAATCAGGCGTGCGCTCATCTCAGGTCTATCTGCTCATCATCTGGAGGCCGTCGATTTATTTGACAGCGCAAGTCTGTGGTTCTCGACTTGCCTTCAATCGGATGATCTGACAGGTGTCAACGCAAAGCCGTCAAGGTGATCCCAAATCAGACAGGAGAAAACACATGTCCATCCGTGCGCTTGTGGTCAGCAAGGAAGAGGACGGCCCGGTCTCGTCCGAGGTGACGACGATCACCGAGGACCAACTTCCCGAAGCCGATGTGACCGTAGCGGTCGAATACTCGACGCTGAACTACAAGGACGGTCTCTGCATTACGGGGACCGGAGGCCTCGTGCGCAACTTTCCGCATGTGCCGGGGATCGACTTTGCAGGAACGGTTGAGAAATCGGACTCGGATGCCTTTCTCCCGGGCGACAGGGTCGTTCTGACCGGCTGGCGCGTCGGTGAGGCCTGGTGGGGTGGCTACTCCCAGAAGGCGCGGGTCAAGTCCGACTGGCTGGTCCGCTTGCCCGAGGAAATCTCGACCAAGCAGGCAATGGCTGTCGGGACTGCCGGTTTTACCTCGATGCTGTCGGTGATCGCACTCGAGAACATGGGCCTGACCGCGGACAATGGCCCGGTCCTGGTCACGGGCGCGGCAGGCGGGGTCGGCTCCGTGGCCACCGCGATCCTGGCCAATCTGGGCTATGAGGTTGCGGCTGTGACCGGACGGCCCGAAACGGCTGATTACCTGACGGGTCTGGGGGCTACGACAATTGTCCCGCGCGAGGATCTGGCCGAGGCACCGACGCGGCCACTGGACAAAGAGATGTGGGCTGGCTGCGTCGACGCGGTTGGTGGATCGATGCTCGCCCGCGTCTTGACGCAAATGAAGTACGGATCGTCCGTTGCCGCCGTCGGCCTCGCGGGCGGTGCAAAGCTGCCGGCGACCGTCGTTCCGTTCCTTCTGCGCGGTGTGAACCTGCTCGGCATCGACTCGGTCATGCAACCTCAGGCACCGCGCATCGCTGCCTGGCAGCGCATCGCCCGGGATCTGCCGATGGACAAGCTGGAAGAGATGATCTCGATGGCGACCTTGGACGATCTGCCCGCGATGGGCCCGGCGATCCTGAAGGGCGAGGTCAAGGGCCGCGTCGTCGTCGATCTGAGCGCCTGATTGCCCTCCCGCAGCGCGGTCCTCGCGCTGCACCGCCCACCCGCCCACCCCGGCGCATCGCTCGGAGACCGCGCTGCGGGAGGGTGCTTCGTGCGAGGTGATACGTGACTGAACTGGATATCGACTGGGTGCGGGCGCAGTTTCCGGCGTTCTCGGAGCCGTCCCTGGACGGTTGGGCGTTCTTCGAGAATGCAGGCGGATCCTATCCCTGCCGCCAAGTCGTGGATCGCCTGCACGATCTCTACACCACCGCGAAGTGCCAACCCTATTGGGGCTTTCCCGCATCGAAGAAAGCGGGCGAGGCAATGGATGAAAGCCGCACCCGCCTTGCTGGCCTGTTGGGTGTCGCGGAGGACGAGATCCACTTTGGGACGTCCACGTCGCAAAACACCTATGTCCTTGCGCAAGCGGTAAGGCAGGCCTTCCGTCCGGGTGACGAGGTCGTTGTGACCGATCAGGATCACGAGGCGAACTCCGGCGTCTGGCGGCGGCTGGCGCAAGAGGGGTTCACCATTCGCGAATGGTCTATCGATGCAGAGACCGGTCACCTGGACCCCGCGGATATGGATGACCTTCTGTCCGAGAAGACGCGTGTGGTTTGCTTCCCCCATGCCTCGAACATCGTGGCCGAGATCAATCCGGTCTCGGAAATCTGCGCGAAAGTCGCCGCGGCAGGCGCGATCTCGGTTGTCGACGGCGTGTCGTATGCGCCGCATGGTATTCCGGATGTGGCAGAGCTTGGGGCCGACATCTACATGTTCTCAGCCTACAAGACCCATGGCCCGCATCAGGGGGTCATGACGGTGCGTCGGGCGGCGGCTGAACGTCTGGTTCCACAATGCCATGACTTCAATCGCGGCAATCTGAAGGCTTGGTTCACACCCGCCGGGCCAGATCATGCCCAGATCGGGGCGCTTGCGGGTATGGTTGATTACGCGGATGCGCTGTCTGCCCATCATGGCGGTGCGTCCGCTCACAAGATTATGCGCCAGGCTGAAATCGACCGCCTGACGCCCTTGCTGGACTGGGTGCGTGGGCGCAACGATGTGCGCCTTCTCGGGCCGTCAGATCCTTTGAAACGCGCCCCGACAGTCTCATTGGTGCACGAGAAGCCGGGCGAGGACTTGGCGAACGCATTGGTCGCACACAAAATCGGCGCGGGCGGTGGATGTTTCTACTCCGACCGATGCTGCGCCGCGCAAGGTGTCGCGGTCGATCACGGCGTGCTGCGGGTGTCGTTCCTGCACTACACGTCGGAAGACGAGATCACCCGTCTCATCGAAGCCCTCGATCAGGTCCTCTAGGAAAAAGGCAATCCATCTTGCGCATGAGTCGGACATGATCATCCGCAAAGCCAAGGCAATCGATGCCGATGCGATCCAGCGGATCGTGGCGGCGGCGTATGCCCCTTTGGCGGAACGCATGGACAAGCCTCCGATGCCGATGCTCGATGATTATCCAGCGCGGGTTTCCGAAGGTGTCGCCGATGTCCTCGTTGACGGCGACCGTGTGCTCGGGATGATCATCCTGGTCGATCAGCCGGACGCGCTGATGCTCGAGAACGTTGCCGTCGCGCCCGAAGCTCAGGGCAGGGGTGTCGGGCGCCGTCTCATCGATCATGCCGAAGCCGAGGCCCGGCGGCGGGGTCATCCCCGCATCCGGCTCTACACCCATGCGACAATGGTCGAGAACCAACGCATGTATGCGCGGCTGGGATATGTCGAGACCATGCGCGGCGAAGACGAAGGCTATGACCGCGTGCAGTTTGAAAAGACGCTGAAGTAGAACGCCTGTCCATGCGAAGTTGAAATGATGGCGATCCTTACCATTTGCGTCATCTCAGGCCGCAGACGCCCAACATCGCGGGGTTGTGCAGAGGCCTGCTACCTCCCAAACGACCTTACCTGAACGTGCCCAACCAGAATGCAGCCTCACGCGGAACCCCATCGACAGCACCGGAAGCCTCGCGTCAAAACAAGCTATGAGCCTTCCAATCCTGGAGCCTCATAAATTTGTCCCCGTCAAACAGGGTGTTCATGGTTAGTCCATCGGCATAGACCATGTTCCCATTCTGACGTCTGACTGGTATGGGCGACCCTGGCTCGGAATCGGGACCAGCATCGCTCAATTCATCTTCGCTTTCAGATTCTTCACGAGCTGCAGGTTTCTTGCCTTTCTTCTTCTTCGGTTTCGGCACTGGCGTAGAAGTGCGCACGGGTGGGGGGCTTCCTCCGGATGAACTGGATGAACTGGATGAACTGGAAGAACTGGAAGAACTGGAACTAGCTGATAGTGGAGGTGGAGAAGGTGTCTCCGAATTTAGATCTACATTAAAACGACTAGTATCAATGGGAAATTCGATTGGCCATTCTAATATTTGGTCCGTCAACTCCAGAGCAGCCCCCAAGTGTTTGTACGGTTCTGTTTTATGCATCCGCCATGATCCCAGACGGGTTCCTTCTCGCCATCTATGCCCAGGAAAAATATCGCGTCGCCGCGTGGCGCTGGCGATTACGAGAGCACCAAGTAGCGGAGCCCTCTTTATTCGTCTATATTCCCAAGTTCTGACAGCTGGTTTTTTCAACTGTTTGTTGGCGCGTTGGACTTGCTTCATGTAAAATGTGATCAGTGCCAAGTCTGCAGCAATTTCAACCGCGAGCTGGGCGGCGCCAAGTGCGAGAGAGACTCCAGGCGCATTCACTGCGAACCGTGTACCAGTAAGCACGGCCAGGGCGGCATTCTTAGCAGCTTTGTGTTTGTCGTGCGCGATGGTCAGTGTGACGATTCCGCAGATAGAATCAAAAATTAACGGATCTGCGCATTCTCCTTTTGTCAGGTTTCCGAGGCTGTGTACCTTCGTCTCATTGCATCCGATTTTCCACGCATCCATTACTATTCCAAATGCTGTTTTGATCGCGCCGAGATACGGTACGAAAGCTATGGCCCTTTCAATCGGTATGTTTGCATTTTTGATGTCTCGAAGCGCCGCATCGGAAATTGTGTACTTCTGATTTGGGTGGTCAAGTTCGTCCATCACCAAGTCGGCCAACAAGTTGCCCAACCCGTTGTTATTGATGATATCGCCTTCACTGCTATATTCAGATTCGCTTGCAGTGGCGCTGCCCGCAGATTCAGCTTCATCTCCAGCTTTATCCATCGCTATATACTTGGCAAGCTTCGTAGCAACCGACCTGGCTTTGTCACTGCCAACATATTTTAGCTCGTCGTTATGAAAATCTCTCAGCCGAACCGGCATGATTCCACTCCCAAATACAGGTTCACGAAGTATTCTTTTATTATAATTGGAGCGCAGTTCTGTGATTGAAACAGCGCACGTCATAATGGAACATGCCAGATCAGGCACATGTCCATCATTAGTTTAGGTATTCAAGCCTAGACGGTACTCCCCAGACAAAAGCTAAGGCGCCCTCAGCACAAGAGTCAAGTCGTGAATGGAAGTGGAACTTCCTGATGGTCATTTTTAAATTCTGTTGTTCTGTTTGTGGGGGGAATACCTCAAGCCTACGACGCGAATGTCCGAAACGGATCGCCCACAGGCGTTGCAGGGTCTTCGCAGATGACGAAGCGGTGTTGGGCATGATAACCCTTGTCGGTCAACCGGTTGGCCCGATGCTCGGACACGTTGTCGTTGCCCCGGAAGCGCAAGGCAGACGCGTTTACCGCCGCCTGATCAAGCACGCCAAAGTCGAGGCCCGGCAGCGGAGTCATCCGCTCATCCGTCTCTGCGCCCACGGCACGATCGTCGAGAATCAG
Organism: Pseudomonadota bacterium; assembly: GCA_038534135.1. Classification (GTDB taxonomy): domain Bacteria; phylum Pseudomonadota; class Alphaproteobacteria; order Rhodobacterales; family Rhodobacteraceae; genus Thermohalobaculum. The sequence goes on along the minus strand of JBCAXJ010000015.1, from coordinate 56,768 downwards.
CGTATGAACGCCCATCTCGGATGTACAGAGACAACATGCTGCGAGGACGACGGTTTCGACCGGGTGCAATTCGAGAAAACGTTGCGATAGGGTGCCCGAGCGCTCCCTGTGGATGAAGGAAACCCATGCGTATCATCGGCGGCAGGTTCAAAGGTACGCGTCTCGTGGCCCCCGGTGCGCAAGGGGGCGGCAGTGCCCATCTGCGTCCGACCTCGGACCGGGTGCGTGAGAGCCTTTTCAACCTTCTGGCCCATGGAGGTTACCGCGACATCGCGGGGATGCGCGTGTTAGACTTGTTCGCAGGGACCGGGGCGCTTGGGTTCGAGGCGTTATCGCGGGGTGCTGCACGCGCTGTGTTCATCGATGACGGTGCGGCGGCGCGCGGTCTGATCCGGCAGAACATCGAAGCGTTGGGGGTGATCGGTCAGACCAAGCTCTGGCGTCGCGATGCAACGCGTCTGGGGCCTTGCCGGGGCGATCCTTTCGATCTGGTTTTTGCTGACCCACCCTATGGCAAAGGTCTCGGCGTCGCTGCCATCGCCTCGGCGCGCGCTGGTGGCTGGATCGCACCCGGCGCACTGATCATTCTGGAGGAAACAAGTGAGGCCGAGATCGATACTCTGCCAGATCTGACTCTCGAAGACGAACGCACCTATGGCGACACCCGGATCATGATTTTCCAAGACAACGGCAATGCCGGTCTTGGATCGAACGCGGATGCGGATTAAGCATCGGCGCAGATCCAGGGAGGCACCATGCAAATCGGAGAAAACACGCCAGCCGTCATCACTGGCGGCGCCAGTGGGCTTGGTGAGGCAACCGCGCGCGCACTGACGGCTCGCGGCGCGAAAGTGACGCTGCTCGACATGAACACGGCGCGTGGTGAGGCGGTCGCGGCCGAACTCGGCGGAGCCTTCGCTGAGTGCAACGTTACGTCCGATCAGAGTGTGGATGCAGCACTTGCAAAAGCTGCCGAGGTCCATGGTACACCCCGCATTGTCGTGAACTGCGCCGGTGTCGGCACGCCTCAGAAAACGATCGGACGTGACGGCGCGATTGACATGGCGCACTTCGAGCAGGTCATTCAGATCAACTTGATTGGCACGATGCGGGTGATGTCGAAAGCGGCCTGGATCATGTCGCAGGCAGATCCGGTTGACGATGACCAGTGCAGGGGGGTTGTCGTGAACACAGCCTCGGTCGCGGCCTTTGACGGGCAGATCGGACAAACGGCCTATGCTTCGTCGAAAGGTGGGGTTGCGGCGATGACCTTGCCTGCGGCGCGTGATCTGGCGCGGAATGGCATTCGTGTCGCGACCATCGCGCCCGGGATCTTCGGAACGCCGATGCTGCGCGGGCTGCCGGACGAGGCACAAGACAGTCTCGCAAAGCAGGTGCCTTTCCCGGTCCGCCTGGGCGATCCCGATGAATTTGCCAAACTGGTCTGTTTCATCGCCGAAACCGGCTATATGAACGGCGAGGTGATCCGTCTGGATGGTTCGATCCGGATGGGTCCGAAGTAATTCGATCCTGCGGATCGATGCCGCCTCCTCCCTCCACCCACCCGCCCAGCGGTCGGAGGCGGCAGGGAGCGGGTGGTAAGAACAACGACTAAATCGCGACAGAAGGAACAAGCCATGCCCATCGCCGTTGGAGAGAAGATCCCCTCCGTCACCCTGTTTGAACTTGGGGCCGAAGGGCCTGGAGCCGTTGCGTCGGATGACGTGTTCGGTGGCAAGAAGATCGCGCTGTTCGGCGTGCCGGGCGCGTACACGCCGACCTGCCAGAACAAGCACATGCCAAGCTACATTGGGCAGATGGATGCTCTGAAGGCCAAGGGCGCGGACGAGGTGATCTGCGTGTCGGTCAACGACCCGTTCGTGATGAAAGAATGGGCCGCGCACACCGGCGCCGACAAGGCCGGCATTCGCGTCCTGGGCGACTCGCGCTCGGAACTGGCCAAGGGCATGGATCTGGAACTGGACGGCTCGGCCATCGGCCTCGTCTCGCGCCTGCTGCGGTTCTCGGCCTATGTCGATGATGGTGTGGTCAAGGCCATCAACGTGGAAGGCTCTCCCGGCGAGATGGACGCGACCTCGGCCGAGAAACTGCTCGAACAGATGTGATCCACGCCGGGTGTGCGCGGCGCACCCGGGCAATCAATGTCCGGAACGGATTACTCCAACCCAGCCGTCTGGACGCCGGACGGGCCATATGTCGTGCTCGTCCGCCCACAGATGGGCGAGAACATCGGTGCGGCCGCCCGCGGCATGTGGAACTTCGGCCTGCGCCGGATCCGCATCGTCGATCCCCGTGACGGCTGGCCGAACCCTGCCGCCGTGGCGATGGCGTCGGGGGCCGGGGCGTTGCTGGACGACGCCCGGATCTTCCCGACCACTGCCGAGGCTGTTGCCGATGCGCAGGTGATCTACGCCACCACAGCTCGGACCCGCGAGATGACCAAGCGCGTGCTGACGCCAGAAGCGGCAATGGTCGAGGCGCGCGGCCACATCGACGCCGGGCGCAAGGTCGCCGTCCTGTTCGGTCCGGAACGCGCAGGGCTCGAGAATGCCGATGTCGTCCTTGCCGACGCAATCATCTCGGTCCCGGTGAACCCTGCTTTTGCCTCGCTGAACCTTGCGCAGACCGTGTTGCTGATGGCCTATGAATGGCGCCGCCAGGGCGATAACACGCCGCCCGAACGCCTCGAAGGCGAGCAGATCGACCCGGCCAATGCCCAAGCGGTTGGCAAGCTCTTCGAATACTTAGAAACCGAACTGGACCGTGCAGGGTTCTTTTTCCCGGACAACAAGAAGCCCGCCATGACCGCCTCGCTGGAGAACCTGCTGCGTCGCGCCGCGCTGACCGATCCGGACGTCCGCACCCTCTGGGGCGTGATCCGCGCACTGGCCGACGGGCCACGCCGAAACCGTTGAACTCCTGCGGTTGAGTGATAGACTCTCGACGACCGGGAGGGTGGCGTGACCGAGACGTTTGATACGCGTGAGTACTTCATCAGCTACAACTCGCAGGACCGCGCGTTTGCACAGGCGCTCAGCACGGCGCTCGACGACGCGGACATCTCCCATTACTTCGCCGGGCGCGACATGGGCCTGGGCGGCAACATCCCGATCTGGATGGACCGCGCCCTGACGGCGTCGACCCGCGTCATCGCGCTCTGTTCACCTGACTATTTCAAGCCCGAGGCCCCCTATTCCGAAGTCGAGCGCGCGGCGGCCTTCTGGGCCGATATCGATGGCGCGCAGGGCAAGCTCGTCCCCGTCACCATCCGCGCCTGCGACTACTCCTCGCTCTACGCCCCGCTGGCCCGCATCGACGTCAACGGCATGACGCAGGGCGCGGCCATCGCGCAGATCCTCGCCGACCTGACCAGCGATACCCAGCGCCGCAGGCACGAGGGCCAGCGCCGCGCCGATGCCCACCCGGACGTGTTCCGCGTCGGTCGGCCCCGCCTGCCCGGCTTCACCGGACGCACCGCGGACCTGACCGCCCTGCATCAGGCGCTGTCCCGGGGCCAGAACGCGGCGGTGACGCAGGCGATCTCGGGCCTCGGCGGCATCGGCAAGACCACGCTCGCGGCAGAGTACGCCCACCGCTTCGGGACCAAGGGCCGCTATGGCGGCGTCTGGTGGGTGAATGCCGAGGGCGGCGTACAACAGGGCCTCGCCGATCTCGCACCGGTCTGGAACGCGCTGAACATCGGCGAGCCGATCCCGCAGCCCGAAAGCCTGCCGGATCAGGCGCGCGCGGTCCTGTCCTGGCTGGGCGCGCGCCCGACCCCGTGGCTGGTCATCTACGACAACGTGCCGGACCCTGATTCGGTGCGCGACTGGTTGCCCGCCGGATCGGCGCGGGTGCTCATCACCTCGCGGCACCAGGATTTCGGCGATCTCGCGCAGACGCAATCGCTGGACAAATGGGACATCGAGACCTCGGTCAAGTTCCTGCTGGACGAAACCGGGCGCAACGACCGCGCCGGGGCCGAGGCGCTGGCCGAAAAGCTCGACGGTCTGCCGCTGGCGCTGGATCAGGCGGCGGCCTTCCTGCGCAAGGGCGGGGTGCCGTTCGGCACGTACATTGATCGCTTGCAGGATATGCTGAAGCGCCCACGTATCGCCGGCGCAGCAGGCAACTATCCTGACACCGTCTATGCGTCGCTGCTGATCAGCGTCGAGGCGCTTTCACAGCCTGCGCGAGACCTGATGTGCCTGCTGTCCTGGCTGTCGCCGGACGGGGCGGACGTCAACCTGATTGTCCAGTGCGCCATAGATGCGCCCGAGTTCATCCCGGACCCGTTGGGCGAGAAGCTGCGGGACGAGATCGAGCGCGGTGACTTGATCGCCGAGACCCAGACGGCATCACTGTTGCGCCTCGGCGAGGATTTGCTGGCGGGTCAGACCCTGATCACCCACCGCGTCGTGCAATCGGTGCTGCGCGAATGGCAGACGGAGGAAGGCATTGAAGGCTGGGACGCCTATGCGACAGGGATGGTGAACGCGGTGTTTCCACAGAATCCGACCCAACCGTCTACCTGGGAACTGGCCGCGCGGCTGCTACCGCATGCCGTCGAACTCGCGCAGCATGGCCCGAGGCAAGGCGAACCCGGTCGAAACCTGGGCCGGTTGTTGAATCAGGCTGGAACGTTTCGGTATGCACGCGGTGACACGGATGGCGCCATCGCGCTGATGGAACCAAATGTGGAACTGGCGCGGGAAACTCACGGCGAACGCAGTGAGGTATTTTGCACCCGGCTCTCAAACCTCTCCGGTCGATACACGGATGCCGGAAGATATGACGAGGCGGAGCGCGGATTTCTGACGGTGCTTGAGATCGAGGAAGATCTTCTCGGCCCGGAGCATCCCAAGATCGCTATCCGGCTCAACAATCTTGGTGAGGTCTATTGGAAGCAACAGCAATTCGACAAAGCCGAACCGCTGTTCGTTCGGGCGTTGCAGATCGGAAAGTTGCAAGAAAATGATGGCACATATGACGTCGCTGGTGGTCTCAACGCCCTCGGCGCGCTCTATGATGACTGGGCCGAACAACCGGGTCAGGCCCATCGCCGCCAACAGGCGCAGGACCTGAAAGAGCAGGCGATTGAGACGGCGCGGAAGGCATTGGGAGAACGTCATCCGGACGTGTCGCAGTACCTGCACAATCTCGCGATCCTGTTTGCGCGGATGGACGACTTCCGGCGCGCGGCGGACCTGGAATTCCGCGCCGTGGCGATCATGGTCTCGCTCGGCCTGATGGAGCATCCCTATACGACGCAACGCATCGAACACCTATCCCTCTTCTGGGACCGCTCAGGGCAGGGCGATCGCAAGGATCGGTTGATGGAGTTTCTCGGGCCGGAGATCCTGGCCGTCGAAACCGCGATGATGGAATCGGTGCAGGAAGATCCGGACAACCGACACTTCGGTCCGCAATCGTGGGTCGTGCAGAACCGGCATCTGTTCGAAAACGCTGACGCCTGACCCTGACACCAGAGCAACCCGTTAACCAATCTCTCCCGACTCTGCGTTGTTACCAATGCGGTATCAAATGCATACAAAAGGCATACGTTTGCGGTATCAAATCGGTATGCCTCGCGGGACAGCGCAGCGGGCGTTAACCTTTGCGCCGAGGGCCCGCGCCACCCTGCCGCTTGTCGGCATGTCAGGGCGCCGCTAAGTCTCGCCACGAACCCAGCGGAGTGCGCGATGAGCAAGCGGTCGATCTTCGAGGAAGTCTCGGAACAGGGCAGTGCCGCCGCGGTGGCACAGGCCGCAAAGCCGGTCGAGCGCGCCGTTTCGCGCGGCGGAATCGCCGCGTGGCTGTGGCTTCTGGCAGCACTTGTGGCGATCATGGTGCTGGTCGGCGGTGCGACGCGACTGACCGATTCCGGCCTGTCGATCACCGAATGGGCGCCCGTGATGGGCAGCATTCCGCCGCTCGGCGCGGCCGACTGGGATGCGGCCTTCGCGGCTTACAAGACCACGACCGAGTTTCAGGAACAGAACAACTGGATGACCCTGGCCGACTTCAAGCCAATCTATTGGTGGGAGTGGGGCCATCGGTTCCTCGGCCGGTTTATCGGGCTTGTCTGGTTCCTGGGCTTCATATGGTTCCTGGTGCGCAACCGGATCCCGAACGGCTGGACCGGCAGGCTGCTGCTGCTGGGTGCGCTGGGCGGGCTGCAAGGAGCAGTCGGGTGGTGGATGGTCGCCTCGGGCCTGACCGGGCGGCTGGACGTGGCGCCCTACCGCCTGGCGACCCATTTGGGTTTGGCCTTCTTCATCTTCGGATTGATCACGTGGTATGCATTGAAGATCCGATTGGATGAGGTCTCGACCCTCAAGGCCCGGCGCCAACGCATCGACGGAATCATGAGTTGGACCTGGGCGATGGTCGGCCTTGTGTTCCTGCAGATCCTCTCAGGAGCGCTGGTGGCCGGGCTGGACGCCGGACGTGGTTATGTCGACTGGCCGCTGATGGAGGGCAATTTTCTGCCGCCCGAGAGCTTCGATCTGCAGCCGGTCTGGTTGAACATCTTCGAGAACCCGGCGCTGGCGCAGTTCGACCACCGTATGCTGGCCTACCTGATCGTTCTCGTCGCGCTGGCTTTCGTGGCTGTCGGCGCCCGCTCGGCCCATGCCGTGGTGCGGCGCTGGGTGTGGATCACCGGTGCCGTCGTCGTCGCGCAGGTCGTGATGGGCATCGTCACCGTCATCAACGCGGCGCCGCTGCATCTTGCGTTGGTCCACCAGGCGCTGGCGTTGATCTTGTTCGCAGCCCTGATCCGCACCCGTTTTGAGACCGCATATCCGTCGGACCAGAGCGTCCGCGACTAATCCGGCCAGTCCGGTGGACGTTTGTCCAGGAACGCCTGCATCCCCTCGACAGTGTCCGGATGCAACAGATTGTCGACGATCACCCGGCTGGTGTGCAGGTAAGCGGCGTCGAGCGGCATCTCGAGTTGTTCGTAATAGGCGCGCTTACCGACCTTGACTGCCGAGCCGAGCTTGGACGCGACAGTCTCCGCCAGTGCGCGCGTCTCGCTTTCCAGATCATCCTCGGCAACAACCCGGTTCACAAGGCCCAAATCGCGCGCGCGGTCTGGCGTCAAGAACTCCCCAGTCGTCAGCATCTCGAACGCGTGCTTGCGCGGAATATTCCGCGATAGCGCCACCATTGGCGTGGAACAGAACAGGCCGATGTTCACGCCGTTCACTCCAAACCGTGTGGTTTCAGTGCACACGGCCATATCGCAGGTCGCGACCAACTGGCAGCCCGCCGCCGTGGCGATCCCGTGCACCTGGGCGATCACCGGTTGGGGCAGGTGTGGGATCGTCGTCATCAATCGCGTGCATTGCGCGAGCAGGGCCGAATAGTACGCCTTGCCGCCATCCGGCGCCTGCCGCTTGCCCTGCATCTGCTTGATGTCGTGCCCGGCACAAAACGCGCGTCCCGCGCCCTTCAGCACCACTGCTTTCACCGACGAATCCACCGCGATCCGTTCCAACTCGTCCTGCACCGCCGTCATCATCTCTTCGGACAGAGCGTTCAGCGCCTCGGGCCGGTTCAGTGTCAGCGTCGCGACCTTTTCGGCGTCGTCTCGCAACAGGATATCGGTCATCGGGTCGTCTCCGGTCTTGTGCCCACGCGCAGGCCTCGCCTAGACGCTATGGCCAATCTGCCGCCGCGAAAAGAGGGTCTCGTGATAGAACGCCAACCGGTACTGAGTGCCGAGGAGGTCCAGGCCTTCCTCGACGAGGTGTTTCCGCAGCAGCGCGGTATCCTGGGCGTCGAGGCGATGGGCCCCATGACGGCGACCGCGCGCATGCGCATTGAAAACTCGCATCTCAGGCCCGGAGGGACCGTCAGCGGTCCGTCCATGTTCACGGTTGCAGACTGCGCCTTCTACATGGCCGTGCTCGGCATGATTGGACGCCAGGCGCTGACGGTAACGACCAACCTGAACATCAACTTCCTGCGCAAACCCGCGGCTGAGACGGACTTGCTTTGCGAAGCACGCATTCTCAAGCTGGGCAAACTGCTTGCAACGGGGGATGCAACGGTGTGGTCGGAAGGGCAGGACGAGCCTGTCGCCCATGCCACGGTGACCTATGCAATCCCACCAAAGCGGTAACCGTGCGTCGGATTGCACGTGTCCTATTTGCCGTCGCAGCAGCGATTTCCGTCGCTTGCGCTATCTCGATCGCGCTCACGACCACCGATCCAGACCTTTATCCTGGCGATGGACCGGTCATTCATGTCGTGGACCACGGCTATCACAGCGGCATCTTGATCCGGCAGTCAGATCTGCGACGAGCGGCTATTGACCTGGAACGCGCCGATGGTGCGAAGGGCGACCGTCTGCGCTGGCTCGCGAGCCGTTTCCCGGACGCCCCATGGGTCGAGATCGGGTGGGGCGATGCGGCATTCTACCAGGTCACACCGACTATTGGCGATGTCGATCTCTGGCTTGGACTGCGCGCACTCCTTTGGCCCACGGACTCGGTGCTCCAAGTCGTTCCGATCTATGCGCGTCCCGACGATGCTTTCGGAGAGGATAAGCTAATCTCACTCCGTTTGACGGATATTGGGTTTGCACGGCTGGCGCAGAAACTGGCCGGAACCATTCCCGAGCGGCTCCCTAGGCCGATCGGCCCGAGCCTTTATGGAGCTGGATTATTCTATGCCGCGGCACTCGACTATCATCTGTTCCGGACGTGCAATCACTGGATCTCAAGCCTTCTGCGCGCCGCAGGAGTTCCGTCCGGCCCCGTGTTAGGGACGTTTAGCGCTTCGCTGATGCAAGAGCTTCGTTGGCGACTGTAAACGCCGAGGGTCGATCGGCAGCCGAATACAACCAGTGGGTGGCCGGTACGACCAGTAGGTCTGCGTGCTTTCGAGCAGTGCACCTGCGCGAGCCCTATGCTTCTGTCCATCGTTTGCAATGTGTCGAAAACTCGAAAGGTTCTGTTGACACTACGGTTTTTCTCACATTACCTGATTGAATATCTCGTGGTTTGTCTGTTGAATTTCCAGTTATCTGGTAGGAGCAAAGTAATGAGCGTATCTGGAGACGGAGACGTGGTAAAATTTGCTGCAGCACAGATCGCCTTTAATCTTGCATTACAACGCGTACTGAAAGAACTCTCTCCGAAAATATACCGGAAGTTTCGAACGGAAGTGCTCGTTCACGCGGAGTTGCTTGATAGGACGGGAGAGAAAGCTGTCGCCGATGCGCTGAGAAACCTTTTGCAGGACGAACTGGGCGCCAACCGTGGATCGCCCGATTTGCGCGTCGTGGATGATGATCAGGATGACGACGACCGGGAGCGTTGACAGGATCGACACTGCGGTTAGATTCCCGTTCTGGTTGTAAGACCTCAGCCAACGAAGCGCGATCTCTTGGCGTGCGCCTCGCAGGGGCGCTGATCGGCCATCGAGGCGTCCACCCTTGGAAACCATAACTCTAGGGGCTTTTCGTGACGCTATCATGGGTTCTCTGGAGCTGGGGTAATTAAAAACCCCATCGTTAAGCGCATTGGAACAAAGCAGATTTCTCGCGCTTTCCGATTGACTTGAGAGTTGCGAAAGGTAGAAAGCGTGCCACATGCCCGATCTGAGTCGGGCCGAAATTCCTGAACACGGATCGCATGATGAAAACTTATGCCATGAAAGCTGGCGAGATCGACAAGAAGTGGATCCTGATCGATGCCGAGGGCATCGTTCTGGGTCGCCTCGCTTCGATCGTCGCCAACCGCCTGCGCGGCAAACACAAGGCGACCTTCTCGCCGCATCTCGACATGGGTGACCACGTCATCGTCATCAACGCCGAGAAGGTGCAGATGACCGGCAATAAACGCACTGACAAGCAGTACCACTGGCATACTGGCCACCCGGGCGGCATCAAGAGCCGCACGGCAGGCCAGATCCTGGAAGGTCGTTTCCCGGACCGCGTGATCACCAAGGCCGTGCAGCGCATGATGCCTGGCGGCCCGCTGACCCGCCAGCAGCTGACCCACCTGCGCGTCTATGCCGGCGGTGACCACCCGCACGAAGCGCAGGCGCCCGAGGCGTTGGACCTGAAATCGATGAACCCCAAAAACACGCGGAGCGCCTGAGATGTCGGAAGAAATCACGTCGCTCGAAGACCTGAAAGAAGCCGTCGGCATGTCCGACGACGCCGAGACGATCGAAGTTGCCGCCCCGCGTGAACCCAAGCGTGACGAACTTGGCCGCGCATATGCCACCGGCAAGCGCAAGGACGCCGTCGCACGCGTCTGGATCAAGCCGGGTTCCGGCAAGGTCACTGTCAATGGCAAGGACATGGCGGCCTATTTCGCCCGTCCGGTACTGCAGATGGTCATCGGTCAGCCGTTCACGGTCGCCAACGTCGCGGACCAGTTCGATGTCGTCGCCACCGTCAAAGGCGGCGGGCTCTCGGGCCAGGCTGGCGCGGTCAAGCACGGCATTTCGAAAGCTCTTGATCATTACGACCCGGAACTGCGCCCGGCGCTGAAAGCTGCAGGCTTCCTGACCCGCGATGCGCGTGTCGTCGAGCGTAAGAAGTACGGTCGCCGCAAGGCTCGCCGCAGCTTCCAGTTCTCGAAGCGCTGATCTCGCACCGGTTGCCTGCCGCAGGGCAGGCACAACCTATCCAAGCGGGGTCTGCGGGCCCCGCTTTTTTGTTGGAATGTCACATTTTCCACGCTGCAATCGCGCTGGAGATTGTGCATTTGGCTTAAGCGGATTATTTTCCGCCTATGGCGTTGAAGAAGAAACCTGCGATGTCGTCACCTGCGAAGCATATGTTCAAGGGCGCAGCGCCCCGTGAAATCAGCTATTCCTGGTCTGCGAAGAACCTCGCGGAGCGCACGGTTATTCGCAGCATCGAAAACCTGACCGGGCGTCCGAAGCTGTTGAAGATGGCGCTCGGGTACGAGGACGAGGTCGAGGCCGGGCGCAATTTCTGGGAGGTGATGCAGGAACGCTACCGGGTCACAATGGATTTCGTGAACGGCGGGCTCGAGAACATTCCGCGCGAAGGCCCGCTGGTTCTGGTCGCGAACCATCCCTACGGCATCATGGACGGGATGGCCGTGGGCCGGATCCTGTCCGAAGCGCGTGGTGACTTCCGCATCATTGCGCACGTCGTCTTCCGCAAGGCGAAGGATCTCCAACGGATCATCCTGCCGATCGATTTCGGTGAGACGAAAGAAGCAATGGTCCAGAACCTGCAGACGCGGAAGGTGGCCCTGAAGTATCTTGCCGATGGTGGTGCGATCGGGATCTTCCCGGGCGGCACCGTGTCAACGGCTGCAAAGCCTTTCGGCCTGCCGCGCGATCCGCACTGGAAGACCTTCACCGCCAAGATGGTGGCAAAGTCCGGCGCTCAGGTCGTGCCGGTCTATTTCGACGGCTCAAACTCACGGCTGTTCCAGGTCGCCAGCCACATCAATCAGACCCTGCGCACATCGCTTTATATCAGCGAGTTCAAGCGCAGTGTAGGCGCACCGCTGAAGGTGACGATTGGCAAACCCCTGCCGCCGGACGAGATCCAGGCCCTGTCCCGCGACAGCCGGGGTCTGATGGATTATCTCCGACGAAAAACCTACGATCTGGCGCCGCCTGAGCGACGCGACCATTCGTACGGCCTCTTCCTCGGCTGACTCTGAAACCATGATAAAAACTGCGTTTTGCGTCACGCGCGCGTGACGAAGATGAACGCGACTTAACCATTCGAACCGCGCGCGATTGCCGTTGTCGATCAGATCGGCTACGCCGCGCGCAAGTTGACCGGAACCGAAAATGACCAAATCAATCGCGATCCTGGGCGCCAGCGGATACACGGGCGCCGAGCTTATCCGCTTCATCGCCACCCACCCCGATATGCACATCCAGGCACTCGCGGCCGACCGTAAGGCGGGCATGGCGATGGCCGAGGTCTTTCCGCAGCTCCGCCACCTCGACCTGCCGATACTCTGCAAGATCCACGAGATCGACTTCTCGCAGATCGACCTGTGCTTCTGCGCGCTGCCGCACGCCACCAGTCAGGAAGTCATTCGCGATCTGCCGCGGGACCTGAAGATCGTCGATCTCTCGGCGGATTTCCGGCTCCGCGACCCGGCGATCTATGCCCAGTGGTATGGACATGAGCACCTAGCGCTCGATATCCAGGACGAGGCGATCTATGGCCTGACCGAATTCTACCGAGACGACATCAAGGCGACGCGCGTCACGGCGGGGACGGGCTGCAACGCGGCCACGGGGATGTACCCGGTGCTCCCGCTGCTCGAAACCGGGGTGATCGATCCAGCGGACATCATCATCAACCTCGCGACCGGTGTCTCCGGGGCAGGGCGCTCACCCAAGGAAGCGATGCTGCACGCCGAGGTCTCGGAAGGTGTTCGCGCCTACAATGTCGCCAAGCACCGCCACCTCGCCGAGTTCGACCAGGAATTCTCGAAGATGGCGGGGCGTGATGTCCGCGTCACGTTCGTGCCGCACCTGCTGCCGCAGAACCGGGGTATTCTGGCGACGGTCTATGTGCGCGGTGACGTCGATCAGATCTACAACGCTCTGACAGGGCGCTACTCGGGCGAGCCGTTTATCTTTGTCCTGCCGCCGGGTGAGGTACCCGCGACCCAGCATGTGCGCGGGTCGAACTACTGTCATATCGGCGTTGTGCCGGACCGCGCGGGCGACCGGGTGATGCTGTTCTCTGCGCTCGACAATCTCTCAAAGGGGGCATCGAGCCAGGCGATCCAGAATGCGAACCTGATGCTGGGTCTCGAAGAAACCGGCGGGCTGACCCTGTCCCCGGTTTTCCCCTGAGCTACGAAAGGCTGGGTCCACGTGATGTTGCAGAAGATCAGGCAACTTCTCTGGATCCGGTTCATCATCGAGACGTTGCGCCGCTTCAACGATGATCAGAGTGCCGTCCTGGCAGGCTACATCTCCTATGCCTCGATGCTGGCGGCGTTCCCGTTCCTGATCTTCTGCATGACACTGGCAGGGTCGATCATTGGAGAAAGCTACTCGACCGAGGCCTTCGACACGCTCTTCGAAGCCGTGCCGGAGCACGTCGCGCTGACCTTGGAACCGGTGCTCCGCGAAGTGATCGGCCAGCACCGTGGCGGCTTGCTGACCATCGCTGCCGTTGGGACGATCTACGGCGCGTCGAACGGGGTCGAGGCGATACGCATCGGGCTCGACCGGGCCTATGACGTCGAGATGCGGCGAGGTTTCGTCATCAATCGTCTGATCTCGATCGCATTCGTGTTCATCGGGTTTGCCGTGTTCGGCTGTCTCGCGGTGCTGATCATCTTCGCACCTCTGGCCTTCACGCTGATCGAGGCATGGACCCCCGTCGACATCCCGGCCGAGGCAGACATCGCCCGCTATCTGGTTGGTGCCGGACTGCTCTATGGCACAATCTGGCTGATGCACCGCGTGCTGCCCGACCGGTCGATGAAGGGCATGGTGCTCTGGCCCGGCGTGCTGGTCAGCATGGTGATCTGGGTCCTGGCGGCGACGGCCCTGTCGATCTATCTGGCCTACTCACCGACCTATGCGGTGACCTATGGCGCCCTTGCGGGGGTCATAGTGACGCTGCTGTTCTTTTATCTCACGGGAACAGCGATTATCTTGGGCGCACAGGTGAACGCGGTGATGAATTTCGGTGTCCCATCGGACGGCGCCACGCAGGAGGACACGTCATGAAAACCTCGCGCAAGACCCGGCGTATCCAGATGCTGGTGATCGGTGGCGCGGCCCTGGCCGGCGCGGCCGGGCTGTTCGGGTTCCTGGCGCAGGACGCGATCGCCTTCTTCAAGTCACCGACGGAACTGGTCGAGCAACAGTTCGCCCCGGACCAGCTTCTGCGTGTCGGGGGCCTCGTCGTCGAAGGCACCGTCGGCAAGGACGGCACGGTGAACCTGTTCGAGATCACGGACGGCAACGGCACGGTCAAAGTCGCCTTCAACGGCGTGCTGCCGGATCTGTTCCGCGAAGGGCAAGGCATCGTGGCCGAGGGCTACTGGCGCAACGGCCAGTTCACCGCGTCCGAGGTCCTAGCGAAGCACGACGAGAACTACATGCCCAAGGAAGTCGCCGACGCGCTGAAAGAACAGGGCCACTTCCGGCCCGAAGGCGACGCGGGAAGCTAACCGCTTTTCGGCCAGATGAGTGCTAGAATCAGAGCGCCCGGAATTCATTCAACGCAGTCGGGTGACGACTAGCAACGTGCCCCGCAGACTGTTCTATGAATGATCGCTTTGAGCCCATACTTACCGAGTAGCGTCGGTGAAATCTGCAGTTTGGGAGTTCGCCCGGAAAGTGTTAAATCATACATAGCGTCGTGGAATGCAGCCGCTGATCTTGCTAAAATTTTTAAGCCGGGGTGTCCGTTATTTAGTAGTCTCGTCCAGTCTGTAATATGAGCATCAGCTGAAATTTCTTGGGGTGGACCTATGGACAGGTTACGTTGGTTCGTTTTCAGCCTTATGGCTACGTTCTTCGTGAGCGCTTGTCTTAACGGTCCGTCGCGAGGGGATCAGCAGTTCGGCACCACTCAGATCTTGTCCAAGCTAGAATTTACTGAACTTTACGTTCAACGCTTAAAAGACCGCTCCCCAGATGCAGAGATCTCAATTGAGGTTGACGGGTCGATTTCTTACCGGTTCAAGGACCAATCAAAACACGCTTTCGTGGACAATGCTTACGCGGCCTATGCGACTGACCCTTCGTCGCTGGACGATCTTCTGGATCGTCATTCGTTGTCGTTAGAGGAATGGCATAATGTGCTTAGTGATAACATCGACATCGAGCGCCTTCTTCCCTGTGTCCGAACCAGTGATTGGGCCATACTTGCACCGGATCCTGATAACCTAACGTCTGAGCAGATTGCTGGTGATTTGGTTGTCCGCTACTGCGTGGACTCAGATAGATCCATTGTCTACGCTCATCCGGATCAGATCCGAGTCCTGATCAGTCGGCACCCAGATTATCGTGAGCGGGCAATTCGCAACATTCGTCAGATTGCGCGACTTCCTGAATTCACCCTTGGCGATGGTCGGGCGATGGTCGTTAACGGTGGTGACTATGAAGCAAGCTTAATACTAGACGAAACCACATGGCAGAAACTCCATGCACATCTAGGAGAAGTGATTATTTTCGGCATACCGACTCGAGATTTGTTTGTGTCGGTCGATGCGTCTAGCCCGGAACAGATCGCATGGTTGCGTGAGCAGATCGAGAAGCACTACGCACGTGGCCCCTATCCAATTTCCAAAAAGTTGTACCGTCATACGGGCACAGATATCTCGGTTTTTGAAGACTAATCCGCGTTAGAGTTCGCGGAAAAACGCATTCGACCCGGCCAATTCGAAACCAGAGATTTAAGGGGATTAACAAGTCTGTGAAGCTCCGAATTACATATCACGAGCGATTTCAGTCAAGGTCGGCTTCGCCCCCGACAGCGGCCATTAAAGTCAGAGCGATCCATCCTTCCGTCCGTGCGATCAGATCCAGGGGCTGAACAGGTGTTCCAGCGGCTTGGTGATACCTCTCATCACCAAAGCGAATTTCTTGCAGGCGACGTTCACTGCTACCGTTCTGGCCTAGAAGATCAGTTGCCGGGACGCGCGCCATGCCTGATTATGCCTTCGACTGGGTCGATGCCTTCACGGATACGCCTTTCGGCGGCAACGGGTGCGCCGTGGTGCATGACGCGGGCGATATCCCGGTCGAGACCTGCACGGCCTATGTCCGCGAGACGTCGCTGGTCGAGTGCACGTTTCTCGAGCCGTCCGATATCGCTGACATCAAGGTGCGCTACTTCATTGCCGCGCGCGAGATCCCGTTTGCCGGGCACCCCACCATCGCCTCGGTTGCGTCCATGGTGCACCGAGGTCTGGTCGATCTGACCTCGGGCGCCGCCGCCATGACCTTGGAGACCGGCGCCGGGCTGGTTCCGATCACCGTGACGGCGGGCAACCCACCGCGCATCACCATGACCCAGATCGCACCTCTGTTCGGTGAGAAAGTCTCGCCCGAGCGGGTCGCGCCGGTGGTCGGGCTGTCGCCGCAGGATATCGTCGGCCAGCCGCAATTCGTCTCGACCGGCCTGCCGTTCTGTATCACGCTGCTGAAAGATCACGATGCGCTGCGTCGCGCGCGCATGGATCCGCAAGCCCTTGACCGTTTTCGTGCCGAGGCGTCCATCGCGGATGCCGATGTGATGGAACCCTACCTTGTGACCCTGGCCGGCGCCACGCCGCGGGGAGACACGTTCTCCCGCCTTCTGCTCGCCCCACCGCATCCCGCAGAGGATCCGTTCACCGGGTCGGCGACGGGTGCTGCCGCTGCGTATCTGTGGCACCACGGACTGATCGAGGCGCCGCAGTACATCGCAGAGCAGGGCCACTGGATGGACAGACCAGGCCAGGCCGAGGTTGAGATCCTGGGCCCGCGAGACGCCATCCAAGGCGTGAAGGTCACGGGCACGGGCGCGATCCTGATGGAAGGCGTCTTAAAGCTGTAGGTCAGGTGGATGCGTTGCCGCGCCGGGTGGGTGGCCGCGCATCGCGTCCTCCCCGCATGCCCGCGCAAGCCGGTCTGCATCCGCACCAAGCGCATCGAATGCTTTGAGTGTTCTGAGCGGTCCGGTCCAGATCGTATCGACCCGCGCCATCGGCGCAAGCGAGGCCGCGCAGTGATCTGCGACATGGCGAAACGCCTTGAGAGCATAAGGTAAGGCCTGGTCTGCCAGCGTGCGCCGTTCACGGCAAACCGGCATCGCGAAGCGCTCGCAATAGATGATCGGTCCGCTGTCAACCTTCGGCGCGATCACATGAGCGGTGACGCCAAAGCTGTCCGCGTCATCGAAGATCGCGAAGACCTCCGGGTTGATCCCTCGGATTTCCGGCGGCCCCGGATGAATGTTGAAGGGCTCCGGCCCCAGTCGCCGCAGGATGGCCGCTGGCACGATGATGCTTGTCAAGAACGAGATCAGACGGCACGCGCGCCCGGCGTCCTGAAGGGCGGCCTCCAGCGTCGGAATGGACGGTGCTACGGATATCGAGATATCTGGAATTCGGCCCAGCAGGTAATCTCGCAGGAACGGCGCAAAGATCTCGCCTGTCAGCAGAACGATATGTGCCGGACCCTGTTTCATGACTGGGTAAAGGCCTTTACCGGCATTTGTGAAAACCCATGCTAACATCGGGCGCCAATGCATTGAACTTGCGATGTTTGCAGGCTAATCGCGCGTGTCTTCGTACTGGACTCACGTCGGTTTTGCGCCCGTAAGACACCAACTCCCGACGCTGATCGCCAGGAGTTGGCAGCGCGTCATTGCGCCGGACCGTTTCAGGCCGGAATGCGGAGAACCTGTCCGGGATAGATCTTGTCAGGATGCGACAGCATCGGCTTGTTTGCCTCGAAGATCTTCTCGTAATGGGCACCGTTGCCCAGATGCTTAGACGAGATCGCCCAAAGCGTATCGCCCTTCTCGACCGTGTGGAACACGGGCTCTTTTTCGTCCGGCGCCGCAACGCTTTCCTCGACCCCGGCAATGCCCTCGATGTTGCCTGCGGCCAGGATGATCTTCTCCTTGACCTCCTGGCTGACGGCAGCGCCGCTCAGCTTGACGGTATCGCCCTCGACAGCGATCTCGACACCGTCGGCCTCCAGCCCCAGACCGGCGATCTCTGCCTTGATCTTCTCGGCCGACTCTTCGGCCTTGTCGGCCTCGACGCCGACATCTTTCCCCGAGCCTGTCAGAAAACTCCAGAATCCCATCGTACTTCCCCGTTCTTGATGATCCTCGCCCTCTGCGAGCCCGTCCCTGAGACACCGATATCGGGGCGGTCACAAGACCGGATTGTGCCGGAGTTCTGGCGAACAGCAGGCGGTGTGCCTAAATCCCACCGAACGGAGGCCTGCATGAAATCTTCACACAAGATCCGGGTCGTGACCTGCTGTTATTGTGGGGCGCGCTCAACCCTCGAGCCGACGAGGACGCGAAACCTGATCTGCCATGGCTGCGGTGCCAGCATCCAGCGTCTGGAAGGCGTGCAGCCGGTGCTCGAGCGGTCCGAGAAGAAGCACCGCAAGAAACCTGCGATCCCGCATCCGGCGGAAAGCGAGAAGCGGCATCTGCCAAAGGACCGTCCCGTGCGCCGCCGAAAGGGCAAGCGCAGGCGCGGTATGTGGTACCATGTGCGGGAAGCGTTCGATGATCTCGACGATATCTTTGACGTGTTCGACTGATCGCGCGGCACACGGCAGCTCTCAACACATTGCCAATCGTCCGAACTTGTGACAGTTTTGACTGTCAGAGAAATCTGACATACTTGGCTGTGCTGCGGGAGAGAGGCCGATGAAGTATCCGATCTTCGTTTTGTTGGCGCTGGGCGTATTGGTGACGGCGGTCTTTAAGTTCGCGAGCTTCCGTCATGTCGGCGAAAGCGATCCTACCGTGTCGCTGTATCTCGGCGAATGGATGGTCGATGGCAACGTCATCGGTGGCGCGCTGCCGAAATCGTCGGACGCCTATACCCTGCTGTTGCAAGGGATTGCGGGCTTCCCGGGCGAGGCGCTCTATTCCGAATGGATGTACAACGCCTGGGTCGTGATGATCATTCTGGGCCTCGGGGCAACCCTTGCAATTGCCCCGAAGAAAGGCTGAGAGGACGCGCTGTGATGCGCGCCCATTGCGGCGTCACCCTTTGAACTGATCCAGAGTGATCCGCAGCTTGTCGACGATTTCGTCGATATGGGCGTTTTCCGCGACGAAGGCCGGGGCCACGATGGCGACATCGCCGGTGAACTTCACGTGGCAGCCGTTCCAGAACAGGGCTTTCTGCATTTCCTGACCGCGCAGGCCTGGCTTGCCTGCCTGCGGGTGCACTTCCAGGCCGCTCATCATGCCGATGGTGCGGATGTCCTTGACCAACTCGTGGTCGCGCAGGCTCATCATCGCGTCCTTGAAGTACGGGGCCATGGCGACCGCGCGGTCCATCAGGCCTTCGTTAGCGTAGATGTCCAGCGCCGCGTTGCCAGCAGCACAGGCGGCCGGGTGGGCCGAGTAGGTGTAGCCGTGGAAAAACTCGATGGCGTTTTCGGGCGAGGCGTTGGTGACGGTCTCGTAGATCTCGTCTTTGCACGCGACCGCACCCATCGGGATCGAGCCGTTGGTCAGCGCCTTCGCCATGGTGCAGATGTCCGGCGTGATGTTCCAGAGCTGCGAGGCGAACGGTTTGCCGAGGCGACCGAACCCGGTGATGACCTCGTCGAACACCAACAGGATGCCGTGGTCGTCGCAGATCTGGCGCAGACGCTCCAGGTAACCCTTCGGCGGGACCAGCGTTCCGGTCGACCCTGCCACCGGCTCGACGAAGACGGCCGCGATGGTCGAGCCGCCATAGGTCGCGCAGTGCCGTTCCAGATCGTTTGCCAACTCGACACCGTCCTGCTCGGGCTGACCATCGCAGAACAGCTCCTTGCCGGTGAAGGTGTGGCGGATGGTGACGATGTTCGGCAGGGTGACCGGGAAGGTCTCGCGGTTCTTGACCATGCCGGCAAGGCTGACACCGCCCATGTTGACGCCGTGATAGGCACGCTCACGGCTGACGAAGCGCAGGCGCTGGCTTTCGCCGCGCGCACGGTGATAGGCCATGACCATCTTCAGCGCGGTGTCGATGCTTTCGGACCCGGAGTTCGTGAAGAACACGTGGTTCATCGGCTCGGGCAGCAGGTTCGCAACCTTGCGCGCCAGTTCGAACGATCCCGGATGTCCCAACTGGAAGTGCGGCGTATAGGAGTTCTGCAGAAGCTGCGCGTGAACCGCGTCGGCAATCTCCCGGCGTGCGTGCCCTGCAGGCGAGCAGAACAGCGCCGACGAGCCATCGATGACCGAGCCACCCTTGTGATCGGTGTAGTACATCCCCTCGCCCTTGACGACGAGGCGCGGGTTGTCTTTGAAATCGCGATTGCCGCTGAACGGCATCCAGTGCTCTTCCAGCGAGTTGGCGCGCACGGCGTCGCCAATGTTCAGGTCATGCATGGCAATCTCCAGGGGTAACCGGCGCACAACGGCCGGATTGTTCTCTGGGATCAGAGTACAGCCACGGGCTTTCCTGGCGATAGAGCCAGTAGGGGCCCAATCGGGAACCCAGCGGGTCTACCGCTCAGACACTGATCCGGGTCGCGACATGGTCCGCTGCGCCAACAGCGCCTTCCAGGAAACCGCCTTCATGGGGCGACAGCTCGGTTCCGGCGAAGTGCAGGCCATGCGCCGATGGATCATCCAGCCCCTCGGGCCGGCGGTAATCCGGATGCCCATTGGGTGGGGTGTGATCCGCCGATGTCGCCGTCAGGGGCTCATTTGCCCACTCCTGCAACAGGACTTGCCGAGGCGTCGATGCCGCCTCTCCAAACAACCGTGTCAGTTGATCCAACGCGGCAGGCACGAGGGCGTCCCCGGCAGCGCGCCGCGCTGCGACCGACGTTCCGAAGAATCCGAACACCGCCCCGGCGCTGTCAGCGGCGGGCGAGGCATCATGGATCTCGGCCAGTGGTCCCCGGTGGCTGATGGCATCTCCGGACAATCCCATCTCGCGCCAGAACGGTGCGTCGTAGATCGCGATCAGCTTGGCGTGCCCGGCCATCCAGGTTGGGACCCGTTCGAAGGCGGCGATCAAATCAGGCGATAGCGCGGGCACGAACGTGATGTCCCGTGCCAGAACGCGCGGCGGGAGTGACAGTACAACATGCTTGGCGCGCGCTTCGAACGCACCGTGCGAACCTTTGCCCGATAGGGCCTTGTGATCAGAGGTCCAGTCGATCTGCGCCACAGCATATCCTACCGACACCGCCCCCTCTGGCAGCGAGGCAATCAGAGCGCTCGTGAGGGTCTCGAGCCCGCCGGATATTCGCAGCGATCCGGCCATCGGGGCGAGATCGAGGTCGCGGCGAACCGTACCCTGCGGATCCTCGAAGACCAGCTTCCCATTCGCATACTGCTTGAAGGTCGACAGGTTCAGGTCTTGAAGCAGGCGAAGCAACGCGGTGTTGTGCGGCCAGACCCAGGCGGGTCCCAGATCATAGGGCAGGGGATCGCCCGTGTCGGTCCTGGGGCCGAGGATCCGCCCACCAGGCCGTTCACGGGCCTCGAGCACCTGCACAGACAGACCGGACAGCACTAGCTTGCGCGCCAAAGTCAGCCCGGACAGCCCGGCCCCCACGATCCCCACATCCGTGTCCTGTTCGACCATCACCCGGCTCCCCCTCAACGAGAGCCGGACTTAAGGTATCCGGGGAATTCGGCAAGCTCAGAAAAGCGCGATCACCCCTGGGCGAACGTGCCTGTGACCAGGTGACGATTGCGGACTCTGATCTCGCAGGTTGTGGGCGTCACGCTCAGGCGCACTTGCGGCATGTCTGCGTATGCGGGACGACTTCCAGCCGTGCGGTCGAGATCTCTTCGCCGCAGGCAGCACAGTCTCCGTAAGTGCCGTCTTTCAACCGATGCAAGGCCGCATTGACGGCGCGCAGTTCGGCAAGCTCGGCGGTGCCGAGATGCTCCATCACCTCGTCGCCTTCGCGTTCTGTCGCGCGGTCCTCGAAATCCTTGCTGGGTTCCTTGTCCAACTCGTGCTCGATGTGGTTGAGCGAATTCTCCAGATACGCCTTACGGTCGGTCAGGATTTGCGTGAAATGGGCTGCATCCATAGTCTGTTTCCCTTGCCTGTGTGGCGTCCTGGTCGGGCGCCACCGATGCTGTGCTGAACCTCAACGGTTTTTGATCTCGATCTTTCGCCCACCTTGTGCGGCGGGTTCGGCGCGGGGTATCGCGATGCTGAGCAGACCATCGCGGAAATCGGCCTCGACATTTTCGGTATCGGCATCCGGCGGCAGCCGGAATGTGCGCTGGAAGGCGCCGAACTGACGCTCGCTGAAGAACAGCTTTCCATCGTCGTGCTGACGCTCGGTCCGCTTTTCGCCCTTCACCAGCAGCACGTGATCGTGCATCGAAATATCGACATCCTCCGGCTTCACGCCAGGAAGTTCTATTTCGATGCGATACCCGCTGCCGTTCGAGCCGGCCTCCGAGGCCGGTGCGAACCAGTCTGCGATCCGCCCGCCCAGCGCGCGGAACGGTTCGTACAGGTTTGGCCAGAAGCTGTTCGGGTGTGTCGTTTCAACCATGATCCATCTCTCCCAGAAGATCGACTGACCAGGAGAAACTCGCTCGCACGCCAGGATCGCGCATTGATTTGCGTCAAATCCCGTCTGGCGGAGGAATTGCGCCTTGAACTGGACCGCCCATACATCCTAGTTTGGATCCAACATGGGTCCAGTTGGGCGGGGCAGGACATGCGCGATGCGCTCTATCATCTCGAAAGATCGAAGCCGGCAAGCCTGCAGGCCCAGATCCGCGAGATTCTGATCGAGGCGATCCGGCTCGGCCAGCTCAAGCCCGGCGACCCGGTGCCCTCGACCCGCGCGATGGCAAGTCGGCTGTCGGTCAGCCGCAACACCGTAACGCTGGCTTATCAGGCGCTGGTCTCCGATGGCTTCCTGGCATCGCGTGAACGATCGGGCTTCTATGTCGATCCGACGGCCGTGGACGGCATGGTCATGCGGCCCGATCAGGTCAACCGGCCCGAAGGCGGCATCGACTGGGGACCGCGTCTTGCCAAGAACCCGGGGTCTCAGCGCAACCTGATCAAACCCGAGGACTGGCACCGGTATCCCTATCCGTTCCTCTATGGACAGGTGGACTCCGAGGTCTTCCCGATCGCCGAGTGGCGCGATTGCGTCCGCCAGGCGATGGGCAAGCGCTGGATCGATGCCTGGACCGAGGACCGCTTTGCCGCGGATGACCCCTTGCTGGTCGAGGAGATCGCCCGGCGCATTCTGCCCCTGCGCGGGATCTCGGCCGCACCCGATGAAGTCCTGGTGACCCTCGGCGCCCAGAACGCGCTCTACCTGATCGCCGCCATGCTGGTGCGCCAGGACACGACCGTCGCACTGGAAGAACCCGGCTATCCTGACATGCGCAACATCTGTGCGCTGCGCACTGGGCGGATCCGGACCGTGCCGATCAATCAGGACGGGATGGCCTTTGATGGGCGTCTGGACGGGGTCGACCTGGTCTTCACCACGCCGTCACATCAGTTCCCGACGACCGTGACAATGCCGATGGAACGGCGCAAGGCGCTGCTGGACGAGGCACACGCCCGGGACCTGGTGATTATCGAGGACGACTACGAGTTCGAGACCAATTACACCGGCACGCCGCGTCCCGCGCTGAAATCGCTCGATCGCGATGGACGGGTCATCTATGTCGGCTCGTTGTCAAAATCGCTGATGCCGGGCCTGCGGCTGGGCTTCATCGTGGCCGATTCCGCCTTGATTGGCGAGCTGCGCGCATTGCGCCGTCTGATGCTGCGCCATCCACCCGGCAACAACCAGCGTGCTGCGGCCCTGTTCCTGGCGAACGGGCATTTCGACGTTTTGGTTCGGCGCATTCACCGCGTCTACCGCGAGCGCTGGGAGGTCATGAACGAGGCACTGCACAGCGACCTGCCGGGCTGGAGCGAACAGCCGATCTTCGGCGGCTCATCCTACTGGCTCGAGGGGCCCGAGGCCCTGGACAGCCGTGCGCTCGCCGAACAGGCGCTCGAGCGCGGCGTGATCATCGAACCGGGCGATGCCTTCCACGGCAATCCGGCGGATGGCGCGCGCTTCCTGCGGCTCGGGTTTTCCTCGATCCCGGCGGCGAAGATCCCCGAAGGCATCCGTATTCTCCGCCAGATCTGCGAAGAAAACCGCATCCTGTAGCATCCGGTACAGATGCGGTCGCGCGAAGATGGTTAAATTCTCCCCATCAACCAGACAGGAGAATTGATCGATGACCGATACCAAAGCGCCCCAGGCCCTGAGCGATTCCGACCTCGAGACCGCAACCGGCGGTGCCGGCTACTTAAAGCTTGGCGACATCGAGGGCGAGTCGATTTCCAAATCCAGAATCGTCGACAGCTTCGAGACGGTCGGCAAGCGTGACATCGGCACCGGCGGGAAGCCCGTTGCGACTGAGGAAGTCACGCTGGGTTACACGGAAGTCGAGTGGACCTACTGATTTGCGCACCGGGCGACGTCCAATCTTTGGACGTCGACGCTCTTCCAACCCACGAGGCGGACAATGACCGAGAAAGCAGCACCCCAGGCGCTGGCCGACAACGCGCTGGACGACGTCGCAGCGGCGGCAGGGGCGTCACCCATGCAAACGGCAATCTTTCCGGATGTCCTTCGGGCCCCGCCGCCGCCGCCGTCACCCGTTCCAATCCCATATCCGAACGTCCCCAACAGCGCGGATCAATCCCGGAGTTTCCGCACCAAAGACAGCTGATTGCGCCGGAGCGGTTCCGGAGATAGTCATGGCGCCGTGATGAATTTCGGAGACGGCGCGATGACAACCGGCATGATGATCTGGACATGGTACGAAGGCACCTGGCACCAGGGAAATTTCCCGGTGATGGGCGCGTCGGACCACGGCGCCTGGCTGGGATCATCGGTCTTCGATGGTGCGCGCGCGTTCGAAGGCACGGCGCCCGATCTCGACCTGCACTGCCAGCGCGTTGTCGACTCGGCAGGTGTCATGGGGCTGAACGCGCCGATGGATGCCGAGGAGATCAACGAACTGGCGCGCGAGGGGATCGGCAAGGTCTCGAAAGACACCGCCCTCTATATTCGCCCGTTGATGTGGGCACGCGGGGGTGGACCGTCGATGGTCATCCCGGATCCGGAGTCGACCGCGTTTGCTTTGTCGCTGGAAGCGCGCCCAATGGCCGAGCCCACCGGCTTCTCGATCACCACGACGCCGTACTCGCGCCCAATGAACTCGATGGCGCCGACAGACGCCAAGGCCGGATGCCTGTATCCGAACAACGCCCGGATGCTGCGCGCAGCCTTTGCCAAGGGCTTCGACAACGCCGTGTCGCTCGACCCGCTCGGCAACGTCGCCGAAACCGCGACTTCGAACATCTGGATGGTCAAGGACGGTGTCGCCCTGACGCCTGTGCCGAACGGGACGTTCCTGAACGGGATCACCCGCAAGCGCGTTCTCAAGCTGCTGCGCGAGGATGGCATCGAGGTGCACGAAACCACGATCACGCTCGATCAGTTGCGCGATGCCGACGAGATCTTCTCGACCGGCAATGCGCAAAAGGTCGTGCCGATCACGCGTTTCGACGACCGCGAATACCCCTTCGGCCCGATCGCGAAACGCGCGCGGGCGCTCTATTGGGAGTTTTCGCACCAGTGACCGGCGCGTGGTTCGGACGCGTTGCCATTCGCTCTGCCGACACTTAGCGATGCGCGCACATATCGACCGGTCCCATCGGAAACCGTCGAACGGTTCACTGTGCACGGCCAGGGATTGAGACTTTGGAACTCATGAAACTGCTGCTTCAAGTCCGGCGCTTTGTGCTGAAGACCTTCGTCCCGGAATTCATCTGGCCGAAGTATATCGACGTCGACGGTGTCAGCATCAGGATTCGCGGAGAGCCATATTCCTTCGGCGTGAAACGGGTGCTTCTGCGCGGCGACTACGAACTGACCGAACGCCAGCTCATCGCCAGGTTTGTCGAACCCGGCATGAAGGTCATCGAAATGGGCGGCTCGATCGGGATCGTCGCTGCGGTCCTTGCGCACCGGATCGGCCCGACCGGCAAACTGATCTCGGTCGAGGCTTCCGACACGCTTGCGGCCTATTCGGCGACATGGTTGGAGAAGGACCCCCAAACGAAGGTCGTGGCAGGCTTCGGTTTCCCGGTTTGGAAGGTTCGCCCGACCCTCAGCGTTCTGGGGTTCGAGGAATCGAACGGATCGCTGGGCGGCCAGGTGAGTGTCGCCGATGCCGATGACGGATCATCGGGGCTTGGCAGATCCAATATCTGGGATCTCTCCCGGATCTGTGAAGACCACGACATCGAACCCGACGTGCTCGTGATTGATATCGAGGGGTCGGAGCGGATCTTCTTCGATCATGAACCTGACTGGCCCGACAGTGTCCGGGAGGTCTTGATCGAACTGCATCCCCAGCAGCTCGACAACGGAGATGCGGATGTCCGTGAGATCTGCGGCAAGATCGAATCGTTGGGTTTCGTGATGCGCGAGGATCTCGGGAACACATTCTGGTTCTCGCGGCAGGCGGCCTGATCCGCTCGGCCAATCGATTTTCCCGGTGCACTGCCATGGCGCGGTTCCCGACCCGACCGCTGATGCGGGTTCTCACACAGCCCGGTCGCAGCACTAGGCGTAGAGATGCCGCGCCACCACTTCTTCGTTCCAATCCAGACCCAGACCCGGTTTCTCAGGAATGATCAGGTCGCCGTTCCTCAGCGCATAGGGCTCCTGCAACACCGGATCCGCCCAGCTTTGCCATTCCAGCCAGTGCGCCGTCTCGGTCACCCGCATCACGTGCGCGCCGACCTCCGGATAAAGGTGCGTTGACATCGGCATCCCCCATCCCGCCGCGATCCCCGCGGCCCGCAGCCAGCCGGTCACGCCACCGATCCGCATGAAGTCCGGCATCACCAGATCGCAGGCGCCCACGCGCAGCGCCTGATGCATCTCGCGCGGGCCATAGAAGTTCTCACCGATCATCAGCGGTGTCTTCAGATCGTCCTTCAGCTTGGCATAGCCGTCAAAGTTGTCGTAGACGATTGGCTCCTCGATCCACTCCAGACCCAGGTCATCGATCTGGTTGCAGCGGTGCAGCGCCTCGGCCAGATTCAATCCCTGATTGTAGTCGACCATCAGTGCCATGTTCGGGCCGACGGCCGCGCGCACGGCGGCCAGCGTCGCCAGATCGTCCGCCGGATCGCTGCGGCCAAGGCGCATCTTCAGGCCGGTGAAGCCGCCCTCATCCCGCAAGACGAGCGCTTCTGCTGCCACTTCTTCAGGGGATTGCAGCCACAATCCGTTCGAGTTGTAGGCCTTGACCGGCCCCGGAGAGCCGCCCAGCAGCGTCACCAGCGGCATGTCCGCGGCCCGCGCCAGCGCATCCCAGACCACCATGTCCACGCCAGAGGCCGCGATCATGTTCAGCCCGGCGTAACCCACGAAGTGCAGCGACTTGCGGGTCTTCTCGTAGATCTCGGTCGGCGCCAGCCGGTCACCGGCCAGCATCTCGGACATGTCGTTCAGCATCGCCACCAGATAGGGCATCGATTTGGGCACATACGGTTCCAGATAGGCGCGCCCGGTCACGCCTTCCTCGGTTTCAAGATCCAACAGGATAAGCGGCCAATGCGCGATTGTTGCGATCCTGGCGACCACCGGGCGCTCCATTTCCAGAAGCACCGGGCGTGCGGTCAGGCGGCGAAAGGTCAGTGCGGGTTGCATCGGCGGTCCTCCCAGTCTGAAGTCGGCCCATCCTAGCAACGGCTGCCCGGTCTGTCTGATCCTGACGCGATATCGCGCCGCATGGTTCGGTTTGGACTTGATGCGGGCTCGCCCAACGGTTATTTCTGAATAGACAGAAATTACGGAAAGATACGATGACACTGACGCCCGCCATGAAGGACTTCATTCTCCATTGGGGAGAGATGGGCAACCGTTGGGGCGTCAACCGCTCGGTCAGCCAGGTTCACGCGCTGCTGCACTTGTCGCCCGACCCGCTGCCCGCTGACGCGATCTGCGAACTGCTCGGCATGGCGCGGTCCAATGTCTCGACCGCGATCAAGGAGCTCCAGTCCTGGGGTATCGTCCGGGTCTCGCGCCAGCTTGGCGACCGGCGAGATCACTTCACGTCCGAGCGTGACCTGTTCGAACTGGTCCGCATTCTGGTCGAAGCCCGCCGCGACCGCGAGTTCGCCCCGACCATGAACGCCGTCTCAGACGCGATAGAGTGCGCCAAACACGACAACGAGACCCCGCGCGATGTTCGTGCCCGCATGGAGGAGACGCTCGATGTCATGTCGATGTTCGACACCTGGTATCAGCAGATGGCCCGCCTGCCGCATGGCACGCAGGTGAAGATGCTCAGGCTCGGCGCCCGCATCGCGAAGTATCTGCCGGGTAGTTCTGGCTGAAAAATTTTTCGCAGGAGTTTCAGAAATGACGGAAGTAACTGATAGATTCGACACACCTCAACAGGAAGCGGCACCACGGATTGACTGGGGCGCGTTCGTCGCCGCCGCGGTGGTCGCCCCAATGTGGTTCGCAGCAACGGGTGTCCTTGCCTTCGGCTACGGACTGGCCTTCACGCTGGTTGCCGCTGTCATGAGTCTTCCAGCATATGTCCTATTTGGTTTGCCAGCGTTCTATCTGGCCATCCGTTCCTTTCGGACGCAAGATGGCCGCCCCGACATTCAAGCGATCGTACTCTCCGGATTCATCGCCAACGCCCTGAGCTTTCCTCTAGCCTATTTCTACGGCCTATATTCCGGATGGGCCGAGGCGCAGGCTCACGGAAAAGCGCTCTGGTATGCTGGCCTCGGAATGCTCGCCGCTCCCATGATCGCCTTGCAGTTTGGCCTCAGTTATCGCCGCGCCGTTACCCAATCCCCCGACAAGTTCAACCGCGGCTCCTCCATGACCGGAGATCAACAATGCGCCTGATCCGCACTGCAATCGCCGTTCTCGTCGCCGCCCTGTTTTTTCGCCTAGTCGAACGAACCTACCAGCGCCGCCGGATCGGCCGGCCCCGCAATGTCCGGCACCGGAGCAAACCCATTCGTCCCCATGACGAACTCCGGCTCACCAATCTCTGACCGTCCATAGAAGGAGTGTTCCCATGACGGATCTGGTCTACTTCGCCCTCGGATTTGCCGGACTCGGTGCCTTGGCTGTGATCCTCGCCATCATTGGCAAGGCGGCCTCGGCCTGTCCGCAGATCGGAGCCGCCGCGCGCGTCGGTACTCTGGTGATCACCACGGGCTTTATTGCCCTCGGGGCGGGAGCCGTTGCCATCATCGGCGCTTTTCTGCCGCTGCTGGCCGAAGGCAGGGCCAGCGGTTTGTACCTTGCGTTGGGCTTTCTATCGCTGGCCCTCGGGCTTGGCTTCAGCGGCGCCGCGATCCGCCTGCGGGATATCCTGAACGCCGCACCCCGGCCTCCGGCGCCCGAGGCTGCCGCCATGCCGGCGCAGTAAGCTCAGGCCATCGCTGCGGAGCGGGGCAGGGCGATCGCCCGCTTGCCCGTCAGCACCGCAATTGCATCGCGCGTGACGATCCGGTCAAAGGCCGGGTCGTCGATCCTCAGCCCGCCCGTATAGGTCCCGAAGGCCGGCAGGATGACCCGCCGGGAGTCGATCAGGAAACACGGTCGCCGGATCGATTGGCCGCGCAACCAAAGCCGGGCCTTGGGGTGGTAGTGGCCCGACACATCCGGTCCGCCACCGGGCTCCGCAATATGCCGGAACGAAAGTCCCTCCACCCGATGCTCAGCTAGATGCGTGCCCGGGAGATCAACGGGACCCGGGTCGTGGTTCCCGGCAATCCAGATCCAGCGCCGTCCAGCGGCCATGCGCGCAATCCGCTCGGCGATATCGTCGGGCAAGGCGTCTGCCGCACCCAGGTCATCGAAGCTGTCGCCGACCAGGACAACGGTCCGTGGCGCGCAGGCGCCAAGCACGCCCTCCAACCGTTCCAGAGTCTCCGCTGTCTCGTAGGGCGGCAGCAACGATCCGCCCTGCCGAGCTAGTCGTTCGGCCTTGCCGAGATGCAAGTCGGCGACTGCCAACAAACGCTGCTCTGGCCACCAGAGCGCGCCGGAGGGCAGCGCCTCGAGGCAGTTCCCGGCAATCTCGAATGCATGAGAGTTCATGAATTGTTCTTACGCGCGTCCAACCCGTCCGACAATAAAAAAGGGCGGGCTCACAGCCCGCCCGTTTGGTTGTTCGCTTGTAGGGTGCGCATTGCGCACCCTACGGTTCAGGATGCGGCGACAGCTCGCTTGGTCATCACGTGCACCAGATGCGCGCGGTATTCCGGCGATCCGTGGATGTCGCCAATCATCCCGTCCGCCGACGGTGCCGTAGGAACGGCATCGGCCGAGAAGTTGGCCGAAAGCGCTGCCTCGGCCTCGGTCCACCGGAACACGCCGCTTTCCGAAGCGCCGGTCACGCCAACCCGCACGCCGCTGGCGTATTGCGCGACGAAGACACCGACCATCGCAAAGCGCGAGGCCGGTTGCAGGAACTTCTGGTAGTTGGCCCGCTGCGGGATTGGGAAGGTCACGCCCGTGACCAGTTCGCCCTCGTCCAGAGCCGTGTCAAACATGCCCTGGAAGAAGTCATCGGCGGCGACTTGCTTGGCGTTGGTGTGGATCGTGGCGCCCGTGGCCATGCAAACCGCCGGATAGCAGGCCGCTGGATCGTTGTTCGCGACCGAGCCGCCGATCGTTCCGCGATTGCGCACAGCGGGGTCGCCGATGCCGCCTGCCAGATCGGCCAGCGCCGGGAAGACGCCGCGCAAATCGGCCGAGCGCTCGACATCGACGTGCCGGGTCGCGCCCTTGATGGTCACGCTGTCCGCCGCGACCGAGATGCCGGTCATGTCGGCCATGCCGGACAGATCGATCAGCTTCGTGGGCTGGGCCAGGCGCGCCTTCATGGTCGGCAGCAGTGTCTGCCCACCCGAGATTGCCATGGCATCTTCCGATTGAAGGGCCGCAACGGCTTCCGCCACCGAGCCCGGTTTGACGTATTCGAAATCGTACATGTCTCTCCTCCCGAGAGTGTGTTCAGGGGTAGGGCGGGCCTCGACCCGCCCCGAGGGCTCAGCCGTGTATGGCCTTCCAGACTGCCTGCGGGGTCACCGGCATCTGGATATCGTCTGTCCCGATCGCATCGATCACGGCGTTGACCAGCGCGGGCGGAGAGCCGATCGCGCCTGCCTCGCCGCAGCCCTTGATGCCCAGCGGGTTGCCCGGGCAGAAGGTCTCATGCGTCGACACCTTGAACATCGGCAGATCATCGGCGCGCGGCATGGTGTAGTCCATGTAGGTCGCCGCCTGAAGCTGACCGTCCGCGTCATAGACCGCGTGCTCCAGCATCGCCTGTCCGACACCTTGTGCGATGCCGCCATGGACCTGGCCACCGACGATCAGCGGGTTGATCACCTGGCCGAAATCGTCCGCCGCAGTGAAGTTCTCTACCGTGGTGACGCCCGTATCCGGATCGACCTCGACTTCGCAGATGTAAGTTCCGGCGGGGAAGGTGAAGTTCGTCGGGTCGTAGAACGCGCCCTCCTTCAGCCCAGGCTCCATATCGTCCGGCAGATTGTGCGCGGTGTAGGCGGCAAGGCCGACCTCGTGCCACAGCATCTGCTTGTCGGTGCCTTGGACCTTGACGGCACCGCCTTCGATGACGATGTCGCTTTCGGCTGCTTCCAGCACGTGCGCCGCGATCTTCTTGACCTTGTTCTCAACCTTGTCGAGCGCCTTGTGGATCGCCGACATGCCAACAGCTCCCGACCGGGAGCCGTAGGTGCCCATGCCGAACTGCACGGTATCGGTATCACCATGGACGATCTTGATGCTGTCCATCGGCAGGTCGAGACGATCCGACACAAGCTGTGCGAACGTCGTCTCGTGGCCCTGACCATGGCTGTGCGAGCCGGTGAGCACCTCGACCGAGCCAACCGGGTTCACCCGCACCTCGGCGGATTCCCACAATCCGACACCGGCGCCGAGCGAGCCGACCGCCTTGGACGGTGCGATCCCGCAGGCCTCAATATAGCAGGAATAGCCAATGCCGCGCTTCTTGCCCGCCGCTTCCGAGGCCGCCTTCCGCGCTGCGAACCCGGCGACATCGGCGGCGGCTTCTGCGGCGTCCAGCGTCGCGTTGAAGTCACCGATATCGTAGGCCATGATCACCGGCGTCTGGTGCGGGAACTCCTGGATGAAATTCGTCCGGCGCAATTCAGCCGGGCTGACGCCCAGTTCCTTGGCCGACTTCTCCATCATCCGCTCGATCAGATAGCACGCCTCGGGACGTCCAGCCCCGCGATAGGCATCCACCGGCACCGTGTTGGTGTAATAGGTCTTCACGTTGCAGTGGATGTTCTCGATGTTGTACTGGCCCGACAGCAGCGTCGCATAGAGATACGTCGGCACCGAGGACGAGAACAGCGACATGTAGGCGCCCAGGTTCGCCTGCGTGTCGACCTTGAAGCCGACGATCTTGTTGTTGGCGTCAAAGCCCATCTTGGCGGTCGAGACATGGTCCCGGCCATGCGCATCGGTGATGAACGCCTCGGTCCTGTCCGCGGTCCACTTGACCGGCACGCCGGCCTTCCGGGCGGCCCAGAGGCAGACGATTTCCTCGGGGTAGATGTAGATCTTCGAGCCGAAGCCACCGCCGACATCGGGTGCGATCACGCGCAGCTTGTGCTCGGGCGCGATCTGGTAGAACGCCGACAGCACCAGACGGGCGACATGCGGGTTCTGGCTGGTCGTGTGCAGCGTCAGGTGATCCTGACCGGCATCGTACTGCGCCATCGCCGCGCGCGGCTCCATCGGGTTCGGGACCAGACGGTTGTTGGTGATCTCCATCTCGACCACCTTGGCCGCACTTGCCAAAGCCGCGTCGGTCGCGGCCTCGTCCCCGATCTCCCAGTCGTAGATCTGGTTGCCAGCCGCCTCCGGGTGGATCTGGGGTGCGCCAGCCGCCGTCGCGTCCGCGACGGTCACGACAACCGGCAGTTCCTCGTAAGTCACATCCACCAACTCGGCCGCGTCCTTCGCAGCCTCGAGCGACTCGGCGATCACGACGGCGACCGCATCACCGACATAGCGCACCGTGTTGGTGGCCAGTGCCGACCACGCGCCCATGTTCATCGGCGTGCCGTCTTTCGACGTGATGCCCCAGCCGCAGATCAGATTTCCGACGCCGTCGCCGGTCAGCTGATGCCCGTCATAAACCGCGACAACACCGGGAGCCGCCTCGGCCGCCGACTTGTCGATGCCCGTGACCTTGGCGTGAGCATGGGGCGAGCGCACGAAGTACGCGTAGTGCAGGCCCATGCAGGTGAAATCATCCGTGTACCGGCCTTTGCCGGTCGCGAAGCGCACATCCTCGGTCCGTGTGACCGGTGCGCCGATACCAGTATCCTTCGGCATTGGTGTTCCTCCCTGTCCAGATTATGCGCCGGCTTCGGCGGCGGCCTGGATCGATTTGACGATGTTGTGGTAGCCCGTGCAGCGGCAAAGATTGCCTTCGAGATATTCGCGGATCTCGGTCTCGGACGGGTTTGGGTTGTTCTTCAGCAGATCCGCGGCCGACATCACCATGCCCGGGGTGCAGAAGCCGCATTGCAGGCCGTGGTTGTCCTGGAACGCCTTCTGGATCGTGCCGAGCGAGCCGTCGGCATTCGCCATGCCTTCGATCGTCGTCACGGCGGCACCTTCGCACGACGCCGCCAAGGCCGAGCACGCCTTCACCGCCTCGCCATCGACATGCACGACGCAGGCGCCGCACTGCGACGTGTCGCAGCCGACATGCGTGCCGGTCAGGCCCAGCGTCTCGCGCAGAAACTGCACCAGCAGCGTCCGCCCCTCGATCTCGCCGGAAACGGCTTTGCCGTTTACGGTCATCGATACAGTTGCCATCATTTCCTCCCTAGGATCTTCAATTCGGTTGGTAAGTGCGGGCCCGCGCGGCGCCGGATCAGCCGCCGAACAGGCGCTTCCAGAAACCCTTCTTCGCGGGCTCGGCCTTTTCGATCTTCTCGGCGATGGAGCTTGCTGCTTCGCGGGTGGCTTCCTCGGCCTTCTCCATCACGTCAGACGCGGTTTCCTTGACGGTCTCGATCGCCTCGTCGACGGTTTCGCCAACCGTCCGCGCCTGGGGCTCCTCTTCCTCGCCCATCGCCGCCGCGTCGCCCTCGGGACCACCGGCTTCGACCGTCTCCTGGAACTTGGTGAAGAACTGATCGGCCATCTTCTTGGCAAAGCCATCGATCAGGCGCGAGCCCAATTGCGCGATCTTGCCGGTCACCTTGGCCTCGGCCTCGTAGGTCAACAGCGTGCCGCCATCCTGATCCGTCAACGAGACCTTGGCCCCGCCCGAGGCGCCACCGGCCGCACCGCCCTTGCCCTTGCCGCTGATCGTGTAGCTGTCGCCTTCGACAATGTCGGACAACTCGACCTCGCCCGTGAACGTCGCCTTCACCGGGCCGACCTTCTGCACCACCTTGGCGGTGAAACCGGTCTCGCCGGCTCTCTCCATTTCCTGGCAGCCGGGAATGCACTCTTTCAGCACGTCCGGATCGTTCAGTGCTGCCCAAACCGCCATGCGGTCTGCGCTGATCAGACGTTCTCCGGTCATTTCCATTGTGACGGCCTCCCCCGGCGTTCTGTCATTGCGCGAAACCGTAACGGGTTTTCGCCTGCCTCGGCAACCGTCCGATGGTCCTATGCGGCCATGTTCCCACCCCATGGCGGCGCGGACGCTTGACTGTTTCGGTCGTCGGGCAGAGTTTCCACGCAATGATATGGGGAGGCTGATATGATCACCATCTGGGGCAGGGCAACGTCGTCCAATGTGCAGACCGCAATGTGGGCGGTTGCGGAACTGGGGTTGGAGTATCAGCGCCTCGACTGGGGTGGCACGTTCGGCGGCAACGACAACCCCGAATACCGGGCGATGAACCCGAACGGGCTGATCCCGGTGCTGAAGGATGGCGAGACGGTACTGTGGGAAAGCCCGGTGATCGTGCGCTATCTGGGGGCGAAATATGGGAACGAGACATTCTGGCCGACCGATCCGGGCATTCGCGGACAACTGGACATGTGGGCCGAATGGAC
This sequence comes from Pseudomonadota bacterium, assembly GCA_038534135.1. Lineage (GTDB taxonomy): Bacteria > Pseudomonadota > Alphaproteobacteria > Rhodobacterales > Rhodobacteraceae > Thermohalobaculum. The sequence goes on along the minus strand of JBCAXJ010000015.1, from coordinate 21,929 downwards.
AAAGACCTCGGTTTGCCCCGAGCTGATCTACAAGGTCTTCTGGCAGCTTGTCCGCACGAAGCCCGAGGATCGTAGCCAGACCATCATCGACTCCGGCGTTGCCGCACTGCAAACGCTTCTACCCCGCCTCGATGCACGGCTGGGGCAGGGCGCCTATCTGGGCGGAGACGACATCTGCTTTGCCGACATCCTCGCGGGTCATGTGCTCTATCGCTACAACACGATGGACTTCCCTAAGGCGGATACCCCGAACCTCGACGCCTACTACGCCCGCTTGTCCGAACGCCCCGCCTATCGCGAGCATGTCATGGTCAGCTACGAGAGCCTGCGCGCGGTTTGAGGCGACGGTTCGGGTTTTGCACGAAGCCCGTGTTGCTGATCTTACTTAGTGCAGGCGCGGTGCAGCCGGGCAGGGATTTCAGTGCGTCCATGGCCATGCGCTTGCATGTGGCACAGTCATGATAATTGTGGCGTGCACATGCTGAGTGCGTCAGTCCCGGATCGTACATGCTCACCCGTCGCGCCTTTCTGAAGTGGTCCTTGCGTCTCGCCGCTGCCGGTCTGGCGACCGGCGCCTATGCGGTTGGCGTCGAACCGTTTCGCCTCGTCACCACGCACTACCGGATCACGCCGCCCCGATGGCCGCGCGGTTTCGCGCTGCGCATGGCAATCCTGTCCGACGTTCACGCCTGCGAGCCTTGGGTCAGCGCCGCCCGCATCCGTTCCATCGTCGCACAGACAAACGATCTGGACGCCGATCTGATCCTGCTGCTTGGCGATTACTCCAAGGGACATCACTGGACGACGGGCGAGGTTCACTCCGCTGACTGGTCCGCCGCATTGTCCGCGTTGAAGGCGCCACTCGGGGTGCACGCGGTGCTCGGGAACCACGACTGGTGGGACGACCGCACAGCGCAGATGCAGGGCCACGGACCGACCTATGGTCAGCGCGCGCTCGAAGCCGTCGGCATCCGGGTCTACGAAAACCAGGCCATCCGTCTCGAAAAGGATGGCGCACCGTTCTGGCTGGCAGGACTTGGCGATCAACTCGCGCTTCTCCCGCACAAGCGATACGGGCGCACCCGCTGGCAGGGCATGGATGATTTGCCAGGCACCCTCGCGCAGATCCATGATGACGGCGCGCCCGTGATCCTGATGGCGCATGAACCGGACATCTTTCCGAACGTGCCTGCGCGCGTCAGCCTTACGGTCTCCGGCCACACCCATGGCGGGCAGGTTCGGCTGATGGGCTGGTCGCCGATCGTGCCGTAACGCCATGGCAACCGCTATGCCTATGGTCACGTCCGCGAAACCCGCCCCGGCGGCGAGACGGATCTGATCGTCTCCGGCGGCATCGGCGAGTCGATCATGCCGGTCCGGTTCGGCGTGCCGCCCGAGGTCGTGGTTGTCGACCTCGGCACCGCATAGACCCGCGTTAACCTTTCGCATCGACTCCGCGTTGCGACGAATGCGGTATGAATGCATTACCAAAGGAATACGTTTGCGGTATCGATGCAATACTGTTGCGGTATGCCTCTGGGGACAGCGCAGGGCCGGTTAACATCCCCATTTGGCCGCCGCGGCACCAGCCCAGCGACCCGTCGCCAGGCAGGCGGTCAGCAGGTAACCGCCCGTCGGCGCTTCCCAGTCCAGCATCTCGCCTGCGATGAACATTCCAGGCTTCGCGGTCAGCATCAGGTCGTCGGTCACGCCGTCCCAGGCGACCCCGCCCGCGACCGAGATTGCCTCGTCAATCGGGCGTGGCCTGACGACGGGAATCGAAATTGATTTCAGCAGCTTGGCAAGATCCAATGCATCATTCGGCAACTCGCCGCCAAGCTCGCGCAGCAGGCCCGCACGCACGCCGGTCAGGCCGATTGCCTTGCGCAGATGATTGGAAAAACTCAGCTTCCCGCGTGGCCTCGAGAGCCTCCGTGCCACTGTCTCAACCGATTGTTCCGGCAGAAGGTTGAGCCTCAGATCGGCCTCGCCCACCTCGAGCGCATCGCGCAGCGGTGCCGAGATCGCATAGACAAGGCTGCCCTCTATTCCATTGGAAGAAATAACAAATTCTCCCTGACGGGTTGTGTCGCCAGCGCCCAACGCCGCGGGTTTAACTGGCGCCCCGGCAAACCGCGCGCGAAAGTGTTCCGACCACGCCACGTCAAAGCCCATGTTCGCTGGCCGAAACGATTTGATTTCAATGCCTTGCGCGTCCACCCAAGGCGCCCAGGCCGCGTCTGATCCCAGCCGCGTCCAGGATGCCCCACCAAGCGCAAGAACCGTCGAACTCGCCTCAATCGTGCGCGTCCCATCCGGCGTCTCGAACCGCAGCGCGTCGCGGTCCCATCCGCTCCACCGCCAGCGCGTTCGCAATGCGCACCCCATTTCATCAAGCTGTGTCAGCCACTTACGCAGCAACGGCGAACCTTTCATGGCCTTCGGAAACACCCGGCCTGACGACCCGGTAAACAACGGCTCGCCCAACCCCTCGGCCCAGCGCCAGACATCTTTGGGTCCGAATGCGCGCAGGATCGGGTCGAGCCGCGCGCAACCGACGCTGTCGATAACCTGCTCGATTTCCTCACTTTTCGTCAGGTTCAACCCCGACTTCCCGGCCATCAGGAACTTTCGCGCCGGGCTCGGTTTGGCCTCGAAGATCACGACACGCCGTCCTGTCGCTGCCGCAACTTCGGCTGCCGCCAGCCCTGCCGGACCTGCGCCGATCACCGCGATATCGACCTGTTCACTCACCTCTTGCCTTTCTTGTGACGCTCCGGCATAGCGTCCGTATGAACCGTATCTGCATCATCTGCGAGATCTGCATTACCCGCTGACATAGTCCGCGGCGGTTCACCTGTTTTCCTTCTGACATCGACATGGTAGCCCGCCGCGGCACAACCGCGCCCGGAAGGCCCGTTTATGACCGAGATCAAGCTCTACAACACGCGGACCCGCTCGAAAGAGGTCTTTCACCCGATCGACCCAAAGAACGTGCGCATTTATGTCTGCGGGCCGACCGTTTACGACCGGGCACACATCGGCAACGCCCGCCCTGTCGTCGTGTTCGACGTGCTCTACCGGTTGCTGCGCCATGTTTATGGGCCAGAGTCAGTGACATACGCCCGGAATTTCACGGATGTCGATGACCGGATTATCGAGAAGGCCGTGGCGACCAAGACAAGCGACGAGACGCTCGAGGCCGCAACCCGGCGCATCACCGACGAGACGATCGGCTGGTATCATCAGGACATGGACGCGCTGGGCGCGCTGCGCCCCGATCACGAGCCGCGCTGCACCGAGTTCATCGAGCCCATGGTCGCGATGAGCCAGGATCTGATCGACAAAGGGTTCGCTTATGCCGCCGAGGGGCACGTGCTGTTCTCGGTAGAAGCCTATGAAAAATACGGATCTTTGTCGGGGCGATCGACCGACGACATGATCGCGGGAGCCCGCGTCGAGGTAGCACCTTACAAGAAGAACCCGATGGACTTCGTGATCTGGAAGCCGTCGACCGACGAGCAGCCGGGCTGGGCCTCGCCCTGGGGCCGGGGCCGTCCGGGCTGGCATATCGAATGCTCGGCCATGGCGAAGGAATTGCTGAGCGAGGTCTTCGACATCCACGCAGGCGGTATCGACCTGGCATTCCCGCACCATGAGAACGAGTTGGCACAGTCCTGCTGCGTCCACGGTACCGACCGGATGGCCAACTGGTGGATGCACAACGAGATGCTCCGCGTCGAGGGCGAGAAGATGTCCAAGTCGCTTGGCAACTTCTTCACGACGCGGGATCTGTTGGACCAGGGCGTTCCCGGCGACGTCATCCGGTTCATGTTGCTGTCGACGCACTATCGGGCGCCCTTGGACTGGACTGAGAAACGGTTGGAGGATGCGCGCAAGCGGCTGGTCCGCTGGTACCGCAAGACTGACGGGGTCGCGGCGGACGATCGCCTGGTGTCGCGGGTTGAAGAGGCGCTGGCAGACGATTTGAACACCCACCTCGTTTTTACGGAGATGGACCAAATGTCCGCGCCGGCCTTGCGTGCCACGTTGCGGATGATGGGGTTTCCCGATGCCGAAGACGTTGAATGGTTTCGCGACGATCAGGAGCTTATCGTTGGCGTTTCGACGGATCATGCAGGTGATCTGAGTGACGCGCAGAAACTGCTGCAACCGCACCTCGAGAGGTGGCAAAGTCTGCGCGATGCGAAAGACTATGCAGGTGCCGACACGCTGAAGGCCGGGCTTAAAGCACTCAGCATAGATGTTCGCGCGACCGCGGATGGACCTCAGGCAGCGATCACCCGGCAGAGTGATCTCGATCCAGTCAAACTGGAGGCTTTGCTATGACACGTGGTGAGAGGATGACGATCAGCGACGCTCGAGCCGGGGAAGATCAGGCGCCGTATCGCTGCGTGATGCGAAACGCGCGTAAGTCTACAGGAGGCGTCAAGTGACCAGGGAACGCCTCTACCTCTTCGACACCACGTTGCGCGACGGCCAGCAGACCCAGGGCGTCGACTTCTCCGTGCCGGACAAGATCCGCATCGCCCAGGCGCTGGACGACATCGGGCTCGATTATATCGAAGGTGGCTGGCCCGGCGCGAACCCGACGGACTCGGATTTCTTCGCGCAGGCGCCAGAGACCCGTGCAAAGTTCCTTGCCTTTGGGATGACCAAACGGTCAGGCCGGTCGGCGGCAAATGACGACGTCCTGGCCGAGGTCGTCAATGCGGGCACGCAAACCGTCTGCCTGGTGGGGAAATCCCATGACTTCCACGTGACCGAGGCCTTGGGCATCCCGCTGGAAGAGAACCTCGTCAACATCCGCGAGAGCTTCGCGCACCTGACCGCGATGGACCGCGAGGCTCTGTATGATGCCGAGCATTTCTTCGACGGGTTCAAGGCAAACCCGACCTACGCGATGGAATGTCTGCAAGCCGCTCTGGACGGTGGCGCCAGATGGGTCGTGCTGTGTGATACGAATGGCGGCACCCTGCCGCTGGAGATCGGCGCGATCGTGTCCCAGGTCTGTGAGACAATCCCAGGCACCAAGGTCGGGATTCATACGCACAACGACACCGAGAACGCGGTGGCCGGGTCGCTCGCAGCCGTCGAGGCCGGGGCCCGTCAGATTCAAGGCACGCTGAACGGGCTGGGTGAGCGTTGCGGCAATGCCAACCTTACCTCGCTGATCCCGACGCTGGTTTTGAAACCGCTCTACATCAGTGCGTTCGAGACCGGCATCAGTGCCGACGCCTTGCCGAAACTGCGAACGGCCAGTCTGATGCTGGATGAGATACTGAACCGCGTCCCCGACAGGCAGGCGCCTTATGTCGGGGCCTCGGCCTTTGCGCACAAGGCCGGGCTGCATGCCAGCGCGATCGTCAAGAACCCGACGACCTATGAGCATGTCCCGCCCGAGACCGTGGGCAACGAGCGCATTATCCCGATGTCGAACCAGGCCGGGCGTTCCAACCTGATCGACCGGCTTGCGAAGGCGGGGATCACCGTCGGGAAAACCGACAAGCGCCTCGGCCCTCTGCTGCAAAGCGTCAAGGAGCGCGAGGATCAGGGCTTTGCCTATGACAGCGCCGGCGCCAGCTTCGAGGTGCTGGCGCGCCGTCATCTTGGCCTGATGCCCAAGTTCTTCGACGTCGAGCGCTACCGCGTCTCGGTCGAGCGACGGGTCAACGCAATGGGCGAACTGGTCTCGGTCTCGGAAGCGATCGTCGTGATGCATGTCGATGGCGAGCGGATGATCTCGGCCTCGGAAAGCCAGGATCCGGTCACCAAGGAGGACCAGGGGCCGGTCAATGCGCTCAGCCGCGCGTTGTTCAAGGACCTGGGGTCGTATCAAAGCCGGATCGACGGGTTGAAACTGGTCGACTTCAAGGTGCGAATCCTGAATGGCGGGACCGAGGCTGTGACGCGTGTGCTGATAGACTCGACGGATGGCCGCGGTGGCGTGTTCTCGACCGTGGGCGTGTCGGCGAACATCGTCGACGCAAGCTTTCAAGCCTTGGAGGACGCAATCCTGATGTGCCTGTTGCGCGCCGAGGCGCAAGCCGCGTGAGCGGGGCCGCGCGCTCCCCCGCGGCATCGAACGGAACGCGGGCTTCTGGCACGACCCACCCACCCGCGCGCGGCCCCACATCTGCGGTCCGAACTGGGTGGCAGGCACCGCAGGGCGCGCAATGAGCGACGCTTGCGCTGAAATCGTCCAGCGGGACGATCCGCACCTCTATGCGACCGCCTTGTTCGCACCCGAGCCCGCGCGGTCGCGGCTGATGGTGCTCTATGCCTTCGACTGCGAGCTGTCGCGCGCGGCGGCGTCCTCGAAGGAAAGCCTGATCCCCCGTATGCGTCTGCAATGGTGGCGCGACGCCATCGAGGAGGCGGAGGAGGGAAAACCACCCAAAGCGCACGACGTTGCAGCACCGCTCACGGCAATGATCGCGGATGGCACTGTTGATCCCGTCGATCTCGGTGCGATCATACAAGCGCGGGAGGCTGAGCTGGCGCGGCCCCTTGGCGCGGACGCGTATCGCCACTGGCACAAAGCCCGGTTCAAGTCTCTTGTATCGTCTGCCGCAGGCGTGCTCGCACGCCCCGGCTCGGAGGTAACATACAAGGCTCCGCCGCCATGCAGCTATGTGCTCTCGGCGGCGTATGTTGTTCGGAATTCTCCCGCCATCGCCGCCGCTGGCGAGGCGCCTCTGATGGCCGAGATGGTCGGCGGGGATTGGGCGGCCCTTGCGCGGGGACACATCACCGAATCGCTCGGAACGCGGTTCCGGTCCCTTGCCGAGCAAGGGCTCGACGAACTGAGTCAGGCCAGAAGCCAGGCACATCTTCACGATCCGCGCATCCGGCCCGCACTGCTGCCATTGCGCCGTGCCGAGCGTGTCTTGCGATTGGCCTTACGAGCGGACTTCGCCCTCGGGGATCTCGATCGCATTGACCGGCCATTCGACGGGCTCAAACTCGCTCTCGCCGCGTTGCGCGGGCGCTGGTGAACCGCCTGTCCCGGACAACACCAGCGCATTGCCGATCAAGGCCAGCGGCACGCCGATAACGGCCAGGAGCGGCCAGTTGTAATCCTCGGCGAAGGTCGACACGATCAGCGCCACGAGCGGGAACATGACCGTCGCATAAGACGCCCGTTCCGCCCCGATGCGCTCGACCAGGATGAAATACAGCACGAAGACAAAGATCGATCCCATCGTGACCAGCCAGACCAGCGAGGCGATGTAAGCGAACGAGGTCTCGAAGCCGAAGGTCTCGCCGCGCACGACCGTCAGCAGCGCCATCCAGAGCCCGCCATAGACCATGCCCCAGCCGATTGTCGCGTAGCGCGGCATGCCGGATGCGAGGTTGCGCGCCCCGATGATCCCGCCGGTCGCGAACAGAACGACGCTAAGGATCACCAGCAATCCGGACGTGACCTGCGGTCCGTCCACGGGAAGCCCTTCGATCTCGGGCCAGAAGACCAAGGCTGTCCCGGCGATGCCCAGGCCTGCACCGATCGCGGCGCGCAGGGGCGGCACCTGGAAGAACAGCACGAGCTGGATCAGCATCGTCACGGCCGAGACGCCCGCGAAGAACACCGACACGATGCCGGTCGTCAGGTGCGCTGCCGCCAGATAGGTCAGCCAGTAGTTCACCGAGAACATCAACGCGCCCTGGACCGCACACCACAGATGTTGAGAGGCCGTCAGCCAGATCGCCTTGCCGAACAGCACGGCACCGGCCAGTACAAGGACACCGGCGATCAGATAGCGATAGGTCAGGGAAGCCGCTGGTGCGACCTCGCCAAGCTGAAACTTCATCATGATCCAGGTCGACCCCCAGACGATGACGGCGGCTGCGTAGATCAGGATTGTGGTCGCGCCGAAGGATCTCATGGCAGTGCCCTTAACGCCGCGGATGGGCACTTGGCGAGCGGTCATGCGCTACGCCGTGCAGTCATCATAAGGACGGGCGCGCCCGGTCAGCGTTTGCGCAGAACGTAAACAGTGCTTTGCAGGTCAATGCCCGGCAGATGCGCGCCATGATCCTTGAACAGCAGATCGGCCACATTGTACTCGGTCAGCGCGAGGATGCGGCTTTCCATGCTGCCATCGGCGAGGCTCTTGTCGTTCAACGAAAAGACGAAACAGCCGCCTTCGGGGAGCAGGTTCAGAATCTTGTCGATCACGGTCGCTTGCATGTGAGCAGGGCTGAGCACGCCAATGGCGGCGGCGTTCTGATAGGTGCTCGGCTCGAAGCTCTCCAACGGTTGGGACAGGTCAACGGTGCCCAGCGTGTTGTAGACGTCCTTCGCGCCGGCTTGCGCCAGCATTTCTTCCGAGATGTCGAAGCCGTCGATGCTCTCGAACCCGGCCGCCTTCAGTGCCAACCCGCCCAAGCCTGTGCCGCAGCCGAATTCCACCAGCGGCGCCCAGGGCATCGACGCGTATTCTGCCAAGGCCTCGGCGCAACGTTGCGGCGTGATATATCCATTCTCCGCAAGCTCGTCTTCGTACCCCGCGGCCCAGCCATCGTAAAAAGACTTCGCCTCGTCGGTCGTGGTCAGCGAATAGGCGCCGTCGAGCCCCTTCACAGTTTCCTCAACACGATGACGGTGGATTCGAGCCCGATGCCCGGCAGGTGAGATCCATGCTCGCGGAACGCTTGCTCGGCGATCCCGTCCGTAATGACTTGCTCGATCTTCGCGGCATAGGACGGATCTTCCAATGCATGGTCGTTCAGCGAGAACACGAAGCACCCGCCCGTGGGCAGGAAACCCATCACGATGTCCATGGTCTCGGGCGGTGCATGACCGGGGGAGAACACACCGATCGCCGCGGCGTTTTCGTACTGTCCCGGCGGGATCGGCAGCGGATCGCGGGCGAGGCCCAGGAACAGCTCCCGGTAGATGTCGCCCCGATGGGTTGCGATGTCGATCATTTCCTGGCTGAGGTCGGTGCCGTCGACCGCCGTGAACCCTGCTTCGCGCAGGGCGATCCCCGACAGCCCGGTCCCGCAACCAATGTCCAGGATTGGTGCGCTCAGATCGGCAACCGCCCCGGCCAACGCCTTCGCGCAGCGATCCGGCGTGACGTAGCCGTTCGCCTTGACCTCGGCGTCATAGGTTGCGGCCCAGTCGGCATAGAATGCCCTGGTCGACTCCGCATCACCCAGACCATAGGCCTTATCGAGATATGTCCGTCCGGCCATGTGTGCCTCCCTACGCAGCAGCGTAGCCAGACGGATCAGTGAATCAACTGCATATACGCTCGTTCATTCCTGCGAGAAATCACGGGTGTTTATAGTAATGTTGAATGGATGTAATGTTGTTTGGCATGTAGCATTTTAGGTCACCTTGATCAAAGATTGTCCAGAGCATCTCCCAATACTTTCCGACTGGTCCGGTAATTTCGCCTTCATTCGGGTCGAAGAACGAGCAGATCTTACTGCCCAGCGAAATCGCCATGAAGTGGTTATCGGTGTCGACGCTGTCTTTAAAGATACACATAAACAAAATGAATTGCCCTTGGCCCTTGTTGTAGGTATCGAAGTAGACATCTTTGATCGACGCATCCTGCTTTTCTGTTTGACCATAAAAGGTCATCTTGTATTTCGTTTCAAGCGTGCCCTTTATCTTTGCAAGCTGTGGCATGACACCTTCGTCCGCATAGAGGTCAGTGATGATATCGCGTCGTTTCTTGTCGGCTTCGGTCGTGCGGGGTTTGTTTGAGAAATAGTTGAACTCGCGATCCGGGTCGTCGCGTTTGGTTTTACAGAACGCCATCGACGCTGCTGCACAAAACCCGTCTGGATTTGCATCGAGATACCTGGAGTTCGCCTGTTCGAACCGGTTATAGGTCATGCCCATTTGCGCCGCGATCTGGTCGAATGTTTTGGTCGACGGTGGCGGTGTTACGATCGTCGGCAATGGCGGCGGCGGTAATCCAATGAAGGTTGGCTGGCTGACGACAGGTTTTGTCCAGACCGGCACAACAACCGCCGGCTTGTCGTATTCATCGTCGACATAATCCAGCGCAGTCTTGTACTTGGCTGCCTTACCCTTGGGCAGTTTGCCAATGGCGTCCAAAACTTTGTTGCGCGGCTCACTCTTGTTCATCAGCGCGATAAGGTTGTGCAATGAACTGGTCTTGTGGCGCTCAAAATGCGAGTTCACGGCAGCGACTTTCGTCATGAACGTTTTCATTGAGAACATTTGGTCAAACCTCCAGAGACAGTTTTTGTGCGGTGGCGCTCGGAAATACGGGCGGGCGGCGTTTCAATCTCGGTAAAGTTGTACCTTAATCGAACAGGACTTTGCCACCATCAATGTCGCCGGTGTCAGGGCGACGGTCCCACTTTCGACCACGTTTGGAGCACGATTTTCGCACGATCCGTGTAAGCGCGCTTGCGATCCTGCTTGCCACGGCGGCCTTTGCGAGCGTCTTCCAGCGGTGGGAACAGGCCGAAGTTGACGTTCATCGGCTGGAAGGTCTCGGCCTCGGCACCGCCGGTGATATGGTTTATCAGGGCTCCGAGAGCGCTTTCCGGCGGGGGCGGTGTCGCCGTCTTTCCCAGTCGTTCACATGCCGCGAAGCGCCCCGCCAGGATACCCATCGCGCCGGATTCAACATAGCCTTCTACACCCGTGATCTGGCCGGCGAACCGCAGGCGGGGCTGCGCCTTCAATCGCATTTCGTGATCCAGAAGTGTCGGGGAATTCAGAAACGTGTTCCGGTGAATGCCGCCGAGCCGGGCGAAGCTTGCGTTCTCCAGTCCGGGGATCAGGCCGAACACACGCGCCTGCTCGCCGTACTTCATCTTCGTCTGGAAGCCGACGATGTTGTAGAGCGTGCCGAGCTTGTTGTCGCGGCGAAGCTGCACGACCGCATGCGGCTTCACTGTCGGATCGTGCGGATTGGTCAGGCCGACAGGTTTCAACGGTCCCCAGCGCAGGGTCTCGCGCCCGCGCTCGGCCATGACCTCGATCGGCAAGCAGCCGTCGAAATAGGGCGTGCCCTCCCATTCCTTGAATTCGGTCTTCCCTGCGGCGAGCAGCGCATCGATGAACGCCTCGTACTGGTCACGGTCCATCGGGCAGTTCAGATAAGCCGTGCGCTCTTCCTGGGTTTCTCCCTTGTCGTAACGCGACTGAAACCACGCCTTCGACATGTCCACGCTGTCGGCATAGACGATCGGTGCGATGGCGTCGAAAAAGGCGAGGCTCTCCTGACCGGTCAGTTTCGCGATCGCCTCGGCCAGCGGGTCTGATGTGAGCGGTCCGGTCGCGATGATCACCGAGGACCAGTCCTCCGGCGGCAAACCCGTGATCTCACCGCGCTCGATCGTGATCAGCGGATTGGCCTCCAGGCGGGCCGTCACCTCTGCCGAGAAGACCTCGCGGTCTACGGCCAATGCGCCTCCTGCGGGGACCGAGGCGGGCAGGGCGGCCTCCATCATCACCGAGCCGAGCTGGCGCATCTCCCAATGCAGCAGGCCGACAGCGTTGCTCTCGTCATCGTCGGAACGGAACGAGTTCGAACACACCAGTTCCGCCAGCCCATCCGTCTGATGCGCAAAGGTGCCGCGATGCGGTCGCATCTCGTGCAACACGACCGGAACGCCCAGGCGTGCTGCCGCCCACGAGGCCTCGCACCCGGCCATGCCGCCGCCGATGATGTGAATGGGGTCTGTCATGTCAGGCAGGTAGGGTGGATCCGAGGCTCGGGTCAAGCCTTGCTGCGTGCGTTTGGCGTCACCGCCGGATGCTCTGCGCGCGTGGGTGTCCACGGATCGGTGGTGGCCTCACACGCGACGAAGCGCGACGCACGAAGACCGCCTCAAATCCGGTTAATGGAAAATTGCGTGAAGAAAATCACGCAGCACTTCACCTGCCGCATCCTATCAAATCTTTAGCCGAAGGCCATGCCGACGGCATACGCGATGACGGCGCAGGTGCCACCGACCAGAACGGTCTCGCCCACCGAACGCACCAGGTTCTCGCGGGTCACATACCAGCGCAACAAACCCAGCATGACCAACGCCAGAGCCGTTGACCCGACCGAGGCATAGAAGATCTCGACCGAAGGTTCCGCCAGGAAGTACGGGATCAGCGGAATCGACCCGAAAATGATGAAAGAGATGAACGTGGCAAGGCCGTTCATCGCGGGGTTGTCTTCGCGTGGGTCTGACATGCCGAGTTCATACTGCATCATGAAGTCGGCCATAAGCTCCGGATTTCGTTGGTAAAGGTCAGCGAAGGCATTGGCGTCGACGTCCGAGACGCCTCTTTCTTTCAGGATGTCGATTGTCTCGGCACGCTCAAAATCGGCGTTGTTTTCGATCTCGTAGAGTTCCTTGGCCCGGTTCGACATGTAGACGTCGCGCTCCGAGCGTGAGGACAGGAATGCACCCAGGCCCATGGCCGTCGCGTCTGCCAGCAGGTTCGCCAATCCGAACAACAGAACAGCGATCGTGCCGACTGCTGCGGCACCCTCGGCCCCGGCGCCTGCGAAACCTGCCACCACGGCAAATGTCGTGACGATGCCGTCATTTCCGCCATAGACGATCTCTTTCAGGAATGCCGCGACGTCGCCGACGCGATGCTCCTTCTTCAGATGCTGTTCATAACCCGTGCTGACCATTCTGCCTCCTCGTCACGTCACATAGCGTGGAATGGCAAGGGGTGCAGCGTGACGCAACGGCGCTCTGTCGGCTCAGGCGTGGCCGACCTGTCTTGTGGTGGTCGGTTTGGAACAGGATGCATCGGCTCCAAGAACAATCTCTGCGCCATCGTAGGCGCCGCTGATAATCCTGACGATCTCTGCCGTGGACAGTCCCTGCTCCTGCAGGAAAAGGACGCGGCTCTGGAAACGGGAAACCGCTGGGTCAGACATGTCCGCCAGCGTCGCCACGAGCTCTCGTGCTGCGAGCACCAAGGCATCGCGGTGCGACCGCGACGGAGTTTCGACACCGTCCAGCGTTACCGAGACAAGATGGCGATCGTCGCCGATATCGACCGGGATTGTCATGCCGTTGTCCAGCCCGAAGTCTCGTGCTTTCCGGACCACATGATCGGTGGGAAACTCGGCCGCGATCTCGGTCCACGTCGTCGCGTCGTCAAGATGTGGTGCGCAAAAGAAAACCGGATCACACAGATATAGCATCTGCCGGAAATAGAGATCCAGCCATTGATGCGGGTAATCGCAGTAGACGCGATATCCGCGGTCGCTGACCATGTTGAGGACGATCGAGAAGTGAGAGGCACCAAGCTCTCTCATCGGCACCAATAATGGCTGAGGCACATGCATGCCAACCTCGCGTCATCATAACCACATCGAGTGGATATTTACCTCAGCACCGATATTATTGCAAATTGATAAAAATTTCAGTCGAAACAGAGTAAATTGTTTTCTCACAAGCACTTCGCCGACGATCCGCATTCGATTCCCAGTTTCCATGGGAGTTTTCCACGTAGAAATGAATACAACTTTCTTCAACTCTACAGCCAGAAGTTGCATTCAATCGGCAGAGAGGGTGCTTTGTTCCATGCTGCGCCTGAACTTCACTGCTGCCGAAGCGGGATCGATTTCGACATCTTGCCAGCATACGACCTGACCTGCGGCGATATCCGTGTTCAGGCGGACGCCATGCGCGAGACCAAGGGGCAGAGCTCCCGCGGCGACCGACTTTCGAGCAGGGGCAAGCTTGCCATAGACGCAATAGCCCCCTTCGCCGTCCAGAGTCTCGCCTGCTTTGATGTCGCGTTTTGCCGTCGCCATGACATCCGCCTTGAAGGTACGCGACGACCCGGTTGCCTCACCACGAAGCGCAGCACTCAGGATCGAGATATTGAGCTCGAGCCCGATCAGATGGAACGGACGCCAGAGCGCTGTGTACATTCCCGTGGAGTCTGTCGTTACGCCGTATTGCTTGAAGCAAAGCCGCGCATAATCGTTCGGTCCTTCGATCACTACATAGACGCCGTAGCGCAAGTCGTTCGTCACGGGTCGGCCGTCGGGCTCGTCCGAGGCGACGACCTCGACAACACCTTTTGCCTCGAGCATGCCGCCATCCGCGCGTGGGCGCAGAACATGGGCGAGGTGGTCAGTTCCGCACGGCGGGAAAGACAGGCCATCCTCGGGCGCTGTCAGATCGCACGCGTTTGCAATTGCGGCCATTTCGATCGCCGATTTGGTGCCGTCGACGAACGAGTTGAACATTTGCGGGTTCAGCCCGTCCCGCTCGGCCATTTCGGGGTCGAGTCCGATATTCTGCCAGACAGTTTTGGGTGTCGACTGGTGAAAGCCCGGCAGAAACCGGGTTCCCTTGCCCGCCGCAATGACAGGGAAGCCGCAGGCGCGCGCCCAATCGACCAGTTCCGCGGTCATGGCGGGTTGGTCGCCATAGGCCATGGAATAGACGACACCGGCCTTGCGTGCCTCTTGCGCCAGCAGCGGTCCGGCCAGGACATCGGCCTCGACGTTGACCATGACCACGTGTTTGCCGTTTCGGATCGCAGTTCGTGCGTGCAAAATGCCGGCGGACGGCGATCCTGTTGCATCGACAACAACTTCGACATCCGGGTGGGCGGCAAGATCGGACCCGTTCTCCAGCAGGCGAACGGACGCGATATGGTCCTCCTCCCACCCGACATGTTGCATTGCCTTGATCGCACGATCCGGAGAGAGATCGGCGATTACCGCGACCTCGATCCCCGGGGTCGTTGGCACTTGATTGAGAAACATCGTCCCGAACTTGCCGCATCCGATCAGGCCGACGCGAACCGGGTGCGTCCGTTCTTGCAAGAGTCTGTATAGGTTCATCGCACGCTCATAATCCGGCGGGCAGCTGCTTGGAAGTGCGGCCCGATCAGGTCTTGGATATCTGATCTGCCGTCATCAGTGGCATCTGACGCATTATGCGCAATTCTCTCGCCGATGCGTTCGATGTGCGAATTCCCACAGAGTTCATGCTTAGGCCCGGATACCACTGGATCAATGAACACGAGATGGGAGCGGCGCGCGATGAGATGGCTTGCAGGTATCGTTTGCTTGGCACTGGCGGGATGCGCTCCAGAGCTTCCCGAAACGGGCACACCGACACCGTATGACGGGCGTTGGACGGGAAAAGCCAGTCCGGCAGGTGCGGGATGCTACGCATTCACGATCGTCGTCGATGTCAGGTTCGGCAAACTGGTTGGAGAGATCCGGGACGGCTCGAAACTGGGTGACGTCTGGGGGGATATCGGGCCGGACGGCAAGCTGAACGGCAAAATCGGCGTGGCGGGTGTTCGTGGTGCGCGCGCAGACGTTCAACTTGACGCAGAAACAGGCAAAGGCATTGGGTCATACAGTTCTAACCCATGTTCCGGCACGCTGGAGATGGTGCGCGCCGGGTAAGGTGGCGAAGGCGAATTTGCCTCGGAACAGTCTCGTTCGGGTCGGACCAGCGTTCAGGTCGTGGCCTCTTCCCCTGCGGCGGTTTGACTTGCAGCAGCGCCCTGCTCGGCGCGAAGTTGCTCGAGCTTCTGGCGATAGAGGTTTGCGAAGTCTACGTTGTCGAGCATCAGGGGCGGATAGCCACCATCACGCGTCACGTCCGAAACCACACGCCGGGCGTATGGCAATAGCTGCCGTGGACACTCGATGAAGAGCAACGGATGAATGTGCTCTTGCTTCACGTTGGAGATGCTGAAGATCCCGATGTAGTCCAGTTCGACCAGGAACCGGGTCTTGTCACCGGTCTTGGCCGTCGCATTGATTTTCATCGACACCTGGTAGCGGCCTTCGGGCCCGCCCGCAGCGTCGAGGTTGACGGTGACGTTAATCTCGGGCTGGCCCTGTGGCTGAGCCGGTTCCTGCGCGGCCACGTTCTCGAATGACAGATCCCGGATGTAGTGTGCGACGATGGCCAAGCCCGGAGGCTGATTTGGATCCACATTGGCATCTGGATCTGCGGTGGTCTTTTCATCCGCTGCACCGGCCTGAGACGTTTCGTCAGACATCTTGAACACTCCTGATCTGCTCTCGCGCGGCGCCGTAGCAGATAGGATGGGTCACGTCCATGGCGCGCAGAGGCAAGCGCGGCTGCACAACGCGGTTCAGTGCGACAGTGAGCCAGACGAAGGGGGACGTTCCGGTCGGTCGGTGTCGCGGTCTTCCGGGGTTATGTCCTCGTAGGTTCCATCGACGGTCTGAGCACCTGTCGGCCACTCGGCTCGCTGATCGTGCCCCGAGTGAGTCGCCGAAACCGTCCGCAGCTTGATCCGGGTCTTCAGGAATGCGTAAACCGCCGCACGGACGGCCGGGACAAGAAGCAGAAACCCGACGGCATCGGTGAAAAATCCGGGCGTCAGTAAAAGGACTCCCGCCACGAGGATCATCGCCCCATCCGCCAGGGGCCTTCCCGGATCTTCACCCGACATCAATCTACCTTGAACATCCTGCAGGATCCTGAGTCCCTGTTGACGCAGCATGATCGACCCGACCAATGCAGTTAGAATCACGATCGCAATCGTCGGCCAGGTCCCAATCTCGCCACCAATCTGGATGAACAGCGCGATCTCAATCACCGGCACTGCGACGAGCAACAGGAATAGAAGCATCAGATTCCTCATATCTTCCCGGGGTCGGCCCGCCTGCGGCGATGGACTTGTCCGGCGCTGCACCCTACATAAGAGATGACGTCCAAAATGACACCGCCCGGCGCCTGAGATCACGATCGGATGTGCGGTACGGGTAGAAACAGAGGTGCGCGCCATGAGCAGCGACATGATTGAACTGGTGGTGCTTATAGCCATCGCAGCCGTTGTGCTGTACCGATTGAAGTCGGTGATTGGCACGCGCACCGGGCACGAAGGACCGCCTGGAATTGTCAGACGTCAATCCGATGTCGCCGAGACGGGCGAGGTCCGGCAGGGTCCGGTTGCTGCCCCCGACGTTGCTGAAGACGATGACGGCGGCGCGGGGATCGTGCCCGATCACAGCAGATCGGCGCTGGATAGGATCCGCGCAATCGAGAATGATTTCGACATCGCCGAGTTTGTCGATGGCGCGCGCAGCGCTTACGAGATGATCCTGATGGCCTATGAGGAAGGCGATCGCGATACGCTCCAGCAACTTTTGGCACCGGATGTCTTCCAGGCATTCCAATCGGGCATTGCCGCGCGCGAGGAAGCAGGGTTGCGCGTGGAAGCACGCTTTATCGGCGTCCGTGAAGCAACGGTCGAAGAGCTTCAGTTCGACGATGACGCTAGCGTCGCCGACGTATCGGTTCGCTTTGTCGGCGAACTGGTCACGGCAGTAAGAGATGCGGAGAACCGGGTGGTCGAGGGCGATCCAAACGAGGTCCGGCGTCAATCCGATGTCTGGACGTTCAGCCGCGAGATGGGCTCTGTCGATCCGAATTGGCTGCTGACCGGCACGGGCGACTGATCGCTCGGCGTCTTCGGTTCAGAACAGTTGTCCGGGCGCGGCAGATTCCGGCGTGGGCCTCGGGATCTTGCGCCGGAAGAACGATCTCTTTGGGATCAGGTCGCGCGCACGACGCAACGTTTGGAAAGCGGGCCTTCGAAGCAGCAAGACACTTCTACAGACAACGAACTCGCAAAGCTCACGGCGCCACCCGAACTCGCTGAAACCGCAGATGGCCGCGACGCGAAGATGCGGGTTCCGGACGAAATGATCCGGATGCTCAGGCCAGATAGATCGCATCGGAAAAAACAAGCCACCGTAACGGTGGATTGGCGCGATGCCGAAGTTGGCCCGGTCGGACGACCGGAAGCCGGACTGGACCGTCGAACCGCAGAGCGCTTGCGAAAGGGCGCCAGAGACCCTGACGCGCGCATTGATCTCCACGGTATGACGGCCGAACGCGCGCATCGCGCATGCTTGCGCTTCCTAGCCGACTCACTGTCCCGAGGATCGCGGGTCGTGCTTGTCATCACGGGCAAGGGCCGCGTGCGCGACGATGGCGACTTCATGAACCGGGGCAGGGGCATTCTGCGCGAGTCGCTGCCCGGCTGGCTCAAGTCATCGCCGCTCGGGCACAGCATCGTCGGAATCTACGAGGCCAATCAGAAACACGGCGGCGCAGGGGCATTCTATGTCTATCTGAAACGACGTCGCTGAGGTTACGGCGCGTTTTGTGGACGCTGACGTGTTGCGATCAGAACCCCAATTGCGGCCAAAGCCATTCCCGCCCAGGCCAGTGGCGGCATGGCCTCATCAAGGATTAACCACGCCAGGAACGCTGCGCCGGGTGGTACGAGAAACAAGAGCGCCGAGACACGGGCAACCTCGCCGTAACGGATCATTGCGAGCAGCAGGCTTGTCGCGATCAGCGAGTTGCAGATCACCAAGTAAGCAAGTGCGAGCCCCATCTCCCAGTTCAGGTCGATGCGCCCGGTCTCAAAGACCAACGCGAATGGGAGAATCGCGAACAGTCCCGCCGTGAACTGGATCAGATTGGATGTCACCGGATGGTGATTTTGGCCAAACCGTTTCTCCCAAAGGGTCGCGGCCAGAAAGGCGGCGAGCGCCAAGCATGTTGCGACCAGTCCTGCAACCGGTGGAACCGCGATCTCCAGGCGCGCCGCGATGACAACCGCTGTCCCGGCCATCGCCAAGATGAGGCCTGCCCAACGCTGCGACCCAACGCGTTCACCGGCTGACCAGGGGGCGATAATTGCCACGAGGATCGGTTGGAAAGCCAGGATCAGCGCCACTGTTCCGGCACTGACGTCCCAATCGAACGCGAGATAGGTGAAGCCGAAATAGAACGACTGCATCAGGACCCCGACAATCGCTAGGTGCACCCAATCCGACGCGCGTTTGGGAAGCGGCGGGCGAAACACGGCAAAAGCAATGGCCATCGCAGCGACGACAATCGCAAAGCGCAGTGCCAGAAATGTCAGTGGCTCGGCGTGCTGAAGGCCGAGTTTTGCGAAGACGAACCCGCCTGACCAGAACAGCAGGAAGAACATCGGCGCTGCGATAAGCCAGCCGGGTCTGACGTCTCCTTGTGCTGTGTCCATTGCAGAGCGCGTCATGCCGTCGGCGCCCTCATGAAAGCTGTTTCAAAATGAGATTCTTCACCTTCAGATAGCGGTCTGAGGCGCGAGTATCGGTGCGCCAGCGAGAAAAGATGCCCGTTGCCCTGTCCATCAGGCGTAACTGCGATCGACGGGAAAATGGCTCATTTCGGCGCATTCATCGGGCGGTCCAGCGTCCAGTCATAGGTACCGCGGTCGCGCTCCTGAACGGCCTGTTTCCAACCCACGGATTCGGCGCGGTGTTTGAAGGCCATTCCCTCTGGCGAATGCCGGGTGATGCCGTCGAAGATCGTTGCAAGTGTCTGGGTCGAGGCAAGTCCCATGTTTTCCAATGCCTGATTGATCATCAGTTTCTGCATCGCAAGCTGGTTGACCGGCACGCCGGCCATGCGCTCGGCGAGCGTTTCGACTTCCTGATCGAGTTGGTCTTCGGGCACGGCCTTTAGAACGAGCCCAAGGCGTTCCGCCTCGCGTCCGTCGATCCGGTCGCCGGTCAAGAGCATCCGTTTCGCGCGCTCGGGCCCCAGGCGGTAGACCCACATGGCCGTCGTAGGGCAGCCCCAGACGCGGGCTGGCATGTAGCCGATCTCGGCAGTTTCCGACATCACAACGATGTCGGCGCAGAGCGCGATGTCCGAACCACCCGCGACCGCGTAGCCGTGCACCTTGCAGATGACCGGTTTCATGGACCGGAAGACTTCCATGAAAAGGTCGGTGTTGCGCTTCATGAAGGAAAAGTCCTTGATCGGATCCCAAGGCATCTCCTGTGTGATTTCACGCCCGGGTCCCGCCGCCGCCTGAGCGTAAAAGTCAAGATCATAGCCCGCGCAGAAGGCCTTCCCCGCGCCGGACAGTACGATCACGTGGACAGATGGATCATCATTGGCCATCCGAACGGCGTCGGCCAAAGCCTGCGGAAGCGTGTCGTCGATCGCGTTCATGACGTTCGGACGGTTCAATGTGATCCGGCCGATGCGGCCATCGGTCTCGAAAACAACGGGGTCCATGAGGATTTCCTGAATGTTGGTGATTAACCACGTCTCACGAAATGCGTCCGAATGGAAACAATTTCACTGGCAACCATTGAAGCGCCCTAAAGCAGTCATTAAACGTTTCAGGGACAGATATCCTGATGTCGCTGCGCCGGTTTCGGCGAAAAATGAACAGGCAGCCAGAAATGCGTGACCCGATCGATACCTACACGAACTTCATCATCCCG
Organism: Pseudomonadota bacterium; assembly: GCA_038534135.1. Taxonomy (GTDB): domain Bacteria; phylum Pseudomonadota; class Alphaproteobacteria; order Rhodobacterales; family Rhodobacteraceae; genus Thermohalobaculum. The sequence continues at coordinate 1,647 of JBCAXJ010000015.1, read as the reverse complement.
ACGGTTGAGGAGATCACGGCGCGGAGCCGTGACCGCTATGACATCTTCTCTCGTCTGCTGAAGGAGCGTATTCTTTTCGTCGCCGGTCCGGTCGAGGATCAGATGGCGACGATCGCCGTGGCGAGCCTGCTGTATCTTGAGTCCGAGAATCCCAAGAAAGAGATCTCGATGTACATCAACTCTCCAGGCGGCGTTGTGACGTCAGGCCTCGCGATTTATGATACGATGCAATACATCCGGCCAAAGGTTTCGACCCTGGTGATCGGTCAGGCAGCATCGATGGGCTCGCTCCTGCTCACTGCCGGAGAGAAGGGTATGCGGTTCTCGCTCCCGTCCAGCCGTGTGATGGTGCACCAACCCTCAGGCGGTTTCCGGGGCCAGGCGACGGACATCATGATCCACGCCCAGGAGACGCAGAAGCTGAAAACACGTCTGAACGAGATCTACGTACATCATACCGGGCAGGATCTCGACACGGTCGAAGGAGCGCTGGAGCGCGACAACTTCATGTCGCCCGAGGAGGCCAAGGAGTGGGGCCTTATCGATGATATCGTGTTGTCTCGCCCGGGTGATGACGAGAGCGAGGGATAACATCTTGGCGCAGGGCATCCTGTGCATCGTGACAGTCCGGTGTAACCGGGATAGTCTGTCGGACTTAGATTCGTTGCGGTGGAGTGCCCCTCAGCGAATACACTGCAGAGTGGGCGTCGCGCCCGAGGAAAGATTATGAGCAAAAACAGCAGTTCGGATAGCAAGAACACGCTTTACTGCTCGTTCTGTGGAAAAAGCCAGCACGAGGTTCGCAAGCTCATTGCGGGACCGACGGTGTTCATCTGCGACGAGTGCGTCGAACTCTGCATGGACATTATTCGGGAAGAGACGAAGAACAACCTTGTAAAGTCGTCCGACGGCGTGCCGACGCCAAAGGACATCTGCCAGGTTCTCGACGATTATGTCATCGGGCAAACCAACGCAAAGCGGGTCCTGTCGGTCGCGGTGCACAACCACTACAAACGTCTGAACCACGCGTCGAAATCGTCCGATGTCGAACTTGCGAAATCGAACATCCTGCTGATCGGGCCAACTGGGTGCGGCAAGACCCTGCTGGCGCAGACGCTTGCGCGGATCCTGGATGTGCCGTTCACGATGGCGGACGCTACGACGCTGACCGAAGCGGGTTATGTCGGTGAGGATGTTGAAAACATCATTCTGAAACTGCTGCAATCGGCCGATTACAACGTGGAACGCGCACAGCGCGGGATCGTCTATATCGACGAGGTCGACAAGATCAGCCGCAAGTCGGACAATCCCTCGATCACGCGGGATGTGTCGGGCGAGGGCGTTCAGCAAGCTCTGTTGAAGATCATGGAGGGGACTGTCGCCAGTGTGCCCCCGCAGGGTGGCCGCAAGCATCCTCAGCAAGAGTTCTTGCAGGTCGACACGACGAATATCCTATTTATCTGCGGCGGGGCGTTCGCGGGTCTGGACAAGATCATCGCGCAACGCGGCAAAGGCTCTGCAATGGGCTTCGGTGCCGACGTAAAGTCGGACGACGACCGCCGGATCGGTGATCTGCTCGAGGATCTGGAACCGGAAGACCTGCTGAAGTTTGGGCTTATCCCCGAGTTCGTCGGCCGTCTGCCGGTG
>JBCAXJ010000014.1:0-83523 GCA_038534135.1 Pseudomonadota bacterium | reverse complement strand
CGTTCTCACCCAGCCCGCCCTCGAGGATGTCGTTGTCCGCCCCACCCTCCAGCGTGTCATTGCCAGCATACGCGATCAGCCGGTCGCGACCGCCACCGCCGATGAGCATATTCTCCTGATCCGAGCCCGCGATGAAGTTGTCCAGATCGTTGCCAGTGATGTCGACCGCGCCACCAGCGCTCACGCCGCCTCGCACGGCCGCGCGCTCGATATGGTCTGGCAGCACCAGATCGAACGCAGTATCGACCTGGTCGATGCCCTGGTCTGCCTGCTCGATCGCGATGTCGCCAACGTCGTCCAGGAAGTAGCGGTCATTCCCGAAGCCGCCGACCATCGTGTCATTGCCCGCTTGACCGAACAGCAGGTCGTTGCCCGCGAGACCCACCAGGTCTTCATCCGCCCCGGTGCCGATCAGGACCTCGGATCCTGTACCGCCCGCGACCAGATTGATCCCGCTCAGCCCGTCTGGATTGGCCATGATCGCCGTCGTGAGCGTCTCCGCGTCGATACCCTTCAACCGCACCGACGCCTGGCCGCCCAGACCGTCATCGAAGGTGATCAGGGTTTCAGATCCCGACTCCAGGATCGCCAGATCGACGAACCGCAGTCCGAGCGGGCCAAAGTCCAGCAGGTCCAAGCCAGTCTTCCAGTCCACAACCTCGTCTTCGCCAGAGCCCGCACCGAACACGAACCGGTTCGATCCGGCCTCGCCCTCGAGTCGGTCGTCTCCGCCACCACCTTCAAGCGTGTCATTGCCGACACCACCGTAAAGGGAGTCAGCATCTTCGCGTCCCAAGATCGTGTCGTGACCAGCAAAGCCGAACAGCCCGTCAGGGCCATCATGACCTATGATCAAGTCATCTGTCGCAAGGCCACCTATGTTTTTCGGTGTTCCATCCGCTTCGAAGAAACTCGGATCGGTCGGATCGAACACGATGGCCTGTTGCAATGCGGGGTTAATGATCCGGATGGTTTGTGTCTGTGGGGTGCTCGACACCGGATCAGCGCTAGCGATCGCACTTCCGGCAGCAGTTTCAACAGCGCGAACTGAGAATGTGTCTTCGAGGAACTCCGCACCGCCAAAGTCGAGCGCGGCGTTCTGCTGATAGGTGAAGCTACCATCCGGGTTGACCGTGATGCTCCCGAACTCAGGCGCTTGCACCAGTTCCACGGTGAAGTCGTCATCCTCGACATCCGAAGACCGGACGGTACCGTCAAACACGGCACCGGGCGACAACGGGAACAGCAGTTTGCGGATCTCGGGCGCATCGTTTGCAGAGACGACATCGAACGCAATCGTTTGTACCGCCTGGCCATCGTTTGCGGCGCCGTTCGTGGCGTTGTTCTCATCGGCGGAACTGGTCGTACTCAGTTGGCGGAACGCCACGTCATCGGTGATCGAATACGAGAACGAACCCGGGTCGCCGCTGAAGTCGGAGTTTGCACGGAAGAACAGCGACTCGAGTTGCGCAGGCGTGAGAACATCTCCGACGCCAACACGCATCTCGACCTCGATCGTAACACCCAGGGCGAGCATGTCGGGGTCCGGCGCCATGAAGAAGACCGTGCCGTCGGTCGGCACGGTTTCGACGCGGATCGTGACCGGGTCGCCCTGCTGGTCGACCACCAACGTCTCGGTAGTAATGACCGGATCGATTGGCGTATCCGGCGTATCCGGCAGATCGAAGACCGCCGCGCTGAAGGCCGGGTTCGCGACTTGGGTCAGCCCCGCGCCGCCCAGCACATCGGGGACGGTTGCCGTGTTGGACGTATCAACCTGCCAGTTCGCGACAAGGGTCGACTCTGCGGACGGATTGGCCAGCGGCACCAACGCGTTGTCCGCGATCTGCGTGGCGTCGCGCGCCTCGTTCCAGACGCGGATGTCACCATAGGCTGCTTCGGCCTGCTGGCGGTCCTGGAAACCGGTGCCGAGCCCATCCTGATCCTGGCCGAAGTTGATGAATCCGCCAGTCGCGATGGGCGAAATCGTGTGCGTTCCGGAATACACCTGCACACCATCGATATACATTTCGATCTGGTCGGCATCTGGATCGAAGATCATCGAGAAGCGGTGGGCCTCGCCATCCATCAGGGCGGTGCTCGGCACGTCGGTGAAAATCGTCTGGCTGTTGTTGACGATCAGTCCGATGTTCGGGTTAGAGGCCAGTTGCTCGGCAAAGACCAGCAGTTCGTTGAAGCTGTTGTTGTTCGACGCGTTGTCGTCCACCGCGTACGAGATGAAGTGCTGCCGTCCGTCGTTCGGCTCGAGATCATCATGGAACTGGATGATCATCTCGATGGTCATCGGCCCGGTCGGCATTGAAAAGTTGTTGACCTGGATCGCCTCGTTGATGACGGGCTGGACATTGACCCGCACCATGTCGAAGACCGTAGCGTTCGGCAGGTCCGGTAGACCAGCATCCACGACATCAGGCGAGTTCACCAGCGTAAGATGATCGTCGCCGACGGCATTGACCAGCACGCCTTGGTTGGTTGTGTCCGCGCGCCAGTTGGCGGCCAGGTTCGCCTCGGCCGCCGGGTCGGCGATCACCTGGAAGGCATTGTCCTGAATTTCGGTGTCCGTCCGAATGCCATCCCAGAAGCGGATATCGCCGATTTCGCCCGTCAACGTCTGGCTCGCGCTGAACGAACCGCCCGGGCTATCCTGCTCCTGACCGAAGATCAGATATCCATCGGGGTCGAGCCCGCCCGAGACTGAAATCTCCTGGCTGAACTGCACGATCCCGTCGATCAACACCTTGATGACGTCCGCGTCTGGATCGACGGTCACCGAGATCCGGTGCATTTCTCGGTCGAACAGCTGTTCGGTGCGAATACCGGTTTCGATCCGGGTGCCGTTGAAGGAAACCTCGAGCCCGCGTCCATCCTTGTACCCGTAGAGCAGGAACTCGTTGTTGTTCCCGCCCGCCGAATACGAGGCAAAGATCTGATCCGGTCCGCTGGGATCGAACCCGCCAGACGACCGGAACAGCATTTCGAAGGTCAGCGCGCCCGTCGGCATATCCGCGAAGTTGGGGGTCTCGGCATAGTCCAGGGCTGCAGCACTCGGCAGCGCGCTGGAAATCAAGCCGGGATTGAGTTGGACCAGAGCGACCGTTGGTGCCTCGGGCTCCGCTGTCACAGTCTCGACGGTGATCTCGGACAACTGCGAGGTGATGTTCAATGCAACGCCGCGTTCGGTGTCGGGTAACTGCCGGGTCAGCGTGTCTTCAACCGGGTCGCCGACCTTGCGATAGACCAGTGCATCCGCAAACGGATCGTAGGATTGGAGCGGCACGACCGTCAGCGATTCCATATCCGTCGCCAAGACGACCTGACCCGCAACCAGCGGCACGCCAGACAGTGTGATCACCGCGGTGGACGGCAGGGTGACAATCTCGAAGGTCGCGCCGGTATCGATGTCCGATTGCGGAATGTTGAGGCCAAGATCCACCGGATCGATCTGATCCTCGACAAGCGTGATGGTCTTGTCTGCATCGATCAGAGGATCGGGATTGTCGATGCGAATACGCTCGCCATTGATCTCGACAAACTCGACATCGCGTAGCGCATAGCGCGGGCCGCCGTCGCTCAGCGCAGCGTTACGCACCTGAATGACTTCCGGCTCGTCACCGAAGAATTCGGTGCGCGGCAAGCCGATCTCGGGATCGAAATACAAGAATGTCGTGCCCGTGATTTCCGGATCCACGCCCTGCGTGATCACGACGCCATCATCTTCCACGACCAGCTGAAAGAATCGGGCGCCATTCAGGACAACCGTATCCTCGCCGTCACCGCCCAGAATCGTCGTCGTTTGCAGGGAAGGCGACAGGTAGACGTGCTGGTCCGCAGGCCCCACCGTAATAACGTCGTTGCCAGAGCCAGCGTCGATCAGGTGGCCGCCGTTCTTCACGGTCGCCGTATCGTTGCCGTCGCCCAGGAACACGCGCTGTTGCCCGCCGCCCGAGATCTCGACATGATCGTCGCCGCCTGCCAGATCGATCTCCGGCCCGATGTCGCCGGACGAAATCGCGCTCACCCGGTAGGGCTCGGTCGTCGTTATCAGCTGCTCCTGGAAGATCGGTCTCGGCGGAAAACCGCCCTGACCGACCTGCACGTTGTTCACGTAGGTGAACGTCGCGAACCTTGTTTGCTGGGTTAGGCCAACGGGAATGTGCACGATCGCCGTGTCGGCATGATCGGTTCCTACATAACGCTCGAAGTTCTCGGCAAAATCGCCAGCAGCATCACCTGCTCCGGTGATGGTCTCGCGCGCATTGTCCAGAACGAATTCGTCGTCAACTTCGTGGAAATTTAGAACCACACCTTCATCAGCAAGTGCATAGGAAGCCGTGTCGAAGCCGGAGTCGCCGTCCATGACATCGGCGCCATCCAAACCCTCGATCACGTTGTCGTTGCGGTCACCGGTGATCGTATCGCTTCGGCGCGAGCCGATGACGTTCTCAACTCCGAACGTGGTGGCGAAGATCAATCCGTTGCCATCTGCATTGAACCACTCGGCCCGGCCGTACTGCGTGGCTTCCCCAGTGAAATCATTCGTCAAAGCCGTCGCACTGGCGATGTTCAGATCGACAACGGCGTAGTTCGTCGAGGTATCAGGAAAAAAGCCCAGCCCGCGATCAAACCGCATATCGAGCGTGTCCTCACCTGCGCCGCCCCATAGGAACGAACCCACGGTCTCGAAGATCGGCGTCCGGTCGGTGTTGACATTGATCTTTCCCACGGGAGCGCCGGCATTCGATTCAGCTCCGGTCAGGGTCCCGAAGAAGACGTTGGCTTCGGCGGTCTCCGGGTTCAGCATGGAAAGGCGCTCGATCAACGTTGGCTCGATCCTAACTGGAGCACTGCCGCCGCCGCCTGATCCCGGGAAGGTGAAGTTCTCGGCAATCGGCTGCGCCTCGCCAAATCCAAGACGGTCGTTTCCAGCACCTCCGCCGATCGCATCGAAACCACCATTGCCGTAGAGCGCGTTATCCTGGCTATTGCCCGCAAGAATGTCGTCGCCCTGTGAGGCAATGATCCCCTCGACACCGGTAACCTGCTCGGAACCAAATTCGCCGCCCGCCGTATTTGGCAGGGCCCCGATATTTGTAACTTTGCCGCTGCCGTTGACGTCATCGAAATCGTCGGAAGACACCCGCGAGAACGAAATACCATCGTCTATGATATCACCGTATCTCTTCGGCGTGATGTTGTAGTCGAAGCTGCTCGTGCGGACGTCGAACGTCAGGTCCGGGATGACGAAGGGCGGAAGCGGGATGATCAGCGGCTCGTTGCGGCTGGAGTATTCAGCCGTCCCGGACAGTCCCGTTGCCAGGAGGCGATTAAATGCGTTGTCCTCGATGTAGCGGAGATCTCCGTCACCGTTTTCGTCCAGCGCCAATTCGACATGTGCTGAACGGATGTAGCGGTAGTCGATGGTGACGTTCTTTTCGACCGAAGTGCTGCCGTCGAAGGGCTGCACTCCGGTCCGGTAGGTGTAGGTTGCCTTGCCGGTCGTCGAACCGTTCTGAGTAAATTCGTCGAAGACTTCGGCGGCAACGATGTCAAAGCCTTCACCACCATCATAGACGTTTGTGAAGTTGCCACTCAGCGTCGCGACCGTGCCGCGGTTCAGAAGATCATTCCCTTCGCCGCCAAGCAGAAGGTCACCGCCGTTTTGGGATTGCAGACGGTCATCGCCGTCGCCCCCGTCCAGCGTGTTCCCGGCATTGTCGCCGATGATGATGTCTTCGAAGGCTGATCCGGTGATGTTCTCGACGCTGCTGAAGCTGTCGCCCTGTGCATCGCCGCGGAAGCCGCGTGCCACGCCACCGAAGTCGAGATCGATGAAGACGCTGGTCGGGGCGTCCGAGTAATCCGCGGTGTCGAGCCCGGTTCCGCCGATCAGCGAGTCCGCCCCGGCGCCGCCGATCAGCAGGTCGTTCCCGTCGTCACCGTCCAGCAGGTCACTCCCGTCGCGCCCTTCGAGTGTGTCGTTCCCGTTGTTCCCGGTCAGCGTGTTCGCGGCTTCGTTGCCGCGAAGGACCACCGCGTTTGTGGCGATGTGCCTGACACTCTCGAAGTTCAGAAGCTGGTTGCCGGAGGGCGTGGTGCCGGTTGAGAGGTCGATATCCTCGCGCGATCGCAGAAAGTCCAAGCCCGCGCCTGCATCAATCGTAAGATTGGTGGAGGTGTCGGAGAGCTCGACGTCATCGTCGCCAGTCCCGAGGTCAATCGTCAACCCGTCCATGGCGCTTAGGATAAAGAAGCTGTCGTCCCCCGCTCCGAGATCATAGTGCGTCAGGCCGACATTCGTCGTGAACAACTGTACGACGTCGGCACGATCCGTGAATACCACCGCTTCTATTTCTCTGAAGAGGTGCGTGTCCGTGACCTGATCGAAACTGGCGATCGCGGCGTCTTCTCCTGCTGGCAGCTTGATATCCCGCAAAGTAACGCCGCCGACGCCTGGGCCGCGCAGGTCCGAGACATCGAGCGTATCAAACCCGTCGCCGCCGAACACCGTGTCCGAGCCAGTGCCGAGAACGATGGTGTCGTTGCCGTCTCCGGCATAAATCAGGTCCTGGCCCGCCAGCGCGATGATCTCTTCGCCTGCGTCATCGCCGGTCAGAGAACTTGTGAACGTATCGTTGCCATCGGTTAGAACGACTGCATCGCCGAACTCGCTGGCAGGTGCGGGCGCACCCAAGATAAAACTGGTGGTACGGTTATCCTCGAGTTCGAAGCTGTCGTTGAAGAGATCGCCGATCTCGAGGTTCAGAAGCTCGAACTTCTCCTCGAACAGCGGGCCGAGGTCGAAATCGATCCCCGCACCCAGCGTGAGCGGCCCGATATCATAGCTGGCCTCGAAGAAGGCCGAGGCCTGCAAACCGGACAACAGCAGCGCGAGGTCGAATTCCAGACCTGTGCGGTTGGTGACCGTCGGCGTCGTCTGGCTGACGATTTCGACAAAGGTTTCCGTATCGTCGTAGATCAGGTTCAGCGCGGTCAGATCATCCAGGAACGGGGTCTCGGTGATGAGTGTGGTGGTGTCCTCAGTCTCCTCGACATAGACGCTGTCGCTCTTGTCGAACTCGATGACATAATCTTCCTGGATCTCGGCAGAGCCAGAGCCAATGAACAGCCGATAACCCAGCAGCGTGCCCTCGGCAAGTTCCAGGTCAACGGTCTGGTCTTCACCCAATGTCGGCGCAGACTCCGCGATTGGATCAGCGGCTGTCGTGAACAGTTCGGCCCACGTCGCACCGCCATCGCGACTGATGATCATCCGGCCGCCAATCGACGCGGTCTGGCCGGTGAACGCGCCCGGAATGCCCGCGTCGAAGTCGACGAACGTCGCAATGTCCTGGGCAAAGGTTGCGTTGCCCTCGGCGAGCAGCTTCAGCCTGTCCTCAAGCTCCGTGTCGCGGAAGGTGCCGGTCTCGTCGAAGCGCAGGACTTTCTTCGTCGTCAGAACTTCAACCGCTTTGGCAGCGCCTTTCACGCCGCCAGTGCCATCGAAGAATTGCAACTGCGTCTGCAGTTTCGGCGTCAGGGTGAATTCCTGCTCCAGCGGGATGGCGGCTTCAAGCTCGACATCCAGCAGGTTGTAGGAAAACCCGGCGTCGAACGAGATATTGCCCAGCGGCGCCGGCAGGGTTACGCCGCCATCCAGCAGATCGAGCGGGCCAAGCTCGAGCGGCGGGAACGTACCACCGGTGGCGTAAGTGATGATTCCGTCCAGATCCAGCGTCAGCGCGGCCAGATCGTCCCGGTTGCCCTCGCCCAGATTGTTGCCATCCGCATCCAGATCATCGACCCTGTCGATGCTGACGAGGTTGCCCTGATCATCGAAGTTGTACTCGGCCTTCTTCGTCGGATCCGTGACGAAGATATCGCCATTGAAGGTCGAGACCGTGTTGATGTTCGGCACGAAAATCTCGATCCGCCCCAGATCGATCGAGGTCAGATCCAGGCTAGACCCTTCGTCCGGGGTGTCGCTTCCCGTCGGTGAAGTATCGGTCGTTTCGACATCACTGGCTTCGGGCGCGCTGACGAAGGTGTTCAGCGGGATGCCGATGCCTGCGAACTCTCCCGCATCGTTGTAGGCCGGATCCAGGCCGCTAATCTGGTCGACCAGCACGGGTGTCGAAATTCCAAACAACTCGATCGGGTTCGCGTCGCCTTCATTCAGGGTTTCGTCGTCTGCCGCTTCTTCCTCTGTGATCTCGCGATCCGTATCGAGGGTGAAGATCGGCAGGAAGGTCTCGGGGACCGAGAAGTCCAGGATTGTGTAACGCTCAGGATCGTCTCCAACGCCGATATCGGCAAACAAGTCTACCAGCAGTTCCGTGACGACCCCGATCTCGAATGTGAAGGACGGGAACTTGGTGGTGAAGCCGCTCTCAGGATCGTCCTCTGGCGTGAACTCAGCACCGAAAAACAAGTTGACCACGTCGCCTTCGGCAATCGTCGCGAGATCGAAGTCCGGATAGGCAACGATTGTCTCATACGGCAGGATCGCGTCGACCGTACCAGGATCCAGGCTGCTGTTAACCTGCAATCCAAACTGCGCGCCGATCTCGCCAAAGACGCGTGCCGTGAAAATTGTGGTCTCGCCGCGGAAGGGAATGTCGACCGTGACCGGGCCGCCAATGCTGAAATCATCGCCAACCAGATCGTCTTCGCCAACGCCAAAAAACTGCGAGTAATTGAAGCCTGTCACGTCTGGGCCGAACTGCCCGCCGGTTGGCGTGAAGACAAGCTCATTGATCTCAGTGACATAGTCACTGCCAAAAAACGTCGTCATTGAAATTCCCCCCTCGCGCGCGCGAGCCCGCCTTGAAATCTTGCGTCAATAAAACGTCGCGAACCAATAGACAAAATTATTGTCTCGCGTTTTCGTCATATGGGGAAGGGGGGCATGCGTTTTTTTTCGGGACACATGTCGCACCATGCTGCATTCGACGTGTCCGGAGTTGCGGGCTATGTGCGTTCATCAACACCGGACCACCCGTCCACCGGAAATGCCAGGAGCCTTTGTGATGACCTCGCAGGATGCATACGCAGCGTTGCTCGACCATGCCCGCCAGATCGAAGCGCTCGGGCAGGTTGCAGGCCTGCTCAGTTGGGATCAGGAGGCAATGATGCCGCCAAACGGCGCCGAAGCACGGGCCGAACAGGCAGGCGCCATGTCTTCTGTCCTACATGCGAAACGGACCGATCTGCGGATACCAGAATGGATCGCTGCCATCGATGCGAACAGCCTTGATACCGCTGGGCGGGCAAATCTCAGGCTGATGCAACGAAATTATGATCGCGCCACACGCACGCCGGCGGATTTGGCGACAGAGATCGCCCGCAAGACCGCACGCGGTCATGGCGTTTGGGCCGATGCACGGGCTCGCGGCGATGTCTCGGCGTTCCTGCCAACACTGAGTGAAATCGTTGAACTGGTGCGCGAACAGGCGGGCTGCCTCGCGACCGGTGAACAGTCGGCTTACGATGCGCTGGTCGATATCTATGAACCTGGCGCCACGGCTGACTCGATTGCGGCGATCTTCGCCAGGCTGAGAACGGGTTTGGTCGATCTGCGTGCCCGGATCACCGAAAAGGCGCACGAGGCACCTGTCCTGACCGGAACCTATCCGGCAGAGGCACAGCGCGCGCTGGCGAACAAGCTCGCCAAGGCCTTCGAATACGACTTGAAGGCCGGACGCATCGATCTGGTGGTCCATCCGTTCTGTTCCGGCACGCGCGGCGATGTCCGCATCACCACGCGCGTAGATGAAGGCGATCCGTTCAACTGCCTTTATTCAACCGTCCACGAGACGGGTCACGCGATTTACGAGCAAGGGCTCGACCCGGCACTTGCCTGGCAACCCGCGGGCGGACATGCCTCGATGGGCGTACATGAATCGCAGTCCCGCCTGTGCGAGAACCAGATCGGCCGCTCGCAGGCGTTCTGCACATATCTGTTTCCGCAGATGCAGGCGCATTTCAGCGACTTCGCGCTTGGGTCCGCCGACGACCTGTACCGGGCAATCAACCGCGTGCACGAAGGCTACATCCGGACCGAGGCCGACGAGATCCACTACAACCTGCACATCATGCTGCGTTTCGAGCTCGAGCGGGCCTTGATCGGTGGAGAGTTGCAGGTGGCAGATCTGGAAGGCGAGTGGAACGCTCGGTTCGAAGCGGATTTCGGTCGTGCGGTTGACCGCCCGGAGAATGGCGTCCTGCAGGACGTTCATTGGTCGGCCGGGCTGTTCGGCTATTTCCCGACCTATGCACTGGGCAATATCTATGCTGGCGAATTGTTTGCAGCGATGCAAGACGCCCTGCCGGATCTTCAGGACGACATCAGGAAGGGCGCATTGAGTAAGCCGGTCGATTGGCTCCGCGCCAACATTCACAGACCTGGATCGCTGGACAGTCCGTCCGACACGATTGCGCGCGCCTGCGGGCACATGCCGACCGAGGCTCCGTTGCTCGACTATCTGAACCTCAAGTTTGGTGCGCTCTACGATCTTTGATGCAGCGCCCCTCCCGCAGTGCGCGGAAGGGGCTAAGGCTCACCGGGAGGGGGATGCCGGTTCACCTTCTCGATACAGCTCTGCGATGCAATTTCGCCCGCAGAACTGCGCCTGCCTCAATGCCGGTACCACCAACGATGCCGATGGCGGACACCCCGGCGGAATGGGCGGAAGTGGCGGCGGACGTAGCGCTTCTTCCGCCATCCCTTACGGTAAGCGGGCCGGTACGGTCCCGTCCGGCGGTCAAAGCGGTTTTCGATGCGGTCTAACCGATCTTCAATCCGGTCGATCGGCCCCCGGTTTACCCGTCGGTCGATCCGGTCTTCGCGCCGGTCTACCCGGTCCTCGAAGCGATCGATCCTTTTGCCCCGCCAGTCGTTCGCCAACGCAGGTGTCCCGCTCGTCAAGATCAACGCCGCCAGCGGCGCGATCAGCAACAGTCGTAGGTGATTCAATCTCATTGGTCGGTCTCCCGATCATCATGCCCCCTCTGGAAACCTGAACGGGGGATGAAGAGGAGTCCGTCGACCGGACTTCGATAGACCCTAGAAAGCGCCCTGTTCTCGCAAGATCGTGAACGCAGCGCGCAGATAGTCCATCTTGATATAATGACCGCCAGGATGTGTGCAGAAGCTCAGCGACCGGTCGTCGTTGTCAGGTGTATAGGCACGACAATCGAGCTCACCAAACGCTCGCACCTTCACGAGGCTTTCTCCGCCGCCCTCTGCAAACAGCGCCAGCGCTTGCGGGACATCTCCTTGCCGGGTTGGGCCAATTGGCCGTCCGCCCAACGGCACGATCTTGTCCGTACGGCCATGAATGTGAACCATGTGCGCCCCCATGTCCGGACACTTCGGGGGTACAGGGTCCCAGAAGGTCCCGGCGATCGGGATAAATCCTGCAAAACGCGATCCCATCCGGCAAGCGAGGTTCCAGACCATCATTCCGCCAGCCGAAAAGCCGGACATGTAGATCCGGTCTGCCGGGATAGCGTGCTCCGTCTTCAGTGTGTCGAGAAGAGCGTCAAAATACGTGAACTCCTGTGCGCCATCGGTTCCCGGATCTGCCGGGACGCCTGGAATGCGCCAATCCTCAAGAAACGACTTCGGCGCGATCAACGCCAGCCCGTTTTCCTGCGCCAACGCGCGCAAGGCCTTGTTCCGCATCACCGCCTTGGCGCTACCGCGATACCCGTGCGCATAGATCAAGGCACCCTTGGGCGGTTCCTTGGGCATCTCGATGCGATAAGTCCGCTCACCGATGTTGCAATCCGTGTCCGGGCCACAGGCCCAGGCGGTCGGCAGAAATCCCGCAAAGACAAGACCGATACCGATCAGCAGACGTGTGCGTGTCATGTGTTGCTCCTGCGATGCCTCATGAAGATGGCGCGCTGCTCTTCCGGATCAAAACCCAAGTAGAGGTTTCATGACCGTCTTTGCTCTGGCGCCGCCCACGGGCCATGACTAACCTGAACGCAACGACGGAGATTCCGGGGGAGACTATGTCCGATTTCTATGACGATCTCGAAACACGCGCGCCAGCTGCGCGGGAAGAGACCCTGTTTGACTGTCTCCAAGCCCAGATCCGGGATGCGCAGGCGCGGTCACCAGGCTTCGCGAAGATCCTTGACGGTGTCGATGCCACTTCCGTCACGGATCGAGCCGCACTCGCGAAGCTCCCCGTTCTGCGCAAATCGGCCCTGGTTGAACTGCAGAAGTTGGATCCGCCCTTTGGTGGCCTGACCACCCGTCCCGCCGAGGAATTCGACTACGTCTTTCAATCACCGGGCCCGATCTATGAGCCAGGGATGCAGGCGCCGGATTGGTGGCGGTTCGGCCGTGCGCTCTACGCGGGCGGGTTGCGCAGTGAAGACATTTGCATCAACTGCTTCGCCTATCACCTGACCCCAGCGGGCGCGATGTTTGACAATGGAGCCCGCGCGATCGGGGCCACAGTCTTGGCGGGTGGCATCGGCAACACCGAGGCTCAGGTCGCCGCCGCTGCCGATATCGGCGCGACGGCCTATGCCGGAACGCCGGATTTCCTGAAGGTGATGATGGAGAAGGCTGCCGAACTCGGGCGTGATCTTAAGATTAACAAAGCCATCGTTGGCGGTGGGCCGCTGTTCCCGCAGGTTCGGCAGTTCTACATCGACAACGGCATTTCCTGCGTTCAGGGGTACGGTACAGCTGACCTCGGCTCGATTGCTTTCGAGACGCCTGCGATGGAGGGCATGACGATCGATGAAGGTGTGATCGTCGAGATCGTTCGCCCCGGCACCGGTGATCCCGTCCCTGAGGGTGAGGTCGGAGAGGTCCTCGTGACGCTCCTTAACGCCGATTATCCGCTGATCCGCTTCGCGACTGGAGACATGTCTGCCGTGCTCGCCGGTCCGTCGCCCTGTGGCCGGACCAACATGCGGATCAAGGGCTGGATGGGCCGCGCCGACCAGACGACCAAGGTCAAAGGCATGTTCGTCCGACCCGAGCAGATCGCCGAGGTTCAGAAACGCCATCCAGAGATCTCCAAGGCGCGCCTCGTCGTCGACCGGGATGGAGACGCCGACGTCATGATCCTCAAAGCCGAAGGCGAAGGTCTGAACGCAAGCGCCGTCGAAGACACGTTGCGTGACGTTCTGAAGCTGCGTGGAACGGTCGAAACCGCAGATCCAGGCAGCCTGCCGAACGATGGCAAGGTGATTGACGACGTGCGCAAGTTCGACTGATGGCGTACGGCGACATCAAAGCTCGACGCGCCGCGGCATCTGCCCACCCGCCGGGCTGAAAGCCACGTCGTTTTGGCTGTACGTCCCAAGAGCACCGCATCGAGAGGACCTTGATGCTTAAGTTCCTGACTTTGATCCTGACGTGTCAGCTCGCGGGCGAATTCGTCACCGGCTCCCTCGCGATACCCGTTCCCGGCCCTGTCCTCGGGATGGTTCTGCTGTTCGTGTTTCTCTCGGTCCGTGGCGACGTGCCGGTGGAACTGGATCAAACAGCCACCGGTCTCTTGAAGTCGATGTCGCTTCTCTTCGTTCCGGCAGGTGCGGGCGTGGTCCTGCATTTCCACATCCTCGGCAATGCCCTGTTGCCACTCGGGCTTGGGCTCGTCGTCAGCACAGTGGCGACAATCATCGTCACAGCCATCCTCATGACCTGGCTGAACAAGGAACGGGGCGATGGATAGTCTCGAACAGACCTGGGTCTATCTGAGCGCATCGCCGCTGTTTCATCTGACGCTGACTTTGGTCGCGTACCAAGCAGCAAACTGGTTGTTCGAAAGAGGCGGTCGCAACCCGCTCTTGAATCCCGTGCTCAGCGCCGTGATGATCGTCGTGGCTGTCCTGGTTCTGTCCGGGACGGACTATGGCACCTATTTCGAAGGTGCCCAGTTCGTTCATTTTCTACTCGGACCGGCAACCGTTGCCTTGGCCGTTCCACTCTATCGGCAATGGCGCCGGGTTCGGGAGTCCGCTCTCGCCGTTGCCGTCAGCCTGATCACAGGATCTCTGACCGCGATCCTTTCCGCCATGGCCGTGGTCTGGTTGACCGGTGGATCGCAGGAATTGCTCGCATCGATCGCACCGAAGTCGGTCACGGCCCCGGTCGCGATGGCCGTGGCCGAGCAACTCGGCGGGCTCCCGTCCCTTACCGCCGTCTTGGTCATCGTCACCGGAATCTTCGGCGCGATGTTCGGACCGATTCTTCTGAATTTGATCGGGGTTCGGGATTGGCGGGCACGCGGTTTCGCAATCGGAACGGCGAGCCACGGGATCGGCACGGCGCGTGCGCTCCAGGTGAACGAGGAAGCGGGGGCATTCTCGGGCCTTGCGATGGGTTTGAACGCGCTGGCCACGGCGATCCTTTTACCCGTCATCTGGGCGGCACTGTCAGGCTGGCTCGGATCCTGAGGTGCCGTGCTTCCCGTTTGAGCGCACCGAACATACGCCGGCTTTCAGAGTCAGGACACAACCAGGAAGATCATCGTTCCCAGACCCCAAAGGGTCATCTGGTAGTGTGTATTCTGGGACCACTCGTGGCAGTACCAGTAGGCGAACCAGTTGCCAGCAACCAGAAATCCGGACCAGATCGAGGTGAAGAGAAGAGCACCCGTCAGCGCGACCGGGCGGGCGGTCTCAGGCGAAACAATACCAAAAACCGCAAGGCCCAGCAGAACCGTGCCCACCGTCAGGACCAGCAAGGCCAGCGTCTCGGCGAACACGATGAACCGGAACAGCAGACGCTGAATGCGAGGATTCTCGATGCGACGATGGGCAATCAGAGCATAGTCATCGGGGTAGTCCTCGCGCAGCCGCGCCATAGACAATACCTGTGCCGTGAAGGTCTCGTTCATCTCCGGATAAAGGATGTTGTCCAACACGCCCGTAAACAGCCATGCAGCCAACCAGAACGTCAGTGCCGTTTGCGCCAGCAGGACGACGGTTTCCATGTCACCCTCCGAGTCCAGGCAGCCAAAGTGCGATGCCTGGAAAGAAGATCATCAAGATCACCAGCAGGATCGAACAGCCGATGAACGGCAGCGCTGCCATGTAGATATCCCGCATCTTGGTATCCGGGGGTGCGACGCCCTTCATGACAAACAGCAGCAGTCCAAACGGCGGCGTCGTGAAACTAATCTCCAGCGCCAGCAGCACGATCACGGCAAACCAGATCAGATCGAAGCCCAAAGTCTGCGCAAGCGGGAAGAAGATCGGCACGGTCAGCAGCATCATTGAGAGCTGATCCATGAACATGCCCAGCACCAGCAGGATCAGGAACATCACGATCAGCATGGTCGTCGGATCCAACTCGAACCCGGTCGCCCAGTTGATCAGGCCGGAGGACGCGCCCGAGAATGCCAACAACGCCGAGAACGTCGCCGAACCGAAGATGATCAGCAGCGCCATGGTCGTCACCTTCAACGCTCCTGTGACCGATTTGACGATCCCGTCCCACGTGAGGCTTCGGTACATCGCTGCCAGCAGCACCACGCCCAGGCATCCGAAGGCCGCGCTCTCGGAGGGCGTCGCGATGCCGAACATGATCACCAGGATCACGCCAATCACGATCGAGACCATGGGCAGGATATCGAACAGGATCAGCCGGAGCCGCTCACCCCAGCCGATCGTATCGACCTCGTAGGATGGCGCGGCGTTGGGGTCGAATGTCGCCATGCCCAATATCAACAGCACGTAGAGCCCCGCGAGCATCAGCCCGGGCACGACGCCTGCTACCAGCAAAGCACCGATATCCAATTCAGCCAATGTGCCCAGCAGCACCGCCAACGCGGACGGAGGGATCAGCATCGCCAGCCCGCCGGTCCCCAGGATAGGCCCGATCGCCATGTGCTTCTTGTAGCCGCGCCGCTGCATCTCCGGCACCATCAGACTCCCGAGCAAGGCCGTCGACCCCATCGACGATCCGCTCAGTGTCGCAAAGGCCGTACCGCCCGCCACGGTCACAAAGGACAGGCGCGCGGGCAGCCGCCCCATCAGCTTGTCAACCGCGCCAAACATCTGATTGGCCAACCCTGTGAAAAAGAAGATCTCCCCCATCAGCAGGAACATCGGCACCGGCATCAGATTGAAGCTAGTGACCGTCGGGATCGCGTTGTTCGCCAACTGCCCGATTCCGCGCGACATCTGGGTCAGGATATCGCCGTTGCCACCCATGAAGTAGGCGGCCCCGATCATGTTGGCTGCCAGGAAGGACAACGCGACGGGAATGCCCAGGAACATAAAGAACAGGATCATGCCCAGAAGGAAGAACAGCGCCTCGAACCACTCCATCCGGTCAGAGCCTCGTAGAATACGGCATACCGCACCCGACCCATCGCGCTGCAACTGTCATTCGTGCACCCCAGCCTGTCCGGAGTGCAGCGTCTCCGTCCCCCAGACGAACCGCGAAAACTGGATCGCCATAAGTGTGAAACAGATCGGCATCGCGCCGAGCAAGAGGAACTTCGGCATGTCGAGGCTGCGCATCTCGGCGTCGCCGAACCGATAGGCCTTCGCGGTCGCGCCCCACGTGTACCAGGCGAGCACCAGGCAAATAACGATGCAGAGCGTCGAGACCCCACGGCTCAGCATCGGCTGGACACGGTGCGGCACGGCGGCGGTCAGCAACTCGATGAAGACGTGCCCCTTCTCACGCACCAGCCATGGTGAA
Source organism: Pseudomonadota bacterium (assembly GCA_038534135.1). Taxonomy (GTDB): domain Bacteria; phylum Pseudomonadota; class Alphaproteobacteria; order Rhodobacterales; family Rhodobacteraceae; genus Thermohalobaculum. The sequence continues at coordinate 66,818 of JBCAXJ010000014.1, read as the reverse complement.
GCCGCCATGACGATGTAGAGCAGCCCGAATTCAGCAAAGGTGAAGATGTGGCTCGACCAAGCGCCTGAAAGATCGAACGTCCGCGCCAAGGCGTTGATCACGATCCCCAGCATGATGACCACCAGATAAATCCCGGCCAGCACCGCCAGAAAATCACATACCCTGTCGATAATGCGCATCTCGCCCCGTCAGTGCTTGGTCCCCGGCGAAGTGTTGCCCGGGGTTTGCGGGAATGGCAAGAACCGCAATAGCTAGGACACTTGGCTAGGTCCGTTGCGAGCTATCACGCTTCCGGTTTGCAGCGGTGCAAAGAACAGCGGCCTTCCCGGGTCAGGCCATCGTTCACGATCGCTTCTCGAGCAAGTTCCGTTTAGAACTCTGCGAAGGAGGAAGAACTGTATGGATCTGGACCGGTCAATTGTCATCGTCGGTGGAGGGCCGAGTGGTCTAGCCGCAGCTATCTGGGCAAAACGCGCGGCAATTGCCGCGAATGTCGATCTTCCAGTTACTGTACTTGAGCAACGATCTCGCTCATCCGACGCACCAGTTCATGGCACGAACAAACCATGGGGGACACGATTCAACGCGTTGTCGATCTCGGCGTCGAGTTTGCACAGTCTTGCAGCGCTAGGCGTCGACTTCGGCCGTTCAACCGAAGCCACTCGGTGGACCCATAACGAAGTGCACTTTCCAGATGGAGTTTTGTTGCGGCCGGTGAAACATCGTCTCGCAGCGCCCGGCAAAGCATCGCAAGCTTGCAAAGGCGCCTGGGTGTTTCCGCATGTCGCCAACATTAGATTGGGAACCCTCGAGCACCGATTGCTAAAGACAGCCGAGAGCTTAGATGTGGCAGTTGTTTTTGGCACAAGGGTAACCGGTTTCTCGGACTTTCCTGAGGGAACAGTTGTCGAAGCGCTGACGAGCGATGGGGCACCTAAACGGTTTCCCACATGGCTATGCATTATTGCTGACGGCAGTTCAAAAGCTCATCAGCAGGCTGTGCTTCGTAAGAGTGGCAACGCGGATTGCTCGTCGTGCGGCACGCTAATTGATAATCTGGGAATAGAAATTGAGCTGGATGCCCCCGATCTCGGCCGTTTCATTGCCTCACCGTTTCAGCTTCAAACTGAAGAGCCCGGCCTTCACGCGACCCTCGATGAAATAAACGGGCTAATGATGCTCGTTGACTCTCGCTTCGACATGCCATGCTCCAGCACCATGGTGCAGGTACGATTGCCGAATGACGTAAATCTATCCAGAGCCGATAAACTTGGATGGCTAGCCTGGGCTGCGTCCCGTCACGATGTGAAAGACTCAGTGATGCTTCAAGAACCGGTCGAGTTTTTTGTATCAGCAACACATACCCGTCAGAATGTATCCAGAAACCCAAGCGTAAGGTCTGGGATATCTGGAGCCAAACTACTCATTGGCATGGCCCGCGCATCGACTCCTCAAACAAACGGCGCCGGTTTCCAAGTGACTGGCCTCGTCGATGGATTTGCGATCGGTATTATGCTGCAACGGATTCTGACATGCGCGAAGAGTGAACGAGAAGCACTCGCCCACTACGAGACAGGGCGAAACAATGCGGCGCGTATGCTGGCCCGCCGCCATAGCAGCGACACTCCGATAACCGGGCTTCGCGCGATGCGAGAGAAGGACTTCGATCGCCTAGTTCATGCGGCACGCACAGCCGGTTACCGAGGGGAGCAGCCTCATCTCGCGTGAGATCACATGATGAGGAACCTGGTTGAGCACATGCCGTAACCGTTGAGTGTTCATTGGGCAGGCTCCGAAACATTTGGAAAGCCGCCTTTCGGCCAATGACGGCTTAATCTCGAGAGCCAACGCCACGAGGTCTTCTCGGCACTACCGCGCCATCACCTGGGTGCCATAGAGACCGCCGCACAGCGCGGTTTCTCCGTTCGGGAAGATCGCAAAGCCGTGTGCCACGACGTTTGGACTGAGCAGGTTGGCGCGGTGCCCCTCACTTCCCATCCAACGTGCGACAACCGAACGTGCCAGAGAGGCATAGGATTGCGGCGGGATTGGCCGCCCATCGGCATAGGCGAACTCGCAGCGTACGGCGTCGATCGTGGAGAAGGGCGTGCCGTTTACATAATCCATGTAGTGCGACTCAGTGATATTCTCGGCCACGCTCTGCCAGCGGAAGCCAACCTGGGTCACGCGGTCGCCCGGCGTCTCGCGTCCGGGTACCGACGTGGTATGCGAAAAGACGCCTGTCCGCACCATGTCCTGTGCATGCAGAAACGCCGCCTGCTGCAGCGCCACATTCGCCTCCAACGCCTGAAGCCCCGCATCACAGCGCACCCGGTTGGTCTCGAGCCGCACGGCCTCGTCGATCAGAGCCGCGTCATGATTGCCATTGCGCGGCAGCGTCTGGTCATAGACACGATCCAGCGGCGGTGGCGGACACATGGCGGTCCCATCGACAGGAGCGGTGACCGGCGTTGGCGCAGGTGCTTCGGCGTCCACACGCGCACCACAACCAGACAATAAAAGCGCCGCCCCGATCAGGGCGACGCAAACGACGTTCGGACCGATCACTCGCCAGCGTAGAGCTTGCGCAACTCGTCATAGACCGGGTCGTCGCCGACGCGTTCCTTCATGCGCGCCCAGGCCGCATCATCAGCCATTTTCTGATAGGCTTTGCCAGCGTCCTCCGAGAGCGAAACAAAGGTCATGCCACCGTCGGACAGAACCTTGGCGTCGGTCGCCACATCTGCCTGACGATCGTTCCACGACTTCTCTTCCCACTCGACCACGACGTCCTGGATCAGCTTTTTCGACTCGTCCGACAGGCCGTTCCAGGACTCCATGTTCATGATCACGCCGATATCCGTGTTGTAGAACGTCGGATCAACGCGATACTTCAGGAATTCGTTCCACTTGAGCTGCGGAATGCCGATCTCGGTCCAGGCTGCGGCGTCAACCACACCCTTCTCCAGCGCCGAGTAGACTTCCGTTGCGGGCATCGACGAGGTCGTCGCGTTCAAAGCTGTGAAGAACGCGTGATAGATCGGGTTGTCGCGCAGCTTTACCCCGGTCAGGTCCAGGATACCGTCATCGCGGAACTTCGGCTCGGAGTTCATGTAGATGTGGAACTTGATGCCGCCGTCGATCCAGCCCAGGTGCTTGACGTTGAACCGCTTCTGGTGTGCGGCATCCATGACGGCCGCGCCGCCATTGGCACGCGCCTCCATCGGCGTCACTCGGCTGGCCACCATCGCGTCGATCTCGGGCACGTTCTTGCCATAGAAGCTGCCCGGCGTGTGGACCATGTCTACGACGCCATCGCGCACAGCCGCGGGCTGCTGGAACATGCCGATCGCTTCCGGCCCACCGCGGACCTCGATCTGGACGATGCCCTTGCCGCGTTCGTTGATGTCCTCGACCATCGCAAGGAAGGTTTTCGTGTAAACCAGGAACGGCGGAAAGGCGTGGACCGCGGTGATCTTGTCCTCGGCCATCGCTGGTGCTGTGCCCAGCACTGCCGCCATCGCCGCAGCCGCGACGGTGATCCTTGTAAGGATTTTCATGTGTCGTTCTCCCTGTTGTGCGGGCGCAATCCACGTTCGTGTGGCGTTGATGTCGCCCGACCCCTGTCGATATGAGCGGGAATCGTTCCCGGGATCAATCCGAAACGGGATTCCGACTCGTGGAAGGGTGCGCCTCCCGCAAAGTGAGATGGGTCAGGCGAAACCGTCCGCCAGTGCGAACATGAACCAGATCAGGCCGCCCGCGAACAGCACGCCGACGATCGCGGGCAACGGGCCATAGTAGTTCGAGACCTTCAGGTCTTCCTCGCCATCTTCGCTGTGCATTCGTGTTTCTCCCTAACTGCCCAACGCCTGCGGCATCCAGAGCGCGATGAACGGGAAGAACAGCACCAGCAACATTCCCGTAATCTGCAACGCGATGAACGGCAGAACGCTCAAGAAGATTTCCTGCAGCGTAATCTCTTTCCCGTCCGGCATGTCCTTGGCTTGCGGCACGACCGATTTCAGCCAGAAGCAGGCTGGGCCGAACGGCGGGCTGAGGAAGTAGATCTGGATGTTCATCACGAAGAGCACCCCGAACCAGACCGCAACCCAGTATTCATCGAGGCAGCCGGTACGGATCTCGGCCGAACAGGCCGCCATGCCGAACTCCGTTGCGAGTTCCGGCGTCAGCCCGACCACCACCGGCGCAAAGATTGGCACGGTGATGAAGATGATCGCGATCCACTCCATGAACGTACCCAGCACGACGAGGATCGCCATCATTAGGAAGATCGTCCCGATCGCGCCGAGGCCAGTTCCCGTGATAAGGCTCTGCATGAACTCGGCTCCGCCGATCAGATTGTACAGCCCGACAAAGGCGACAGCGCCCAGGATCAGCCAGATGATCGTCCCGACAATCGTCATCGTGTTCGCCAGGCAGTCCCGGATCAGTGCATAGCTGAACTGGAACCGCACGGCAGCGACGATGATCGCGCCGAAGACACCAACGGCCGAGGCTTCCGTCACACTGGTCAAACCGCCATAGATCGATCCCATGACGCAAGCGATGAGCAGCACGCACAGAACCACGGCGATCAGTTGGTGCGAGCCCAGCTTGGTTTCGGTCCCCGTGAGCGCCGCGATCTCCTTCGCTGTTGGCGCCAGCGAGTTGTTCAAGTTCACCCGGATCAACACGTAGATCACATAAAACGTGGCGAGCATCAGGCCGGGCACGAACCCGGCGGAGAACAAGTCTCCGATCCCGACATTGGCCGACAGACCATAGACGATCATCACGATCGACGGTGGTATCAGCGTCGCAAGTGCGCCCGACGCGCAGATCAGGCCAATCGTGAGTTTCCGGTCATAGCCGAGCCGCAACATCTGCGGCAGGGCAACCAGCCCCAACATGACGATCTCGCCGCCCATGACGCCGGACATCGCGGCCAGGATGACGGCGACAATGGTTGTTTGCAGCGCGACGCCACCGCGGAAGCCGCCTGCGAAAATCGACATTGCGTCGAACAGATCCCGCGCGATCCCGGCACGCTCCAGGATCGAGGCCATCAGGACGAAGAACGGGACCGCGACCAACGGATATTTCTCGAGCAGGTCCAGCGCGTTGACACTGACCAGGTAAAGCCCGCCATTACCATAGAACAGCATCGCGCAAACGACCGAGATGATCAGAGTGACAATACCAAGCGGCATCCCCGTCATCATCAGTGCCAGCAGGGCAGCGACGATACAAAGGCTGATCAGACCGATCCCAACCGCGTCACGATCGACCCGGAACTGATCGACGATGCCTCCACCGGCTTCGTTCAGCGCTTCGTCGATCCCACCCGCCATCGAGCCATAACCGCCGTAATGCGCGGCTATCGACAGCAACAGTCGCAGTGTTATCAACGCCAGCAGGGCGAGGACGGCGACCTGAATTGGTCTAGTTTGGAAATGTCGGCTCAGGTTCACCAGCAACTGCACCAGGTAAAGGAACAGCCCCGTGACCAGCACGGTCTTGAGCACCATCGGGAGCGGAGAGTTCCAGGCCGTGCCGCCGCGCTCGGTCAGATCGATGGCCTCCAGCGCCCGGATCAGCGTATCGCCGACCAGCATGTAAAGCGCGAAGACTCCGACACACATGGCGAACAGGTCGAGCCACCATTTCACGCGGTCCGACGCCATCAGGTAAAAAACCGTGATCCCGATATGGCGCTTCTGCAGCGTCACGAATCCCGCCGACAGCATCCATGCGCAGGCGCACAGCACCATGACGACCTCGAACACCCACTGGGTTGGCGAGTGTAGCACGTAACGGGCGAAGACCTCCCACAGGGTACAGGCCGCAGCGATCAGATAGAGGTTCCCGACAGCCAGTCCCGTGAACCTGCTGACATGATCGATGATGCGATTGAACCCCGCGCCCGCCTGGGCGGTGGGAACGGACTCGGTCATGGCAACCATGACGGCCTCCCTACAGATAAACGGGTCCGGTCTTGCGCGGACTTTCATGGCCCACCCGGAAGACCGAATGGGCCGATGGAAGCGTTAGAGCTTCCGGCTACGCATCACTCTTTCAGCAGACCGACCTGCTTCATGTAGTTGATGTGTGCGTCCAGCGCTTCCTTGGCGAGCGGTGACTTGTCGGCGAAATCGTACCAGGCCTCGACCGCGATCTCGCGGAACTTGGCGCGTTCTTCCGTTGTCCAGTCGATGACGGTGATGTCACCGCCGGCGCGCTGCTCGGCCGCAATTGCACGATCCTGCAAGTCGGCTTCGCGGCGCATCGCGTCATAAGCCGAACCATACCAGACCTCGAGTGCTGTCTGGCCTTCCGGTCCCAGATTGTCCCAGACTTTCTTGTTCACGATGAACTGCAAGACAGCCATCGAATGGATGCCAGGATAGATCGGGAACTTCGCGACCTTGTACATGCCGGATGCGTTGTTGTTGACATGTGCCGAAGCATCCGCCGCATCGATTACGCCCTTCTCAAGGGCAGTGTAGACTTCCGAGAACGGCAGGGACACCGGGGCTGCACCCGCGCGCTTGAAGACTTCCGCTGCCAGACCCTCGGGTGAGCGGACCTTCACGCCCGCCATGTCCGCGACCGTGTTGATCGGAATGGTCGAGACGAAGGCCTCTTTGGCGTACGGCCCGCAGCCGACCACATGCACCTTGCCCTTGGTGTACTTGTCGTAGAGCTTCTGCAGAATCTCCTTGCCGCCTGCATGCATGCAGAAGGTCCGCACCTGATCCACGGTGTCATAGCCCGCGATCAGATCACCAATGATTGCAAACGCAGGGTCGCGCCCCGAGAAATAGCTGACCGCGTTCAGGTCACCATCCAGGATACCATTTGCCACCGCATCAATCGTCTCGCGGTGCGGCACGACGGCCTTTGTCGGCAGCACGTCGATCTCGACCGTACCGCCCGTCATGGCGCCCAGCTTCGGGGCCCAGTTGTCGGTCATGAACCGGTGTGCCCAGTCCCCCGATTTCGAGCTCGCCTGAACTTTCAGCTTCTTGGCTTCCGCCGTGACGGCCCCAAAGGCCATCGTCAATGCCACGGCTGTTGCCGCAACTGCTGTGAACAGCTTCATGAGGTTTCCTCCACAGGATTTGATTTATTATTGCGCGACACCGTAGCCAAGTTGTCGCATCTTGCAACCTTGGCCAAGCCGACTTCCATCCAGTGGGTGAAGGTTTCCGTCGTTACGGCGCTTGACGCGACCGCGTGGTCGACTTCCAGCGCCGGTGGAACCAGAACCAGTGGTCCGGGTGAGCCTCGATCCAGGCGCTGATGCGATTGTTGACCTCGGTCATCATCTCGACGCCGTTTGTTCCCGTGACCGGCTCCTCGAAGACGACCTCGAAGCATCGCTGATCGACATTCCTGACCGCATAGGCCGGGATCAGCGCCGCCCCCGTCCGCATCGCCAAGTCCGCAGCAGCCGTCACCGTCTCGGCGGGTTGTCCCAGAAAATCGATGAAGGGTGCGCCAGAATTCCTCTGATCGACCAAGATCATCATGTTGCCGCCCCGCATCACCTGCTGGACAAGCAGACGCATGCCCTGGCGACCCTTCTGAACGACGGGCGCTCCCGCATCGGGGATGACGTTCATCGTGAACCGGTCAAGGTAGCGGTTGTTGAATGCGCGGTAGATGATCCCAGTCTCGAGCCCGGCCCGTTTGGCGGCGATGCGGATCGCTTCCCAGTTCCCGAAATGCGCGGTGACGATTATCGCACCCCGACCGCTCGCCCGCGCGGCTTGCAGATGCTCCAGACCTCGGGTGTCCAGTTCGACGTCCCGGATTAAACGATCCAGATGCGTATATTCGATTGCCAGATGAATGAACGAACGCGCGGATTCGACAACCAGGCGCCGTCGGTCCGGCGCAGTCATCTCGGGATAGACAAGCGAAATGTTGTCCTCGGCGCGACGGCGCACGCCTGGCAGCAGAAGCGCCAACCTGCACCCGAGCGTGCCAAGGGCCTGGCTGAGCCACCAGACGGAAACCCACGAAGTGGCGAAACGCGTGCAATATGCAGCCGCATACATCATCCACTCGCCTGAGCGCACCGCCCAGCGATTGCGGATCTGGTTGTACCCCTCGTTCATCCACGCACCTTCGTCAAAGCGCGAAAGCGCCAGGCCAGCAGCACGGTGGCCAGCACGCAGGCAACGACCACAGCCAGGACCAATCCCCGTTCGTCCCATCCCAGCGCTCTGGTCAGATACCAGCCGAACGGGATCATCAGAACAACGAAACTTGCAGCGTAAGCCGCGAGCGGCACCCACGCGTCGCCCAGTGCTCGGATCGCCTGGCCCATCACGACCTGCAAGCTGTCGGGCATGCACACAAATGCCGCGAACAGGAACACGGTCGCCGCACGCGCCGCAAGTTCTGGGTCATTCGTGTAGATGTGAGCGATCTCGGTACGAAACAACAGGACCAGTGAAGCAAGGCTTCCCATGATCAGGAGCGCTACAAGCAAACCGGTCCATCCCGCAAAGGCCGCCTCACGCGGGTCACCTGCCCCTGTGGCCTGTCCGACGCGCACACCGGTCGCGACGGCCAACCCGAGTCCGATCATGAAGAAAGTCGACACTAGATTGTGCGAGATCGAATACGCATCCAACGCCGCGATGCCCAGTGTCCCCGCCATAAGGCTCATCGCCGCGAAACCGATTGTCTCGAACCCGTTCGAGATCGCAGCCGATCCGCCGAGCTTTCGCATCGGCCAGCCGAGCCGCCAGCCACCAGGACCCCACATGGTTTCCCATGGCCCGCGCACACCCAGTGCAGGGGCACGGTCTAACGTGAAGACATACCACAGCATCAGGCCCGCTGCCCCGAAGCGCGCAATCGTCGAGGCAATCGCCGCACCCACGGCACCCAGCTCGGGGAAGCCCAGATTGCCGAAGATCAACAGCCAGTTCAGGATCACGTTGATTACGTTGGCGGCAATCATCACCGTCAGGGCGAACATCGGGCGACGCGTCGATTCCAGATAGAATGCGCAGACCGCAAAGAGTGTCTGCGCAAGAACCCCTGGTGCGAGTGCCACGGACACAGTTCCGCCCGCTTGCGCCAATTCAGGCGTCTGCCCAAACCATCCCAGCAGGGTCTCTCCGCGCCAGACCACGGCCATTCCGATCAACGAACAGAAGACGCCCCAACTCAGGGCGCGCCGAAACGCTCTGCCACATTCCTCGCGATGCCCCGCACCGTAGGCCTGGCTGACATCCGGCACCATGCCGCTTGCCATCCCGATGGTCATGACGATCACTGGAACGAAGATCGCAATTGCCAGGTTCGAGATCCCGACCGCACCGTCACCATAGCGCCCGAGCATCGCGATATCGGCGAATGCCATGATCAGGATGCCCGCGCGCGACAACATCACCGGCCACGCCAGACGCAGCAGATCGGCCGTATGGCGCAGTATTTTCGCACCGACGGTTTCGTCGGCCGGGATCGCGGCAATCGCCATGCAAGGAACCTCGGGATCAGGCGCCCGATCTACGCCGTTGGAATGCATTCGCCAAGCGTCGAATTGAGACGATCAGCTATAGGACAGCGTCCGCTTCCAGCTGGGACGACCCCGCAAAGCTTCGACGTCGTCGAAGGCTGCGCTGCGCGACGCAAGCAACGTCGGGTCACTGCTTGCGCTTCCATCTTCGGCCTCGGCGTACCGAAAGGTACCGAGCGAGAAATTCACGTTCACCTTCTTGCCACGATGCGCAAAGGCAACCCAGGCTTCCGGCCAGACCCGGCAATTGGTGTTGTTGACCACGACATACCACTTGCGCCCGGTCGCGTTCACACCGGCATCGATCTCGTCGTAAAAACCGTTGACCCGATCCGTGCAGTCGAATTCGAAGTCGCTGAAGTCGATCTCGAGGATTTCCTGATCCGTGTGGAACGTAATCCGATCTCCATAGCCAGGGATGTGAGGATCCTGCTTGGCGCTGACATCCAAGACCAATGCTGTCCGTGCCGCGGCGTAAACGGAGTCTGACAGGTGCTCGATTCCAGCTTCCAGCCGTTGGCACTCTTCCAACGCCGCTCTGATGAAATCCTGCTGTTCGGTCACTGTCAGATCGGGGAAGTCGCGTAAAATCTCGAGCGCACCGCGGATCGCCGTCGCGGGCGAGATGAAATCCTCCTCGACCTTGGTGCTCAGCGTCAGTGTCGAGTCGTTCGGCGACGTCTCTTCGGACATGGCCAATCCTTTCCTGCCACGGAAAGACTAGCGAAATCAGCCATGACTCGGCAACACGGCAAAATGTCGGAACATGTATCACCGGCGATCCGACTGTGCGCATTTGCAGAAATGCCGACGACATGTAACTGTGTCGAGACACACGCGACCATCTCCGGGGGAAGGGGTGGAATGGCTGCACATATAATCGTCGCTGAAGACGAGCCGAACATCGCGAAGTCGATCACGTTCCTGTTCGAACGCGCCGGATACAAGATTACGGTGGAGCCCGAAGGCGGGCGCGTCGCCGAGCTTGTCTTTCAGGCCGATCCCGATCTGCTTTTGCTGGATGTGATGCTGCCGGGCGAGAACGGATATCAGATCCTGAAGCGCCTGCGCGCGGATCCTCGGGCCAAAGATCTGCCCGTCATCATCCTCAGCGCAAAAGGGCAGGCCGAGGACCGAGAGACCGCTCTTTCGGCCGGAGCCAACCGATTTGTGACGAAACCCTTCTCCAATGCAGAGTTGATCGAAGCGGTCCGCGCACTTTTGCAGGATCGGTCCAGCGGCTAAAGGCGTCCGCGCGTTCAGCCTTCCATGATGCCAGAGGTCGTGTAGCCGCCATCCGCGCCGTAGACGTGACCCGTCACGAAACTCGACTCGTCCGATGCAAGAAATGCCGCGACGGCTGCAATCTCCGCAGGCGTTCCGAACCGGCCCAGCGGCATACGTCCCTTGACGCTCGGCCACGGTTCGTCCGGCATGTGTGGGCCCGTCTTGGTTGGACCCGGAGCGACTGCATTCACCGTGATCCCGTGCTCGGCCAGTTCGATTGCCATGGTCTGGGTCAGATTGATAATACCAGCCTTCGACGCGCCGTAAGCCGCACGCCCGCGCCCGCCGAAGATCCCAGAGTTCGACGCCACGTTGACGATTCGTCCGCCCGTGCCCTGGCTGATCATCTGACGCGCCGCGATCTGACCGCAGCGAAACGTGCCTTGCAGATTCAAGCCCGTAACGCGTTCCCAAAACACATCGGTCATCTCGAGAAACGGCATCCGGTCCATGATCCCCGCGTTGGAGACCAGGATGTCGATCCCGCCGAGCGTTTGCACGAGACTGTCCGTCATTGCCTGGATCTCGTCGCGTGAGCACACATCGACGTGGACCGCTCTCGCACGGGTTGCATCCGGATCGCAGGCGCGAACGACCGCCTCGGCCTCCACCAGATCGGTATCGGCAAAGGCCACGTGGCATCCCTCGGCGAGCAAACGCTCTGCGATCGCCCGTCCAATTCCCCGGGCTGCTCCCGTAACGATAGCGCGCTTATCCTCAAGCCCCCTCATTCCATCCTCCGTGCGCCTCAAAGCCCCGTTGCGTTGCGCCGCACAATCGGCCATGTCGCCGACCGACCGCAAGCCCCTTGAGGAGACCTGTGATGTCCCTGATCACTGATCGCGCCCGCCTGGCCGAGTGGCTCGAGACCCTGCCTGTCCGCAAGGCCATCATCGCCATCATCCTTGTGAACGCGCTGATCCTTGGCCTGGAGACATCGCCATCGATCGTGGCGCGATGGGGTGCAACGCTTGCCGTGCTCGACACCCTGTGTCTGAGCTTCTTCGTGTTCGAGTTGCTGGTCAAGCTGTACGCCTTCGGCACACGCTTCTTCCGCGATCCGTGGAATTGGATCGACATGTTCATAATCGGTGTCGCGCTGATTCCGTCGCAAGGCACGCTCAGTGTGCTCCGCGCGCTTCGTATTCTGCGTCTCCTGCGCGTGATCACGGCAACACCGCGCCTGCGCCGTGTTGTCGAGGGCTTCATCTCGGCACTCCCGGGGATGGCGTCGGTCTTCCTGCTGATGGGTTTGATTTTCTACATCTCCGCCGTGATCTCGACCAAGCTTTTCGCGGAAAGCCACCCGGAGTGGTTCGGCACCATCGGACGCTCGGCATATTCGCTCTTTCAGATCATGACCTTGGAAAGCTGGTCGATGGGCATCGTGCGCCCGGTGATGGAGGTTCATCCCTACGCCTGGGCATTCTTCGTACCGTTCATCATCGTGACGACGTTCGCGGTGGTGAACCTTCTCGTCGGTCTGATCGTCAATTCGATGCAGGACGCGCACCATGAAGAAGACGTCAAGAACACTGACGCATACCGAGACGAAGTCCTCAATCGGCTTGGAGCGATCGAGGAACGCTTGCAGCGGCTTGGCCAGAACAACCCGTGATCTAGGCGTTAAGAACGTGTCGAATATGAGCGGACCGCAGGACCCGCCACGGCCTTGTTTTAACCAGATTGATGCTCACTATTGAAATCAAGATGGAGAAGATTGACCTGCTCGCCGAAGCGGATCAAACACGATCTGGTTGAAGTTATTTGAGCTGATGCACGTGAGCACATACGCCCAGGCAGAAACAGCGCACGTTCCGGACGCCTCATTGCAGGTGGTAACGGACGATGATGTTAACGCCGCAATTCGGATCGACCAGTCGGTCACGATGGTTCGGCTCGCGCCGCTGATGATGATCAGCAACGTTGTAGTACCGCTCATCCTGTGCCTCAGCGTGCTTCCGTTCCTGTCGCTCTGGTTCATCGCGGGCTGGGTGGTCCTGCTCTTCTTCCTCAACGCGCCCATTCTGTTGAGTTGGGTCCGGTTGCGGAACCGGCCGCCACCCACAAGTGTCTCCAGCCGCCGAATGTCCAGAATCGCGGTCTGGTCAACGGCCCTCGGGATCGCGATCGCAGGCGGATCGGTCGTTGTCTATCAGCTCGGCGGCGAGACCGGTCAGATCGTCACCTACATCGTGATCCTGGGACTTTGGTCCGGTGCGATGATCTCGACCTGGAAGATCCCGCAAGCGCTTTATGGCTATGTGACACCCATGGCGATCACGATGTTTGCCGTCCTGATCTACAATTTCGAGACGGCCAAGGCGGCAGACTGGGTTCTGATCACCATGATCGTCTATCTTGCCCTGGCGCTCTGGAGTGTGTTGATCCATCAGAATTACCTGCGCGAAGCGACCCGCACCCAGCTCGAACACAACACGCAGTCGATCGAGATCGAGCGCAGGCGCGCCGCCGAAGCGCGCTTGCAGAAGTCGCTCGAAGAACTGCGCGAGACGCAGGACAAGCTGATCCTGCAGGAAAAGATGGCCTCGCTCGGTGCGGTGACCGCCGGCGTGGCGCACGAGATCAAGAATCCGCTGAACTTCATCATCAACTTCTCCAAACTCTCACGCGATCTCCACAAGGACGTGCAGGACTCTATGAAACCGGCACTGGAGCATCTTGATGAAAATGGTCGGGAGGACCTGAAGGACGATCTTGCGGTGCTCGGCGAAAACCTCGAGCGGATCCAGAACCACGGCCTCCGCGCGGACGGAATCGTCAAGTCCATGTTGATGCATTCGCGCAATGACCCGGGAACGCGAGCGCCGGTGCTCGTGAACCGCTTGGTCAATGAGGCAACCGACCTCGCCTATCACGGTGCGCGGGCGCAAGACCCGTCGTTCAATGTCGAAATAACACGCGACCTGTCGGACGAGTTGCCGACGATACACGGCTCTCAGACCGAACTGTCACGCGTTGTCCTCAACCTGATCCGCAATGCGCTACAGGCTGCGCGGGAGCGCGCCAACGCCGAGCCGGATGGTTTTGTCCCGAAGGTGCACATCGCGACTTTTCCGCATGAGAACTGCACCCATATCAAGGTCCATGATAACGGGTATGGGATCTCTGCAACCAATCGAAGCAAACTGTTCCAACCGTTCTTCACGACGAAAGATCCGGGAGAAGGGACTGGCCTTGGCCTCTCGATCAGTTATGACATTGTGAACAGCCATGGCGGGGAAATCCGTGTCGACAGCCAGGAAGGCGAGTTTGCCGAATTCACCGTTGTTCTTCCCTCGGATGCCGCCGCGGTGATCGCATTGGCCGAAATCAAGAAGCTGCGCGAAGCCAATACCGATAGCGAGGTTTCGGAATGACCGTGCGCGTCATGGTGGTCGACGACGAACCCGATGTCGAGGAGATGCTGCGCCAACGTCTCCGCCGCCGCGTTCGCTCGGGCGAGTTGGAACTGATCTTTGCCTCTGACGGGAACGACGCCTTGGCGAAACTCGCCAGATCGGGTGCCGTGGATCTTGTTCTCACAGACATCAACATGCCGGGCATGGACGGGCTGACGCTGCTTTCGCACCTGACGCCGCTCCGGTTCGAAACCAAGACGGTCGTCGTCTCGGCCTACGGCGACATCAAGAACATTCGCACTGCCATGAACCGGGGCGCCTTCGATTTCATCACCAAGCCGATCGAGTTTGACGACCTAGAGAAGACGATCGAGCGCACGGCGGACGAGGTTTCGGTTTTGCGCCGTGCCGCGCGCCACGCGACCGAGATGAACAGCGCACGGCTGATCCAGACCGGGCTTCTTCCGAACGTTGAAAGCTCGTTCGCCGACGAAACGCGCTTCGACCTGCACGCCCGGATCGAGCAGGCCCGCGAGGTCGGCGGCGACTTCTACGACTTCTACATGACCGGCCCGGACGACATGTTCCTGGTGATCGGGGATGTGTCAGGCAAGGGACTGGCATCCGGTATTCTGATGGCGATGACCAAATCTCTGATCAAGGCATCAGCCTTCCGTCACAAGGACGATCCTGGTGCCGTCCTGAACGAGGTGAACAGCAATCTCTGCAACGACAATCCGGGCCTGCACTTCGTGACCCTCAGCTTGGTGCATGTGAACTGCGCCACGGGTGCGCTCAAGATCGCGAGCGCCGGTCACGAACCGGTCGTCCTGTGCACGCCGGGCCAGACGGCTCTGAAACAGGTGGAATCGAACGCACCGCCGATCGGGATCACTTCGGGTCTGAACTTTCAATCGATCGAGCACCAGATGAGCGTCGGTGAAGCGATCGTTCTGGTGACCGATGGCTTGTCCGAGGCAAATGATCCAAGCGGCAACCTTTTCGGACGGGCCCGGATCAGCACGATCGCGGGCACTTTGCTTCCGGACGCGCCTGCCTCGGCACTGGTCGATGCATTGTTCCAGGGTGTTGCTGCGCACCGGGCCGGTGCACCGCAGTCTGACGACCTCGCCGTGCTTTCGATGATCTGGCGCGGCGAAGCCACGTAACGGCCATCGATCACGGCGCGGCGGCCACGCAGACGCATGCCCGCCAAACGATGCTCGAACAGAAAACGGGGCAGACCTTCGCCCGCCCCGTCTTAACTTCAAGTCTTACGGATCAGACCCAGATGTCTGATGTGCAATCGCCGCCTGGATAGCGGGTTTCATGCGCCCGCGCCGGGCCATTCGGCTCGCGCCGGAAGTCGACGAAGAACTTCGGATTGATCTTCAGCCCTCCGTCCCGCGTGTTGCAGTCGACCTGGACCATGCAGCCGCCGGTCTTGGTCATGTTCGGGTAGAACTGGTTGTCCCAGGTCGAGAACAGCGACGTTGTCACGTAGAGCCGCTTGCCATCCAGCGAGAGCTGGATCATCTGCGGACCACCCTCGATCGCCTTGCCGTTCACCTTGGGCGCACGGCCAAGCAGCCCACCCATCCAGACCTGACCGGTGAAGACCGGGTTCTCGGGATCCTCGATGTTGTACTGGCGCACATCGCCATGCAGCCAGTTGGCAAGGTAGAGCCATTTGTCATCCATCGAGATCAGCCAGTCGGTGATCAGCGACGGCATCTGCACCGGGAAGCCGATGACATCGACGGGCGGGATATCGATGACCTTCTTGGTCATGACCTTCTTGCCCTTCTCGCCCTGGGCCTTGAAGTAGATCATGTTGGACGACAGCGTGGCACCGACAAAGCCTTCGGGCCGGTCCGGGTCGTGCATGAAGCGCACTTCCAGCGGGATCATTCCGTCCGCGCCCAGATCGACCGTTTTAGATACCTTCTTCTTCTTGAAGTCCCAGAAGTGGATCTGCTGCCCGTACTTGCCTGCGGCGACATCGCCCAGATCGAAGCCCGGCATGAATGTGTTCGGCGAGGCCCATTCCGATGAGATCATCATGTTGTGGCGCGGCTGGTACCAGAAGTCGTAGTTGTACTTCATCTTGCCGAGATCGTTTTCCCAGCGCCCGACGATGTTGAAGTCCTTGTCGAGATGCAGGAAGCCACCTGGACCGTTGCCCTTGGCGTCGCCCAGCATCGAGATGATGATCTCGCTGCCGAGGCAGTGAACCGTGTGCGGCGCCGACAGGTTTGTCTTCTTCTTGATCGTGCTGCCCTTGATCACTTTGTGCAGGCGTGGCGCTTTCGGATCCGTGGCGACATCGACAATGTGGATGTTCGTCGTGCGCACGCCTGGAAGCAGGAGGTATTGGCGCGAGATCGAGGAATCGCCGTGGCACGACGAGCATGCGTTCCAGCCCATGTGGTGCAGTTCGTCTCCGATGCCCGGCATTTCGAGCCGGTGAATGACCTTGGAATACGTCCGCGATCTGGGGTCGTTATCGATGGTCGCCAGATAGTCCGGTTTCTCGATGCCTGTGCCTGTATAGATGGCAATTGTGTAGAGGATCTTCTCCTTTGGGCCCTTGATGGCTGCCATAGGTGATTCGTATCCTGGGCCGCAACACGCCTTGTTCGATGGTTTGGTCGTCGTCGCCACGTTTGTACCTCCAAGTTTTTTGTGCGTTTAGCGTAACGTAGCACAGCAGGATGCAAAAGGGCATTTGCACGTCGAGAAAGTGTAATTTGTATACGAGACATATCTTCTGCTTTCTTTGCAAAATGACTTTGTTTTAAGCAGCTCGCACAACCATAGATTGCTGCGCGAAACACAACTTGACATATAATTCACCAATACCGCATCCCGTATCCGGGTGATCGCTGACGGACGGGGAAGAAAACCATGACAGATGTTCTGAAGATCGCGTTAGACCGACGAGCCGAGTTACACGAAGAAGTTGCAAAACTCGACGAATTCATCCGCATGGCAGAGACGCTGATCCGCGCGTCTCAGACACGCCAGGCAGAGGACCAGATGGCGGGCGCAGTACCGGAGCCAAGTGCTTCGGCTCCAGAACGCCCGGCAACCGTTCCGGCAGATGAATCTGGCGTGCGCGCTGCGATGCGCCGCGCAGACACCACCGGGCAGCAAATGTCGGTTGATGTCTCACGCCCCAGCCTGATCCGCCGGGGTCAGGTAACCGGCTGAGGTCCCAGCCGGGGCTTTGATGCCGAACGACGCCGCGTCGCCTGCACGGCGCGGCCATCATGCGACGTGATGCCGTCAATCACGGAATTCGCGTAGACATGGCACGGTTGCCGGGTAGGCTCCTGTGCACATGCAGCATTCCGGAGATGAGCGATGAACCTGAACCGTGGCCGTGCGCTGACGTCAATTCCGGGTCCCTCTGTGATACCCGAGGATGTGCTGCGGTCGATGCACCGCTCGTTTCCCAACATGTACGAAGGCCCGCTGGTCGACATCAGCCATTCGGTCTTCGACGATCTGCCCAAGGTCGCGCACACCGAAGGCAAGGTCTTCATGGCGATCTCGAACGGCCACGGCGCCTGGGAGATGTCGCTGACGAATACGATGCGGCGCGGCGACAAGGTTCTGGTGCTGGCCTCGGGCCGGTTCGCCATCGGCTGGGGCGAGCAGGCGGAACAGCTTGGCTGCGAGGTCGAAACCATCGATTTTGGCGACCGTGGTCCGGTCGATCCCGACAGGGTCGAGGAACGTCTGCGCGCCGACACGGCCCATGAGATCAAAGCGATCCTTGTGGTGCAGATCGACACCGCCTCGGGCGTCTGGAACGATATCGGTGCGATCCGCAAGGCGATCGATGCCGCCGGGCACCCGGCGCTCTACATGGTGGACTGCGTCGCCTCGCTGGCCTCGGTGCCGTATTTCATGGATGCATGGGGCGCCGACATCACCATTGGCGGCAGCCAGAAGGGTCTGATGGTGCCACCGGGACTGGGCCTGGTCTGGGCGTCCGAGAAAGCGCTGAAGGCGCACGAAACCGCCGAGATGGTCACGCCCTACTGGAACTGGACACCGCGCCTGATGGACGGCGCACATTACCTGAAATTCTGCGGGACACCGCCGATCCAGCACATCTACGCGATGCGCACGGCGCTGGACATGCTATTCGACGAGGGGCTGGAGAACGTCTGGGCCCGTCACACGGTCTTCGCGGATGCGGTGCGGGCCGCTGTCGAGGCATGGGCTGCCCCCGGTGGGTTCGAGTTGAACATCACGGACCCTGCGCACCGCAGCGATGCGACCACGACGATCCTGGGCGGTTCGATTGACTGCAAGGAGATGCGGCGGATCTGTGAGACCGATGCCGGGCTGGTTCTGGGTGTCGGGCTGGGCTCGTTCGAGGACAAGGCCTTCCGGATCGGCCATATGGGCCATCTGAACCCGCCAATGGTGCTGGGCACGCTCGGCACGATCGAGGCCGCCTTGGCTCATATGGGCGCATCGATGGGAGGCTCTGGCGTTGCCGCGGCCTCGAGAGTCATTGCCGAGGCGCTCGGCCGCAAAGCGGAGTTCCGCGCCGCCGCGGAGTAGATGTCAAGGTCTGCAAGATGTCCACCTTAGCCCTGCAGGCTTAGGTGGACATCTACGTGGGCATAGTTTGTTTAAGTCGATATCCATGTGGGAATCGCAGTGTCCGGGTCTTGCGCAGGTGTGGCGTGACGGACGCTTGCCGACTCGCTGCCATGAGAACATAGTGCGAACATCATGTTCGCCGAGCTTGCCAGCACGACCAATTTCACCTTCCTGACCGGGGCCTCGCATCCGGAAGAAATGGTGCTGCGTGCGGCTGAACTTGGGCTGGGCGCGATCGCGATCACGGACCGGAACTCGCTGGCCGGGGTTGTCCGGGCGCATGTGCGGCTGAAGGAACTGCGGCGCGAGCGGGTGACCGTGAAGCCCCGGAACATCACCGGCTCGGATGTGCGCGAGCACGCCGCCAAGATCCGGTCCCAGGTCCGGATCGATCCGTCCTCGCGCCAGCCGGATCTTGCGCCGGGGGCGCAAATGTCCCGCACTGTCCCGGGCGAAGACCCGGGACCGCCTGCAGACCGTGCGAGCGGTCCCGGATCAAGTCCGGGACAGCGAAGCCCTGACCTTGAAGACAGCGCGGAACCCGAAATCCGGTCCATCCCGAAACTGATCATTGGCGCGCGGCTGGTTCTGAGTGACTCGCCGATCGAGCTGATCGCACTGGTAACCGACAGGGCAGCCTATGGCCGGCTCTGCCGGTTGCTGACGATCGGCAAGCGCCGAACCGTCAAAGGGGAGTGCGATCTGCGGCTGGCCGATGTTGCCGAATGGGCCGAGGGCTTGGTTCTGATCGCCGTGCTGCCGGATGTGTTGGGGGGTGAGATCGATTTCACGGGTTCTCCCCTCGCCCCCGAAGCGGGTCGCGCCCGACCTGCCCTCGGACGGCGCGATGGCAACTCTGTTTACAGCATGACTGATTTGCGCGCTTTTGAGATCGCGAGTCAGCCGACCAATGCCGAGCGTCCTCCAGATCGGTCGCTGTCCTCTGCGCCACGTGGGCTTGTGAATCACCTCGCCCTTAGCCCCCGCTATGACGGGCGCGACGAGGAACGCTTCGCGCGCCTTTCGGACATCGCCGAGGCGCATGGGATGGGGTTGGTCGCGACCTGCCAGCCGATGATGCATCGGGGCAATCGGCGCAAGCTGGCCGACATCCTGACCTGTCTGCGCGAGGGCCGCACGGTCGACAATCTGGGTACACGCGCCCTGCCGAACGCCGAACAGCATCTGCGCGGGCCAGAGGCGATGGCGCGGATCTTCGCAGACTATCCACGCGCCATCGAAGCCGCCGCAGAGATCGCCGATCGCTGCACATTCTCGTTGGACGAACTGCGCTACGAGTATCCTGACGAGGGCAATGGCGAGACGCCGCAGGACCGGCTGGCGCGGCTGGCGGCAGAGGGCCTGCACTGGCGGTACCCGGATGGTATCCCGCAACGGTCTCAGGCGCTGGTCGATCGCGAACTCGCGTTGATCGGCAAGCTGAACTACGCGCCATATTTCCTGACCGTACGCGATGTCGTCCACTTCGCACGGTCGCGCGGGATCCTGTGCCAGGGGCGCGGTTCGGCGGCGAACTCGACCGTCTGCTATGCGCTGGGGATTACCGAGATTGCGCCCGACACGATCTCGATGGTGTTCGAGCGCTTTGTCTCCGAGGCCCGTGACGAGCCGCCCGATATCGATGTCGACTTCGAGCACGAGCGCCGGGAAGAGGTGATCCAGCACATCTATGAACGCTATGGACGCGAGCGGGCCGGGCTGACGGCGACGGTGATCCATTTCCGCAGCCGTGCCGCGATCCGTGAGGTCGGCAAGGCGATGGGCCTGTCCGAAGATGTCACCTCGGCCCTGTCGGGACAGGTCTGGGGCTGGTCGCAGGAGGCGATCCGGGCGGAGCGGCTGCGCGAGGTCGGTCTGGACCCGAGCGACCGGCGGTTGCAGCAGACACTGGCGCTGGTCGAGCAGATCATCGGCTTCCCGCGTCACCTGAGCCAGCATGTCGGCGGGTTCGTGATCACGGCGGGACGATTGGACAAGCTTTGCCCGATCGAGAACGCGGCAATGGACGACCGCACCGTCATCGAGTGGGACAAGGACGATATCGACGCGCTGGGGATCCTGAAGGTCGACGTGCTGGCTCTGGGCATGTTGACCTGCATCCGCAAGGCGTTCGATCTGATCGCCTCGCATCTGGGGCCCCGATATACGCTGGCGACTCTGCCGCCCGAGTGTCCCGAGGTTTATGATATGCTGTGCGAGGCGGACTCGCTGGGCGTGTTCCAGGTGGAATCGCGCGCGCAGATGAACTTCCTGCCGCGGATGCGGCCGCGCAGTTTCTATGATCTGGTGATCGAGGTCGCGATCATCCGGCCGGGGCCGATCCAGGGTGACATGGTGCATCCCTATATCCGGCGGCGGCAGGGCGAGGAACCGGTCTCGTTTCCCTCGGACGAATTGGGCGAGGTGCTGGGCAAGACCCTTGGCGTGCCGCTGTTCCAGGAACAGGCGATGCGGATCGCGATCGTGGCCGCCGGGTTCACACCGGACGAGGCAGACCGGCTGCGGCGCTCACTGGCGACATTCCGCAAGACCGGAACGATCTCGAGTTTCCGCGAGCGGTTCATCGGCGGGATGCTCGAACGCGGGTATGAGCATGACTTTGCCGAGCGCTGTTTCAGTCAGATCGAGGGGTTCGGCGAATACGGCTTTCCCGAAAGCCATGCGGCCTCGTTCGCGCTGCTGGTCTATGCCTCGGCCTGGCTGAAGCGGCATCACCCGTCGGTGTTCGCCTGCGCGCTGCTGAACTCGCAGCCGATGGGGTTCTATGCGCCGGCGCAGATCGTCCGCGATGCGCGCGAACACGGGGTCGAGGTGCGCCCGGTCTGCATCAATGCGAGTTACTGGGACAACACGCTGGAAGCCGACAGCCGGGGCGGGTTGGCCTTGCGCCTGGGCTTTCGCCAGATCAAGGGCCTGAAGGAAGAGGACTGCCACTGGATCGCGGCGGCGCGGGGCAATGGCTATCCGGATATCGAGAGCCTGTGGCGGCGTGCGGGGATCGGACGGCAGGCGCTGGAGAAGCTGGCAAATGCCGATGCGTTCGCACCGTCGGGTCTGAAACGGCGCCATGCGCTGTGGGAGGCGCAGGGCACGTCGGGGGCAGCCCCGCTGCCGCTGTTCGCCGAGGATGGCGAGGGATTGCGCGAACCGGTGCCCGATCTGCCGGAGCCGTCGCTTGGCGAAGATGTGGTCGAGGATTACCGGGCACTACGACTGTCGCTGCGGGCGCATCCGCTGGCGATCCTGCGGCCCGAGCTGTGATGGCGTCTGGCCTGAAGTTCAAGCAGATCTGAAAAGGCCATCCGACTCCGGGTGGGTGGGTGGGGGAGGCGGATGGCCTTTTCAGAAAAGCCTCAAGCGCATTGTCGAAGGATCTGTAGCGGCTGATACAGACGCGGATCGGAATCTCGGTCACCTTGACCCTGCGAAGGAGATCAGCATGACAAAACCGACCGAATTGACCGAGACCGCTCTCGACACTGCGACTGCCGCTGGAACGCACGCTAAACCGGAGTTTCGCTATGTCCCCGTGCGCCGGACCCAGCTTACAGCCACAGGCACGGGTGCCTTCACGCTGCCAGAGGTCGATGACGAAGTGCTGATCACCTTCTGAAGCCAGTCATTCGCAAGACGGGCAGCACCAGCGGTGCCCGCCCGGATCAGCCTGCCGCCGCCGCGTTCAAATCGACGAATCCGCCGCTTACGCCGACGCCGCTGATGAAACCTTCATAGTTCGCGTTGAACCTTGTCGGATCAATCCGATCGCAGATGACCAGCAGTATCTTGTCGGCGCTGCGCGCGACCGGCGATCCTGGTTCGGATGCAACGCCGATCAGGCTACCCAGGTTGTCGACGCCATCGCCCACCATTCCACAGAGGATCGGCTTCACCTCGTTGACGAACTTCTCCTGGCTCAACCGCCTACCGTTCCCAGGCGTTTTCGCTGCTTCCGCGACTGCAGCCCAGGACGCGGTTTTGTGCTTGTTGCCATACAGATTGGATTCCTCGACTAAGTCCCGGCAGTTGAACAGGCCAAGAAAGTCCAAAATGCGGCGTGTGAATAGTTCTGGCGCTTGGCTGACGCAGCACCAGTTTCGAAGGCCGTAATTCTGTCACTCAATGGCATGTGTGTCCTCCCAATCCCTTTGGCGATTCTAGCGTCAGAATGCCGTTCCAGAAAGATCGAGAGTTGTGCGGTATCCTGATCGGACAAGCCCGGTCGCACGGGCTTGCGCCATCTGGTCGATCCGCGCCGTTGACATATCTCGGCTCGCAGGCGTTAAGCTTCCGGCTTACGTTAACGGGGACGGGCAGAGCCATGAGCATCAACGCGGCGATCACGCATGTGACGCGCTACACGTATGATCGGCGCATCACACTGGGTCCGCAGGTCATCCGGCTGCGCCCCGCGCCGCATTCACGCACGCGGATCCTGTCGTTCAGCCAGAAGATCGAGCCCGAGGGGCATTTCCTGAACTGGCAGCAGGATCCCTATGGAAACTACCTGGCGCGCGCGGTCTTCCCTGAGAAGGTCGATCATTTCACGGTGACGGTGGATCTGGTCGCCGACATGGCCTCGATCAATCCATTCGATTTCTTCCTGGAGGAAGAGGCGCAGAGCTATCCGTTCACCTATGAGCCTGATCTGGCAAAGGATCTGGCACCCTATTTGGAAACCGGCAAGCAGGGACCGCTGTTCGAGGAGTTCCTCGAGATCATCTCGCGCGATGAGCAGCCGACGAACGATTTCCTGGTCGAGGTCAACCGGCTGGTGCAGGATGCGGTCGCCTATACAATCCGGATGGAACCGGGCGTCCAGACGCCGGAGGAGACGCTCGAGAAGGGGTCGGGCTCGTGCCGCGATTCGGCCTGGCTGCTGTGCCACATCATGCGGCGCCTGGGCCTCGCGTCGCGGTTTGTCTCGGGCTATCTGATCCAGCTTACGCCGGATGTGAAGGCCGTGGATGGGCCCTCCGGACCGGACGAAGACTTCACAGACCTGCACGCGTGGACCGAAGTCTATGCGCCCGGTGCCGGTTGGATCGGGCTTGACCCGACCTCGGGTCTGTTCGCGGCCGAGGGGCATATCCCGCTGGCAGCGACACCTTCGCCGAAATCGGCAGCACCGATCACCGGCGCGCTGGAGGAGTGCGAGGTCACGTTCTCTCACCACATGGAGGTGAACCGGGTTCGCGAGGAGCCGCGCGTCACCTATCCGTTCACCGATGCGCACTGGGACCGGATCGACGCGACGGGGCGGAAGATCGACGACATTCTGTCGGCGGGCGATGTCCGGCTGACCATGGGCGGCGAGCCGACCTTTGTCTCGGAACTCGACCGCGATGCCGACGAATGGAACACCGAGGCGGTCGGCCCGACCAAGCGCCATTATGCCGATGTGCTGATCCGGCACCTGCACGAGCGGTTCGCGCCGAACGGGCTGCTGCATTTCGGTCAGGGCAAGTGGTATCCGGGCGAACAGCTTCCGCGCTGGGCGTTCGGGCTCTACTGGCGCGGCGACGGGGTTCCGTTGTGGGGGGATCCCGACCTGATCGCGCCGGAGAAGGCGACGGGTGCGACGGTCGAGGACGCAAGCCGCTTCACGGCGGCACTCGCCGAGGCGTTCGATCTGGACGCGGGATATGTGGAACCGGCCTACGAGGATCCGGCGACCTATGTCCTGCAGGAGGCGAAGCTGCCAGACAATCTGGATCCGGCCTCGAACCAGTTGGACGATCCGCTGGAACGGCGCCAGGTCGCGACGGCCTTCGAGCGCGGGTTGCGCAACCCGGTCTGCATGGTGCTGCCGGTCCAGTTGGCGATGTCGCGGGCGACGGCGCGGCGCAATCCACGCAGGCGGTACCGCTGGGTGACCGAGAAGTGGCGGACGCGGCGCGGGCGGTTGTTCCTGGCGCCGGGAGATTCGGCTGCGGGTTATCGGTTGCCTCTGACCTCGCTGCCTTGGCTCGACGAGGGCGACTATCCCTTCATCGTCCAGCGCGATCCGTTCGCCCAGCGGCTGGCATTGCCGCGCCGCTCGGTGGTGTTGCAACGCCGCGGCAGCGCGTTGGGGAGTCCCTTGGGACCGGGGAGTGGCGCGCCGCCGCCGCCCGAACATATCGAAATCGTCCACGAGGGAACCGGCGAGACCCGGCACTGGCCGGAACTGCAGCCGTTGCCGGCGGGCTTTGTGACCGTATTGGCCACAGCACCCAGCGTGCCGCACGATCCGCTGCGCGCGATCCACACCGAGTATGTCCGCACCGCCGTGACAGTCGAGCCGCGCGACGGAAAGCTGAGCATCTTTCTGCCGCCGGTCGAGAACGCCGAGGCCTATGTCGATATGATTTCCGCGATCGAGGAAGCGGCGTTGGAAACCGGTCTGCAGGTGCACATCGACGGCTATGCGCCACCCTTCGACCCGCGCCTGAACGTCATCAAGGTGACCCCCGATCCCGGTGTGATCGAGGTCAACGTGCACCCGACGGCGAACTGGTCGGATCAGGTGAAGGTGACCGAGGAACTGTACGACGCGGCGCGCCACTGCAAGCTGGACACGATCAAGTTCATGCATGACGGGCGGCAGGTCGGCTCGGGCGGCGGTAACCACATTGTCGTGGGCGGTGCGACGCCGAATGACAGCCCGTTTCTGCGGCGCCCGGATCTGCTGGCCTCGCTGGTGCGCTACTGGCAGCGGCATCCCGCGCTGAGCTATCTGTTCTCGGGCGTGTTCATCGGCCCGACCAGCCAGGCACCGCGCGTCGACGAGGCGCGTCAGGATGTGCTGTATGAGTTGGATATTGCGCTGGCCGAGGCCGAGAAGGCCGGGCCGACCCCGCCGTCTTGGCTGGTTGACCGGATCTTCCGCGATCTGCTGACCGATCTGACCGGCAACACGCATCGCTCGGAGATCTGCATCGACAAGATGTTCGACCCATTGAGCCCGACCGGGCGTCTGGGTCTGGTCGAATTCCGCGCTTTCGAGATGCCTCCGCATCCGAGGATGGCGCTTGCGCAATCACTGGTCCTGCGCGCGCTGATCGCACGGTTCTGGCGCGAACCCTACCGCGAGCCGCTGATCCATCACGGCACTGCCCTGCACGATCGCTGGATGCTGCCGCATTACATCTGGACGGATTTCCTCGAAGTGCTGGAGGAGACCGGTGCAGCGCTGGACGTCGATCTGGATCCCGAATGGTTCAAGGCGCAGTTCGAATTCCGGTTCCCGCTGCTGGGCGATGTCGACTACCAGGGCATTCGGATCGAGCTTCGCGGCGCGATCGAACCCTGGAACGTTCTGGGCGAGACCGGCGCGATCGGAGGCACGGCGCGCAACGTCGACAGTTCGCTGGAGCGGATCCAGTTGCGCGTTGCAGGTCCGATGTCGGACCGGTATCGCCTGACCTGCAACGGGATCGAGGTGCCGCTGACGCGAGCCTCGGGCCCGGACGAATACGTCTGCGGGATCCGCTTCCGGGCCTGGCAGCCGCCGCAATGCCTGCATCCGACAATCGGAGTTCATGCTCCCTTAACCATCGATCTTTACGATCGGTTAAGCGGACGCTCGGTTGGTGGGTGTGTCTATCACGTGGCGCATCCGGGTGGCCGCAGCTTTGACGACCAGCCTGTGAACGATCTGGAAGCGGAAGGCCGAAGGCTCGCGCGTTTCATTCCGCATGGACATAGCCCGGATGGCTACACTCCGATGGCGGCGCGCATGCATCCTGACTTTCCGCTGACGCTGGATCTGCGGCGGCACGGCTAGAACGGTTTGAGCAGGTGATAGTGGCTTTGAGATGCTGACGCTCAGCGACGTCGATCCCGGGATCGCGGAGATCCGCGAGGCCCTGCTGGCAGGATACGGGCGCCCGGTGTCGGGCGTCCACGACGAGCTGTTGTCCAGCGACGGCGCGCTGCGGCCGCATTGGCGCGGGCTGATCGACTGGCTCGCCGAGATCGGACGCACCGGATACGACGATGCCAATGCCGATCTGCTGCGCCTGCGCACGGAGAGCGGCATCGCATTCGCAGCACACGGAACGCCGGATGCCGAGGAAGATGCGCTGCCGGTCATCCTGACCGACAAGGATTGGCGTGAACTGGAAGAGGGCATCCTGCAACGCGCCCGTCTGGCCGACGCCGCGGTCACCGATGTCTACACCGACCGGCGGACCCTGGGTGCAGGATTGCTGCCGCCGGGCTTGGTCTATGGTGGTCCGGCCTTTGCCGCGCATTGCGCGGGCTGGAGCCGCCCGCCACGCAACTGGGTGCATATCTACGAGGCCGATGTCGCGCGCACCGCCGATGGGCGCTGGGTTATCCTGGGCGACCGGGTGGATACGCCGCTGGGCGATGGCTGGTTGCTCTCGAACCGGATCGCGACCAGCCAGGCCTTCGCCGATCCGTTCATCGAGATGGGGGTGCGGCGCCTCGCGTCGCACTATACCCGGTTCCAGGATCATCTGGGCCACATGATGGGCTGGGACGGGCGTCTTGCGCTGCTGACGAGCGGCGAGAAGGACCCCCGCTTCTTCAGCCATGCCTATTTTGCCCGCTACATGGATGCGGCCCTTGTTGAACCAGCCGATCTGACGGTGCGCGACGGATCGGCCTTTGTGAAAACCCTGGGTGGGTTGCGCCGGATCGATGTCCTTTTGCGCGGTGTCGCGGATTCCAGCGTCGACGCGCTGCACCGGCCCGGCCGGGCTGCCTTCGGTGCCCCGGCGCTGTCGCTCGCGGCGCGGTCCGGTTCGCTCAAGATCGTCAACGGCATCGGTTCTGCCGTCATGGCGCATCGTGCCCTGGCGCCGTATGCGCATCGCCTCGCACAATTCCTGCTGGGCGAGGATCTTCACCTCAGGGATGCGCCTTGCCTTTGGCTGGGCGGCGAACGCGCGCGCAAACAGGTGCTCGAGGAACGCGAAGCCTGGCGCATCGTCCCGCTGAACAGCCGCGATACCCTGCTCGCCAGCGCTGCGGACATGAATGGCGGCACCGTCGATGGCGACGGCGGAGACATTGAAACACTGCTTGGCCGGTTCGGCGAGCGGTTCTGCGCCGTGCAATCCCCGGATGTGGCCGAAACGGCTTTCTGGACCGGGGAAGGTCTGAGCCGCGCGCCCTGGATGATGCGGGTCTTCGCCTCGCGCACCCAGGATGGATGGAGCGTCGCACCGGGCGGTGTCGCAACACGCATGCCGGCCTCTGGCGTGCCGTCCGCTCTGGGCTTTGGCAAGGATGTCTGGGTTCTGCCGGGTGCGGAGCCAAGCACACCGGCGCAGATCACGACGCGCTTGGATGACCGCTATGCGCAAGCGCATCTGCGGCGCACGGGACGCGATCTGCTCAGCCGCGTCGCCGACGAACTGTTCTGGCTGGGGCGCAATGCCGAGCGGACCGAAAGCGTGCTGCGCGTTCTGGGCGTCTGCGTCCAACGTCATCTGGACGGCAACCGGACGGATTCTGACCCTGACCTCTTGTGCGACATCATCGAGATCCATGCCTCTCCCGACGAGGCCCTGACGGGTGCTGCACGGTACCGCGATGCGATCCACCGCCTGACGCGCGGCGACGATGTCGCGAGCGTGCCGTCGATTCTGCGGATCCTGCGCTCGGGCGGGATGCGGGCACGCACGTCGATCTCGGCCGAAAGCTGGCGCTATATCGAACGGCTGTGCTCTGACCGGCGGTGGCAGGCCCGGGGTGCGCTGCGCCAGAACGCCGGGCTGGTGCGCATGATCGAGGACTCTTTGCAGGCGCTTGCCGCCTTTGCCGGATCGGCGCAGGAGAACCTGACGCGCAATTTTGCGTGGCGGTTTCTCGAGATCGGGCGGCGGCTGGAGCGTGGCGTTCAGATCGCAGCGGTGGCCGAGCAGATGGCGGCGGGCGTGAACACGCACGAGGAAAGCCGTCTGCGGGCCTGGCTGACGCTGAGCGACTCGTCCTCGGCCTATCGTTCGCGCTACATGATGACCGTGCAGCCCGCTGCCGTTTTGGACCTGTTGATCCTGGACGAGACCAACCCGCGCTCGCTGGCCTATCAGGTCGACCGGCTCGAGAAGGTGCTGCACGAGTTGCCGACCGACGTGCCCTATCGTCGGCCCGAGCACCGCCGTGCGTTGAAACTGCTGACCGATTTGCGCCTCTTCGATGCGGATGCCCTCGCAGCGACCGATGACGATAACATACGGCCCGAACTCACCGATTTGTTGACGCGGTGCCAGAGCGATCTGGCCGAGATTTCGGACCTGATCAGCCGTGCGTTCTTCGCGCACGCCGATGCGCCCGAGGCCCTTGTCAGCCAGGCCCGTCTGCCGAACGACGCCGAGGTGTCGTCATGAGGCTGGATGTCCGCCACCGCACGCATTACCGCTACGCGAATCCTGCCGCGTTCTCGCAGCATCTGTTGCGGCTCAGCCCTGTCACGGTCCCCGGCCAGCGCGTCATCCTCTCGAGTGTGAACATCCTGCCGGAGCCCGAGGCGATCGACACACACGAAGACATGTTCGGCAATCGGGTGCATGTCGCAACGATCTCGCGCCCGCATGACGAGTTGGAGATCATCGCGACCAGCCGGATCGACCGGGCCGAGCGCACGGCGCTGATCTTCGAGGCATCCGTTCCGTGGGAGGCAACGCGCGCGGCCGCTTTGGGCCTGGACGAAGCGACCCCGGTGGCCGAGTTGTCGCCATATGCGTTTCCCTCGGCCATGTCGGCGCCAGACGTGGCGATCGAGGCTTATGTGACCGAATCCTTCGAAGCCGGACGCCCGATCCTTGCCGGAGCTCAGGAATTGATGAGCAGGATCTACAGCGACTTCAAGTACGACACCGATGCCACCGGCGCGGAAACGCTGGCGAGCGAGAGTTTCCAGTTGAAGCGCGGCGTGTGCCAGGACTTCGCGCATGTCATGCTTGCGGCGTTGCGGTCGCTGCGCATCCCGGCGCGTTACATCTCGGGTTACCTTCGGACCGTCCCGCCGGAGGGGCAGGAGCGTTTGCAGGGCGCTGACGCAAGCCACGCCTGGGTATCGGTCTGGGATCCGGCCTTCGGCTGGGTCGACTTTGATCCGACGAACGACTGCGTGCCGGGTGTGGACCATGTCACGCTTGCGTCGGGCCGGGATTATTCCGACGTGGCTCCGGTCTCGGGGATCGTCGTCGGTGCTGGCCGTCAGTTGCTGTCGGTCGGGGTCGACGTCGTGGCAGCACCTGAAAGCGAGCCACCGGTGCTGCCTGGAACGGCAACGATCCGGCAGATCCAGCAGCAAGTGCAATAGCAGTCAAAGGCGCTGATCAACGCCTGGCGGTCTTGAAACGAACGGCAACCACAGCCGCGATCAGCATGAGCCAGCCAAGGATACCGCGCCCGTGCGCCGACAGCGTTGGGCGATCCACGAAGGCCAAGAGCCGAAGCGCCTCGAGCGGGTCTGGCCAGGCAACCACCCATTGCAATGGCAAGCCGGGAATGATCACCCGGTAGTAGGTGTAGTAGACCTGCGGTGACAGCGCGAGGAATGCCGTGAACGCGGCCAGCCAGATCGCGATCCGCAGGATCGGGCGATGCCCGCGTGCCAGCCAGACCGTCAGCACGATCATCCCGATTGCGAGACAGAATGACAGCACCGCAAGCCCAGCCTGCCCGGCCGAACTCAGCGTGAAGAAACTGTCGCCGTCATATCCCATCGCCCCTGCCTCGCCGAACCAGCGCCCCCGGAAAGCTCACTCTGACACGGGCCAACCATGGCTCCCACCCTTGTGATTGCCGCTCGACATCCCAAATCCCTGCGTATAGAAGCGCCGCTTGTTCCGGACATCTGGCTGGGTTCCCATGGAAAACGTTCTGCTGATCGTTCATCTTATCATTGCGGTCTTCCTGATCGTCGTTGTGCTTTTGCAGCGCTCAGAGGGCGGTGCACTGGGCATTGGCGGCGGCGGCGGCGGGATGGTTTCGCAGCGCGGAGCTGCCACGGCGCTCAGCAAGATCACGTGGCTCCTGGCGATCGGCTTTCTTTGTACCTCGATCATGCTCGCAATCGTCGCGGGCGGTGGCCAGGGAACCGGCTCGGTGTTCGACGGCTCCCCGGCATCCCTCGAAAGCGGTGCGATCCCGCTACCGGATCTTCCCACGCCGACGGGCGATGACGGCGAGATACCACTTCCGACCGCACCCAGCGGCAACTGATCCCGCCGCGCTCCGAACACGGTCGCGATATGCTTGACCGGTTCGAGGATGGATTCCGCCGCACGCTCGACTGGGCATCTGCGGGCCGATTGCGCGCGACGGCTCTGATCCTGATCGTGGCACTTGCCGTCGTTCTGCCGGGTCTGTGGGCGATGCCCGTCACCGACCGCGACGAAGCACGCTTTGCGCAGGCATCCAAGCAGATGCTCGAGACGGGCGATCTGATCGACATTCGGTTCCAGGACGAGCCGCGCTGGAAGAAACCTGTCGGCATCTACTGGCTGCAGGCCGCCTCGGCGCAGGTGCTGGGCGGCGGGGCCGAAGCCGGGATCTGGGCCTACCGGGTCCCGTCTGCATTGGCGGCTGTCCTGGCGGCCCTGCTGACCGTCTGGGCCGCGCGCCCGCTGATCGGCGACCGTGCTGCGGTTCTCGCAGGCCTGATGATGGCGACCAGCTTGCTGCTGGCGGGCGAGGCCAACATCGCCAAGACCGATGCCGCCCTGTTGGCCAGCGCGATTGCGGTCTTGGGGGGCATGGCGCATCTCCTGTTGGGCGCGGGCGGCTGGGCTGCGGTGCTGATCTTCTGGCTCGGGATCGCGGGCGGCATCCTGCTGAAAGGTCCGATTGTTCCTGCGATCGCCGTGCTCGCCTTCGTCTGGATCTGGATCGCGACGCGCGCACCACCTGCTTTCATGCGGTTCAAACCGCTTGCCGGAGTGGCTCTGACGGTCGCGCTGGTCGCGCCCTGGCTCGTGGCGATCTGGATCGTCTCGGACGGCGCCTTCTTCGCCGAGTCCCTCGGGCGGGACATGGGTGCCAAGCTGACCAGCGGGCAGGAGAAGCACTGGGGACCGCCGGGTTTGTATTCGGCTTTGGTCTGGCTGACCTTCTGGCCCTGGGCAGCGTTGTTGCCGCTTGCTGCAATCGGGTTGTGGGCCGGGCGCCGAGAACCGTGGCTGCGGCTGCTGGCCGGCTGGGTGATCCCATTCTGGATCATCCTCGAGATCGTGCCAACGAAACTGCCGCACTACGTGCTGCCCGTCTATCCAGCATTGGCCATCGCGGTTGCGGCATGGGTCCTGTCCGAGAACCGCACCGAGGCGCCACTCTGGTTGCGCCGGGCCAGCGCTGTCCTGACGCTTCTGCCAGTCGTCTTGCTGATCGGCGCGCTCCTGATTCTGCCAGCCATCCTGCAGCAGAAAGTCGTCTGGCCGATCTTGCCGCTTGTCGCCATCGGGGGGTGGGCCGCCTGGCACGCCGCCCGCGCCGCATTGGACAGCCGGATCAGAGCACAGGTGACCGCCAGCCTGATCGCTGCCCTCGTGCTCTACCCCGCAGTCTTGCAGTTCGGTCTGCCGTCACTGACAACGGCCTTCGCCAGTCCCCGGATCACGGCGCTTGCGCAGCAATATCAACCATGCGCCTCGGGCCCACTGCATTCCATCGGCTATCGCGAGCCGAGCCTGATCTTCCTGAACGGCACCGACACCGACAACACCGGACCGGCCACGGCAATCCCGGCGCTGCGCAACGATCCGGGCGCCATGGTGCTGATCGAAAACCGCTGGCGTGGCATCCTGGGCGATGATTTCCCGGGCGGCGTGGTCCGCGGACAGGTGACCTACTTCAACTACAATCGCGGCAAGTTCGAAACCGCCGATCTGGTGACCCAGGACGACCCGCGCTGGGAGGCTTGTTCGAATTGAACGCCACCACCCCCACCGCCGCCAACGGACGCGCAGCGTTCGTTGGCGGCGGTGGGGGTGGTGGCGGGCCTGATCGCTCCCGAGCGGTGCGCCCGCAGGGCGCAGTGCGAGCGGGCGAAACCCGCGCCTCACGCCATCAGGCGCGGATCGAATGGATAGTTGGTCAGGTTCTCGTGGCCATCCTCGGTGATCAGGATCTGATCCTCCAGCTTGATCGAGAAATCACCGCCCTTGTGGGCGACCACGACCTCGACGCAGAACATCATCCCGGGCTGCACGACATAATCGAAAGCACCCACACGCCAGTCTTCGGGATAGGTGATCAGCGGCCACTCATCGCACAGACCAACCCCGTGCATCTTGCAGCCGTAACGGCTCTCGACAAACTCTGGCGCCAGCAGGTGCCCGCCAAAGGTCAGTTCCTTGAACGACACACCGGGCTTCAGCAACTCGGCGTTCGTCTGGATGTGCTCGACGCCGATCTGATACTGGCGACGCATCTCGGCAGGCGCCTCTTCGTCGCCGATCCACCAGGTTCGGGAGATGTCCGAGCACATGCCGTAGCACCCGACCAGATCGGTATCGAGGCCCAGGATCTCGTTGTTCTTCAGCACACGCGGGCCGCATTCCTGGAACCACGGATTGGTCCGCGGGCCCGAAGACAGTAGCCGGGTTTCGATCCACTCGCCACCGCGCTTGATGTTCTCGGCGTGCAGCACGGCCCAGACATCGTCCTCGGTCATCCCACCCCCGGCATTGTCGCGGGCTGCCTGTTCCATCGCCGCGACCGACAGCTCGCAGGCGTGCATGCAGCAGCGCATGGCGGCGATCTCTTCCGGTCCCTTGATCGAGCGCACTTTCTCGGCCAGTTCCTCGCCTTCCTCGACCGTGAAGCCCGCCTCGGTCAGGGCGCGGTAGCCCGGCACCATGATCTTGTCGACGGCGATGCGCATGTTCGGAGAATGCTCGGCCATCAACGCGCCAAGCTCTCCCGCGAAGGTGTGCGCATCCTGTTCGAGCCGGTCACCGTTCGAGAAGTAGAACATCGCCGCCCCGCCACGAACCTCGCTGACCAGCGGATTGAAGCCCGAGAGAAAGCGGTAGGACCCTTTGTATTCGAACAGGACCATGTGGCCGTCCGCCGCGACGAAACAGGCCCGGAACGGGTTGTGCGCATTCCAAAGCTGCATGTTGGTCGCGTCGGTCGCGAAACGGATGTTCAACGGGTCGAAGAACAGCGCGCCGCCATAGCCGCGATCGTTGATCCCCTTGACCAGCCGGGCGTGCCGGTCCTCGCGCATCCGCGCAAGGTTCGGCGGCGTGATCCCGGCAGCCGCCCACTCGGCAAAGGCCAGCGGCGTCGGTCCGATTTCGGCGCGGTCATCATTGTCGGGCGTGCCATCGGGGCGGACGCGGTCCGCGCGGGTCGGATCGATCTTGCGGGTATCGGAAAAATGCTGGTTCATAACAGGCCTCCGATCCCGAAGGCTGCGCCATCAAACCGCCCGCCGTCTGGTCTGATCGCGACGGGACGTGCCGCAATCAGGCCTGACCTTTCCGCGTGCTCAGCTTTGCCGCCAGGGCAGGCCCGCCGCCTTCCAGCCGCTCAGCGTCCCGCGTTGTCCGCTATCGTTCTGCGCACCTTCGAAGCCTTCGGCGACATTCGTGATGTGCACATTGATGCCGCGTGAGTGGAGCTGCTTGGCCGTGGCGCGCGCCGCTGCCAGCGAACGCGGGCCCGCCCGGCACAGGAAGAACATGCGGCTTGGCAACTCGTCACCCATCTGTGCGTCCAGATCGGTCAGAAAGCCCAGGTTTTGCGTCATGTCCGGCCAAGTCTGCCATTCGACGGTCCAGACCTCGCGGCCCAGTTCCGACAGATCCGGCATCCCGGCAAAGGACCACTCCGGACGCGAGCGGACGTCCACAAGTACGGCGTCATCGTCGATCGCCAGCGCGTTCCAGGCGTCCTCTGGTGTGGCTTCGTCAACAATTGCAGAGAGATGTTCGTTCATCTGTTTTACCCCTGATCGTCTTTTTCTACGATCAGATTTGGGAATTGCGTGCGGGCGTCGCAAATCACAGCAGATCACCGCATGGCCAAGACTTGAAACAATCTGGCGGGCGCGCTCGGCCGATCAAGCCAGAAGCTTTTCGTCCCAAGGATAGTGCGTCATGTTCTCGACCCCGTCCTCGGTGATCAACACCTGATCTTCCAGCTTGATGCCATCTTTGGCGCCTTTGACGCCCATATACGTCTCGACGCACAGCATCATGCCCGGTTGCAGCGTGTAGTTGCCGCAGATCGGCGTGACATCGCAGGGCCACTTGATCGACGGCCACTCGTCGCACAGGCCGACGCCGTGCATCTTCGAGCCATAGCGCTGCGGGATGAACTCCTCGGCCAGTTCGCGACCCGCGTGGGAAACCTCCTCAAACGTCATGCCGGGCTTCAGGCTGGCGGTGTTCTCGACGATCAAATCCTTCGCTTCGCGATACAGCCGCTTCTGCTCGGCCGAGGGCTCGCCCGGCCCGATCCACCATGTCCGGCTGAGATCGGCGCACATGCCATAGCAACCGATCATATCGGTGTCGAAGGCGAACAACTCGTTCTCCTGCAGCACGCGGGGTCCGCATTCCTGCATCCATGGGTTCGTGCGCGGGCCCGAATTCAGGATCCGCGTCTCGATCCATTCGCCGCCGCGGCGGAAGTTGCCGGTTTGCAGCACCGCCCAGGCGTCAACTTCGGTCATGCCGGGCTGAAGTGCGTCCTCCATCTCGTGCATCGCCTGCTCGCAGGCATAGAGCGCACAGCGCATGGCAGAGATCTCGTCCGGTCCTTTGATCAGACGGGTCTTTTCCATGATCTCTTCGCCGTCTTCCACGATCACGCCGCGCGCCTCGAGCGAGCGGATCCCATGCAGCTGCATCTTGTCGACGCCCACCCGCATGTTGCCGCCGCAATGTTCGCGGATCAGGTCGACAATCTGGTCGCCCAGCGCCTCGGCCCGGTCATGCGCAAGGTCCGAGGCCGAGAAGTAGAACAGCCCGGCGTTCGACCGAACCTCGCGCACCAGCGGGGCATAGGACGACAGATGCTCGTTCCGGGCATAGTCCCAGATCAGCATGTAGCCATCGGCACAGACCAGACAGGCGCGGAACGGATTGTGGGCGTTCCAGAGCTGCATGTTCGTGGTGTCGGTCGCGTAGCGGATGTTCAGCGGGTCGGTCAGGAAAACCGCACCATAATCCCACTTGGCCAGTGCATCGACGATGCGCCCATGCCGATGGTTGCGCATCCGCTCCAGATTGGGCACGTCGATCCCGGCAGCTGCCCATTCGTCGAAGGCCAGTTGCGTCGGCCCGATCTCGACCCGGTTCGGGTCGTCCGGTGTTCCG
Organism: Pseudomonadota bacterium; assembly: GCA_038534135.1. Classification (GTDB taxonomy): domain Bacteria; phylum Pseudomonadota; class Alphaproteobacteria; order Rhodobacterales; family Rhodobacteraceae; genus Thermohalobaculum. The sequence continues at coordinate 30,696 of JBCAXJ010000014.1, read as the reverse complement.
TCGGGTTTCGTCGCGGGCCTGCGCGACGGGTCGATCTTGCGCGGCATATGAGAGGGCGAATGGTCGTTGGCCATGGAAATCTCCTGCGGTATCTCTACAGCTAGACAGACAGGCATGTGGCACGTCATGCTCGATAGCGGCGGGAAATGTCGCAGAGATGTCAATTTTCCGCTGTCCGGCGCGGCTCCGTTGCCGGATAGAGCAGTATCCCGGACGGCGGATGAACGCGAAGACCCGGAACCCAAGGATGTATGCCGACGAGCGGGCGCGCCGACGGCGGCTGGGTCTGGTTATCCGGCTCACCATTGTCCTGGCGATGACGCTCGCCGCTTGTATCTTGACCGTGCAGAAGCAGGAGCTGCCCTGGCGCACCGACTGGTTCGACCTGCTGCACCAGAATTTCGAGCGCGCACCTGATGCATCACGCGATGCCGTTCGGATCGTCGCGCTGCAAAAGGCGCCCGGTGGGGTCCGGATGCAGGGCATCTGGCCCCGCGAGCGCATCGCCGAGCTTGTCACCCTTATTGGAGAGAGCGGCGCCAAGGCGATCGGGCTGGATGTCCTCCTGGACGGGTTGGGGATCTTCGAGTTGATCGAGACCGGGCCCGGCTTCACCGGCCCCCGGACGCAACAGCTCGCGGCCGCGATGGCAGCGCACACGGTTGTGGCACCTGTCGCCCTGTTCGACGAAAGCGCCCTGGCGCGCGTGCCGATCCTGCGCAAGCGCGGGGTCGGGCTGGCGCACGGTCTGCGTGAAGAGGCATCGCTGCGCGCTCTGGACGGGGCGGTCACATCGCTGCCGGATGCGCCGAAATTCACGACCGCCCTGTCCGTTCATCCCGAACTGCGCACGCGCGCCGCTGCCGAGGGCGTGATTGTCGACGATATCCGCACGGTATCGACGCTGCGCAAAGCCTCGACAATCCAGATCCTGTATCGCGGGCCGGCTCCGGTCGCGCGTTACGACGCCATGGCGATCCAGCTGATCCGCAAGGGGCTGGATCTGCCCGCGCCGGATCTTGTCGGCGGATGGTGGTCAGATGTCCGCATGGACCTGGGCAGCGACCTGAGCGTCCCGATGGATCGCGACGGCACGACACGCTTCTACCTGCGTGGCAAGAACCCTGATCTTTATCTGGATGGTGACGCGGTGCTTGCGGGCACGATCGATCCAGCCGCATTCCAGGACAAGTTCGTCATCGTGACGACCGGGTTGGGAGATTTCGCCGGGCGGATCGACACACCGCTGTTCCAGAACGCCATGACGGGCGAGTTGATCGGCCAGATGGTCGAACAGATCCTGGATGGCGACTTCCAGTACCGGCCAACCTGGCTCGCTTGGGCCGAGATCGTGGTCTTCTTCAGCCTCGCACTGGCGTTCTCGACGTTCTTTGGCCTCAGATCCTCGACGCAGATGCTGCCGATTGGTCTGTTGATCACATTCGCATTCCTGCCGTTCAGCGTCGCACTGTTCGCGACGACCGGAGTGTTGCTGGATGGCATCGGGCTGAGCATGGGGCTGCTGATCGCCGGTGGCTTCGCCATGGCGACCTATCTGATCGAACGGGACCGCCGGCATCAGGAAACGCAACTCGCCTTGCTGCACGAACGGGCCGAGCGGTCACGGCTGGACGGCGAGCTGGACGTTGCACGGCGCATCCAGATGAGCCTGCTGCCGCCGGGCGAGGCGCGTCCCGTGCCCATGCTGCAACTGGCATGTCACATCCAGCCCGCCCAGGTCGTCGGCGGCGATTTCTACGACTACGTCACCCGACGCGACGGGAAGGTGTTCTTCTCGATCGCCGACGTGTCCGGCAAGGGCGTCCCGGCAAGCCTGTTCATGGCACTGTCCAAAAGCCTTTGGAAAAATGCCGCTCTGGTTCGCGAAAACCTCGGGTCGGTGCAGGATCAGGCCAACCGGGACATCACCCGGGACAACCGTGACCAGATGTTCGTCACCGGCGTCGCCTGCCTGTTCGATCCCATCGAGGCGACGCTGGAATACAGCAGTGCCGGTCACGACATGCCGATCCTTGCGCGGCCGGGCGAGCCGCCGAGATCGCTCGACGTGCGCGGCGGGCCGCCGATTGGCTTGTCCGACCACCTGACATACTCCTGCGGGACGGTCGACGTGCGACCGGGCGACCTGATCTGCCTGTTCACTGATGGGTTGACCGAGGCCGAGCTTCACACCGGCAATTCCACGGGCACGCCGTCGTTTTTCGGCGTTGACGGGATCTCTGATGCGATGCAACTGGCCGCCGCCATGCGTGCCGACGCCGCGACGGCGTTGACGATCGTCCTGGAACATCTCGGCGAGCAAACGAACCGGGCGATACAGTCCGATGACAGAACACTTGTGATTGCACGAATCGAAAGCGCTTAACGCCAAGTTGAAAATTTGAATTCGACCGACGGGAATGGTATTCATAACCGTTCTCATGTGGGGTGAGAGCCCAATTTTATACATCTATTTAGAGAAGGAGATCGCATGTCCGGTTATCCTGTTGATGAACTCATGCGCAAGGCGGCGCTGGATCAAACTCTGGCGCCAAAGATCGGTAAACTTCTGGCCTACGAGTCGCTCTACTTGCTGCTCTACGATGCCGAGGAGTTCCATATTCAGGTTCAGCACCACATCGCAAACAGCAAGCGGAACCACTACAAGCGCGAGGTCGCGCGGACCTCGAAGATCTTCAAGGAACATGTCAGCGACCAGGCCTGGACGAACATCGGCATCGCAATCGTCGAGGCGGTGGCGACGCTCGGGTTTGGAACGCTGATCAAGGGCGCTCAGGTCGCGATGGTCGTTGGGCGCTCGTTCCAGGCGGTCAGTCTGGCGGCGGACCTGAACACGATCTACTCGACAGTCTCGGATCTTGGCGGGTCCGATGTCTCGGTCGAACAACGCGAATTCCTGAAGGATTCCAAGAATCGCATGCTGATCGAAGCCGCGTTCAAGACAGTCAGGAAGGAGGCCGAGAAGGTCGCCTCGGAAGAAATGGCCCGCTGGACGCCGCACACGCTCAGCGGAATCTCGCTTTACTACCGCTGGCTGAACGATCCCAAATGGACGTGGCTGGGCACCAACGAGCTCGATGCGGGATACCTTGAGGATTTTCTCAAGCACACGGCGCGTCAGATCGTTCTGGAGGGCAAGATCCGCGAGCGCGTGATGAACGAGACCCCGCAGCCCAGCCTGATCGAGGGGTTGTGGACCGGCAGTTGGGTGAATGTGCCGATCGTCGACTCGGGCGTCGCCTATGTGATGGCCGAGGTTCTGCACATGCTCTACAAGTCCTACGGATCCTGCGACCGCAGCCTGGGCGATGCCAAGAAACGGAACGAATGGCTGGTCGATCAGATGAACAGCTTGCAATGGGATCTGGATGTCGAATGGACGGATGTCCACGGCGACGACTGAGGCATCCTTCGTATTGCGGCGTGACGGCCGATCCGCCATAGACGAGCGATGGACGCCGTACGCCGACAATACGAGACCTATCCCTATCCCGAGCGTGACCCCGCGGACGAGGCGAGCCGCCTGATCGAGGGATCGCCCTCGCACCCGGTCGAGATCGATCACTACCTTTTCCGTGGCCAGCGCGACTGGTCCCAGCCGTTCCGGGCGCTGGTCGCCGGCGGCGGCACCGGCGACGGGCTGATCATGCTAGCACAGAAGCTGGCCGATCTGGGCTGTCCGGCCGAGGTGACGTATCTGGATATGTCCGAGGCCAGCCGGGCGGTGGCCGAGGCACGCGCCAACGCACGCGGGCTCGAAATCCGGTTTCTGACCGGCGATCTTCTGACGGCGCCCGAACATGGCCCGTTCGACTACATCGATTGCTGCGGGGTCCTGCATCACCTGCCCGATCCGGATGCCGGGTTTCGCGCGCTGGCCGATGCGCTATCGCCCGAGGGCGGCATGGGATTGATGGTCTATGCGCCCTATGGTCGGGCTGGAGTCTACCCGATCCAACACGCATTCGGTGCCTTATTCGGCCAAGACGCCCCGGCAGACCAGATCCGGCTGGCGCACGCGGCGCTCAAGACGGTCCCTGATGGGCACCCGTTCCAACGCAATCCGCATCTGGGCGATCATCGCGACTCAGATGCAGGGTTCTACGACCTGCTGCTGCATTCGCGCGACCGGGCCTATGACGTCGCATCGTTCCTGTCCGCGCTGGATCGGGCCGGTCTGGGGCTGGCTTCGTTCCTGGAAAGCGCACGCTACGATCCGGCAAGCTACTTGCCCGCGGACGCGGCCTATGCCGCGCGGATCAAGGCGTTATCGGTATCACAGCGGATGACCGTGGCAGAACAACTCGCCGGAAACATCAAGACCCATGTCGCCTATGTGACGCACGCCGATCGGGCCTCGAAGGCTGTCGCACGCCCAACGAAGCCCGAACTGGTCCCGCATATCACGGGCGTTGCCCCCGGCGCCCTGGCCAAACAGATCCGCGACAAGGGACGCCTGACGGCAAGCTTCGACGGCGAGGCCATGACGGTCGACATCCCCAACGATGCACACGTCCTGATAGGCCGGGTCAACAATGCCCGCACGCTCGGCCAGATGTCGGCGGGCGAGGACTGGATGGCGTTCTCGACGCTCTGGGGGCCGGTGCACCGGGCGCTGACTGGTTTCAACCTGCTGCACTACTCGACAGGGGCCGCACGATGAATGCGCCGGACCACACGCCCTGGCTGCTCGATCACGCGCCCTACACGCCGTTCATGCAGCGCCGAACCGCGAAACCGCCAGGTCTCTCGCCTTTGGACATGGACGCCTGGACCGTGCGCCTGCCGGATTTCGAAGCCCAGATGGCACGGCGGCGCGAGGTTCTGCGCGATCACCCCGAGGTCGCGATCGGCTCGGGCCATGATGCCGAAGAGCCGGTGCTTGAACTGCTGTCGATGCTGAAGGCGCATCTGGGGCTGGACCCGGCGATCACACAGCTCGAGGAATACTGCGCCTGGACCGCGATCGCCCATCTGGTGGCCGAGGATTTCTGCCTGCTGCTGCCGGACAAGAACTCGGGCGAGTACAAGCTGATCGGGGCCATTCTGTGCTTCCCCTCGCGCTGGCTGCTGTCCGAGAAGATGAACCGGCCGCTGACCATCATCCACGATCCGGTGCCGGATTACGACGACGCGTTGGCCCGCCGGGTGAACCGGGTCTTCGAAGCCTTGCATCAGGATAGACCGCTGGTGCGGATCAACTGGCTTGTGCATCCGACGGCGGAACTGTTCCTGCCGATTGGGTTGTCTGACAAGCTGATGCAGGCGGCGCCGGTCGGCGGTCCGCTTTATCTGCGGACCGAGCGGCAGACCCTTGTCCGCCTGCCACGCAGCCGCGCGGTTGCCTTCGGGATCAAAACCTCGGTCTGTCCGCTGGAATGTCTGACACCGGCGCAGGCGCAAGGCCTGCACGCCGCCTTGCTGGATGAAGATGATGATATTCTGACGTATCGCGGCGGCTCGACCCGGGACCATGCGCGCAACGTGTTGGCGCAGGTGGCGGCGGGATAGATCATGGACCGTCTCAGTAGTGCATCACATATGCCGTGAGACCGGGCCGGTTCGCGCCTGACTCGTATTCATGCGTGAACGCACGAAAGGTAGATTGCCGCCTACGGCCGCCCGCCGGATCGTTGAAATGAACCGTCGTACCGTCAAGGGACCCGTCGCCGCTCAACCCTGTTATTGCCACGATATGCGTCGTGCCATTTCCGCCACCGGGCGCGATTCCAGTAAACAGCGGGCTGGCTGTAGTTGACAGAAGCGTCAAAAGACCATCAACCGTATAACACTGCGGCCCATCAATCTTCAAACCCAATGCGCGCCCAAAATCATCGCGCTCAGCCCATGGAAGCACTCGGTTATTTGTGAAATAATTAGTATAGGGCTGACCAACTCGGTCCATGGCAGCGCCGATTGTCATCGACATTTGCTCTTTCCAAGAAAGCATCATTGTTCCAACGGTTTCCCAGCAAGATAAGCTGGATGGTTGTGAAATCGCAGGCACGATTCCTCTGACGTGGTAATTAAACGACATCATAGAATCCTCACATTTCGAGCGACTTATTACAAACAATATTAGGCAGTAACGCAATTTTAACACTTCAAGATTGATTCGCAAAGTACACAATGATCAACGTTGGGTTGAAGGCCCAGCCGAGCCTTGAGGATCCTCTAAAGTGGCGCTACGCAGCACCGAACAATTGATCTTCAGGAGCGATGCCATGTCCGATCCCATCGTCATCGTCGGTGCTGCCCGTACACCCATGGGTGGCTTCCAGGGCGAGTTGAGCGGCGCCACGGCACCCGAATTGGGCTCGGCCGCGATCAAGGCGGCATTGGACCGCTCGGGCCTCGATGCAGCCTCGGTCGACGAGGTGCTGATGGGCTGCGTCCTCCCCGCCGGTCAGGGACAGGCGCCGGCGCGTCAGGCGGCATTCGGTGCCGGCCTGCCCAAGGACGTGCCCTGCACGACGGTCAACAAGATGTGCGGCAGCGGCATGAAGACCGTGATGATGGGCATGGACGCCCTGCGCGCGGGCGAGGGCAGCGTCGTCGTTGCGGGCGGCATGGAGAGCATGACCAACGCGCCTTACGTCGTGCCGAAAATGCGCAGCGGCGCGCGGCTCGGCCATGCCGAGATGAAGGACCACATGTTCCTGGACGGGCTCGAGGATGCCTATGACAAGGGCCGCCTGATGGGCACCTTTGCCGAGGATTGTGCCGAGAGCTTTCAGTTCACCCGCGAATCGCAGGACGACTATGCGCTGGCCTCGCTGGCCGGAGCATTGAAGGCGCAGGAAGACGGATACTTCGAGCGTGAGATCACACCGGTCACGATCAAGACCCGGAAGGGCGCTGTCGAGATCGCCTCGGACGAACAGCCGCGCAATGCCCGGCCCGACAAGATCCCGACCCTGAAACCGGCCTTCCGCGACGGCGGGACCGTGACGCCCGCCAATTCCTCGTCCATCTCGGACGGTGCGGCGGCACTTGTCCTGATGCGCGAGAGCGAGGCCGATGGCCACAAGATCCGCGCGCGCATCCGGTCGCACGCCAGCCACGCGCAGGAGCCCGGGTTGTTCACCACCGCACCGATTCCGGCGATCCGCAAGGCGCTGGACAAGGCGGGCTGGGCGGTCGAGGACGTCGATCTCTGGGAGATCAACGAAGCCTTTGCCGTCGTGCCGATGGCCGCGATGCGTGACCTGAACCTGGACCGCGAGAAGGTGAACGTGAACGGCGGCGCCTGTGCGCTGGGCCATCCGATCGGGGCGTCGGGTGCCCGGATCATCGTCACCCTGCTGCACGAGATGGAGCGGCGCGATGTCAAGAAGGGCGTCGCCAGCCTGTGCATCGGAGGCGGCGAAGGAACCGCGGTGACGATCGAGCGAGGTTAAGGCATGGCGGTCGTTAGAAAGTTTGTCAAAGGCGAACGGGCAATCAAGTCTCTCCAACCAACTCAGGTGGAATGCCTGTACATCAGAGGGGAGATCGACGGCAATCGCATCTTGCAGATCGATACATACGGTTCGCAACATCGCGAGAAGCCCGGAAAACAAAGCCAGACGCTCCAGTTCACGGAAGAATCAGCTCGTGATCTTTGGCAAATCCTTCGCAAAGAGTTCGGATTCAAATAGCTAGGCTCGCCCAAGGGCGGCGCTGACGCCCGCAAGATCAAAATTACACAAAGAAACCGCAGAACGGCTCTTACAGTCTCTGCGAAACCGATTATATTGCGCCGCAGCATTCCATGATTGGCGCACACATGATGACACTCGCGAGCAACCCGGACTGGATCTATCTGCTGCGTGAGATCCGCGAGCTTTACCGCCGGTCCGGCGCAGGCGGTTCCGGCAAGATCCGCTCGCATCAGCGGGTGGTGCGCGAGACGATCTCGAAAGTCCTCGAATCGGATGCCGAGGTCGCCGAACACGAACCTGAAGACAAACCGGTCACGGTGCACCTACGCCGTGCCATGGACAACGGGCGCGAGGGGCCGACCCGGCCGATCATCCGTACCCTGGACGCCGTGCTGCCGCAGCTTTCGTGGCTCTATGGCTATGAAAAGGTCCCGCGCGGGCTGGCAAAGAAATACGCATTTGCCGAAATCGTTGGAAATCGCGGACCTGTCCTCAGCCCGGAATTGACCTTGGGCCTGGTGCTGTTCGGTCCGAAATGCACGTACCCTGCACACGCGCATGACGGGCTGACAGAGAGTTACTATGTCCTGTCAGGCACCGTCAGCGAAAATGACGAGGGCGTCTGGGCGCCCGGATCGTTGATCTTCAACCCGCCGGGCCGGACGCACCGGATCACGGTCAGCGATCGCGAACCCGCGCTGCTGGCCTATGCCTGGCACGGACCGAAAACCAAACTTGCCGACCAGCAGATGGTGTTCACCCGCGCGCCGCGCAAAGCATAAAGCGCCACCGCTCGCGGAATTGGTATCGGCACGGGCTTGGCAACGGCGCCTCAGTTCTAAATGTCATAGGATGCGACATTCCAGAACGGAGACCTGACATGATCCGCCGTACCGCTGCCGCACTTGCGCTGTTCGCGATGACCGCCACCGCCACTGCGACCAACGCAGCCCCCCGCACCTTTGAAATCGATCCATCCCACACAACGATCGCCTTCCTGGTTGATCACATCGGCTACGCCAAGACGCTGGGCAAGTTCCTGAAGACCGAAGGTTCGTTCATCTACAACGAGGAAACCCGCGAGCTTGGGACCGTCAGTGTCGAGATCGACGCGACCTCGGTCTTTTCGAACGACGAACGCCGGGACGACCACATCCGCAACAAGGACTTTCTGGACAGCAAGGCGCATCCGTTGATCATCTTCACGGCGACTGGCGGCGAGGCGGCGAGCGACACCGCAGGCACGGTGACCGGCGATCTGACGGTGCGCGGTGTCACGCAGCCGGTGACGCTCGATGTCACGCTGAACAAGGCCGCACCCTATCCGTTCGGGCACAAGAAGCAGACGATGGGAATTTCGGCGCGGACCACGATCAAACGGTCGGATTTCGGGATGACCTATGCGCTGGGCGGGATCGTCGGGGACGAGGTTCAGCTGATCATTGAGGTCGAGGCGATCCAGACGGACGAATAACGCCCCATCCGGGCGGGGTCTCATCCACCAACCAGACCGGAAACCCTGCATCGATACCGCCAGGATTTCCGGCAGGCGTGCACACACTGTATCATGAACGACTGGTTCCGGATCCGCCATGCGGGAGCAATCGTCATGAACTCAAACACACCCGTGTCGAAAGAAGCCGCGCGCCGTGACTTCCTGATCAACAATTTCGAGGCCCATGTCGATCACATCAGAACCGGCCAGTCGCGGAGGTTCGAGATTCTGCGCTACAGCTTCGCCGGGTTCTTCGCCTTCTTTGCATTCATTCTGTCGATCGAGGACAAGCGCTTCCTGTGCGTGTATCCGTTCGAGACCATCGTCCTGATCCCCGGCTTCCTCGCGGTCCTCGTCTTCCTCTACATCTGGATCGTCAACTGGAACATCACCAAGCACGGACGCTACATCCAGTACATGTTCGACAAGGAACTGAACGCGTTGGGGATCGGACCGAACCTCTATCAGGATTTCTTGCGTGACGAGCACTTCGCGAAGAACCGGATTGCCAAGGTGGTGGATGCTCTCAGCCTGCACAGCTCGCAGGGGGTGCTTGCAATCCTTATCCTCGGATGCTTGGTACTCTACGGATTCATAGAAGCGCATGGCGGCGTGTCACAGGTGATCGTCTGCCCGGCATGAGGGGACAATCATGAAACGCGTCAAGGATATGGTGGCCGCTGCAAACGAGGTTGTCGAGCACGCGCCAGCCAACGAGCTGCTGGGCCAGCACGGCGCCGACGGCGTCACGTTCGTCGATCTGCGCGACCCGCGCGAACTGGAACGCGAGGGCATGATCCCGGGGGCTTTCCACTGCCCGCGCGGAATGCTGGAGTTCTGGATCGATCCTGAATCGCCCTACGCCAAGGAACAGTTCCAGACCGGCAACAAGTTTGTCTTCTATTGCGCCTCGGGCTGGCGCTCAGCGCTCTCGGCGCAGGTGGCGCAGGAGATGGGGCTGGAGAATGTCAGCCACATCACCGACGGGTTCGGCGGCTGGAAGAAAGCCGGTGGCCCGGTGGGTGAGAAACCCTCGAAGAAAGGCTGAGGCCTTTGGGCCGGATCGCGCATGTTCGGAAAGCGCTGGAGGCGTCCTGGGGACCCGGATCGAGCACGCTCTGGACGCCGGAACGCCCTGTCGCCGGTCATTGTGGCGTCTCAATCCTGGTGGCGTCCGATCATCTGGGCGGCGAGATCCTGAAGACCCGGTTCGGCGATATCTGGCACTTCTACAACCGGATCGACGGGGAACGGGTCGACTTTACCGACAGCCAGTTCGAGGCAGCTATTGCGTATTCCGATATCCCCTCGAACCGCGACGAGGCATTCGCCGATACGAACGCCGAACAGTACCGGTGTCTCGGCGCAGCGGTCGCACGATATCTGGGCAAGCAACCATCGGGCGGACAGTCGTCCGGCGAGCATCCGTAATGGCGGCTCCGGTCCGGCGCCGCGCCGAGTTGCGTAATCTGTGTCGCTGATCTTCGCCATCGGCGATGTCCACGGCTGTGACGGTCTGCTGGCCGAAATGCATGACCGTATCCTCGACCATGCGCGGGCATTCGGGGCCAACAATGCGACCGTCGTGCACATTGGCGATTACGTTGATCGCGGGCGTCAGAACATCGCCGTCATCGACCGTCTGATGCTCGGCCTGCCGAGTGTTGAATGCATCTGCCTGAAGGGCAATCACGAGGCAATGATGCTGGACTGCCTGGGTACGGACAGCTCCTCTGTCTGGACCCGATGGATCCGCAATGGCGGGGACATGACGCTGCACGATCTGGGCTATGCGCTCGACGCGCACGGGTTCTCGCCCGACGCCTTGCGGACAGCACTCGGTCCCGAGCGGATCGCATGGCTGGAGAACCTGCCGCTCAGCCATCACGCCAGTGGCTACTTTTTCGCCCATGCGGGCGTGAAGCCGGGACTGCCACTGGACCAGCAGCGCGATAAGGATCTGATGTGGATCCGCTATGAGTTTCTCGAAAGCGATGCCGATCACGGGGCAATCGTGGTGCACGGACACACGCCGACCGAACATCCGGTGCTGCGGCCGAACAGGATCGGGATCGATACCGGAGCGGTCATGGGGGGCGTGCTGACAGCGGTGATCCTGGACCCTGGCACAGCCCCGCGATTTCTGACCGTCGGGTAAGCCAGCATCACGCTCCGCACCCTGCGTATCCTTCGCAAGACCGACCCGCGAAGCGGGTGAAGCGCGTCCCCGAACGGGCTGGGCGCAGACCAACTGGTCAAATTGTTCAGATTACATCCTTGCAAGTCATCAAAAACTGTGACTACAAATGTCATATTGAAGGTTACATTGCAGATTTGGCAGCGAGGGGAGATATCAAGACATGAGACGCGACGTCGTTACGATTTACTTCTGCGGCAGTGGCAATGACCGCACGATGGGCGACACGAACGCCCTGCCGCACCTGTTCAACCATACCGTCGGCAAACCGGGCGACCCGAACGAGACCGGACGCGCCGTGATCTTCGACGGCCCCGGCGGTGCCAAGATTCTGAACACCGAAAAGATCATGAAGATGGTCGATTCGGGCAAAGACGCCAGCAAGGGCATTCTGAAGTCCAAGTCGTCGGCCTGGAAGAAGATGCTGAACAACAAGCACAATGACCACCTGAACGCGGCGACCGGCGGCGGCACCCAGTCGAACATCGTCACAGCGCTGCAGTGGCTTTGGCTCGCCTGGCACGAGGAACGCTTCGCCGACATCAACATCGCGGGCTTCAGCCGCGGCGGTGTCAGCTGCATCATGCTGGCCCATGCCATTCAGGAAGCCGGGTTCACCGCGCTTGGGAACGTCCGGGTCAACATCTTCGCGTTTGACCCGGTGCCGGGCTCGGTGAACGATTTCAAGAACTCGGGCACCTTTGGCTCGACCGGTCGGGCGGGCAAGCCGACGACCTTGCCACCCTGTGTGCACAGCTATCGCTCGATCCTGCAGGAGAACATCGCAAAGTTCGGCTGGGGTGTCGTTCCCAAGGATCGCACGTTCAAATGCGTGGTGCCGGATTACATCGGCTCGAACCCGAAGCGGACACCGCGTGAGCTGTTCCCGATGCCGGGTGGCCACAGCGCCTCCCAGGCCTATGCCCGCGGCCCGGGCACGGGCGAGATTGGCATTCATCTTTGCCAGGAGTTTCTGGAAGCCCACGGGACGACGCTGACCTGCAACTACAAGCTCAGCCCCATCGAACTGATCGAGGCCTATTCCTCGGTCCGGTTCTTCTACACCAAGAAGGTCGGGACCTTCGGCGGCAAGAAGAAGGCCTCGAAGCACCGGAGGGATCTGGTCACCAATCCGTTCCGGTCGCACGAGTTCTTCATCAACAGCCATCACGCAACGCTGGTGTATGCGAACGCGCCGGAGATTGCGCAATGCGTCGACAACGGGACCCCATTGCAGGACAGCCTGGCCGGCAAGATAAAGAGCACGATGCCGCGCACGCACATGATGCTCGGAGGTATGGGTTATCTGAACTGATCGCCAGGCCAGCACAATGGACGGCGATTTGCAAAGACTGACCGAGACGTTCTCTCAACCGGGCACGATCCGATGGATCGGCGCCCGCCCGGGCCGACGAGAGTTGATGACGGTCCTGCAACGGGCCGAGATCGACGCATCAGGTCTGGTTGGTGACCGTCGGAACCAGCCCGGCAAGCGTGCGGTCACGCTGATGCAAGCCGAACATCTGCCGGTCATCGCGGCATTGTCCGGGTTCGTGGCCGTTGACCCGGCCTTGCTTCGCCGCAACATCGTGATCGCCGACGTCAATCTGTTGGGATTGCGAAAGGCACGGTTCCAGATCGGGACCGCGGTGCTGCAAGGCACCGGACTTTGCGCCCCGTGTTCCCGTATGGAGGAATGCCTGGGGTGCGGAGGCTATACGGCCATGCGCGGGCATGGCGGGATCACCGCAGAGGTGCTATCTCCCGGCAAGATCAAGATAGGGGACGCCGTGACGCCGCTTCCCCCCGCCAGGGAGACCGAGTGATGCTGACCGAAGAACAGATCCTGATCCGCGACACCGCGCGCGATTTTGCTCAGACCCGCCTGGCGCCCTCGGCTGGCGCCCGCGAAAAGGCCGGTGTGATCGAACAGGATGTGATCAGCGATCTGGGAGAACTGGGGTTCCTCGGCATGACCATCGACCCGGATTGGGGCGGTGCCGGGACGGACTATGTCTCGTACGCCCTGGCACTGGCCGAGATCGGCGCCGGCGATGCCTCGGTCGGAACCATGGTCTCGGTCCACAATGCACCGGTCTGCGCGGTGCTGGATCGCTGGGCGAGCGATGAACAAAAGGAACGCTGGCTCAAGCCTCTGGCCGAAGGACAGCACATCGGCTCGTTCGCGCTGACCGAACCGCAGGCGGGCTCGGACGCCTCCAACCTCAAGTCGAAGGCGGTCAAGACCAACACCGGTTACACGGTGAACGGCTCGAAGCAGTTCATCTCGTCCGCGCGGATCGGCAAGGTGACGATCCTGTTCGCGATGACCGATCCCGATGCCGGTAAGCGCGGCATGTCGGCATTCATCACCGAGAACGCAGCCGATGGCTTCCACGTCGTGCGGGTCGAGGAAAAGCTCGGCCAGAAAGCCTCGGATTCCTGTGCCCTGGCGTTCGAGGATCTGCACATCGCGTTCGAGGACCGCATCGGCGAAGAAGGCCAAGGCTACGCGATAGCGCTTTCGTCGCTGGAATCGGGCCGGATCGGCATCGCCGCGCTGGCGACCGGCATGGCCCAGGCCGCCTACGAGAAGGCGCTGGCCTATGCGCAGGAGCGTACAGCCTTCGGCAAACCGATCTTCGACCTGCAGGCCGTGCAGTTCCGGCTGGCCGACATGGCGACGCAACTCGAAGCCGGGCGCGGTCTGCTGCTGAACGCCGCCGCCAAGAAGGACCGGGGCGAGCCCTGCCTGAAGGAAGCGTGCATGGCCAAACTGTTCTGCGCCGAGATGGCCGAAAAGGTCACGTCGGACGCAATCCAGACGCTGGGCGGCTACGGCTATCTGGCGGATTACGACGTCGAGCGGATCTACCGCGACCAGAAAGTCTGCCGGATCTATGAAGGCACGGACGACATCCAGAAACTGCTGATCGCCCGGCAGATCGCGGCATGATTCTGATCGTCGGCGGCGGTATCGTCGGCCTGTCGACCGCCTATTGGCTCACACGGCGCGGACATGCTGTCACGGTGATCGAGAAAGGCCCAATCCCGTGCCCGACCGCGTCCTCGGCCGATCACCACCGCCTGATCCGCTATCCCTATGGACCGCGCGAGGGATACTGTGTCCGCATCACCGAGGCGTTCGAAGCCTGGCGCACCCTGTGGGCCGACCTGGGCGGCGCCGAGGCGCACTATTATGCAGCCACCGGGATGCTCACGGTCTCGCAGGAACGCGGGGATTACGCTGATCTGTCCCGGCAGGTGATGGAGCGCCACGCGATCCCGTTCGAACGCATCGATGGCATTGCGGCACTGTCCACGCGGTTTCCGTTTCTCGAGGCGGCGAATGTCGCCTACGGCATGCTGTCCGAGGGCGGCGCCTTGATGGCCAACCGCATCCTGACAGATCTGGCCGATTGGCTCCGACGCTCGGGCGCCACGGTGCTGGAACATATGCCGGTAAGCCGGATCGACCCCGAACAGGCGACCGTGACACTGGCCGATGGACGTGCATTGACCGGTGAGACCGTGATCGTCGCGGCGGGCGTCGGGACGCCCGGACTGATGCCGGATCTCGCTGCACCGTTGCATCCTCATCGCACCATGATCGTCTACGCCGAACCGCCGGAGGACCTCGCGGACGCGTATGCGTCAGCGCCCTGTTGGACGGATCTGGGCGGCAACACCGATCTCTGGGGCATGCCTGCGATCGATGGCCTGCCGATGAAGCTGGGCAACGGCGCGCTCGGCCGCGCCGATCCCGATGACAGCGACCGGTCGATGAACGCGGATGACGTCAAGAACATGCTCGCCGGATATCGCGGTCGCTTCCGCGGCGCCGAGCGGTTTCGCGTGCGCTGGCACCAGGCCAACTATTGGACATCAGCGCCGGACGGTGCCTTCGTGATCGAGAAGGTCGATAACGCGATCGCGGTTTCCGCCTGCTCCGGACACGGGTTCAAGTTCGGCGCGCTGTCGGGACGGGACGTTGCGGACGCTGTGACCGACGCAGTTCCGTTCGCGACAATCCGCGACCGGATGCAGGGCCGTCTCGCCGCCTGAGCAAATCATTCGGTCTGCCACGGTGCATGGGGTATACTGCGCCCCAATAGAAACCGGGGATTTCGACCATGAAGCTCTTACTGAAACCGCTCCTGTCCATTGCCATCATCGCAAGCCTGAGCCTTCCGGCGCAAGCCGACGAGGTCGAGGAAACGATTGCCGCAGCGCTCGAGGCGTACCGCGCCGGGGACATCAAGGCGGCGAAGGAAGAGATCGATTTTGTTGCGCAACTGCTCGGCCAGTTGAAAGCCGAGGGCCTGAAAAGCTTCCTGCCCGCCGCGTTGAGCGGTTGGACCCGCGAGGACAACGAGACCCAGAATGTCGGCGCCTTCGGCGGCGGGCAGATCGCCTCGGCAACCTATTCGAACGGATCGGACCGGGTCGAGATCCAGTTGATGGCCGACAACCAGATGGTCACGGCGATGGGGGCAATGTTCTCGAACGTGGCACTCATGGGCGCCATGGGCACGGTGAAACGGATCAACCGCCAAAAACTGGTCGTGACGAATGACGGCGAGGTCCAGACCCTGATCAACAACCGCATCATGGTGCAGATCACCGGCTCGGCCGATGTCGACACCAAGCTCGCCTATTTCGAAGCGCTGGATATGGACGGCCTGACGAACTTCTGAACGCGGTTGGTCGTCGCGACGGTGTGTCGGCCTTGGTTGCCGGTCATGCTTGTCCCGTGGCATTTGAATCGTGTTCTCAGCACTCTCCACGCGATGGCCGATCGCCGCTCAGGTGTTGTTAGCTTTTAGCCAGCAGCCTCGAGGGCGATAGGGAGAGGGCAACTTTGTCGGTGCTTTTGAGCTTCAGGATCTGCGCGGTGCACGCTCCCAGAACACCAGGATCGCAATCGAAATCATAATCAGCACGAACGTGCCGAACCCCAGCAGCACCGTCGGGATCAGAAACGCCGCCCAGAACAGATCCGGCGCGACGGCGTTGTCGAGATCGCGGCGCAGCAGCAACGGTATCTTCGCGCCCGCGACATAGACCTCCGGGTCGACCTCGTCCGAACTGAAGCGCCCGCCATCGGCCTCGAAGTTCACTTCCAGCAGCGGGCGTCGCATGGTGTCGCCCGCGAAGTCGAAGGTCACCGTGTAGGCCCATTCGGTGCAGGTCCGGCGGTTCCCGTCCGAGTCCTTGCACTCATAGCTGTTCTTCTGGACCTCGGCGACCTCGCCGACAATCCGTTCGGCCAGCGCGCGCTGCTCATAGCGCCAGACCGCCATGTTGATCCCGAAGTAGAAGAAGATGCCCGGAAGGATCAGCAGCAACAGCAAGAGCCCGTTGTTCAAACCGCGATTGCGCGAAGCCATGATCCGTCTCCCCCGGGTTCCGATCCAAATCGCCGTGTCAGGCTGCGTCGGCCTCGCGGCGCTTTGCGCGCTCCCAGCCCAGTGAAATCCCAACGACCACGAACAGCATCGCGAAGCAGCCTCCGCCTGCCAGTATCAGCGGTGTCAGATAGGCGGCCCAGTAGGAATCGGGCGCCACCGCGTAATCCAGATCACGCCGCAGCAGCAGGTTCATCGTCGTGCCGACGGTCTGTGTCTCGTGGTCGATCCCGTCGACGTGCTCGATGTATTTCGGGTCGAAGCGCGGCGTCATGAGCTGGCGGGTCATCTTGTCCCCCAGCATGTCGAAGCGCACCTTGTAAAGCCAATTGGTGCAGGTCCGCCGTTTGCCGTCCGAGTCCTTGCAGCTGTACTCGTTCTTTACCTGTTCGACGACCTCGCCGGTGATCCTCTCGGACAACGCGCGGGCTTCGTTCAGGTCACTGGCCATGGTCGCGGCGAACCACCAGAAAAAGCCTGGAATCGCGAACAGCAGCAACAGCAGAGCATTGTTGATCCGGCGTCCGCGCTCGGTCTTCGCTGCCATGACATGCCCCCATCATCCCGACGGGGGCAGTATACCCTATTCCAGCGCGATCGCGTAGTTCTCGATCACCGTGTTTGCCAGCAGCTTCTCGCACATCTCGCGCACGCTGGCCTCGGCCTTGACCGGATCGGTTTCGCTCAGATCGAGCTCGATCACCTTACCCTGACGCACCCCGTCGACGCCGTCGAAGCCCAGCGAGCCCAGCGCATGGCGGATCGCCTCGCCTTGTGGGTCGAGAACGCCGGTCTTCAGGGTCACGTGGACGCGTGCGCGCATTGGGGCCTCCCGTCTGGTCCTGAGCGGCGTGTTACGGGAAGGATCGCGCGCCTTCAAGCATGTGATCATCCGCGCTTGCGTGCAGCGCAGCATTGCGAAGTCTGGACATCACTGAATTCGTGATACGTGTCATATCAGAACAACACGACAGCGGAGAGAGATCATGACCAGAACAGCCCTGCTTTTCGGGGTGGTGGCCCTTGCGGTCGCACCGGCGCATGCCGACACGACCGATCAGACCTGGATGACCAAGGTCGTGATTGAAAAACAGGGCGATCACTGCGCTGACGATCCGAACTGCTTCAACCGCTATCACCCGGCGATCCCGCCCGTGGCGCGCGCCAATCCGGGCGATGTGATCGTCCTGCACGCCCGCGATGCGCTGGACAGCGACCTGACGCTCGACTCGGTTGCGGCGGATCTGGCCGCGGTCGATCTGAACCTCGTGCACCCGATGACAGGGCCCGTCTTCATCGAAGGTGCCAAGCGCGGCGACGTGCTGGCGGTGACGCTGATGGACATCGTGCCGGACGAGTACGGCTATACCGTCATCGCGCCGGGCTTCGGCTTCCTGCGTGACATCTTCACCGAGCCTTACGTCGTGAACTGGCGGCTTAGCCGGACCCATGCGGAATCCGACGGGATGCCGGGCGTGAAGATCCCATACGAGGCGTTCCTCGGCTCGGTCGGCGTTCTGCCGGGTGAGGAAGAGGTAACCGCCTGGAAGGCGCGGGAAGCCGCACTCGCTGCAGCCGGAGGCGTCGCCCTGCCGCCGCAGCCGGTCGGCGCCCTGCCCTCGGCAGTCTGCGGACCCGATGGCGCGCACAAGGACGACTGCCTGCGCACCGTTCCACCGCGCGAGAACGGCGGCAACATGGACGTCCAGCAGATGCAGATCGGCACCACGATGCTGTTCCCATGCTTTATCGACGGCTGCGGTCTGTTCGTCGGCGATGTCCACTATGCCCAGGGCGATGGCGAGGTTGGCGGCACGGCGATCGAGATGGGGGCCGTCGTCACGCTGACGACCGAGATCCGGCCCGGTCAGGGCGAATTCGTCAAGGCGCCCGCCGTCGAAGGCGGCGCGCAGATCCGCAACATGGAGCCGACCAAGTTCTACCAGACCGTTGGCATGCCGCTGAAGGCCGCCGGAGAAGTGCCACCGTCGCACACCTATCTGGATGCCGCTGAGCTGCCGGCCCTGACAAACCTGTCCGAGGATCTGACACTGGCCGCGCGCCACGCGCTGATCCAGATGATCGAGTACATCCAGCGTGAGCACGGGCTGACGGCCGAGCAGGCCTATATCCTCGCCTCGGTCGCGGTTGACCTGCGGGTCGGGCAAGTCGTCGATGTGCCGAACTATGTGATCACGGCGGTGCTGAACGAAGGCGTGTTCGACGAATGATCTCGCGCCGGTCCTTCACGGTCGGCCTTGCGGCGGGAGCCCTTGCACCTGCCGCAGGGGCCCACTCGCTTTATCCGCAATGGGTCGCCTATCGGCGCAAGCACCTGCTGATCGGCTGTCACCGCAAGGATGCCGAGACGTTCCGCCTGGCCGAAGCGCTCGTTGCCGGGATCAACCATGCGCTGCCCACGGCCAAGGCCCGCGCGGCAAGGGCCCCGCACCCCGAGCGTCTCGCCAGCCTGATCGGCACCAACCAGATGGAGGTCGCGGTTCTGCCGCTCCCTGAGGCTCTGGCGATGCGGGATGGTACTGGGAGCTTTGCACCCTATGGCAAGCTCGACCTGACCCGGATCGCAACGTTCGAGAGCCACATCCTTGTCGCCGAGGCCGGTTTCCCGGACCGACACGCATGGATGCTGAGCGCCGCTATTGCCGAGAGCGATCTCGCTTTAAGCTCCGCAGGCACCAAGTCCCTGCCGTTTCATCCGGGCGTGATTGCGCGGATGGATGGCACAGCGCTGGGTGATCTTGCCGCAAACTGATGTCGGCTCACCAAACCGACGGGCGCGACGCCACTTTGGGTAGAATCATGCGACCGTGATATCCTTGTTTCCGTGATCGAACGGGAAGGGATGCCGATGCGTCTCGCGTTGCTTGCTATGATACCCTTAGCCGTGGCCGCCTGCGACCGCGTCACCGTGAGCAACTCAGCGGGCGAGGTCGGCCTATTTGTCGACGGCCAGACCGCGTCTGCGGACCAGACCGGACCTGTCGCACTCAACGACTTTCGTCTCTCGCAGAACGATACCGGCACGGTGGAGTTTCGCGTTGGCACCTTCGATGCCGCGCCGCCACCGAACCGCAACGAGGTTCTCGGGTTCGGCGAAGCCCGTGCACCGACACGTTTGACCACACCTTGGACCGACGACGATGACAGCTTCGTTTTCGGCTTGGAGCAGCCGATCCCGGTCGACCTGACAATCTGGGTCCTTCAGGGTCCTTTCAGCACTGCGGACTTTCGGATCAACGACAGCCAGGTGACTGCGGAAGCGCTGTGGGAGGACGAACGGACCGGCCTCGTGCTGGGCGATGTCGATGTCATTGATGCTCGGAACGATCCGGATATCACCAACGCCATGCTCAACTCGGTCGGCGGCAACAACCGCGACTGGGATGCGTTCTCGGATGATATCGGCTTCACGCAAGGGCGCATCAACGTCTACTGGATCAACACCGTCGAGGGCAGCCCGTTGGTCGGCTGGTCGGATTTTGGCGCGCGCATCGTGATGGGGTTCTCAAGCACCGGGAGCCTGTTGGCGCACGAACTGGGCCATGCATTCAGCCTGCAGCACCCGTCAGATGGTGGCATCGGCAACCTGTTCGGCACGACCAACGCGATGAACGCGTCGACGGCGCGAAATCACTTCACCGAGGGTCAGACCTTTCGCATGCATTTCCAGACGAGTTCTGCGGTGAATGGCGAACTGGGCGCGCGCGCGGGTCAGCCGGTCGAACCCTGCGATCCGTATGTCGTGTCGCCTGCCTGCCCCGCGCTGGAGCGCCGGATCTGGGCCGATGGCAGTGTGTTCCCGCCGAATTGAGGAGGATGCGATGCGGATCCTGATGCTGTGTGCCGTGCTGTCGCTGCCGCTTGCGGCGCATGCTCAGAACGTCGAGGTCAGGGGAGCATTGCTGCCGCTGATGGCGACGAATTGCGGCGCGGGCCAAACGGCGGACCGGTTTGGCCGTCTGGTCGCAAGCGCTCCCGTCGAGGCGCGGGCACTGTTCCTGGAGGTCGTGCGAGCCGGGCCGTCGGATGCAGTCCGCGCGCAGGCGCGGCAGGAGGCAGCGAGGACGTTCGATCGTTCCCGGGCCTGGGCCGAACGCAACCCCGACAAACCGCACGCCAGGCGCTGGCTTCAACAGGCAGACCGTGCGGCCTATGTCGATCAGGCCGAGCGTGACGCTGATGTACTCTATCGCAGCAATGCGCTGGAAGGTCTGCGTCTGGTCGGCGAACGCCAGGATCGTGCGATCATCACGGATATCGTGCGGGATCTGCCCCGTTTGACCGTTGCCGGGGAAAGGGCGCTCGCCGCGATCGAACGGCGCTAGCCCCTCGGGGGGATCAGGTCACCCCGTCCCGCCTGTCGCCGTGCCAGATCAAGGCCAGTGTCAGCCCGCCCAGCACCACGCCGTTCAGAATGTGCCAGATCCAGTGGCTGCCGAAGGGAAGCGCGTCGCACGCCATATAGTCGGCGGTTCGCGCGCCCAGCGACACGAAGAAGATGCCCGAGACGACCATCATCCACGTCCCCGCCGGATGGCCGCGCAGGTTCAGCCAGAACCCGACCGCAAACAGCGCGACCAGCGGCGCACCGTACGAGATCGACCCCCCGACCAGATCGCGCAGCACGGTATTCAGCGCCCAAGACAGTGCGAACATCGCGACCAGAAACCCGAGAAGCAGCAGGAAGGATCTGCCCCACGAATATCCGGCATAGCACCGCATCGCGAGCACGAAGTAGCTGAGGATGAAGATCGCGATTGGGATCGCGTCTGCCAGCGCCGCCCATCTCTCGGCCACCGTGTGGAACAGGAACGACCCGACGCCGATCACCGAGGTCACAGTGATCAGCCAAAGGACAGGTCCATCCAGCCGCTTTTCGCGCATGGCGATCACCAGGCAAATACCGGCGGCAATCAGAAACGCCGCGTTGGTGACCGCATTCCACGGCTCGGCCCAGAAACTGGGGTCCTGCGCGCGTTCGCAATAGTTGAAGATCTTGTCTGCGTGGTGCTCAGCCATGGGGGATGTCCGCCGTAGGGTCAGTCTTGCGACTGGATATAGGGCGTATCCTGGGAAACGGCCTCGATGACCACGAAAGCTTGAGCGTACGGGTGATCGTCGGTGATGGTCAGATGCAAACGCGCCTGCATTCCGGGCGGGATCAGGCGTGAAAGCTGCTCGGCGGCCCCGCCGGTCAGCTGCAGGGTCGGCTGGCCCGAGGGCAGGTTGACGACGCCCATCTCGCGCCAGTTGACGCCCATGCGCAGACCGGTGCCGAGCGCTTTCGAGCAGGCCTCTTTCGCGGCCCAGCGCTTGGCATAGGACGCGGCCCGGTGGCGGCGCTTGTCGGATTTGGCCTGCTCGACCTCGGTGAAACAGCGCTGAACGAACCGGTCGCCGAACCGCTCGAGCGTTTTTTCGATCCGGCGAATGTCCGCCAGGTCCGTACCGATTCCAATGATCATCGCTTGATCCGTCAGGCCGCCGAATGACGCCACACTCATTGCCCGGCGGGTGGCATCTGGCAAGAACAAAGCCCAATTCCCAGGCAGGAAGGACCAGTTTGTGCAGATGCGAAGTGCAACCGTCAGTCGGTGTTTGACAATTGCATGACCGTGCATCAACGATTTCTGCCGAGCGGCCGGACACGGCGCTCGGGAATGACAGGGAGAACGACATGTTCAAGAAATCCATGGCCACGGTGGCAGCCGCGGCCTTGCTTGCGCTTTCGGCGATGCCGGCAAAAGCGCTGGACGAAATCACCGTAGCCTACTTCCTGGAATGGCCGATGCCGTTCCAGTACGCCAAGGTGAACGGCACCTATGACGAAGAGATGGGCGTCAAGGTCAACTGGGTCAGCTTCGACACCGGAACCGCGATGTCGGCCGCGATGGCGTCAGGCGACGTGCAGATCGCCGTCAGCCAGGGTGTGCCGCCTTTCGTCGTCGCAACCTCGGCCGGTCAGGATCTTCAGATCGTCGATGTGGCCGTATCCTATGCCGACAACGACAACTGCGTCGTGAAATCCGAGCTGGAAATCGACAAGACCAGCGCGGGTGAGTTGGCCGGCAAGAAGGTCGGTGTGCCGATCGGCACGGCCGCGCATTACGGTTTCCTGAAGCAGATGGACCATTTCGACGTCGATATCTCGACCATGGAGATCGTCGATATGGCACCGCCGGACGGCGCCGCGGCGTTTGCCCAGGGCAATCTCGACATGGTCTGCGGCTGGGGCGGCTCTCTGCGCCGGATGCTCGAGCACGGCAACGTGCTGATCACCGGGGCCGAGAAGACCGAGCTTGGGATCCTGGTGTTCGACGTGACCTCGGCGCCTGCGTCGTTCGTCGCCGAGAACCCGGATCTGCTCGCCAAGTTCCTGAAGGTGACGGCGGATGCCAACGCCCAGTGGGCCAGCGGCGATAAGTCGATGCTGCCGGTGATCGCCAAGGATGCCGGTATGGACGAAACGGCGACCGCCGAGACGATCGCGACCTTTGTCTTCCCGACCGTGGGCGATCAGCTCGACAGCAAGTGGCTGGGCGGCAACGCGCAGGCTTTCATGAAGGGCGTGGCTGACGTGTTCGTCGAAGCAGGCTCGATCGACAAGGCGCGCGAAACCTATGAAGACGCGGTCAACATCGGTCCGCTGTCGACCCTGAAAGGCAGCGGCAGCTAAGTCCCGCAGGGCACGAGACTTCTCTCCCCCCAGGGGTGGGGGGAGAGCGATTCCCGGGGGGCCTGCCCCCGAGTGACCGGAGGGGGCTCATGTCCGGACTGCTGATCGACGATATCTCGATGCGCTTCGACCTGCCGAACGGCGAGGCCGTGCACGCGCTGAAGAACGTGTCACTCGACATCAAGGAAGGCGAGCTGATGGCCGTCCTTGGGCCGTCCGGGTGCGGAAAGACGACCCTTCTGAACATCGTGGCGGGCTTCCTGGCACCGACCGAAGGCGGCATTTCGCTGGGCGGTGGCCGTGTGGCGGGTCCGGGACCCGAGCGCGGCATGGTCTTCCAGCAGGGCGCGTTGTTCGAATGGATGAATGTCAGCGAGAACATCGGCTTCGGCCCTGCCATGAAGGGCACGCCCAAAAGCGAAACCAAGAAGCGCGTTGACGAATTGCTCGGCATCGTCGGGTTGCAGGATTTCGGGCAGAAGATGATCTACGAGCTGTCCGGCGGCATGCAGCAGCGCGTGGCGCTGGCCCGCTGCCTGGCGAACGATCCGGACGTGATCCTGATGGACGAGCCACTAGGCGCGCTGGACGCGCTGACGCGCGAGAAGATGCAGTCGCTGGTGCTGGACATCTGGAAAGAGACCGGCAAGACGATCATCCTGATCACCCACTCGGTCGAGGAAGCCCTGCTGCTGGGTGAGCGCCTGCTGGTCATGGCGCCGCGTCCCGGGCGCATTCACAAGGAATACAGGCTTCCGTTCGCGGAACTGGGCGTCGGCGCCGATCTGCGCGAGGTCAAGAAGCATCCCGAGTTCAACCCGACGCGGGAGGAGATCCTCTCGATGATCTGGGACATGGAAGAAGAGATCATGGGCAGGACGGAGAGCGCGGCATGATCATTCTCATCATCTATATCGCGATCTTCACAGGTGCCTATTTCGCGGTTCGGGCCGTGGCGAGCCAGATGGCCAAGGCGCATGATTTCACCTCGTTGAAGACCGTGACATTCGGCGACGAGAGTGCCGTCACCGCCGACCGGTCGGCCTCGATCATCTCGGTCCTGGCGATCTTCCTGATCTGGGGCGCGTTCACCGGCTCGTCGTTCGTGCCGATCCACGCGCCGGGTCCGTTCGTCGGAGAGACTACGTTCACCTATACGGCCGAGGCACCGGACGGCACGCGCGATGATGCGACCGTGACGTTCAATGTCTTCCCGGTCGGGGCCGAGGTCGCCAAGGCCGAGGTTGATCCCGGTGACGGGTTTGCCAAGAACGATTCCGAGACCGTCGGCGCCTGGCGCTCGAAGCTGATCCGGGTCGACTCGAACGACGAGATCACGAAGTCCGATGGCGCCAAGATCGTCGCCATCAATGGGGAGCCGATCGAGCCGGGCGGCACGGTCGAGATCGACTCCGGTAAGGTGACGCTGTCCGCCAAGGGGACGCCGAACTACAAACCCGCGCCTGGCTGGCAGATGGAGCCGATCTGGCTGCCCTCACCGGAAGCCGTTGTCGGCCGTCTGAGCGAGATCGCCAGCGAGGGTTACCAGAACTCGACACTCCTAGAGCACCTGGGCATGTCGCTGTTCCGGGTCATCGCGGGCTTCGTGGCCGGTGCGCTGGTTGGCATTCCGCTGGGCTATGCGATGGGGTTGAGTTCGTGGTTCCGGGGCTGGTTCGACCCGATTGTCGAGTTCATGCGACCGGTGCCGCCGCTGGCGCTGATTCCGCTGGTCATCATCTGGGCGGGGATCGGCGAGGAAGGCAAGGTGATACTTCTGTTCCTGGCCGCGCTCTGGATCATGACGATCGGGGCGCGATCCGGCGTATCCGGGGTTCGCATATCAAAGATTCACGCGGCCTATTCGCTGGGTGCCTCGAAGTGGCAAATCTTGCGGCACGTGATCATTCCGAACTCGCTGCCGGATATCTTTACCTCCGCTCGGGTCGCGATGGGCGTCTGCTGGGGCACGGTGGTTGCCGCCGAACTGGTCGCGGCGAACCAGGGTGCGGGCATGATGATCATGGTCGCCTCGAAGTTCCAGCTGACCGATATCGTGATCATGGGAATCATCCTGATCGGCGTGATCGGCTATGGCATCGATATCCTGATGCGCATGGCCGAGAGCTGGCTGATCCCGTGGAAGGGACGCGGCTGACACGCGCAAGCGCGAGGCGGCGCATTGTGCCGCTTCGGGATCCTGGATCTCGTGGAAAAGAGCGGGTTGGGCCTGGGCCCGGGCCGCTCTTGATTTTATCGGCACAACAGCACCGGGAAAAGTCGGACCGGCCAGTCCGATGGCCCAAACCAAAGGGCCGAGTAAAGTCGCGGCGGGCCATCTTGACGATCCGCCACGGAAGTCTCGAGACAGCGGGTCTTGTAAGCTGCCGCCGTTAAAATTTACCTAAAACTGTCAGGGTTGGTCGTCAGTCAGACCCGAAAGCTTCGCGCCGGGCGTCATCCATCAGCCCGCGCATCTGGGCCATGGCCGGCTCCAGACCCGAGAAGATCGCCTCGCCGATCAGGAAGTGGCCGATGTTCAGCTCCATCACCTCCGGGAAGGCGGCGACCGGTTTGACCGTCTCGAAGGTCAGGCCATGGCCCGCGTGGACTTCCAGTCCCAAAGCGTGTCCGAACGTCGCCATATCGCGCAGACGCTCCAACTCCACGTCCCGGTCTTCAAGCCGTCCCTCGGCATACGCATCGCAGTACGCCCCGGTGTGCAGTTCGATCACCGGTGCACCGATGCGGGCCGCCGCTTCGATCTGGCGCCGATCGGCGGCGATGAAGATCGACACGCGGCATCCGGCTTCGCTCAGCGGTGCAATGAAGTGAGCCAGCCGGTTTTCGTCGCGCGCCACTTCCAGGCCGCCCTCGGTCGTGCGCTCCTCGCGCCGTTCGGGTACGATACAGACGGCGTGGGGTTTGTGCTTCAGCGCGATGGCTTGCATCTCGTCGGTTGCCGCCATCTCGAAGTTCAGCGGCACGTCCAACGCATCTACCAGCCGTTCGATATCGTCATCCGTGATGTGGCGCCGGTCCTCGCGCAGATGGGCCGTGATGCCGTCTGCTCCCGCCCGTTCCGCCAGCTTCGCCGCCCGGACCGGGTCGGGCACACCGCCGCCACGCGCGTTGCGGATCGTCGCGACGTGATCGATGTTCACGCCGAGGCGCAGGTGCCCCAGCGGTTTGGTGAGTTGTTCAGACACGGTCGCCCTCCCGCCCGTCGGACGCTGCATAGGCGTCGAGTTCTTCGTCGGTCTCGGCCTTGTGCTTTGCCTGGATCCGCTCGAGCTTCGCGCGGCGGCGGCGCTGATAGGCATCGATCAGCGGGCCAAGCCCGAAATAGCAGACCAGAGCACAGAACATCCCCGGCCCAAATCCGCCGACAAGGTAGGGCAGGAAGACGTGATCCAGAAACACCAGGAACCCGTCAATCATTGAGGGACCATAGCCGAACCAGCTCTGCATCTCGGCCCAGATTGACGAGAACGCCTCGCCGAATGCATCGGTGATCGCATCGAAGTCCGAGCCGTCGCCCTCGCGTCCCAGGATGCGGCGCCCAAGCCAGAGAGACAGGCCCGAGATCAGCGGAAAGGTCAGAGGATTGCCAACGATCGTACCGAACAGTGACGCCACGACGTTCGCACGCAGCACCCAGGCCAGACCCGCGGCGACAAAGAAGTGAAAGCCGAAGAACGGCGTGAAGGACGCCAGCGCGCCGCAAGCAAATCCGAGTGCGATCCGGTGTGGGCTGTCCGGCAGTCGGCGCATGCGCTTGCTGATGTAATCCATACCGCGCCAGAAGCCCTTGCGCGGCGCGAAGAGCTCTCGGGCACGATACAGCAGCGATGCCTTCTTACGCCGCTTGAAGATCATTGTTCCGTGTCACCCTGCACCCTCGTCCCGATCATGCCCGCGACGTCGCAGCGCCGAACGGAAGCCGCCCCTGGTGCGCGTCCTCCCACTCCCGAGGAGGTTCGGCCGGACTGGTCACGCGGTCGACCTGGTTGACGAAGCTCTGCGCCTTCAGAGCGGACAGGATATCCGAAAGATGTTTAGTGTCTCTAACCTCAAGATCCATATGCATTCGGAAGAAATCGGGCTTCCGCGTCGTTATGGCAAAATAGTCGATGTTCGCGCCCTGCTCGCCTGCCAGCAGGCAGACCTGGCCCATGGTGCCGGGCTGGTTGGCCAGCGTCAGTTCGATCCGCGCGATATTGTTAGCGTTTTTGTCGGCATCCGGGTGCCAGCTCAGATCGTGCCAGCGTTCCAACTCGCCCTCCAGTTCGGCCAGTTCCGGGCAGAACACCGCGTGCACGACGATGCCGCCGCGGCGGGCAACGCCCATGATCCGGTCGCCGGGAATCGGCCAACAGGTGGTGCAGAACCGTGTTGCGTGCCCGCGCCGGATGCCTTTGCCGCGCACGCGCTCGGCGCTTTCGGTGATCTCGGGCACCGTATCCTCGGCCGGGCGGGCTGGGTACACCGCCTCGATCATCTGGCTGGACGCCAGGACACCTTCGGCCAAGGCGATGAGCATGTCATCGGGCGAGGTGAAACCCAGCTTTTCGGCCGCGACCGCAAAGGTCTTGTCACCAGCCTCGCGATCGACGCGTGCGAAGCCCTGCATGGCCAGGTCCCGTCCGAGCGCGATCTGATCGGCCCGCAGGCTTTCGCGCAGCTTGCGCCGGATCGCGGCCTTGGCGCGGCCGGTTTTGGCAATGTCTTCCCAGTGCGGCGAGGGCGTCTGTCCCTTGGCGGTGACGATCTCGACCTGCTGGCCATTGCGCAGCGAGGTCCAGAGCGGCACGCGCCGCCCGTCGACCAGGGCGCCGGCACAGTGGTTGCCGACCTTGGTGTGGATGGCATAGGCAAAGTCAATCGGCGTCGCCCCGCGCGGCAGCGGCACCACATCGCCCTTGGGCGTGAAGCAGAAGACCTGATCGTGGAACATATCGAGCTTGACGTGCTCGACGAATTCCTGGGGCTCGTCCCCCTTCTCCAACCGGGCCACAAGATCGCGCAGCCAGGTGAACGGATCGACCGCGAACCGGTTTACCGAGGGCACGCCGTCCTTGTAGGCCCAGTGCGCTGCCACACCGGTTTCGGCGACATCGTGCATTTCCTGCGTGCGGATCTGGATCTCGACCCGGCTGGCATCGCCGGTATAGACGGCGGTGTGCAGCGAGCGATAGCCGTTGGTCTTCGGGCTGGAGATGTAATCCTTGAAGCGCCCCGGCACGATCCGCCAGTTCCGGTGAATCGCACCGAGTGCGGTGTAACAGTCGGCCTCGTCCGCGCAGATCACCCGGAAGCCATAGATGTCCGAGAGCTGGCCGAAGCCCGCCTGTTTCTCCTCCATCTTGCGCCAGATCGAATAGGGCCGCTTCTCGCGCCCGAAGATCTTGACCTCCAGGCCCGCATCCTTGGTGAAGCGCTGCACCTCGTCGCTGATCGGGCCGATCTGATCGCCGGTGTCATTGCGCAGCTTGATGAAGCGGCGCATCAGCGAGGTCCGCGCTTCTGGGTTCAGGATTTCGAAGGACAGATCTTCGAGTTCATCGCGGATTGTCTGCATCCCCATGCGCCCGGCGAGCGGCGCGTAGATGTCCATCGTCTCGCGTGCGATCCGCTGGCGCTTCTCCATCCTGAGGTTGCCGATCGTCCGCATGTTGTGCAGCCGGTCGGCGAGCTTCACCAGGATGACGCGGACATCCTTGGCGATGGCCAGCAACAGTTTGCGCAGGTTCTCGGCCTGGGCCGCGTCCTTCGAGCTGAGCTCGAGCTGCGTCAGCTTGGTGACGCCATCGACGAGATCGGCGATCTCGGCCCCGAACAGCCGGGTGATCTCGTCATAGGTCGCTTCGGTATCTTCGATGGTGTCGTGGAGAAGTGCTGTGACGATGGTCGCGTCGTCCAAGCGCAGCGATGTGAGGATCGAGGCGACTTCCAGCGGATGGCCAAAATACGGCTCGCCGTTTGCGCGTGTCTGGGTTGCGTGGGCCCTGGCGCCGTAGACATAGGCGCGGTTCAAGAGCGCCTCGTCGCAATTCGGATTGTAGTCGCGGATCCGTTCGACAAGCTCGAACTGACGGATCACGACACCCTCCCGGCCCGGTCTCGCAGCCGCCCCGAGGCAGCGGCGAGGATCAGTGTCCTATTTTCCCTGCTCGGCCATCAGGGCGCGAAGCAGCTTCTCTTCGTCGAGATCATCGCCTTGAAGGCGCGGCGCAATATCGGATCCGCCACTCATCAGAGCGGCCATGTTGTCCTCTTCCGGCTCATCGACTTCGATGTGGACCTGATGGCTTTCGACGGCTTCTTCATAAAGATCGTCCGGCGTCAGCATTTCATCTTCGATCTCACGCAGGGCGACGACCGGGTTCTTGTCGTTATCACGCTCGACGGTGATCGGCGCGCCGGACGAAATCGTGCGGGCGCGGTGCGCGGCCAACATCACCAAGTCAAACCGGTTTGGAACCTTGTCGATGCAATCTTCAACGGTCACACGGGCCATTGCGCGGCACTCCATTCATCAGGGATCCGGGAGAGCGAGCACATAGTGTGCCCGGCCCCGCGATGCAAGTCCAGAAACGCCGCAGATCGGTCAGTCCCGTCGCGATGATTCGGTTCGGTGTTCGAGATTCCTAATACATTAACGACATTCGTATACGCCAGTTTAGGTCGATTACCGCATCAACAACCCATTGCCGGTTGGCGCGGAACGAGGGGTACACAAATATGCCGTGGACGGATGAAGCGATCATGTCCAGCGTCATGCAGCCGAACAAAGACGTTCTTGTGCTTGAGGTCATGACCAAGAAACGCGGGCGCTGCAAGCTCAAGGTGACACTGGACGACAAACCGATCCCGCCGCTTTATCCCGGATGCACGCTGCGCCTGACCCAGCTCGACACCGGGATGGGTGAAATGCCGGATGCGGAACTGCACGACGCGTCGGGCGGTCTGGAGAACGCCGATACCAACCTGCAAGGCATGGTCGTCCTGCAGGCGATGCGGTCGATGATGACGACCTTCCTTCCGATGTATGAACCAGCGCGGAAAGTCTACGAATCGGCCACCAGACTGATCCCGGTCCTGCGCGATGGCGATGGCCGCTGGCCGGTCTACTATCTTAAATGGGAACTCGATATTCTGAACGCGCTGGGTTTTTCGGGCGGCCTGGAGCGCTGCGAAACCGCGTTTCGCCATGGCGAGGCGATCTATATCTC
>JBCAXJ010000013.1:0-89487 GCA_038534135.1 Pseudomonadota bacterium | reverse complement strand
CTGATCGCTGTCCCGACTCGCACGTGCCAAACGTCGTAGCGTATCGCCGTCATAGTCCTGTCGAAGCGGAACCGCTCTGCCCATGAATGCCTCCTGATATTCACAGACATTGATTCAGAAGATCAGCCGATTGGGAATCCTCAAAATGAGTCAGACACCACACCGTTTGGTATAAGGCTTGGGCCCAGCCGCAACGGCAGCGGCGAGTTTGGATCGCTGTACATCCGCCAGGATCGGAAGTTTCCCCGGTGCCTTGCGAGTGCACAGCGCTTCCGGACCGCCCTCGTTGAACCTCAGAACCCAGTCCCTGATCACCTGCAGACCCACGCCACCGATGCGCGCCGCATCAGAGCGCGAGCCACCATCCAGGATCACCGCATCCAAACGAAGACGGCGGGCCTGATCAGCATCAGCGCTGCGTCGAGCCATAAGGCGCAGATCGCCTGCCGAGAAATTGCCAAGAACCTCGACACCCGCTCTCATGGACAACCTACTCTGTTTTCCATGTTGAATCAGCCAGACGACGCGAAGGGAACCCCTTTCAATGAATCTGATTTAATGCGTCGCGGTATCACAACATATTTCTATATTGGTGTGGTTATCGTTCCAATGTCAGGGTCTTACTTGAGCCCAGATTCAATAGGTAATCTCTTCGCTCTCACCATTTTTTTGTTTCGTTTTATTCAATGATATTATGTTCAATTTTGTCACTATCAACCCCTTCTGTTAATGAATTATCTAATATTCCTTCCACTATTTTTAATAACCGTGACGCCGCCTCGAATATCCGATCCATATATTCTTCTTGCACTTCTTTCACACCAGTAAGCTTCATCAATTCTAACATCCCAAAAATTCCGTTCAATGGAGTTCGCAACTCGTGACTAATATTCGCCATAAAGGCAGACTTCATTCTGTAAGCCGATTCGGCTTCGCGCTTCGCATCAAGACTACGCTTTTGAAGGGTTTTCTGAGCCGTGACATCAAATAAGAGGATTATATCTCCACCACCCGGGATCGGGTCAACGCGAGCTTCATACTGTCGACCGACACTATCACTTATTATGTATTCGCTATTATTCGCGCCTTCTTTAAACTCACTTAAAATTTCAATAAATTGATCTTGAAATGAATGTACAATTAACCCATCTCCGTCAGCAGAATCAGCTTTTTGATGGTAGTCAACAATAATATCATGAAATAGCTTGTTCTTGTGCACCAAACAGCCACTTTCATTGAACGACGCAATACCTGCGCCAAGAGACTCAAGTGTTGTCTCCAACATCGATGACTGCTCTTCAAGCTCACAAATAACATTGAAATGCGAAATTGAATAGCGGATTGCTCTCTCTAAAACTGCTGACGTCAAATTGTTTTTGTCCAGAAAATCAGATGCTCCCGCTTCTAACGCCGCCATGTCAACATCATGCTGCCCGATCCCAGTTAACAAGATCATCGGACACTTGAGCGACTCCTTATTCGCCATTTGTAGGAACTCAATCCCCGTTTCACCACCAATCATATAATCTACGATGCACACATCGTATTTCTCGTTTTTCATCGATTCCACCGCGGAGCGGTAGTCTTTCGCCCAATCGACCTGAAATTCGCCAGGTGCATCATTCAGCAAAAAACGCGTGATCTCAAAGTCTTCTTCGTCATCGTCGATCAAAAGAACCGATACAACACTACACATACTATGCTCTCTTTACTGCCTTATACTTGGCAGTGCGACAACTTCGAGCCAATATATTCTAATCACTTCGACAATCCTTACAAGATCTTCAAACAATATAGGCTTACTTATGAATGAATTCACTCCAAGCTCGTAGGTTTTACGAATATCTTCTTCTGCTTTGGATGTTGTCATTACAACTACGGGAATGTGATTGAGATCTGAATCATTCTTTATCTGTATAAGAGCCGTCCTCCCATCAACCTTAGGCATATTCAGATCTAAGATGATAAGATCCGGCAGTGGGTCCATCTCAAATTCTTTGTATTCGCCTTCTCGTTTGAGAAATCTGAGAAGTTTTTCCCCGTCTTCGACGAAGGTTAGAGAGTGATTTAGACCAGTCTCAGAGAACGCGTCATCCAAGAGTATTCGGTCATCAATGTCATCATCGGCGATGAGGATTCTGACGTTAATGTCCTTCATCATCATTCACCATCATCTTCTGTGCGGCCTCGGTACTCTGATTGGATAATCGGTATCTTAATGACGAAGGTTGCGCCCTTGCCTTCTTCGCCTAATGCATCTATCGATCCACCATGTCTAACGACAATTTTTCGGACCGACGCCAATCCAATTCCGGTCCCTTCATATTCATTTTTTCCGTGAAGTCGTTGAAAAATTGCAAATATTTTTTCCTTGTACTTTTCGTTGAATCCGATTCCATTATCAGAAATTCGTATCTCACAGATTTCGTTGAAATTTTCTTGTGCACTTGGTGTGAGTATTCTATTTTTGATCTTTATCAACGGCTCGCGGTCTGCATCACGAAACTTTATCGCGTTTGATATTATGTTTTGGAATAATTGGCGCATTTGTGCTGGATCTGCGTCGATTTTTGGCAGACTATCGATTTCAAATTGCGTTTTCGTTTCTTCTATTTGTATTTGTAGGTCTGAGATGACGCCGGAAATGACTTCATTCAAGTTTGTTCTGGTAAATGATGCCTCCTTCGCCGACACCAGCGAGTAATCGAGAAGGTCGTCAATCAACATTCTCATTCTACGGGCAGCATTATTTATTCTATCAATAAATAATAGCGTGTCCCCAGGCTTCTCAGATTGAACAAGTGATGATAGTCGGCTTCCGAATGTCTCGATCTTTCGGAGAGGTTCTTGTAAATCATGAGACGCGACGTAAGCGAAGTCTTGCAACCCCTTGTTGCTCTCCTCAAGCTTGCGGGTATAATTTTGCAGTTCTAATTCTTGGCGCTCATGATCGGTTATGTCCTGGTACGTCGCGATAGAGCTACCATTGTGCATTGGTTCGTGCATGACGGCGATCACACGACCATCTCTCAGTCGTTGCTTTAGCGTTGCTCGCTGCCGCAGTTTCGCGTGATCAGGACGCTCTGCCTTGGCTTTATCGGCATCTTCTTTAGTATAATTCCCAATGCTGACGGAATACTCCATTATCTCATTGAGTTTTATTCCAGGCTTTACAACGTCGGCAGAAAACCGATACATTTCTAGATAACGTCTATTTGTAACGATCAAGTTCTGATCGGCATCAAACATGCACAGCCCTTGCGTCATGTTGTTCAGCGCGGTGTCGAACATTAAATTTTTTCGACGAAGCTCATTCGTTACGCGCAGAATCTCAGCTTCGCGTCGTTTAAGCTCTGTGATGTCACTACGTGTACCAACGATCCCGCCGTCGTGGGTTCGCCTTTCCTGCACTCGGACCCAACGTCCGTCATGCATCAGCAAATCATATGACTCTTCAGGGTTCCGGTGCTTTTCGAGCCGCCAGGTGATGAACTCCTCAATACTCAAACCGTTTGTTTCGTATCCATTGCGCTCCATGCCGATACGAAGCATTTCTTCGTAACTCATTCCCGGCGCGATCACGTCAGCTATGTGGGAATTAAGATCGACGTATTTTTTGTTGTAGACTGTTAAGCGATCTTCGCTGTCGAAGATCGCAAACCCATCTGCCATTGACTCGAATGCATGCGCCATTCTTGTGCGCGCGGCCTCGACCATGACCTCGAGCCGGTTACGCTCGGAGAAATCCGAGCCCACTTCGAGACACTGCACCGACTCCGCAACGTAGTCGTTCTCAAGAACATGCCGATGGACGGATATTAGGGACCCGTCCTGGGTTTTGAACTGGAATTTGAAACCTGACGTGCTCCTCAGGCGCTCCAATCCACGTTCGATCTGATCGTCAATCACGGATCTCTCGAACCCGGATTTTTCCATCGAGATCCGAGCCAGGGTCTTTAAGTTTTGGCCTTGAACCGCCTCGCCTTCGGTGTAGTTGCAAAGCTCGACGTATCGATCGTTTCGATAAACCAGATTCAGGTCGACATCGTAAATCGCGAGCCCGGCATTTGTGCTATCGATAATCGAGTGCAGAATGTCCGGCGCGAGCTGGCTCAGACTACTGTCAAAATTGTGACTATATTGATTCATTTTTTGGTCCCCAAGCCATGCGAGAAAACCTAGCTCGGGTGTCTTAAGTATGAGTTATCCGATCGCGCAAAGTGGCGCCGCAGGTTACTTGAGAGGGGTGTCTAGCCGTGAAGGCCCAAGTCTTGAGCAAACTCTTAAAAAGATATAGCTAAACCGACATTTTCGCGTGCTCTTCCACTGTCTTGAAGTAATCCCGGCCAGGGACTGCGGACAGGAGTTCCCTTGTGTAAACGTGCTTTGGCGCCGCGAAGATCTCTGCCGTCGGCCCCTGCTCAACGACCTCTCCCCGGCGCATCACGGCTATTCGATCGCAGACCTGCGCTGCCACCCTGAGATCATGAGTGATGAAAACCATCGACAGGTTCATCCTGTCACGGATTTCATCCAACAGTTTCAGGATCTGTGCCTGGATCGAGACATCAAGCGCCGAGACCGGTTCATCAGCAACAAGAATTTCGGGGTTGAGTGCCAGTGCGCGCGCAATTCCGATTCTCTGTCGTTGCCCACCAGAGAATTCGTGCGGAAAGCGATCGTACGCACCCTTGTCCAATCCGACGGTCTCCAGGAGTTCCGTCGCACGGGCGCGCGCCGCCTGTGGCGTCTCACCTTGCAAGAGCGGCCCTTGTGCAATGATTTTGCCAACGCGCGCGCGCGGATTCAGTGAAGCGAAAGGGTCCTGAAACACCATTTGGATCTTTGAGCGGTAGGGCCGCATCGCTGCACGGCCGAGCGGTCGGATATCCGCATCGCCAAGCAGGATCTGGCCCGCCTCGGCATCGTTCAAGCGCACGATGCATCGCGCAACCGTGGACTTGCCAGAACCGGATTCTCCAACGATCCCAAGCGTTTCTCCCCGCGCGAGATCCAGCGTGACTTGCTTGGCGGCGTGCACCACCCGTGCTTCTCCACCCAGGAACCCGCCACCCGACGTATAAGTCTTGTCCAGCTCGTTCACCCTCATCACGATCTCGGGAGAGCGCGGACGTGCAGGGCGCGGTTCCAGGCTGGGAACAGAGGCGATCAGGGCTTGGGTATAGGGATGCTCGGGACGTGTCAGCACTTGCTCGGTCGTACCAGCCTCGACAACAAGACCGTGCTGCATGACCGCAACGCGATCGGCTATGTCGGCCACAACACCAAAGTCGTGGGTGATGAAGAGCACGCCCGTGCCGTGCTCGTCCTGCATTTCCTTGATCAGTTTGAGGATCTGCGCTTGAGTCGTGACATCCAGTGCCGTCGTCGGTTCGTCTGCAATAAGGATCTTGGGATCGAG
Organism: Pseudomonadota bacterium; assembly: GCA_038534135.1. Lineage (GTDB taxonomy): Bacteria > Pseudomonadota > Alphaproteobacteria > Rhodobacterales > Rhodobacteraceae > Thermohalobaculum. The sequence goes on along the minus strand of JBCAXJ010000013.1, from coordinate 84,065 downwards.
TGCCAGAGCCATGGCAATCATTGCCCTCTGGCGCTGCCCTCCAGACAATTCGTGAGGATAGGCGAGGATTGTCTGCGCCGGATCGGGGATCTGCACGTCATTCAGGAGCGTCAACGCCTTCTCGCGCCGCTCGCGTCCGGACATCGCGGCGTGAAACCGGAACACCTCGTCGATCTGATCGCCGATCGTCATCACCGGGTTCAGTGCCGTCATCGGCTCTTGAAAGATCATCGAGATCTCGGATCCGCGAAGTTCACGCATCCTGGGTTCCTTGGCCTTTGCCAAGTCCTCCCCTTGCAGGCTTACCGACCCTTTCGCGATCCTGACATGCGGGCGCGGCAAAAGCCCCATCACCGCGCGAGCCGTCAGCGACTTGCCCGATCCGGACTCACCAACGACACAAAGGATCTCGTTCTCATCGAGATGCAGACTGGCGTTCTCAACCGCATAGGCGCGCTGTCCACCGGCCGGTAGGGCGACATGAAGGCCTTGTATGTCCAATAGCCGTGTCACGAAGCGCGCTCCCGGAGTCGTGGGTTCAACGCATCGTTCAAGCCCTCTCCGACCAGGTTGATGGCCAGCACTGTCAGCAGGATCGCAATGCCCGGAAAAGTACACACCCACCAGGCCGAGCGCAGCAGCGTGCGCCCAGCTCCGATCTGAAATCCCCAACTCATCACGTTGGGATCGCCGAGACCCAGGAAGGCCAGACCGGATTCGATCAGGATGGCCGTTGCCACCATGAGCGAACCGATCACGATGATCGGCGACAAGCAATTCGGCAGGATCTCACCCAGCATGATACGGACATCCGACATACCCACTGTGTGACAGGCCTGAACGAACTCGCGATTGCGCAGTGACAGGAACTCGCCGCGGACCAGACGTGCCACCGCCGGCCAGGAGACAACCGCGATGGCAATCACGACACTCTCGATCGATGGTTTCATGATCGCGACAAGGAGAATGGCGAAGACGAACGACGGTATGGTCTGAAACATCTCGGTCGTGCGCATCAGCAGATCATCGATGATGCCGCCATAGTATCCGGCAAGCGCGCCCATGATCACGCCCACCAACACTGCCACAAGCGTCGCGATGAGCCCGATCAGCAGTGAGGTCTTGGCCCCGTGTGCGATCCCGGCGGCAACGTCGCGACCTAGACTGTCCGAGCCGAGCAGGAACCCGTTCGCCCCGGGCGGAGACATTGACTTTCCCGCCAGCCCGAACGGATCGCCGGGGAAGATCAGAGGGGCAATTACAGCCATCAGCAGGATCAAGGCGATGATGCCCAGGCCGAGGACGGCAGAGCGGTTGCGCGAAAACCGGTTCCAGAACGAGAGCATCAGCTGACCTCGATTCTTGGATCGAGCGACGAGTAGACGATGTCGACAACCAGATTCACGCCAACCACCAGAAGCGCGGACAAAAGAAAAATGCCCAGAAGCAGGTTCAGGTCGCGCGCGAACAACGCCTCGAAGGCAAGCATGCCAAGGCCCGGCCAAGCGAAGACGGATTCGACGATGACGGACCCGCCGATCAGCGCGCCGACTTGGACGCCCGCCATGGTCACCACCGGCAGCAATGCGTTGCGAAGGACGTGTACGAAAACGATGCGCCGTTCCGAAACTCCTTTGGCGCGAGCCGTGACGACGTAGTCCTGACCATACTGTTCCAGCATCGACGCACGCATCAGGCGCGTGTAGAGCGCCAGATAGAACAGTGACAGCGTGATGGTCGGCAGCACCAGATGATGCGCGATGTCAAAGACGCGGTCCCATCCTTCATAGAATTGGGCGAAGTTCTCCATGCCCGAGGTCGGGAACCACCCCAGCCCAAGCGAGAATACCACGATCAGCATCAGCCCGACCCAGAACAGTGGCGTTGCATAGGTGATCAGCGCGAAGATCGAGATCGCCGTATCGCGCCACGTATTCAGGCCGGTCGCCGCGATCAAGCCGAGTAGAATGCCGAAACCGACCGCGAGCGAGATGGTCGAGACCATCAGCAGCAAGGTTGCGAACAGCCTGTCAAAGATCAACTCGCTCACCGGCATCTCGTGGCGGAACGAATAGCCCAGATCCAGCGTCAGCACGTTTTTCATGTAGACAGCCAGTTGCACCGGCAGCGGTTGATCCAGCCCAAACTTGGCCCGCAATTCAGCCATGTACTCAGGGGTTGCGGATCCCGCCTCGCCCGCCAGAACGTCGACGGCGTCGCCCTCTGCCAGATTCAATAGGAAGAAGTTCATCACGACGATCGCAATCACGATGGGTATCGCCTGGATCAGTCGTTTCAACACATAGCGCAAGCGCCGCGTGGAATGGTTCATTGGGTCCCCCAGCCAGAACGGCACCGGCCCGAAGGCCGGCACCCGTGTTGCACTCCCGCCGGGATTACTCGGTGAGATACGCCTCGGAGAAAGACCCATAGGCCCCCAGTGCCGAGTTGTCGTGACCCTGGAACTTATCGTTGTAGACGGTCAGGAACTGCATCTCGAAGAGGTTCACGACCGGCATGTCATCGGCGAGGATCTTCTGGATTCCGCCATAGATCTCGGCCCGTTTGGTGGCATCAGCTTCCTGGGCACCGGACGACAACAGATCATCCAGCTTCGGGTTCGAGTAGCGCGAAGAGTTCACGAAGTGCGTACCCTGGCGGATCTGATCGGTGCCATAGTGACGGTGCACGCCCAGAACCGGATCCGAAAGCTGGTAGAAGTAGTTCACGTTCATGGCGAAGTCGTAGTTGTGGTAGATCCGCTTCAGCCACGTCGGAACGTCTTCATAGCGAAGCTCAACCTCGATACCGATCGGGGCCAGCGCCTGTTTCATGTACTCACCCGCCCGGCGCCAGTCTTCACCGTAAGGGATCAGGTCCAGCACGGCTTTTGCACGAACGCCGTCCGCTCCGGCAGTGATCCCGGCATCATCCAGCATCTTCTTGGCCGCGTCGAGATCAGCATTCGCGACGTAGTTCGGCATCGGGTCTTTGTAGAGACCGGTCGGCGCAAAGTTCGACGACAGTGCCGACGTCGCTGGCTTCCCGTATCCGAACCAGATGTTCTCGATCAGGAAAGAACGGTCCAACGCCAGCGAGATTGCCTTGCGCATGGCCGGGTTGTCGAATGGAGGCTCGGTCGTATCGAACTCGATCAGCGAGACCGGGTTGATCATCGAATAGCCATCGGTCGTGACCGAGAATCCATCGGTGTCGCGCAGGCGCACCGCATCGATGTTCGGGATCGCGCCATAGGCACCGTACATGACCTCGCCATTTTCCATGGCAGCGGTCCGGGTCGAGGCATCCGGGATGAACCGGCCGACCAGACGATCGAGATACGGCAGGCCTTCCTTCCAGTAGTCCTCGTTCTTGTCGAGGCGGATATACTGGCCCTTCTTCCACTCATTGAACTTGAACGGACCCGTGCCGACCGGATTGTTCACCAGATCGGCGCTGCGCACATCGATACCGTCCAGCAGGTGCTTGGGCACGATCGGGCTTTCATAGCCGGACATCGCGCGCAGCATGTACGGTGCCGGATTGGCAAGGTTGAACACCGCGGTCAACGCATCGGGCGTATCGATCGACGTCACTTCACGGAACGAGTTCGGGCCGCGCGGGTGAACCTTCTTCAGGACTTCCATGATGGTGAACTGAACATCGGCCGAGGTGAATGGCTCGCCGTCGTGCCACTTCACGCCTTCCTGCAGTTTGAAGGTGACAGTTTTGCCATCTTCACTGACCTCGTAGCTGGCAGCGAGCGACGGAAGGATGTTCAGGTCGTTGTCATAGTCTAAAAGGCCTTCGTAGATCTTCGGGGCCACAAGCCCGATGGGGCCCGACGTAGACAAATAGGATGCGAGTGAGGGTGGCTCGGGTTGAACGATATAGACAAGCGTGCCACCGGCCTTCTGCGCCATCGCTGCTCCTGCGCTCAGGGTAATCCCCAAGCCAAGCGCGACTGCAGAGAGAATGGGTCTGAAGTGCATTTTTGGTCTCTCCTGTTGCGTCGCACAAACTGATTGTTGTGCTTACGAGCGGCGATGCTTTACTATTTCGCACTGCAACACAACCCACTGAGTGAAACCGCAGCAGGCACGCGATCTCGGGACGCTTCAGGCGGATCGGCCTGTCGCGAAAGCGCATGCATCTTCAGCCAAGCTGGGCAATGACGGTAAAAGGGCTGCGTCCCGACAAAAGCGCGAGTGGCGGCGCGCAGATCACCTCGACACGCTCTCCATTGGGCGCAGAAAGACGCTCTTTCACGGTTGCACGCTGTTCGCTCTTCTCTTCAAATCCTGAAACTCATCACCAGAGAATTCGGGTGGCCGAGCGGCACGTAAACCGGTCGTGAGACGCTACCCGATTGAATAATCCGATCGATGGCGCTGAGCCATTGAGGCAACCGCAGAAATCTGGGATCCTCACCCCGACAGTACCGGAGCGCGCCATGATCCCCATCGATCTCATCCAATCGACCGCCGAAACGCTGATGGACAAGGCCGCGATCGAGATCCCGCAAGACTATCTCGACGGATTGAAGCAGGCCGCGCATGTCGAAGACGGCGACCTGTCGTCGTTCGTCCTACAGGCGATGTTGGAGAACTATGAAGCCGCCAAGGAGGATCGCCGCGCAATGTGCGGTGACACCGGTTGCCCGCGCTGGTTCGTCAAGATGGGCAATGAGGCGCAGATCCAGGGCGGACCTGTCGCACTGGAAGAAGCGCTGCGGCGCGCAACGGCCAACGCGACAAACGGCGTTCCATTGCGCCCCAATCGCGTGCATCCGCTGTGGCGCACCGATCACAACAACAATGTCGGGATCAATGCGCCTGAGATCGAGTACGGGTTCGAACCCGGTGGTGACTGGATCGATCTGACGACCGTCCACAAGGGCGGATTGTTCGGCACCGATTACCGGATGCTGTTCCCATCGGACGGTATCGAGGGGATCAAGCGGTTCTACCTCGACTCACTCGTGGCCTTCGGAAAACGCGGCCTCGCCTGCCAACCGGCAATCATCGGGATCGGACTCGGCGGCTCGAAAGACACGTGCATGGTGCTTGGCAAGCGCGCGGCTTGTCTGCGGACCGTTGGCGACCGCAATCCCGACCCGAAGATCGCCGAGCTTGAGATGGAGTTCAAGGAGCTTGGCAATTCCATCGGCATGGGCGCGATGGGCTTCGTCGGCAAGTCCATGGTGATCGACTGCCATATCGAGGTCGGATACTGCCACACCGGAGGCATGCAGATGTCCGTGCACGCGTTCTGCCTGTCGTCACGGCGGGCGGTGGCACGAATATGGGCCGATGGACGCGTCGAACATCGAACCGACCCGGAATGGTTCACGCCCTATCAGCGGCGCGAAACCGTCGACTGGCCCGAGACAGCCATCGCCGCTGAATGACTGGTCAGAACGTCTGGTCGTAGTCGCCGACGCTCGGCTCGGTCCGGATCACGCCGTCCAGTGCTTTGAAGATTTCCCGCAACTCGTCTTCAGATGTGCTCGTTTCGCAAACCACAACCAGATTGGGCGTGTTCGAAGACGCGCGCACCAACGCCCAGGCACCGCCCTTCAGCAATACCCGCGCACCGTTTACAGTGACCACGTTCTCGATCGGCAGCGCGCCAAGCGTTTCTCCGGCTTCTCCCATCGCGACCAGCTTCGCCTGGAGCCGTTCGATCACCGCGTACTTTTCCTCGTCAGCACAGTAAGGTGACATGGTCGGCGTTGCATAGGTCTTTGGCAGCGCGCGGCGCAGGTCCGCCATCGACATGTCGGGATTGCGATCCATGAGCTTGCACAGCTCGACCGCGACCCGAAGACCACAATCGTAGCCCTTGCCGATTGGCGGGGCGAGGAAGTAATGGCCGGATTTCTCGAAACCGGCCAAGGCGCCCAGTTCGTGCACGCGGCGTTTCATGTGGCTATGCCCGGTCTTCCAGTAATCCGCCTTGGCGCCACCTTCGATCAGTGCCGGGTCAGACGCGAACAGGCCAGTCGATTTCACATCTGCGACGAACGTTGCCCCGGGATACAGCTTGATCAGATCGCGTGCCAGGATGACGCCAACCTTGTCGGCAAAGATCTCCTCGCCATCGTTGTCGACGACACCGCATCTGTCGCCGTCCCCGTCGAACCCCAGCGCAAGGTCGGCACCCGACGCCTTTACCGCGGCGGCCATGTCATGCAGCATCTCCATGGCCTCCGGGTTCGCGTTGTAGTTCGGGAACTCGTAATCCAGTTCGCAGTGCAGCGGGACCACCTCGCATCCAATGCGGCTCAGCACCTCTGGAGCGAAAGCGCCTGCAGTCCCGTTGCCTGTGGCACAGACAACCTTCAAAGGTCGCGACATCCGGAAATCGCCAACCAGATCTTCGATGTAGCGATCCTTGACGCCTTCGGCCTTGGCATAACGGCCGCCCTCGCGCAGGACGCCGCCGCCGCCCAGAACAATCTCCTTCAGGCGGCTCATCTCGTCGGGTCCGTGCGTCAGTGGCCGCTGGAACCCCATCTTCACACCGGTCCAGCCATTCGGATTGTGCGACGCCGTGACCATCGCCACCGCTTGGGTGTCAAGCTCGAACTGGGCAAAATATGCCATCGGGCTCAGGGCCGTGCCAATATCGTGAACGTCTGCTCCGCCTGACATCAGGCCGACCATCAGAGCTTGCTTGATCGAGAGTGAGTAAGACCGGTAATCGTTGCCCACGGCCACCACCGGCGGCAGCCCTGCTTCATGGAGTTGTGTTGCAAGGCCCAAGCCCAAGGCCTGAATGCCTTCCAGATTGATCTCGTCCGGAAAACGCCAACGGGCATCGTACTCGCGGAACCCGGTTGGCTTGATCATCGGATATGTCAGGCTGTCAAAGGTGTTGACCTCAACATCCGTGCGCGGCGTTGGAACTGGCATCCTGTCTTCCTGTCCTGTGGTCCCGTCCGGAGACTGACGGCGGTGATGGTGTTCAAATGCAGATCAAAGTACGATTGGCTCCGCCTTGGCGGCCTGATCAATCGCTTGGAGGCGGTCAAGCAACGATGCCATCCGGTCAAGCGGGATCATGTTCGGGCCGTCGCTTGGCGCGCTATCGGGATCTCGATGCGTCTCGATGAAGAACCCGGCCACGCCAACAGCCGCCGCAGCCCGGGCCAGAACCGGAGCAAACTCGCGCTGACCACCGGACGCGCCGCCAAGCCCACCCGGTTGCTGCACCGAATGCGTTGCGTCGAAGATGACCGGATATCCGGTGGCTGCCATCTGCGGCAGCGCGCGCATATCCGTGACGAGCGTGTTATAGCCAAACGACGTCCCGCGCTCGCACAGCGTAATGTTCTGGTTCCCGGTCGAGGCAATCTTCGCGGCAACGTTGGGCATGTCCCAAGGTGCGAGAAACTGACCCTTCTTGACGTTGATTGCGGCACCGGTCGCGCCTGCCGCCAGAAGCAGATCGGTCTGCCGGCACAGAAACGCCGGGATCTGGAGGATGTCGCAAACCTCGGCCACGGGTACACACTGTTCCGGCAAATGGACATCCGTTAGAACAGGACAGCCGATCTGATCCTTGACGCTTTGGAGCGTGCGCAACCCGTTCTCGAGGCCCAACCCGCGAACGCCGTCGACCGACGTCCGGTTCGCCTTATCGAAACTTGCCTTGAAGACGTATCCTATCGACCGTGCATGGCAGATCTCGGCCATCGCGCCTGCGATGTCGACAGCATGATCCGTGCTCTCTGCCTGGCATGGTCCGGCGATCAGGGCGAACGGTCTTTCGTTCGAGAACGTAACGGCCCCCGCCGCCACGTCGCGCTGCGCTGACTCTGTCACTCGGGTTCTCCCGATGGCGTTTCAGATGCTTGCCTGCTCGCGGATCAACGAGACGGTCAATGAGAAGATGATGTAGAAACCCAGGAAGCAGATAAACGCAAGAGCCAACAGCTGTGGCTTTTTGGGGTAGTTTGACTCATCGGGCACAGATGGCGTCGAGACGACCGAAAGATAACGGTGCTGACGTGCCGTGTTGGCCCGCGCAAGTTCGCGCGCCTGCAGGGCCGACGTAAAGATCGCCATCGCAGCCTGGACGTCGATCTGAGCACGTGTCAGTTCCGCGCTCGCGTCGGCCAGACTTGTTGTTGCCTGCGTTGATGCACCAGCGACAGCTGACCGACGCTGTTCAATCCGCGCGGCCAGCGTTTCGACCTGGTTGCGAATCCGCTCGACCCTGGGATCAGACTCAGACGTCACACGGCGCAAATTGGTCAACCGGGCACTCAGCGCTTCAAGCTCGGTCTCCATCCCGGCAATGATCGACATCGCCGTCGCAACCTCGCTTTCGATCGAAAAGATCTCTTGCTGCTTGCGCATTTCCGCTTCGGCAAGCTGAGCGCGCTTCAACGCGGCCTCGGAATCTGCAAGGTTCCGGTCGGCATCTTGCATTGCATCGTTGCGCACCCGATCCGACAATTCATCAACCTTCGTCTCGGCGTAACCGATGATGGCGGAGCTGAAGCGTCGAGCGGACTCGGGATCAGAGGCGACAAGCGCCATCTCGATGATACCCTCGGTCGGATCGTAGCTGACGCTCACCATCTTCTGGTAGTGCGCGTATGCTTCCTCGAACGTCGCTGTCGGATCGAGCCTGTTGATGATATCGAGATCCGGCGCCTGAAAATGCGCGATCCAGCCATGTTCCTGATCCAAGAGACGCAACACATCACGCGACACGATATAGGTTTGCACCGCAACCGGGTCGTTGATGCCGCCCCCACCCAGGAACGATGACAGCAAGCCGCCCGCAGGCGAGCCGCCTCCATCAGCGCTTTCAACCATAAACTTCGACTCGGACTCGTACATGTCCGATGCGACCCACCAGAGGAAGTAACCAACGATCAGGGTCGGCGCCAGCACGAAGGCCCAGAGCTTGAGCAGCATCGTGCCGCCCTTGCGACGCCGTCGCTTGACCAGATCGCGGCGGATTGCCTCGACTCGTTCGGCGCGCAGCGCGGGCGTATCCGGTTTGATGTCCGGGCGCAGCGCGGGCAGCGCACTGCCTTTCTTGCCGCCGCCACCTTTGCCGCGCACCTTCGCGGGAAGCTGCGGCTCGTCGCCGTCCGGATCTTCACTACCTTCGCGCATGGCACGGCGTTTCTTGCGGATCCGCGCCTGCTTTGCCGCGCGATGCTTCTCAACCGCATCCTCGTCAACCGACGCCGGGATCATTGCAGCGGTGTCGGCAGCACGCGCACCTGCCTCGGCCATGCCTTCGCCTGCGCTCGACGCATCCTTGGCTGGATCACCGGAGGATACCGATGCCTCGCTTTCGCGCACACCGGACCGCCCTCCCGGTCGTTCGGAGAACATACCCGAAAGATCGTCCTGCTGGCGCCCGCCGTCCGGATCTCTGGACCGATCTTCACTCATATTCGTACAGCTCTTTCGCCTCTTCCAGAGAGTCGAATATATGCAGCTTGCCGTCCAGCAGCACCGCTGCTTGTTCGCAGTACTGCTTCAGTGTCTCCGGGCTGTGAGATACCATGACCAACGTCGAGTATTCCAGCCGCTCGCGAAACATGTTCGCGGCTTTCTCGTTGAAGTTCCGATCTCCCGCCGACGCACCCTCGTCCACCAGATAGAAGTCGAAATCGATCGCCATCAGGATCGCAAAGGCCAGGCGCGACCGCATTCCCGCGGAATACGTCCGGACCGGCATGTCGATGTAGTGATCGAGCTCCGCGAAATCCATGCAGAACGCCAGCGTCTCGAATTCGTCCCGATCGTAGAGGCGCGCGATGTAGCGGATGTTCTCGGCACCCGACATGGTGCGCACAACGCCGCCATTGTAACCCACCGGCCAACTGATGCGTCCGCGCCGCTGAATGCGGCCGTGGTCTGGCTTTTCCAGTCCCGCCATCATGTTGACCAAGGTGCTCTTGCCGGTTCCGTTCGGCGCGAGAATCCCGAGATTTCGACCGACATCCACCTTGAAACTGGAATTGTGCAGGATGACCTTTTGATGGCCACCGCTCCAGAACGACTTGCTGACATTGTCGAACTTGATCATCGGGTCTCACAGACGACATCCTGTCACGTTCTCAGGTCCGGCACACCTAGGTGCAGCCGCACTATTTGCCGGATTACCGCATTTTTGGTTAATCCCTTAACATTTCTTGACACAATACGGCGCAAATTTGAGCCATCTGCGGTTTTCTGACCCGGACCGCTCGCATTCTGATACGCGGATGCTTAATAACTCCGTCATGATAGACCAACTTCTTGAAATGCTGTCGGGCAAGCCTGCGCCGAGCGGAGCACCGAAGCACGACCCCGCACAGATCGCGCTGGCGGCCATCCTGATCGAAGCAGCCCTGGCCGATGGTCACTACGCTGCCGAGGAACAGGCACAGATCGGGCGTATCCTGCAAAACCGGTTTCACCTGAACGAGGCGCAAGCATCCGAATTGCGCGCCGAAGCCCAGATCGTTCAATCCGAGGCGACGGATCTCGTGCGCTTCACGCGGGTCATCAAGGACGCCGTGCCGTTCGAAGACCGCGTCGGCGTGATCGAAGCCGTCTGGCGTGTCATCTACGCCGATGGCGAACGCGATCACGAGGAAAGCGCCTTGGTGCGCCGCCTGGCCGGGCTGCTTTATGTGCCAGACCGTGAAGCGGGACTGGCGCGGCAGAGAGTGCTAGCCGAGAGCTGACTCACCCGCCGACACCGATGCCGTTCTTGCGGGCAGCGGCCATCAGAGGCGCGCCCCGGTCCGGACAAGTCACCGCAAAGGGTAGATCCGTGACCGTCTGGACCGCGCGTGTGACGGTCTCCGCAAGTTCGCCCTCGATCCTGCGTGCGCTGTCAGACAGGCCAAGGACGAGCACAAGTTCGGCTGAGTCTTCATCCTCCCGCATCGCCACCAGCCACGCCTCGGGGCAGTCTGCACCCATCGCCGCCACGGCCGCACCCAACTGCTCCATCAGCGCCAGATCCGGCGCCTCTGGTGTCTCTATCGTCACGCCCGAACCCGTCGCCCGGGTAACCTCGGCGCCGTACGTCTCGGCAATCCAGGACAACTGCTTTGGAAGCAGGACAATCCCCGGTTCGCTCCGCAAGCTGAGGGCCGTCGCCTGAGGGGCAAGCATGCCCGCCAGGTCAACACCGGAAACCTCGGCATAGTCGCCGGGCGCGCCGATCAAAGACGCATAGCTGTCGATATCGGGATAAGCGAGCACACAGGTCACGCCGTCCTGTTCGGTCAACGCAGGCGTGGCGGTGTCGCCGTCGCTCACAGACAGGGGCACGATCAGACTTGTCCCCGCGAAGGTCTGGTAGAACCGCGCCCAATCTTCCGATCGGTCGGTTTCCAGAGCAAGCGCATGTAGCTCCGTCAGGCGGTCGCTCATCCCGAGCCTCCTTGCGTCTGATCCAGATCACCCAATGCCCACTCCGCCACGTCGCGCCAGACACGCTCGGCCTGTAGGTCGCGGAACAGCAGGTGCCAGCCATCTTCGTATTCAATCACGTCGCGAACTCCGGCAAAGCGCCCGAACGTTGCGCGGGCGGCATCGTTGACAACAACCTGATCCTTGGCGCCCAGCAACATCAGAGACGGAACCTCGACCGCTGGCGCAGCCGCTTCCGCAAGATCGGTCAGCCGGACCAGCCCGTGCAACTCCCGCGCGGAAGGCGGCGACAGATAGCGTTCGTCCCGCGACAACTCCCGCAGAGCGTCGATATTGTCGCTCGCCTGGATCTTCACGACACCGCGCCCCGAGAACCGTTTATCCGGAACGGTGACGGCGGCCAACCAGGCCGATGCACGATAAAGCGGGTTCAAAAGTGACCCGCCCCAGATCGCAGGCCCCGCGAGGACCAACCTGTCGGCCTCAAGACCATCGGCAGCCGCTGCGGTAACAACGCCACCACCCATCGAATGCCCAATGACTGTCAGAGGCACATTAGGAAACCGGTCCCGAACCTGCTGCGAGATAGCTGCGGCATCCGCGATCAGACCCTCGGCACCCGGCCAGAACCCATACGATCGATTGCGGCCAAACCCGCGCTGGTCGACGGCGATGACCGCAAAACCCTGCGCCTGCCAGAACTCCGCCGCCCGTCGGAACGTCAGATGCCCGTAATCTCCGTATCCATGAAAGGCCAGGATCACACCAACAGGAGCCGCATCCGGCAACCACTCAGATGTCACAAGCTTTTCACCGTCGCTTGCCCGCAGCGACGTATCACCCGGGATTGGCGCAACATCGACCGGTGGCGGCAACGCCCCGCCCGCAACGCATCCGGACAGCGCGACCGCAAGCCCTATCCCGTAAGCCGCGCGACTTCGGCCCTGAGATGCGGCAGCACCTCGTCCTCGAACCACGGGTTTTTCTTCAGCCATGCGGTGTTGCGCCAGGATGGATGCGGCAGGGGAAGGATATGCGGGCCATAGTCGCGCCAGTGCCGGACGGTTTCGGTCAGGGTTCGTTTTCGCTCCCCGCCCATATGCCACCCTTGCGCGTACTGTCCAATCACCAGCACTAATTCGATCTGCGGCATCTGGGCCAGCAGCACCTCACGCCAGGTCTCGGCACAGATCTTCGGCGGCGGCAGATCCGAACCCTTCGCGTCATATCCCGGAAAGCAGAACGCCATCGGCACGATCGCCAGCCTTGTCGTATCATAGAACGTGTCGCGTCCGATCCCCATCCAGTCGCGCAGGCGGTCCCCGGATGGATCGTCAAACGGAATGCCCGAGGCATGGACCCGCGCACCCGGCGCTTGTCCGGCGATCATCAGCCGCGCGGTCTTTGACGGATAGACCACCGGGCGCGGTTCATGCGCCGTCTCGGTTGCACTGAAGCGCTCGGCGCACAGCGTGCAAGCGGCAATCCGTGCTTCGATGTCCTCCAGCGTCATCGCCCGATCCTGCGCCGTGACAGCAAGGAGGTCGAGCCAATTCGCGCTTGCGCCACCGCACGGCACCGGTCACTTTCCCGCGATCTGTGTTCCCTGGGGGTGACGGAATGGGCGGATTTGGTTTCCTGCTTCGGATCGCACTCGCGATCGGACTGGTCATGGTGACCTACAACCCCAGCGGCACGTCTTATTTCGATTGGGTGCAGAGCGGATTCGAAACCGATACTGCCGTGAAGGCGCTCGCAGGGGTGGTACTGGTGATCCTCTACGTCATTTGCCTCCGCGCAACGCTGCGATCGATCGGCTTCATCGGCGCCGGTCTTGTCATCGCGCTGCTGGCTGCGATCATCTGGGTTCTGGTCGATTATGGGTATCTGAACGTCGAAGAACCGGGCTTGATGCAATGGCTGATCCTGCTCTGCATTGGAATTGTCCTTGGCATCGGTTTATCGTGGAGCCATGTGCGCCGCGCTCTCACGGGCCAGCGCGATATGGACGACGTCGATGAGTGACACGCACCTGATCCGCCTCGCCGAAGGTGACAACGTCCTGGTCCTCGCGAGCAGCTTGGCCGCCGGACAGGCTGTCGACGTCGAGGGCACACGCACGACACTCGCGACCGCGCTGACGCTTGGGCACAAGATCGCTGCCCGCGCCATCGCGACGGGCGAGACCATCTGGAAGTACAATTTCCCCATCGGGATCGCGACCGCCGACATTGCGGCGGGCGAACATGTTCACGTCCACAACGTCCGCTCCGACTACACGCCGAGCTACGTCGTCCCCGAGGACGCGCCATGCTGACCGGTTATCTCCGCAACGATGGCCGCAAGGGCATCAGAAACACTCTGGTTGTTGCCTATCTGGTCGAATGCGCCCACCACGTCGCCCGCGAGATCACGCTCGGCTTTCGCGGCCATGACGTCCACCTCATCGGGTTCCCCGGCTGCTTCCCGAACGCCTATGCCCAGCGGATGATGGAAGCGCTCTGCACACATCCGAATGTCGGTGCGGTCCTCCTCGTCTCTCTCGGCTGCGAGAGCTTCAACAAACATCAGCTTGCCCGCGTGATCGATGCATCGGGCCGTCCCGTCGAGACTCTGGTCATCCAGGGCGAGGGCGGCACGCGCAGCACCATCGCCATGGGTGAGGCTTTTGTGCGGCAGCACCTGCCAGCCTTGGAAGCGGCTGAACGCGTGCACATGGACATATCCGAACTCGTCATCGGCACGGTCTGCGGCGGCTCGGACGGCACATCGGGCATCACCGGCAATCCGGCCGCAGGTCTGGCCTTCGACCGCCTCGTGATCGAAGGCGCGGCCTGTATCTTCGAGGAAACCGGTGAACTGATCGGCTGCGAGCACGTCATGGCCGACCGCGCCGCCACGCCCGAACTGGCCGAGGAACTGCGCCATTCCGTCGAGAAGGCCGCGATCTACTATGGCAAGATGGGCTACGGATCCTTCGCCTCGGGCAATGCCGACGGGGGGCTCACGACGATCGAGGAAAAATCCCTCGGCGCCTACGCCAAATCGGGGTCGGGCCAGATCCACGGAATGCTGAAGCCGGGCGACCAACCGCCGCGCGGAGGACTCTATCTGCTCGATGTCGTCCCGGACGGCGAGCCGACCTTTGGCTTTCCGAACATCAACGACAACGTCGAGATCGCTGAACTGATGGCCTGCGGCGCCCACCTAACCTACTTCGTGACGGGACGCGGCTCGGTCGTCGGGTCAGCCATCTCGCCGGTGATCAAGATCTGCGCGAACCCGGAAACCTATGCCCGGATGGCGGAGGACATGGACGTCAACGCAGGGCGCATCCTGCATGGGACGCCGCTGGCCGAGGTCGGCGACGAGATCCATGCGCTGACGCTTGCGGTCGCCACTGGTGAGCGCACGGCCTCCGAGCAGATGGGTCACCGCGAATTCATCATGGGCTACAAGACGTTCGAACCACTCGGCCCGGCCTGCCTGCCCGCCGCATGATCCTGCCCGTCCGCACGTCGCTGCCGCTGCGCGCCGGTGGGCGGGTGGGGGCGGGCGGCGGCAGCGACGTGCGGACGGGCACTTTTGGGAGATAAGAGCATGACCGACGAGATCAGCGACCGCCTTGCCAAGTGCTATACCGGCGTGCTGCACGATGTGATGCGCAAGATGGGCCTGCGCGACTTCACGCTGCCGCCGCGCCTGCGCCCATTGATCCCGGAGCGGGCGATGGCAGGCCCTGCCTTCACAATCCTCGGCAAGGTCGACCCGACCGCTGATGCACACGAAACGCTGCTCGCCTGGACCGGGCTGCTCTCGCAGTGTCCGCACGGTCACATCTGGACCAACCAACCGAACGACGGCACGGTCGCACATATGGGAGAGCTGTCCGCCGAAACGCTGCAGGACAAGGGCGTGCGCGGCGCGATCGCGGACGGCATGATCCGCGA
Source organism: Pseudomonadota bacterium (assembly GCA_038534135.1). Classification (GTDB taxonomy): domain Bacteria; phylum Pseudomonadota; class Alphaproteobacteria; order Rhodobacterales; family Rhodobacteraceae; genus Thermohalobaculum. The sequence goes on along the minus strand of JBCAXJ010000013.1, from coordinate 68,713 downwards.
TGCGGACTTCCTGCTCAAGATCGATTTTCAGACCTGGTGTTCAGGCTTCACGCCGCGCGACATCGTTGGCTGGTGGCTGCCCGCCGCAGTCAACGTCCCCATCCGCATCGGCGAGGTCGCCATCGCGCCCGGTGACTACATGGTCGGCGACCGCGACGGTCTGGTCCGGATCCCAAAATCTCAGGTCACCGAGATCCTCGAGGCCGCCGAGACCGACATCGCCACGGAAAGCGCCATTCGTTCGGCAATCCGCGGCGGTATGGATCCGCAGCAGGCCTACCTGAAATATGGCAAGTTCTAACGCCGCCAGAATATCTTCACCGCTTGCGCCAGATCCGAATTTGCCGGAGAATGGCGTTTGAGGGGCTAAAACCACGGGTGATCCGATGACTGGCTTGCGTGTTACTGCGCCCTTTATGGCGCTCTTGATGATCTTTGTGCCGCTCCACGTGCACGCACAGGACGTGCAGATATGGCTCGATTCTGGCGCGATCGAAATTGAGCTTCAGAACGGCGAGGTGGTGACGCTGGACGAGGGCGAATACCTCTCGTGCGAAGACACCTTGTGCGAGATCCTTCCGTTGGCCTCCGCCCCCGCAGCCCCGGGCATTGCCCAGATCCTTGGCTCGGCCGTGCCGACCGCAGGTGGCCTGGCGTCCGGAGCCCTCGGTCTTTCAGCCGGGACCATCGCTGCTGCCGGAATATCCGGTGCCGCCGTTATCGCGGCGGGCGTGGCGATCGGCGTCGCGGCCGCATCCTCCGATTCCGCCAGCGGCACAACCAGCACGACTGGCACGCAGTAACGCCGGCGCGATTGCCATTGCCCCGGCCCTCGGCTACCTCCCCCCCATGGCGGAACGCGAGGGAAAAGGCAGGCGCGGCTATCACCACGGCAACCTGCGCGAGGCGCTCGTCACCGCGGTGCTCGGCCTGATCGCCGACAAGGGTCCGAACGGCTTCACCTTCTCGGAAGCCGCGCGCGCGGCAGGCGTCAGCCCCGCAGCGCCTTACCGCCATTTCAAGGATCGCGATGCGCTGCTCGACGAGGTCGCCCGCACCGGGTTCGAGCTGTTCGCCGACCGGCTCGAAGCGGCGTTCGACAGCGGCGGGCCGTCCCCGATGCGCGCGTTCGAAGCTGTCACAGCGGCTTATCTCGACTTCGCCCGCACCAAACGATCGTATTTCGTCGCGATGTTCGCAGCCCGCTCTGAAACCGGGCCGGACGTGCCGCGCGCTGGGGACCGGGCGTTCGCCGTCCTCTACCGGGTCTGCGAAGGTCTCGTCCGCCACATGCCGGCACAGGAACGCCCGCCCATTCACATGATGTCCTACCACATCTGGGCCATGTGCCATGGCATCTCCGAGCTTTTCGGACGCGAGGATACGCGCAGCCGGGCCCCCATTGCCGCCGAAGAGCTGCTCGAGGCCGGGGCCGCTATCTATCTGAGAGGCCTGGGGATTCTCCCCGACAGCTGAGGCCCATCCGGCTTTTTGCGTTTTTGTGGGGTTTCTCACTTGACCAGATGAGGCACCTCACCCAAATATGTGAATGTGAAAAACATTTACATCGAAGAGGGAACGACAATGTCACGCATCGCCCAATGGCTGACCGATGCAGAGGCGAAACTGGACGAATGGGGCCGTGGTGCCTGGATCGCCACGATGGTGCTGGCCTTCATCCTCGCCTGGCCGCTCGGCCTGATCATCCTTGGCTACATGATATGGAGTGGACGCATGAGCTGTTCAAAGACCAAGAAATCTTTCTGGCGCAAAAGCGCGCGGCAAACCGGCAACACCGCGTTTGACGAGTACCGCGACGAGACTCTGCGCCGCCTGGAAGACGAACAAGGCGCCTTCGAAGGCTTCCTAGGTCGCCTGCGTGCCGCCAAGGACAAGGCCGAGTTCGACCAGTTCATGACCGAACGCCGCGACGGCGGGTCAACACCCGAACCGGCATCCTGAGGAGAGATCGAGACGGGCGCCGCTCAGGCGCCCGGACACTTTGTATGCGGTTGAGCGACAACGCTCATTCTCTAGACTTATGTCGGCGGTCGGGGACAAAGCCGTCATCTGAGTAAAGTGCTCGAGTTCACGAATAACCGTCGTTAGCGGCGGTTCTGTCGTCTCGGCCTGACCTATCATCTCGGAAGTTCGGCTGTAAAATAGCGAAACTGGAACATCCAATGATGAGTGAGAAAGCTGAACAGAAGCCAAGGCTCAGAATTTGATACTCGCTCTGAGTTGCCCTTGATGGATCTGAGTATCGTCCGAGAACTGGCCGATGTACCTCAGCGTCATATCGACATCCTCAATGTCGAACAGCGTCACGCCTGCCTCGACATCGCCAAACACCTGATCAAGTTCGCTTGAAACAGCAAAGGCGCCTGTCCCGGCAGGTGCTGCTGCAAAGCTCGCCAAGGCTGCATGATCGTCATCCGAAAAGACAGTAACGCCCGCGTTTACATAGGCCCGAGCCATGCTGCTGCCCACCGTAGCGTTGTGACCCAGTTCAATCGATGGTGAGGCTGAAAAGAACAGCGCCTCATCGCCCGCCACAACCAGGTTCGCCACGCCGCCACCTGTCTCAACGGCTGCATCCCGATCCAGATAGGTCAGGTTAAGATCGAGAGTCGGTTTGAGATACCAACTCGTTTGATCAAACAAGTAAGCTGCCCGAAAACCAGCATTGATGAACGGAATATCCGATTGCGATGTCGCCGTCAGCCCGAGAAACGGGATAGCCCGGTCGATGCCATTGTTGCTGGTTCCGCCAGACAGTGAGCCCGCGAACAACAGCGGGCCAGAGGTGTACTTCGCCGCAAGACCAGCCTGAATCCGATCCACTCCAACATTCACGCCGGCATCAGTTTCCAGATCACCGGTCTCGTAGCCAAAACCCCAGCCGACATGCCAATTCGGCGAGACTTCGAACTGCATGCCGCCGGAAAGGCCAACGATCTCCTCTTCAAACCCGATGTTCGCCGTTGTGGTCCCGCGATCAAGAATCCGCCCTTGTGGTTGCAACCAGACGCATTGGCCTTCCGCAACCGCGGCATAAGCGCCACCAGCTTCCTCGCAGCTCAGCAGGTTATCGGCAAAGCCCAAAGCCCCAAACAGCGCCGAGGTTTCTGTGTTCAAGAAGCTCTCTGCTCCCAGTTGATCGAGAACCGTCGTCAAAGAGCCAGGCGCCACAGTGCCCTCGATCACGGCGTCGAGCAATGTCGTCAATCCGCCACCACCAGCAGCTTTGGCTGCGTTCAGGTTTTCTCCAAGGTTCGTTTGATTATCATTCAAGCCGGCGCCCGGAGCGCTGAAATCGAGGTCGGTTGTGATCACAACTTCGTTGTTTCCATCGAATGTGTGCAGATTTGCCTGAAGAACCGGGCTGGCGGCAAGGGTCAATCCGTTGTCCGTGCCTGTAAGCTCTGTAGTCAGGATCGTGAACCGCTGCGGACCCAATACTGGATTCTGAAGATTAATAACGACCTTGCCCGCCAGTCTGACGTTGCCTGTTACATTGATCCGATCAGAGGTCGCTGCCGCACCGTCCAGGTCAATCGCCAGGCTCCCACCGGCATTCTGAACGAGAACAAAATCATCAAACGTCGACGTCAGCACCGTTCCCGTACCGCCTGGCGACAAAGTGCCATCATTGGTTAGCAATCCAAAGTTGAGATCGACATTTGCGCCAGCTTCGAACAATGCGCCAGCTAAGTTATTGAATGTATTCGTACCATTGCTGATTACAATATTTCCTTTTATTAAGCCAAAGTTATCAATATTGTTATTGAATGTATTCGTACCATCGCTGACTACAATATTTCCGTTTATTATGCCAGAATTTTCAATATTTGTGTTTGCCAGACCCGTAACACGGATGGCATTTGTGGTACCAGAAATCGTCCCCGAATTCGAAAGACGCCCGGCAATCGAAGCTACGCGAACAGCTTCAGCAGCGCCTCCAGTATTCGATGCAGTGATCGAGCCACTGTTGATAAAGTTCCCCGTGATTCTGCCTGCCTCGACTGCGGTCCCACCACGCGTCGTTGCAGCGATCGTCCCAGTGTTGGTGAAATTGCCGCCGATGTTATCAGTTTCTACGGCTCGCGACCCAGTGGCTGGCCCTGTCGCGGTAATCGTCCCACTGTTGGTGAAGTTACCTCCAATGTTATCAGTTTCGACTCCGGTAGCGCGGCTGCTGAGCGCTGACAGTGCAGTAATCGTACCCGTGTTGGTGAAGTTTCCAGATACGTCCGATGTTAGAACTGCTCTTGAGTCGCCTTCCGCAATTGACTTGACCATTCCTGTATTCGTGAAATTTCCAGAGATTTTCCGGGTCACGATCGCAGTGACTATAGGACTATTTATTGCACTTGCTGTAATCGTACCATTGTTTGTAAAATCACCAACGACGTTACGGATGTTCACGCCGTCGGCAAGAGAGCCAGTCGAAAATGCTGTGATAGTTCCATTGTTGAGAAATCCACCGCTTACTTCACCAGTACCAACAGATAAGACGCTGGATGTATTTATCGCAGTTATTGTACCAAGATTGACGAATCCGCCGAGGATTTCATCCGTGCTGATGGTATTTCTGCCCAAGATCGTGCCTGTATTGAAGAACCGACCTCCGATTACACCATCGATATCGAACGCCAATCTTGCGCTGCCTCCCGGATTAACGGTTGCAATGGTCGCAATAACGGTCCCGTTGTTGACGATATCGCCTGTCACGCCGCCGTCGATCTCGAAGACTCCGTTTCCACTGCTTCCGACAGCGCCGTTCCCGCCATTGCCAGAATCGTCAACCGTGATCCCGGCATCGATGGTTATACTGCCGACACCGGCGGGCTCAAAAAAGCCATCCGTATCATTGGCTCCGCAAGACACCGCTCCGCTAGAATTCACGCATTGCGCCTTTGCGGTGTTCGGCTGGGTTGTCATCACTGCGCCCAGCGACACCGTACCCAACAATGTGGCCCGGAGGAGAGCCGTTTGACTGTGCACATATCTTGCCCGAGCAATCGCCCTGCATGTTGGCACTTGAGCGTCGACGGTATGGTCTAATATTTTGGGCTGCGTTGAAATTCCACATCGATGCATTCTTGACTGTCCCTCGTTCAAAATTTGACTCAGAAATTTGCACCCCGCCTAGTAATTGTCAACGCGGCGTGGTTCTTTTGCTGAGTTCTATAGAGAATTAACAGATCCCTGTTTTCGAGCGCTACTTGACTGCTGGTGTTGGCTCAACTATTGCACGTATCTTGACGCTGACGAGTGCTCAACATTGCTGCAAATATCGCGCGGACATCCCAGCAGGCCGACACATGCGAAGGTCCGGTCTATCCTTGAGGCTTACCTTCTGTAACCTTGTGACCCATAGAAGTAAGGGCTCTGACCGGACGTTTGTGGTTCGACACAGGGGAGCGTAACAGCGATCCTTGGAACCGCGCCAGAGCGCCTTCACCGGACGGTCACGAAAGAGCGACGGCACTTCGCGTCCGTCGATGCGTTTCTTGAGGCCACAGGTCTGCCGCTCGGCACAGGGAACGAACTTCGCTCAGCCCTGACTATAAAATCGGGGTTTCGATGGCCCATCGAAGAAGCAATGCCTGAAGGTGTCCGAGCGATAGCTCCGGCGAGAATTAGCCAGTGGACGCCGCCCGTGTTGACCCGGGGCTTCATGTTTCGTCGTGAGATACGAAAGCTTGGAACCTGACCGATTACCACTCGTAGAAGTCGTCCGATGAACGTTCTCCTTTATTTCAAGAATCTGAAAGACTCCTCATTATACGCTCCACCTCGGCAACCTGCGAAACAGCTTCAGAGAACCATTCGCGTCCAAATTCACTTGCAAGATCAGTGGTAGACAAGAATGTGTATTTGAGAAAAGAACGCCCCGTGTGCTTGTGATCTATAAAATAATTTATATTTTTTGACTTAATCGAGTCGATTGCAGCACTAGCATACTTGAGGCTGAGCTGATCATTATATAACTCCGTAGAATTAGAAATTAACTGAATACACTCCGGGTGCTGAGAACAGGCAAATAGTTCGTAGGCTCGATAGCGCACATATTTTGATCTATCCAGCGAAGCAGTAGTTGCAATTCTTATCGCCGACTGTAGCACGCGACAATAGCGCCTAGAGTAAACGACGCAGGAACAACGAATCTTGTAATCTCGAGATTGATCGAAAATTATCTTTAGTGCGAAAGGAAGATCTATAATAATCGATCGACAATAATTAATTGCGTCGATTTCAGACGCTGATCTATCTCCTTTAATATTCCTCAGAAGACTATGACAAGCCTTATAAAGATAAGTATTTTCATTATTACTAGGCATTAACTCCTCGCTATTCGTATTCGGAATTAGGGTCATTCCTCTCAATATTTTCGCGATGCTCAATCGCTCGCGTTGTTCCCGTGGCTGTTGATCTATTTTCGCCCGGCGTCTTTGCTGTTTGGCCTGACAATGTCTCCGCAGATAGTCTCGTGTTGCGCTTCGTCAGGTTTCTTGCTGATCGATTGCGTGGCCACTGAAAGAAATCGGACCCCTCGGTCCGAGCATCCAACAAGCAGACACAGAGCGCAATTCACTACACTCGTCACATCGGGCTCAAACCAGTCATCTGACGCATTTCGTCGGTCAATGCGCGTGGTTTTCGTGAACGAACGGCGGGTGTCGGGACAGACCTGTCATCCGAGCAGAACGCTCGGATTCTGGGCCGTTCTGATGTCCTTGGCATTCAAGGGACTTGGCGAAACTGTGTAAGATCTGCGAAAACATCCGCGTATGAGGGATTGAACGACCTTCTTGGGTAGTGGAATAGATGACGGAAATGGAAACAGATAAACAGATCGAATGGTTTTCGCGCCACGTGCCAAGTCACTTGAAAGGTATTGTTTCTCCAGATTGCCCAGAACTTGGTTTGGGCAATGGAGGGCATGGAGAGGAAATCGCAGTTGGCTACCGCCTGAAGTGCAGATGTGGAAACAAGGAGTTTGAAGTTTCAGCTTACCTTTGGAGATCAGTTTCTCTGATCAGCCCAATCCGAGCGAACTGCGTTCGATGCGGAGAAAACATTGTCGTGTTTGACAGTGACATTCATGGCTATGATCCAGTTGCATGCGAAATGTCGTCAAGCGTACATGGCGAACGAGAAGATGAAGCGACGGTTCAATATATTTCATCAGCGAGTGAACCCAAAACTGTTGATATCATCACATATTATCCAAGCGATCTCTTCAATCAGGATTTTGACGACTTTTCTGATCGGCGAAGCGATCTTTTCACGTGGATCAGGATAGTTGTAGGTGAGGAGATCAACGCAGATTACCCGGCCTTGGACTTCGAATGTGCCTAGTCTTGAGGCTTACGAGTAGTCTCGCTCTAAACCCTCTCAGTATCGATTTACGCCCTCAGGTGATCTGCCCAATCGCAAACATTCGGGCACGCCGCGTCAACATGGGTTCTGACCGAACATCTGACGTGATTTTTCAGGCACTCTGGATGCAAAGCATCGGCTTAAGGTCGGGTGCCGGGGACAAAGCGACCATCAATGTCGGCAACAAGACTCTCGACAGTCGCTCGGACTGGCGAGTGAGACAGTCACAACGCTCGTATCTATCTCCTGAACGCAGCAATTTCGCCAGAAACATTCTCGTCCGTACGGGTCCAACGTTTGAGCCAGAAGCTTTACAAACAGGCCCCTTTGAGTCAGTCTATTCCGAGCAGGCTGGATTAGTAAATTTTAACCCTACACGCGTTAAATCTTCACTCGCTTTCTAGTCATGAGATCACTTTATGGCCAAATGTGGCACAAAAAAGCTAACGCTTTTCTCAATAGCATTTGCGCTTTTGGCAAATTTTTTCTCCAATGCTGATGAGGACGTGTGGCGCATCTACTTTGAAGAAGCGAATGGTGACGTATATTTCTACGATATGTCGCGGGTAAAAAAGACGTTTGACCTACACACAGTTTGGTCTCGAATTCGATACAAGCGCACGGTGATGGCGGCGGCGAGTTATCAAAGCCTTGTGGAGGTCGATTGCGCCCAGCGCACAGAGAGAACTTTGCAGAGAACCTTCTTCTCGGACAAGCATTGGGAAGATCCGGCGATGAAAACGGATACGAAGCCAAAGCGAAAGCGTCCAATCAAGGAAGGTTCGGCGGCGGAGCGCCTTTCCGCGATCTTGTGCGATCCCTGAACACTACGATTGCACGTTCTCTACCGGGATCTGCAACTAACGCATACACCCGCGCCAACTCCTCGGCGCGGGCGCTTGTTCCAGAAAGCTATTTCATGCTTTCTGCCGTCACTTTGTGGATCTCACCACCATCAGTGGCCACGTAAAGTGCGTTGTCCGGACCCATGACAAGACCCCGGAATCTCGCCGAGAAGCCCAGCGGCATCTGCGTGATGCCATTGATGCCCAGCCCATCCGGCGTGATGCTGATCATGTCGATCCTCGAGCCCTCGGGCGTGTCGCCAAACGCGATGCCCATGATGCCGACCGACAAGCGGCCCTCGTAGATGCCCCAGTTGTCGCCCTTCAGGAAGGCCGCAGAACCGGTGCCCTGTGAGAACCCGTTGTTGTTCCACGTCGCTGGCATCAGGTCGTCGAACCGCGTGTCGCTCATCGGCGTGTAAGCGGCACGGATCGCAGGGTCCATTGCGTCCTTCTGATTTGGCTCGTAGCCACAATATTGATCCGGACACTCGCCCCGACCGCCTGTGTTCTGCGCAGGGTCCCAACCGGCGTTGCCGCCATTCACAAGGGCCGTGATCTCATCATTGTGCCATGGGCCATGCTCGGCCGTGAACGCCTTGCCGTCGCTCGGACGGAAGTCGATGCCCTGAACGTTTCTGTGACCGTAGGTGTAGATGCGTGCGTCGAAGCCTTCAGGCGGATTGTTGTCCGGGTGTGCATTCCCGTCCGCATCGATGCGCAGCACCTTGCCGCACAGCAACGATCCGTCCTGAGGGCAGATCCCCCGGTGACGGTCACCACCTGCGACCCAGAGATAGCCACCCGGTCCAACACGAAGCCGGCCGCCATTGTGCGCGCCCGGGCCACCGAAGGGCTGATCGGACTCGAACGGTTTGTACTGGATGTCGGTGACAATGTCGGTCCGGTCCGAGACGCTTTTCAGGTCTTCGCTGACCTTGAACCGCATCACGATGTTGCCGTCGCACTTCTCGAAGTTGGTCTTGCAACCATCCCCATGATACTTCGTCGAAGTGGAGTAGACGAACAGATAGCGGTTCTTGTCGAAGTGCCGATCCGGAACCACGCCGAGCATTCCGGCCTGTCCTTCGCAGAAGAGGTCACTGCCGCTATCGGCGAAACCCTCCGCATCGACCATGCCGTACAATGCATTCACGGTCCCGTCTTTGGTTCTGACCGAAAGACCTCGGCATTTTTCGGTATAGAACATGCTGCCGTCGGGCAGGAACGCCATATCCCAAGGCAGGTCCAATTCCTTCAACACGACGGACGAAGAAATTTTGGGCACGTCCATACCCTCGTGGCCATCGGCTTGCGCAGCCAGCGGCGCTCCCAGGATCAAGGCGGATGCCGTGATCCCGGAGAACAGAGTGGCGGATATTTTTTTCATCTTTTCCTCCCATTGGTGCGATTTTTCGCATCGGCTCACTATGACCCGTCTTGGTTGCGGGGCAAATGTTACTTTCCCGCCTCAGGTCTTTCATTTCGCTGACGATGCGGCAGCAGTGGCACCGGCGCGAATGCTGTAAGAAGAAAGGCCTTTGTAGATCGCTCCTATCCACACTTTCTGAAACGCCCGGCGGCCCGGCGAAGGGCCCGCTTTTTCGCTGCGCCAGTCTTAGACGAATGCTCGCGCCATCGTTCGCAAACGCGAGATGACCGGCAGCAGACGGCTCAGGAAGGGCTCAACGCGGTCATCTGACGGTTTTGGTCAGGCTCATAGGCCTGGGTGGCACTTCAGAGATGCAATTAATCCTGGCACTAGCCAAGCCCCTAAAATCATGCAGGAGAGGTGCAGTGCATGAGTTTTGCAATGTCCGATGCAGTTCTTCCTCAAGGTTTAAGCAATCTTTAGAGAAATGACGCTAAACATCCCCTCGCAATTGCCGTGCTCTCACTTTGGGGGTGCGAACTTCGCGAAGGCCGGTTGTTCGTGACGGTTGGGGAGGTCCTTCCGCAACAGCCGGTGTCCCGTTCGCGGGACAAGCGTTCAGTAGCGTTCAAGGTGACTGGCCAGTCGCCGTTTTCAGATGAACACCGCCGGGGTGCGACCCGGCGAGACACGATCCGTGGGACAACCACATCCGGGCGCCGAAGGTGCCCAACCATTTCTCGAGAACACGCGATCAACATCCGGCCTCAACAGCCGCGATGCGTTTTGGCGTGCGTGCTTTATTCGCCCGAGCCCTGCGCCTCGCCATAGGTCGGGCCACGGCCCTTGACCTCTTCCATCTTGGCGTTGAGTTCCTCGATCGAAAACGCGCCCGCATCAATCAGGTTCTTGGTCGTCGCGGCCATCCAGCGCTCGTAATAGGTCATGGTCTCGAACGCCTGTTCGCCCATGTCCTCGAGCGTGCGGCGCAGCCCGTCGACCGTGAAGTACCCCTTGTCGTTCGCGATCTGGCGCAGCGCATCGACCCGCTTCTCCCACAGCGCATAGTCGTGCTCGCTCAGGTCGATCGCTCCGGCGTCGAGCCCGCCCATGTCGTGCCAGCTGCGCCCCGTGGTGTCTGAATCATGTGCCATGGCATCAGCCTATCGGATCGTGTCCGCAATGCAATCGCGAGCCGGGCTTCAGGTGCCAATGCGATCCGCGAACTGTTGCTGCCAGGATTCGACGGCCTGCGCGTCGTCACCGCCGATCAGGATGAACCCGAAGCCATCCTGATGCCAGGTGACCGATGCCAACCCGGCGAGGTCTTCCGTCACTGGCGCACTATCTTCGCCATCGATCCGCCGAAAGCACAGCGCGAAGGGTGTCCCATCCCCGTCCAGAAACGCAAGCTGCGCCAGCGGCGCGTTGTCGAAGGACAGGATCTGCGCGCGCTGGAACGCCAGCCCAGAGACCGCCAGCGTGTCTTCCGTCAGTTCCAGACCCAGCGCCGCGCCGGTGCGCGCCAGCGAGGTGCGCCGCGCCGCGTCGGGCAGCGGCATGGTCGTCAGCGTCTCGGTCGCGTAAAGCACCTGGTAGTCGGCCACCGCAATGGTCCAGTCCTCAGGAGCGTCGGTGCGCGCCAGGAACAGCCCGGCACCGATACCGACGGCAAAGATTGCCGCCGCTGCCGACCCGCGCGAAATCCAGTGCCCCCAGCCGGACGGTTGACTGCGTTCATTCGCAGGCAAATCGGGAACCACAAGCGGCGGCGCTTCGGCCAGCATGGCATCGAACCCGGCGCTCAGGGCATCGCGATCGACAGCAAGCTGCTCGATCCGCTTTGCAACTGACGGATCGTTGGCTACCGCCAGCGCAACCCGAGCCTGCTCGTCCGCTGGAAGAGCATCATCCAGAAATGCCACGATCTGTTCGTCCGTCAGGGGCGTCGTATCCATCACGCTCAATCCGATCCCATCTGTTCGTTCACCCGGCGCCGGCCATTCGCCAACCGGCTCATCACCGTTCCAACCGGAATCGCCAAACGCTCCGCCGCATCGGCATACGTGTACCCTTCCACGTAGACGAGAAACATGGTCTCGCGCTGCGCCTCCGGCAATTCCATCATCCTCGACAACACCTCACGCGCGGAAATATTCACATCGACGTGAGGTGCCGTGTCGGAAAGCCCGGCCTCGTCGACCGGAACCAGCCCTTCGCCGCGCCGGACCGACCGGCTGCGCAGCTCGTTCTTCCAGATCGAACCGAGGATCGCGAAGCACCAGCGGTCCAGCCGCGTGCCCGGTTGAAACTGCCCAGACCGCTCCAGCGCCCGCATCGCCGTGGCCTGCGCAAGCTCGGCGGCATCTTCGGCGTTTCGCGTCAGAACCATCCCGTAACGCCAAAGCCTTGGCATCAAGTCCGGCAACCCTTCACGCACGACCCGGTCATTTTTTGTTTTCATGATGTGAATTTTTCTTCGGCCCGGGTGTTCTTACTTTCAGCGCAGGTGAGGCGCCGTTCAACAAAACGCTAGTCCGAGAGAGAGGAATTACAATGAAACGCATGCTTGCTGCCGTCTTCGCGACCGTGATCGGCTTTGGAATCGCGCCAGCGATGGCCGAAGGGACACCCTCCGCCGAAGGTGCGAAGGTCTACTTCGTGAACCTGAGCGATGGCGACACGGTCCAAAGCCCGGTCTTTATCCAGTTCGGCCTGTCGGGAATGGGCATCGCACCCGCAGGAATCGAAAAAGAGAACACGGGCCATCACCACCTGATCGTCAACGAACAGATCGAGGGTGAAGAACTGCAATACGGCATTCCAGCCGACGAGCAGCACATTCACTTCGGCGGAGGCCAGACCGAAGCCACGGTCGAGCTGCCGAAGGGCACTCACACGCTGCAACTGGTGCTTGGCGACTGGAGCCACGTGCCACACGACAAGCCCGTGATGTCCGAGCGGATCGCCGTCACCGTCGAATAAGTTCTGCGAAGGGTGGGCGGGGCGCCCACCCTACCGTTTTCGGAAGTAGACCAGCCGGTTGTTGGCTGGCATCACCGTAACCTCGGGCACGTCAAAGCCATGCCGCGCGGCATCCGCCGTGACGTCCGCGATATCACGGATGCCCCATGTCGGATCCTGTGCGCGCAGGCTCTCGTCAAAACGTGCATTACCCTCGCCGGTATGCGCGCCACCCTCGCGGAACGGACCGTAGAACAGCAACGCTCCGCCGGGCGCCATCCGGCCAGCGCCGCGGACAATCCCCTGCGCGACAACCCAGGGTGCGATGTGGATGACATTGATCGACATCACACCGATCAGCGGCTCCATCGGGGGCCAATCCTCGGCGGCATCCAGCCAGACCGGATCCCGCAGGTTCGGCACACTGGCATGGCGCCCCCAGGCCCGGATGCTGTCGAGGTGATCATCGAACGGGTCTGAAGGCAACCAGTCGATCATCGGAAAGGCCCGGGCGAAGGCAGCACTGTGCTGGCCGGTTCCGGACCCGACTTCAAGCAAGACCCCGCGCCGACCCGACAGGACCGGATGCAGGGCATCGATTATTGGCTGTTCATTGCGTTCGGCCGACGGCGCCACAAGGCGCCCATCATCATGCCCGCCTGTCAGCCCCGGCGCACACCGGGGCTGGGGCTGATCGACCATCGCGGCCGCCTCAGGTCTTTACGGGCGCGGCCACCATGATCATCTGGCGGCCTTCCATCTTGGGCATCGCCTCGATCTTGCCGAGACCTTCTATATCGCCCGAGATCTTGTGCAGAAGCTCGCGGCCAATTTCCTGGTGCGCCATCTCGCGCCCACGGAACCGCAGCGTGACCTTCACCTTGTCCCCACCTTCCAGGAACTTGGTGACGTTGCGCATCTTCACTTCGTAATCGTGGGTATCGATGTTCGGTCGGAATTTGACTTCCTTGACCTCGATCACCTTTTGCTTCTTCTTCGCCTCGTTCGCCTTCTTCTGCGTCTCGTACTTGAACTTGCCGAAGTCCATGATCTTGCAGACAGGCGGATTGGCGTTGGGAGAAATCTCGACCAGATCCAGACCGACATCCTCGGCCATTTTCACTGCGTCTTCCGGGCGGATAACGCCGTGGTTCTCTCCCTCGTGATCGATAAGACGGATTTCCGGGACACGGATCATCCGGTTTACGCGCGGGCCGGTATCTCGTTGCGGCGGCGCGTGGTGCGGTCTTCTTGCGATCGTTCGATCTCCTGATAGCGCCCGAGCGCGTCGGGCATCCAATACACGGTCGGTGCAATCTGCACTCCGCGATCGCCTATATAGCGATTCGCTCGGTTAAGGGAAAGTGCAGGCGCGTCAGAGTGGCACCCGATTGGGACACCTCTCACTCAAGAAGCCTGATTGCACGGACCGACAGGCGCCCTCAGTCCAGATCGAAAGCTGGCTCGTTCCCCGGCACGTTCGGCAAAAACATCACCATCGCCTCGCGCGGCAGGGTCTGGAACGACACATCCAGCGTCGGTCCGTCATGCACGGTCACGGCGAATTCGTCCGACATGCCGCGCAGGAACTGCTCCATCGAGTAGTTTCCAAAGGCGTGCATCGGCAACACGATCCGCGCCTTGAAGGTCTTCAGGACCTCGATCATGTCCTGAATGTTCAGCGTCATCGTGCCATCGACCGGCGCCATCACGATGTCGAGCCGACCAATCCTGGCATAGTGCTGTTCGGTCAGCGTGTGGTGCAGGTGGCCGAGGTGGCCGATGCAAAGATCCGCAACCTCGAAGATAAAGATCGAGTTTCCGTCGGCCTCGGGCGCGCCCCAGCCGCGTATGTCCGTCGTGACGTTGCGCACGACGACGTCACGCACCTTGAGCTTGTAATCCGCGGGCCCCTTGCCGTCGTGGTTCCAGCCGCGCAGGACATAGGGAATCTCCGGGTCGGGGTTCGCCGTCCAATGCGTCTCATGCGCATGGTTCATGGTGATGATATCGGGACGGATCGACTGCCCGTCGCTATCGCGCCCGGCGGTGCCGAAGTAATCCGTGGCGATGGTCACGCCCTCGGCGGTCTCGATCCGAAAGGTCGAGTGCGCGACATAGGTGATGCGCACGGTGCCCGCCGGTATGCCGGAGACGGGGATCGCATCGGTCGCGGTCTCGAGCTTGGCGTATTGAACACCGGGCAAATCGCGCCGCAGGTCTTCAACGAAGGCGTAACAAAGGCTCGCCGCAGCCTGACCGGGCAGGCAAATGGCAAGAGCGGCGGCAAGGACGGCAAACAGGCGCATGGCGAATCCTCCCTGCCGCCAACCATAGTGCACCGCAGCACAAAGTCATGCCCGAAACCACGTACCGCACAGCGATTTGACCGCGCCCCCTGTGCCGAGCTTGAAGCGTGCAACGCCGGGGCTGTCGTCCGTGTTCAGCCCGCCGAGGTCGAGGCACTCGATACCCAGGCGCGGCAGCTTGCGCATCGCGGTCCACATCAACAGGTTGTGCGCCGAGGCAGTACGGCCCTGATCATTGCTCCAGCCGATGTGATAGGTCGCCGTCTTGCCGTGGATCAGGAACAGCATCGCGCCGATGGTCTGGCCGTCTTTTTCGGCGGTGTAGACGCGCAGATCCCCTCCAGCCGCCTGCCATGCAGGGACCAGCGCGGGCGGCAGTGCGCGGTATTTCAGGCGCCGCTGCTGCGCGATTTCGGCCTCGAGCAACCAGGAATACAGCTTCGGCTGGCGGTCGATCCGCCGAACCAGCAAGCCTGTCCGCTCGGCCGCGGCCAGTCGATTGCGCCACTTCTGGTGCAAGGCGGCGCGCAGTTCTTCCGGCGGGCGCTTCAGATCCAACATCACAGTGGCATAAGGCGTCATCACCCGGTGAAATCGGGCCTCGGCCAACGGGTCGGCACGGTCGGTGTCAGGGGTCAGAAACAACCCCCGCAGGTTGGGGAGCGGGAGCGACTTTGCCATGGCCTTCAGAGCTGCGGCCATCTCGGCGGGCTCAAGCGGTGCCGTCCAGACCGGCCCCCGTGTCCCGACCGCCGCGTGGAACAGGCCGAACAGCCGCCGATGGATGATCTGCATGACCCCGACGGGACGTCCGGCACGGTGGATTTCCGCCCGCAGGACGGTGGACCCAAGCGCCCTGCACGCCTCGCCATAGGCCCAGTTCTGCTGCATGGCATGGCCGGGCGCCGACAATGCCTCCCACGTTGTGCGCGCCGTCCGGTTCCACAGGATGTCCATGCCTCTGTTAACCGCGGAATAACCTAATCGCTGGTTAATCGAGCCATGCCGAAGCACGCGAAATCTGTCATGGGCATCTCGGCGCCCGGACCGCGCCCGACGCCCGCTGCGCTTTGGGTCGCGCTGCGGATGATCGGTCTGCCGCTGCTGATCGTCCTTGCATTGATCGATGTTGCGATCTGGGCCGTCGTGCTCGGCATCTGGGATATCTGCATTGGCCTCTGGTGCTGGATCTGACGACCGCGCCACAGCCTTTCCCCGTCACCGCCACGTTTCTGTCGCCGCCGCTGCACATCTTGCCAGGATCCGGGATCCGTGCGTGGATGCTGCAAAAGAACGGGAGGAACCAATGAAACACTTTCTGGCGACAACCGCGCTGATCACGCTGGCCTGGGCGTCTCCGGCGCTGTCGGATGGCGTGGCCCTGGTGATCGGGAACGGCGACTACAAGAACGCGCCGACCGCCGAGACCGCTGTCCGTGATGCCAAGGCCGTGGGCGAAGCGCTCAGCGACGCAGGTTGGCAGGTGACGACCCTGACCGATCTGGACCGGGCGGAGATGCGCGAGGCGATCGGCGGGTTCTCTGACGTCTCGGGGATCGGGACCGAGGTCGTGTTCTTCTATTCCGGCCACGCGATCCGCAGCGGCGGCATGACCTATCTCGCTCCGACGGACGCCAGGGCCGAGACGCTGACTGATGTGCTGTTCGACGGTGTACCCTTGGATCTGGTACTACGGATCGCGGCGGAGAAAGCCGGTCGAGCGACGGTTTTCCTGGACGGCGCTCAGTTGCGCGGGTTCACACCCACGGATTTTGCCGAGCCGGGGCTCGATGCACTGGAAGCGCCCGAAGGCGTTCTGATCGTCTCTGCCGCCGAACCGGGCGAAGCCGTACGCCGCTCGTATTGGCGCGAAAGTCGCTTCGCCCGCCTGATCATCGATCGGTTCCTGCAGCCGGGTGCGATCGCGAATGATGTAGCCGCCGACGCGGGCGACCCGACCTTTTCCTCTGGCGAGGCCGACGCCGATTTCGCGATCGTGCCCGAACCGGAACCTGTCGAGACGAGCGGCCTGGAGTACGAGATCGAGCTGGCCTATTGGCGCACCGCCGAACGCTCTGGCAAGGCTGACGACTATGCGGCGTATCTCGAGCGTTATCCGGAAGGCGCCTTTGCCGAGTTCGCGCGGGAACGCCTGGGTCTGGACGATGCGAGCGCCGCCGTGCCTGCCGAGCCGACAGTCCCGCCCGAGATCCAGGCCGAGCGGGATCTGAACCTCAGCCGCATCCGCAAGCGACAGGTCCAGACCTGGCTGATGGCGCTGGGGCATGATCCGAACGGCATTGACGGCTTGTTCGGGCGCGGCTCACGCAAGGCGATCCGCGGCTGGCAGGGCAAGAACGGATTCGAAGCCAACAGTTGGCTGACCGCCGAGCAGGTTGAGAAGCTGCAAGCCCAGGGCGACGCAGCGATCGCCGAGCAGAAGCGGATCGCCGAGGAACAAAGGCGCATTCGCGAGGCCGAGGACAACGCCTATTGGTCCGCGACCGGCGCGAATGGCAAACCGGACGGGTATCGCGCCTATCTCGAGAAGTATCCTGAAGGCCTGAATTCCAAGGTCGCGCGCGCCGCACTTGCCAAGATCGCCGAGGCGCAGGCCGATGCCCAAGCCCGCAAGGAACTGCGAATCTTCAACCGGGCCAAGAAGCAGGACACCGCCGAGTCGTATCGTAACTATCTTGGCATCTATCCCGAGGGGATTTACCGCGATCAGGCACTGGCACGGCTGGACGAGATCGAGGGCGCCGAGCGGGCCGCCGCCGAGAAGGCCCGGTACGAGAAAGCCGAAGCCGCTCTGAAACTGTCAAAGCCAGACAGGCAGTCCGTGGAACAACGCCTGCGGTTCCTGGGGTTCGCGGCAGGTCAGGAGGATGGCGTGTTCGACGATCGAACCCGCGCGGCCATCAAGGGGTACCAATCCAGCCGCAGCATCGGTGACACCGGCTATCTGGACAGCGACACGGTCGTGATGCTGGTCAACGAGAGCAATCAGCAGGCCCAGCAGCAAGACCGCCAGAACCGGGTGCAGATTGACGGCGCGCAAGTCATCAAGGGATTGCTTGACGCGCTGAGCAAGAACTGACGCAGGTTCTCTCGGCGGCTTTAAGCGGTCCCGGCTCAAGGCCGGGACAACCCGCAACGGGACGAGGCAATCGGCACGCTGCTCAGGCGCTGGATTGCTTGGCATGCGCCCACAGGCACAGGATGTTCAGACCGACCGTGGCGCCCGCCAAGGCGGTGATTTCGCCGTGGTCATAGGGCGGCGAGACCTCGACCACGTCAGCACCAACGATGTTGAGCCCGGTCAAACCGCTCAGGATCCGCTCGGCCCGCTGGAAGCTCGGCCCGCCGCAAACGGGTGTTCCCGTCCCGGGGGCTGCGGACGGATCGAGACAGTCGATGTCGAAGGTCAGGTAGACCGGGCGGCCTGCCGTGACCTGCTCGATCTTCGCAATGATCTCGGGCACCGGTGTCTCGATCATGTAGTCGGCGTCTAGCACCGTTAGTCCATGCGTCTCGGGATTGCGCGAGCGGATCCCGATCTGCACCGAATGCTCTGCGTCGATGATCCCCTCCTGCACCGCGTGGAAGAACATCGTGCCATGGTCGATGCGTTTGCCGTCCTCGCGCCAGGTGTCCGAATGGCTGTCGAACTGCAACAGCGCCAACGGTCCGTGTTTCTTCGCGTGCGCCTTCACGATCGGATACGTGACGAAGTGATCGCCGCCCAGCGAAAGAAGCCGCGCGTTCGACGCCACCAGAGTGTCGAACTGGGTTTCGATCTGATCGGGGATCGTGTCGGGGCGGCCATTATCGAGGGTCACGTCGCCCCAATCGGTGACGCGCAGCACCTGGGTCGGGTCGAAATCCCAGCGCCAGGGCCCGCCATTCCAGGCCAGTTTGCTCGAGACCTGCCGGATCGCACGTGGCCCGAACCGGGTGCCCGGCCGGTCCGTGACAGCGAGATCGTATGGCACACCGACGATCGCGACCTCGGAGTCGGTCAGATCCTTGGAGTATGGGCGCCGCAGGAAGCTGAGCGCCCCGGCATAGGTCACGTGGTCGACCATCCCGAAGGGCGAGGTGCCGGTGAAAGCGCGGTCGGTGAGCATGTTTTCGGTCATGGCAATCCTCAGGCAAACTCTGTGGCAACACGGTCAAGGGCTGCCTCGAGAATGTCGAACATCTCGTCGATCTGGGTCTTTGTGATGATCAGCGCGGGCGAGAAGACCGCACGATTAATCAGCGGGCGCACGATCAGGCCCATCTCCTCGCATACAGCGTCGAGCCGTGCGCCGAGATCCCGCTGCACGGCCAAAGGTGTATCGCCCGCGCGCAGCATCCCCTCGATGCAGCCGACAAGTCCTATGCCGCGCACATCGCCGACGACTGGGGAGGAGCGCAGTGCCTCGAGCCGTGACAGGAAATGCGGTGCGACGGCTTTCACGTGATCGAGCAGACCTTCCGTCTCGATGATCTCGATGTTCTTCAGCGCGACCGCGCAGCAGACCGGATGGCCGGAGTAGGTGTAGCCGTTCGGGAACAGCACCGCATGGTCCGGACCGGTGATCATGTCGAGCACGCTGTCATGGATAAGACATGCGCCCAGTGGCAGGTAGCCCGATGTCAGGCCCTTCGCCGTCGTGATGAAGTCGGGTTCGATCCCGAAGACATCCTGCGAAGCGAACCAGTGCCCGAGGCGCCCGAACGACGTCACGACCTCGTCCGAGATGTAGAAGACATCGTGTTTGCGGCAGACCTCGAGCGTGCGTTGGTGATAGCCCGGCGGCGGGATGATGACACCACCGGAACACAGCACCGGTTCTGCGATGAACGCGCCGACCCGGTCCGGGCCGATGTCGATGATCGCGCGTTCCAGATCGTCGACCTTCTGGTCGCACCAGTCTTCCAGCGAGACATCATCGGGGCGCTGGTTCGGCGACACGTCCGGCAGGAAGTGCACCCGGTCGCGCCAGATGTCGAAGTGACTGAGGTCGCGTTCTTTGCCCGAGACGGTCGCTGCCAGGAAAGTCGACCCGTGGTAGCCCTTCTCGCGCGCGATGACGATTTTCTTGTCCGGCAGGCCACGCCGGTTGTTGACGAAATGCACGGTCCGGACCGCCGTGTCGACCGCCGTCGACCCTCCGCACGTGAACTGCACGGCGTTCATGCCGTCAGGTGCCAGGTCCGCCAGCTTCGCCGCCAGCGCTGCAGGGGCCTCGGCGGTCGCCAACCAGGGCGAGTAATATGGCAGATCCATCATCTGCTGGGCGGCGACCTCGGCCATCTCGTGGCGTCCATAGCCGATGTTCACGCACCATTGCCCACCCGGCCCGTCAATGTACCGCCGTCCCTCAGCATCCCACAGATAGATGCCGTCGCCGCGCGCCGCGACGAAGCGTTGGGCCTTGCCCCACTCTTCGAGGGAGTCCCACGGGTGAAGGTAATGCGCCCGGTCGTCGGCGCGGATCTTGTCTGCGGAGTTGGAAAGCATGGTTGCCCGTCGTGTTGTCTGGACGCTCAGGCTAAGCAGGTTCGGTGGGATTTGGAACAGGTTCGATCTCGCTCCCATGCGATGTTCCCGGGCAAAGCCTTCATGCGCGGTCGGGCAGCAGGAAAACCCGTTTCGCCAGGTCCGAGGTCAAGCGGTCGGACCTATACCAGCGCGACAGGACCGATCGATCCAGCAGATCCGTGTTCCGGTCAAGAAATGCGTCGAAATCATCATGCGGTGTGGTTTGCATCCGCTCGGCGATCAGGCCAAGAAACGCGAGCGTGATCGTCGTGTTGAACTTGTCGAGCGCTCCGGCAGCGTGGGCCATCGCGTCGATGCGGCTGGCGTAGAGATGAGCGGCCTTCGTGAATGGATAGCGTTGCAACAGGCCGATGGCGACCGCGATGTGGTCCCGGTGCGAGAACCCGGCGGCGTCCAGCGTGCCGTGTTCGAACGCGGACGCCTTGGCAATGATGTTCATGGATCGTCCTCCTTCAGCGTGTGGCTGTCCGCTGCCGTCAGATCGAGGTCGTAGACCGCCCTGAGCTTGGCGATGCGCTCCAGCGTATCATCCGAGAACGGAACTTTGTTCTCGAGGCTGTGCAGCGCAATCCCTTCGAGCAGATCGCCCAGCGACATATCGAGATGTTCGGCGAGCCCCTTGAGCACCTTCAAGAGGCGTTTCTCGAGGCGAACCCCAGTTTGCACACGTTCGATTTTCTTCATCTGGTACTCATGTACCAAGGTAGCGTTATGTGCAAGCAGATTCCCTCGCCGACGCCATGCAGTTCGTGGCCTGGTGTGCAGCGGTGTCGTGCGCCAGTGTTCGACTGCGCCGTTCGGTTGATCTGCGTTCGATCAGTGAAGCCGATGCTCACCCCGCGCCCCGAAGAGCGGGCACGCAGACGCGGTTTAGCTATGGCATGAGCACTGCTTTATGCCTGCGTCGCAGCCAGCAGGTCACGGGCCGATCCTGTCCCGGCAAGGGTCGCTGCCTTCAGGGTGGCGGCTCGGTCCGTGCCGAGAGCCGGTATAACCAGAGCATCGAACTTGGCGATCAGGCGCCCCTCCTGCGCGTCGGTATCGTCCGACGGCACGCCGACATTGAAGGCGTTGGTGTAGGATGCGCCAGCAGCCTCGATCACCACCTCGGCGCCGGTGACCTCGTCATGGCGGACCGTGCGAGGTTCGACGTCGACCTTCTGGCGGAGCGCCACCAGATTGGGCCGGTTCGCCGTTTCGTCCGAGTAGATGTCGATCGCGGCGGTGTCGACGCCGGACAGAGCCATTGCGGCGAGGTGACGGTAGGAGAACTTTACCTCGAGCCCCGTCGCCGGATCGGCGATGTTGCAGACCTTCAGGTTCTGTTCGGCGACGCGGACGCGCACGCGGTCAATGTTTTCGGGCTGCAAACCGTGGGTCTGGCGCAGCGCCTGACAGGCCTCGACCGTCGAATGGGTCATGTAGCACGCGGCGTGGTACTTGAAGAGATTGTCCTGGATCTGGAAGCGCTGGTTTCCCTGTTGCGCGACGGGGAACGGTGCCGGAGCAGGTGCCTGCGTGTCCCAAAAACCCTGTGGGCATTCCAACGCGTTGTCGCGGGCAACCCAGCCGCGCGCCGCCAGCCGCGCCGCGAGGTAGCCAGACTGCGCGGCCCGCCCTGCGTGGAAGGGTTTGCACATGGTGCCAAACATCGCCTTGAGGCCAGCGGCCATGGTCGCGGCGGCACCGAAGGCATGGGCCGTCCGGTCTTCATCCAGACCAAGCAGATGCGCCGTGCCCGCAGCAGCACCGAAGGTGCCCACGGTGGCGGTGTTGTGCCAACCGGTGTTGTAGTGTTCCTCGCCCGTCATCTTGCCGACCAGGCAGGCAACCTCGTAGCCGATCACAAAGGACCGCAGGATGGTATCAAGATCACGCCCGGAGACCAGACCTGCCGTCAGCACGGCGGGCATCACAGCAACGGTCGGATGGCCCAGCATCAGCCGGTTCACATCGTCATAGTCGAGCGCATGGCTCGCCGTGCCGTTGACAAGCACAGCCCAGCTTGGGGAAAGCGTCTCCGGTCGCCCCACGGCGGGGATCGGTCCTGTCGCACCGTCGTCCAGCGCCTCGGCGACCAAAAGGTCCACCAGATCCTCGCGCGCGCCGGGAATGGTGACCGCGACCCAGTCAAGCAGGCAATGCCGCGCCCAACGCAGAGACAGCGCGTCGATCTGATCGGCTCGGGTGGTTGCAACCCACCGCGCGATGTCTCGCGTTGGCGGCAGAGCGTCATCGGTGACAACAGCAGGTGTGTCAGACATCAGGCGTCCTCCCGGTTTTCGCAGAAGCTTAGTCGGGTCCTGACGATCCGTCAGCCCCGGTGTGCCGAAAATCGCGTGGGTGGAGGGCGCTCAGCCCTCGGGCGGTGCCGTGCGCTGGGCCATCACCTCGACGCTGAATTCCAGCGCCGCAAGATCGCGCTCGATGCAGGCGCGGTCGATGGCCTCGAGCATCGGGACGAGCGCTTCGATCTGTTCCAGAACCTGCGCCAGACGCGCGCGATGCTCGGGCAGGGCGCGGCGTTTCAAATCGGCATAGTCGGTGACCATCTGGATCAGATGCGCGAGACCGTGGCGGATGAAGCGCTGGATGACCGTCAGGTGCAAGGGATTGCCCCGCAGATGCGTGTGGATGCGGTCGACCAGCTTGGCCATGCGGGTGAACAGGGCCGCCTCGCCGCCATGGCTGAGGGTCGCATGGTTGCGCAGAAGCTCGGTTGCCTGCGCCAGCGCCTTTTCGGCGTTTGCGAATGCGCCCTTGTCCACGCCTTCCGGCAGCACGACTGGTTTCGCGGGTTTGCGGCGCGGCCAAAGCATCGCCAGCGTCCCGAGATAGACAACTCCGGCACCCAGCAGGATCGGCACCCCGCGCAGACGCAGGAACCCGACGCTGAGCGCCACGGCGACGCCGGCCATGATCATCGCGATCCGATTTGCCGTCGAGACCGTTTTCATGACCGCGCTCCGCTGCGGATACAGGAACCTCTGCACATGTCTTCAATATAGCATTGCCGGGACGCGATGTGACCCCCGCGTCTATGGTTCGGAGTGCGTTGCTTACACTGCCGACCTAGTCGCAGGCCGTCGCGTCGGTCGGAGGCGCAAGCGATCCCGCATCCGGCTCAGCGGACGCTTCGATAACCGTGTTCCAGGCGGATCCTTGCAGCGCGCTCTGGAACCCGACATCGAACAGCGCGCGCATATACGCGGGATCGAAAAACTCGGTCTCTGGCACGTCGAAATCTCCGGGCACCGACGTCACCTGCAGACCGAAATCGTTGGCGCGGGCCTGCCCCTCGATCACCAGAATGTCCGAAATACCCGCCGACTTGATGAGGGTCGAGACCGAACGGCCCGCGATATCGACCAGGCTGGGGACGACCGCTTCGTAATCCGGGTCGAGCTTGGTGTTGCGCAAGGCATAGATCGTGCCGGACTGCAAGCGGTCGGGCCCGCCCTCGAGCCGGTCCTGCAGGTCGATCCTGACCGGCAGGAAGAAAATCTGGCGCGTCACGCCGCCGTCCATGTGCATCTCGGCATAGCGCTGTCCGTCCAGTTCGACGACGATCTCGACCGGCGGGAACACGCCGGGAATGCTGGCCGAGGCAAGCAGGACGTCGCGGATCAGAGCCTGCCTGTTCGGATGTCCTGACGAGGCGATCGCCCCGATATCCCAGACGACCGGGCGCTGCGCGTCAAGATTGGTGGTTCCGATCCACAAGCGGCGCCCCTTGCCGTGTTCCTCGGCAATTCGGTCCAGCGTCGGCGGATCGAGAACATCCTGAATCCGCTGGGCCAGCGCCCCACCGCCGGAGAGCCCAAGCGCGCCACCGGTCAGCGCCTTGAAGAGCTGGGTGATCACGAGGTCATCGGTCGACAGGTTGGTATAGAGGTTCTCCAGCTTGCAATCCTGGCTCGAGCCCAGGAACGCCAGCGGCGCGATCAAGGCACCGGTCGAGATGCCGGTGACAAGCGCGAACTCGGGGCGGCCCCCACGCCGGGTCCATCCGTTCAGCAGCCCTGCGCCATAAGCGCCGTCAGATCCGCCACCCGACAGCGTCAGAATGTCGGCGGCACCGCCGTTGGGAAACTCTCCCTCACGTTCGACGCGGGCTGAAAGCTGCGCGTGGATCGTCGTAAACCGGGTGTCGATGCCATCGGGCACCTTATCGCCGTAGAACCGGATCGACGGTGGAAAGCCCGGCGGCACGGCCAGTTCATACCGGTCCTCGGGCGGCGCATCTGCAAGGCGTTGTCCGGTGCACCCGGCCAGCATGGCGGCGATCACCACCGCGCAAATCGTTCTGATCATGCGTCTGTCCCCCGTCTGAGCGCCTGTTTCAGGTCCGAGGGACGGAACGCCCCCAGGCCGATGGCAAGCGCGAAGTAAAGCACGATGGAGGCAGGCAGCACCAGAGCGAGGATCGCGATGGTCTGCCCCGGAAGGGCGGCCCGCAAACCGTTGGTCATGGCCCAGGCGGCAACGCCCATGATGGCCGAGGCGATCACGATCCGCGGCAGACGGTGTGCAAGCCGGCCATCGATGGTCAAATCCGGGTCGAGTTTGCGCACGCCGCGCCACAACAGGGCGGTGTTCGCCCAGCCCGCCAGTGTGGTGCCGATGGCGGCGGCCAGGAAACCAGCCACGGGGGCCAGCCCGATCGCCAGCGCAACGTTGACGATCATCGACACAATCGCAAAACGCAGCGGCGTGCGCGTGTCCTCACGCGCGAAGTAAGCCGGTTGCAGGACTTTCTGCAGGACGAAACTGGGCAGGCCGAGCGCATAGATGGCGAGCGCGAGCGCCGTCGCCTGCGTGTCGGCGGAGGTGAAGGCGCCGCGTTCGAACAGCACGCCGACAATCAGGCCGGGGATCGCGACCAGCGCGACCGAGGCCGGGACCGTCAGGATCATCGTGAACTCGGCTGCGCGGTTCATTGCATCGGCGGTGCCTGCGCGGTCTCCCGCCCGAAAGCGGCGTGAAAGCTCGGGCAACAGGACCACACCGATGGCGATGCCGACAACGCCGAGGGGAAGCTGGTAGACCCGGTCGGCATAGGACAGCCACGAGATTGCCCGGTCAAAATACGAGGCGACCTGGGTGCCGACCAACAGATTGATCTGCATGACGCCACCGGCCAGGGCCGCCGGGATGCCGACCGAGATCAGGCGCTTCACATCCGGCGTCAGGCGGGGCCGCATCGGGATCAATCCCATGCCGAGCCGTCTGGCAGCGAACCAGACCAATGCCAGTTGTGCGATCCCGGCAAACGCCGCGGCCCAGACCAGCGCGAGCCCGACGTTCCAGCGCATCACCGCAGCCGCGATGATTGCACCGATGAAGATCACGTTCAGCAAGACGGGTGCGGCGGCGGCGGCGGCAAAGCGCCCGAACGCGTTCAGAACACCCGAGAACAGTGCTGCGAGCGAGATGAACAGGATGTAGGGAAAGACGATCCGCGAGAACACGACCGCCATGTCGAAGCGTTCATCGGCCTGAAAGCCCGAGGCAAGCGCATAGACAAACCAGGGCATCGCGATCTGCGCGAGGATGGTGAACGCGACAAGCGCCGCGAACAACGCCGACAGAGCCTCGGTCCCAAAGGCACGGGCGGCGTCCGGCCCGTCCCCTTCCAGCCGCTTCGAGAACATCGGCACAAAGGCCATGTTGAAGGCGCCCTCGGCGAAGAAGCGGCGGAACATGTTCGGCAGGCGGAAGGCAACGAAGAACGCTTCGGCCACCGGGCCTGCACCCAGATAGGCCGCGATCAGGATATCCCGCACGAAACCCAGAACACGGCTGGCCATGGTCCACCCGCCAACGGTGGCGAAGCTCCGCAGCAGACGGATCGGCTTTGGGGTGCTCATGGGCCGGGTCAGCCTGGCGTCAGTCCAGCGGCGCGATGGCGTGGTCTTCGGACTCCACCGCGGCGGTCAGACGCCGCTCGATCGTTTGCAGCTTGTTTTGTGCCCGGATCTTGTGGCCGAACAGGTCCTTCACGTAGAACACATCGACCGCATGCTCGCCGTAAGTCGCGATGATCGCGGCGAAGATGTTGATGTTGAGGCTGGCCAGCGTCCGGGTCAGCTCGTGCAGCAACCCCAGCCGGTCACGGGCGTTGACCTCGATCACCGTGAAGAGGTCGGAGGCCTCGTTGTCGAAGACGATCCGCGTCGGCACGTCGAACCGGCTTTCGCGGACCTTCACCCGGTCGCGTTCCGAGATCTCGACACGCGCGATCACCTCGCCTCTCAGCGTCCGCTCGATGGTACGGCGCAGGCGCTTGAGGCGGGATTTCTCGTAAGCCTGGCCATCGCGGTCCTGGATCCAGAAGACCGAGGTCGCCATGCCGTCATTCGTGGTGTAGCTGCGCGCGTCCACCACATTCGCCCCGGCGATCGCAAAGGCGCCCGCCATCCGCGCGAAGATGCCGGGATGATCGCCCATGAACAGCACCGCTTTCGTGGCGTCGCGGGTTTCATCGGGCAGGAAACGGCTGGCGATCTGGGTGTCACCGATCTCGAGCCCCAGTTCCGCGACGATCTTGTGGGTCTCGGTATCCAGCCCCAGCCAGTATTGCGGGTAATGGCGCAGCGCTTCTGCCTTGCGCGCACTTGCGGGCCAATCGGCGATAGCGGCCACCAGATCCGACCGGGCGGCGTCGACACGGTGCGCGCGCGAAGACTGCTCGACCCCACCGGTCAGGACATCGCGCGTATCCCAATAGAGATTGCGCAGAAGCTGGGCCTTCCAGTTGTTCCACGTGCCCGGTCCAACGCCCTTGATATCGCACACGGTGAGGACGAGCAGCAGGCGCAGACGCTGCGGGCTTTGGACGAACTTGGCGAAATCGGTGACGGTGCGCGGATCGGTGATGTCGCGTTTCTGCGCCGTGTCAGACATCAGAAGATGGTGGCGCACCAGCCATGTCACGGTTTCGGTCTCGGCTTCGGTAAGGCCCAGCCGCGGCCCGATCTGGACAGCCAACTCCGCACCAAGTTCGGAATGATCCCGGTCCGCACCTTTGCCAAGGTCGTGCAGCAGCAGGGCTGTGTGCAGCACTTTCCGGTTGACCCCGCCTTTCAAAATCTCGGAGGCGACAGGCAGGGTTTCCTCCTCTTCGCCGCGTTCGATCTGATTCAGCACACCGATGCAGCGGATCGTGTGCTCGTCCACCGTATAGTGGTGGTACATGTTGAACTGCATCATCGCGACGACCCGGCCAAATTCCGGGATGAACCGGCCCAGCAACTCTGTCTCGTTCATGCTGCGCAGCAGCCACTCGGCATCGGTCGGATTGCACAGCATGTCCATGAAGAGCGCGTTTGCCGTCGTATCGGCGCGCAGCGCGTCATCCACGAGATCCAGGCTCTGCGTCACAGCCCGCAATGCGTTCGGATGGATCTTGGCCTCCATCCGCGCCGCGTCATGGAACAGCCGGAAAAGATCACGCGGATTGTCGCGAAAGACATCCGGGTTGGAAATCGACAGACGCCCTGCTTCGACCGTGAAGGGTTCGTCACCGGCGGGTTTGTTCGACCGGAAGCTGAGTGCCTGCAGAAGCAGCGACAGCGCGGGTTGTGACTTGGCGTGCTGTGCCTCGAGCGCGGCCGAGAAGATCCGCGTCAGGTCGCCGACCGCCTTTGCATGGCGGAAATAGGTGTGCATGAAATGCTCAACCGCGAGCCGTCCTTCGCCTTCCTCGTAGCCCATGCGCTGGGCGATCTCGACCTGCCGGTCAAAGGTCAGCGTCTCCTGCGCCCGGCCCGCCAGATCGTGCAGGTGGCAGCGCACGGCCCAGATGAACTTGGATGCATCGGCAAAGCGCTGCACCTCCTCGCGCTCGAAGACGCCCATCTCGACCAGATCCCAGGCGGTGCCGGTGTGATAGAGGTATTTCGAGATCCAATGCAGCGTCTGCAGATCGCGCAGGCCGCCCTTGCTTTCCTTCAGGTTGGGTTCGAGCAGGTAGCGTGAGCCGCCATGGCGTTCGTGCCGGTTGTCACGCTCGGCCATCTTCGCCTCGACATAGTCGGGCCCGGTCTTGAGAAACAGTTCGTTCCAAATGCGCTGGTCGAGTTCGTCAACAGGATCGCGGTCGCCGCAGATGAAGCGATGCTCGAGCAAGGCCGTGCGGATTGTCATGTCCTCGCGGGCCAGGCGCAGGCATTCGCTGATCGATCGTGTCGACTGTCCGACTTTGAGCTTGAGATCCCACAGGATGTAGAGGACCGACTCGACCACGCTCTCGGCCCAGGCGGTCTGGCGATGCGGCGTCAGGAACAGAAGGTCGACGTCCGAGAATGGCGCCATCTCGCCGCGCCCATACCCGCCGACGGCGGCGATGGCGAGCCGTTCGCCTTTGGTCCGGAGCGGCTGGGGATGAAGATGCGTCATGGCGAAGTGCGCGATGGCAGTGACCGCGCAATCGGTGACATGCGCGAACGATCGCGCAATGCGGAGCCCGGCACGTGGATGCGCCAGGAGTTCTGCGTTGACGCGGGCACGGCCCCCGGACATCGCGTCGGCCACCAGTGCAATCACCTCCGCCCTTGCGGCGTCCATATCGGCTGAGGCGGCGACAGCGTCATCCACCGCGCGCACCAGATCAGCGCCGTCCAGGATTTCGGTCGGAGCTTTGATCAGATGGGCGAGCCCCGCTTCCGTACGGAGGGGCGCGCCTGTGAGATCTGGCTGCGGGGCGGATACCGCCAAATTCAGCTTCCGACGCCGAAGGCGATGGGCGCGGGATCGATCGTGGTGAAGACGCCCTCACCGACCTGGAGGATCGAGAGACCGCGTTCACTGCGGCCATCCGGCCCGAACCGGATCGGCCCCGTTGCCCCGCGATAGCCCTGCGGCCGCGTCAGTGCCGCCTGTCCGAACGGATCGCGCGAGCCCGTTGCCCGCGCCTCGGCCAGCATCTGGCTTGCCACCAGAACGGCATCGTAGCCCAGGACCGCCAATGGCGGTGGCACGGCACCATAAGACGCGCGGTAGCGGGAAACGAAGGACTTCATCGCCGCTGGGTCGGGTGCTGGAAACCATCCCCCGGCGAGTGCGGATACACCCAGGGTCGTGCGCGTGTTCCATTGCCCGTGTCCCAGGAACTTGTAGCCGGCACCCAGTCCCGCTTCATTGAGTTTGGCCGTGATGAAGGACAGGGCCTGCCCGCTTTCGGGGATCAGAACGGCGCGGACACCGGATGCACGGGCGCGCGAGGCGAACTCTGATGCTCCGGCACCGATACCTTGCTCGCTGCGCTGGAACGGGGTCCGAACGACGAGTGCCGGTCCTGCGCCGACCTGCGCACCGTTCAGCGCCAACTGGCCAGCGGGGTTCTGCGGATAGAAGATCCCGACCGAGCCATAGCCCTGCGCGCGTGCGAAACTGGTGATGCGCCGGGTCTCCATATCCGGCAGGAAGCCGCTCAGATAGATCGGGCCGCCAGCGATGCTGCTGTCCGTCGAGAACGAGATGACCTTGAGACCACTCTCGGCCGCAGGGGCCGCCACGGCTTTGGTGTTGTTCGAGAAGAGCGGCCCCATGACCAGCTTGGCCTGTTCGCCGATGGCGCGCGAGA
This sequence comes from Pseudomonadota bacterium, assembly GCA_038534135.1. Lineage (GTDB taxonomy): Bacteria > Pseudomonadota > Alphaproteobacteria > Rhodobacterales > Rhodobacteraceae > Thermohalobaculum. Next base: position 38,694 of record JBCAXJ010000013.1, on the reverse strand, counting down.
CGGCGGCGCGCGCAAGATCGGGACGGCCGCCGGTGTCGTAGACGCGCAGATCGATCAGCGGGTCAGCCAGTTCTGCCGCTGACAGGCGTGCGGCATTTGCCAATGCCTGGCCAAGCTGGGCCGCACCTGTGTTCTCGGCCGTCAACGGCGCCAACAGCGCCAGCGTGACCGGTTTCGTCGGATCGAATTGTCCGGATGGCGAACTGTTCGCCGTGCTTGCCGCTGGTCCTGTCGAGGACGACTTGCCACCGCAAGCAGCGACTGCGAACATACATGCGACCAGCGCGGCAATCGCAGGAATTCGGGATCGGCACAACATGACTACCTCTCACATGTTTTGTGGGTCTGGCCCGTGCTCGCCCCCAGCCCGGCTGAATTGCGGCGGACCGTATGGCTGAGAAGACCGAAAGTAAACGCCGGACTCCGCGGAAGACCCGGTCCGCCGAGGCGAGTGTAGCAGCCTCGCAACGCGACTCACAGGCGATTGCGCCCGGGCTTTGGCTGGTTGCGACACCGATCGGAAACATGGGCGACATCACGCTGCGCGCGGTCGAGGTTCTGCGCGGTGCGGACGTGTTGGCCTGCGAGGATACGCGGCGCGCGCGGCAGTTGTTATCCTTGCTTGCCATCCCGCTCGAGGGGCGGCAGTTGATTGCGTATCACGACCGCAACGGTGCCGCGCAAAGGCCGCGCCTGCTCGAGATGCTGTCGGGCGGTCAAAGCGTCGCTTACGTGTCGGATGCGGGGACGCCGATGATCGCGGATCCTGGGTACCGCCTTGTCGAGGCGGCACATGCGGCGGAGCTCCCCGTGCATACAGCGCCTGGCGCGTCGGCTGTCGCCGCCGCCCTGACCCTGGCCGGACTTCCGACCGATCGCTTTCTGTTCGCGGGGTTTCTGGCACAGAAGCGCGCAGCACGTCTGACCGCGCTGAAAGAGATCGCCACAGTCAAGGCGACGCTGGTACTGTTCGAATCTCCGAGACGCCTTGCGGAGCTCTTGAAGGACGCGGTCGCGGTTCTCGGCGCTGACCGGCAAGCCGCGGTCGTCCGCGAGATCACGAAACTGCACGAGGAGGTCGCCCGCGGCAGCGTCGGTGAGCTTGCAGTAATGTTTCAAGATCGGGAGGCACGCGGTGAGATCGTCGTCGTCGTCGGTCCGCCATCGAAGATCGATCCGCTCGAGGATCAGCCCGAACGCCTGGACGCGCGCCTGCACGCTCTGCTCGCTGATCTGTCGGTCAAGGACGCAGCCCGCACGGTGGCCGACGAGTTCGGCCTGCCGAAACGCGTCGCATATGCGCGCGCTTTGGAGCTTAGCCGCGACGTTCAATGAATATTATCTGATTTGCGCGAGGTTCTCGTGGCGGATGGTACGAGGGACTGCCACATGTCTTTGGATCAGGTTCAAACTCATCCCCTCGCCTGGAACGGCTCTTCCGTGGGCGCTGTGCTCGGTTCCACGCGGGCTCGCCTCGCACGAAGTATGCGCGGCAGATCAAACCACTTTTCGGGCATCGCGGCAGAAGACTCGGTCGTACGCACTTACGCCGCGAAGGGTGCGATCGTGCTGGGACGGCGCGTGCGCACGCCGGCTGGTGAGATCGATCTTGTCCTGAAACTCAGCGACAGTCTTGTCTTTGTCGAAGTAAAGCGCCGAAGAACGGTACATCATTTCGACTCTCCCATCACACCACTCCAATGGAGCCGCTTGGAGAACGCGGCGCTTCACTATATGGTACCCTATGTTGAAGACACGGGTATCCAACCGGTCTGCAGGTTCGACGCCGCTCTCGTGGCGCCGGACGGTCAGGTCGACATCATCGAGAATGCCCGGTCGTTCGACGAGCAGTAGAAGCAACGACAGGCAAAACAGATGATCATGAGATTCAGGCCAGCGGCATGGATGCTGGTGGTGCCCCTGTGGGCCCTTGCATCATGCGGACCAGCAAGCTTGGCAATCGGCACGGGTGCGGTTGTCGCGCGCTCTGTGATTCAGGAGCGTTCAACCCAAGACGCTTTGAGCGACACCGAGATTCAGCTGACGCTGAACAACAAGTTCCTAAATCATTCTGCGGGGCTCTTCGGAGATATCTCGACGAGCGTCGTCGAAGGTCGCGTTGTGCTGACCGGCTCGGTCCCGCAGCGGGGCGACAGGGTCACTGCGACCGATCTGAGCTGGCAGACGCCGGGCGTTGTCGAGGTTACGGACGAGTTGACGGTTCAAGAGGACTCTGGTGCCGTCGCCTATGCCGAGGACGCTTGGATCTCGAACCAGCTTCGGGTCAAGCTGTTGGCGGACGGCAAGGTCAGCTCGGTGAACTATTCGGTCGAGACCGTCGACAAGGTCGTTCATCTGACCGGGCTCGCGCGATCGAAGTCTGAACTGGCCCGCGTGATCGATCATGCCTCTCGCCTCAGCGGCGTTTCCAAGGTTGTCAGCCATGTGCTGACCATTGACGATCCACGCCGACAGGTGACATCAGCGTCCGACGCGCAGACAACCGGCTGAGCGCAATCAGACGAGGACTGAGATGGGCCTGAACGTTGCCATCCAGATGGACCCGATCGGGTCCGTCGACATCCATGCGGACAGCACGTTCCGGCTGGCACTGGAGGCTGAGGCGCGTGGCCACAGCCTGTTCTACTACCGTGTCGAGGATCTCTATTGGCAGAACGGGCGTGTCATGGCCTCCGGGCATGATCTGACCGTGCGCAAGGTCGCGGGCGATCACTACACGCTTGGCGAGCGGCGCATCGTGGACTTGTCGGAGTGGGACGTCGTCCTGCTGCGCCAGGACCCGCCCTTCGATATGAGCTACATCACCAACACGCACCTTTTGCAGATGATCCATCCCGGCACCCTGGTCGTCAACGACCCTTTCTGGGTGCGCAACTGCCCCGAGAAAATCCTGGTGCTGGAGTTTCTCGACCTGATGCCCGAAACACTGGTCGCCCGTTCGCTTTCGGCAATCAAGACGTTTCGGGAGGAGCACAAGGACATCATCGTCAAACCGCTCTACGGCAATGGCGGGGCCGGGGTGTTCCGGTTGCGTCCGGACGATTCGAACCTGGCCTCGTTGCACGAGATGTTTGTCGGACTGAACCGCGAGCCGCTGATGGTTCAGAAGTTCCTGCCCGATGTCTCGGCGGGTGATAAACGTGTGATTCTCATCGACGGAGAAGTCGTCGGAGCAATCAACCGCGTGCCGCAGCCGGGCGAGACTCGGTCGAACATGCATGTCGGCGGGCGGCCCGAAAAGGTGGAACTGACCGATCGGGACCGCGAGATCTGCGAGAGGCTGAAGCCCGTCCTTAAGGAACGCGGTCTGATCTTCACTGGCATCGATGTGATCGGGCGCAATCTGACCGAGATCAACGTCACCTCGCCCACGGGCATTCAGGAGCTTGAACGGTTCGACGGGGTCAACGTCGCCGCCCTGATTTGGGAGGCGATCGAGCGCCGTCGCGGGGCGTAGCCGCGATGAGCCTGCGCCTGCGGCTTCTCAATCTGGGGCTGCGTCTGCTTGTGAAGCCGAAGCTGCGGCGCATGAAGGACCCGCAGAACCTGCGTGACAGCTTGGAGCGTGACGCATCGCGGTTCTTTGCTTGCCCGGAAGACGCGAACTTTGTCGCCGACTTGATCCGGCGTCCCGAACCTCCAGCGAAGGTCGGCATGATCGAAGCACTGTGGGCCAGCCAGGGGCGACCGGATCGGCGTCGCGTGATCCTGTACCTGCACGGCGGCGCCTATATCGCGGGTTCACCCCGCACGCACCGGCATCTGGCGGCGGCCTTGGCCGGTGCGGCGGGCGTGCGTGCGATCGTGCCCGACTACCGGTTGGCGCCCGATCACCCCTTTCCCGCCGCGCTGGAGGATGCATTGTCGTCCTATCGTCACTTGCTATCTGCGGGGTATGACCCGTCCGAGATTGCGGTAGCCGGAGACTCGGCGGGCGGTGGGCTCGGTCTCGCTTTGCTGCTGAAGCTGCAGGCAGAGGACCTGCCGCGCCCGGCCTGTTATGTTGGGTTCTCGCCGTGGACGGACCTTTCCGGAGGGTCCGAGACGCTCCGGCGGAACGCACGACGCGATGTCATGCTGCCGATCTCGCGCATGAAGGACGCGACGGGTTTTGTGCTGAACGGGCATGATCCCAAGGACCCGTTGGTGTCGCCGGTTTTTGGCGATTGGAGCGATCCACCGCCTGCCCTGTTGTTCGCAGGGCGGCACGAGGTTCTCCTGGGGGATTCCATCCGGATGGCCGAAGTGCTGCGGGCCACGGGCGGCGACGTGACGCTCGAGCTCTGGCGCCATACACCGCATGCTTGGCCGATCTTTGTCGGGCGCCTACCGGAGGCCGATCACGCCGTCGCGACAGCCGGAGGTTTCATTGCCCGCCACCTGTGCGCACAACCGGAATAAGCAACGAGGACAAGCGCTTCTTGCGACCGGACGGCAGTGTTTCGAGCAACGTGTATCCGATTTCGGTTGCCAGCCGTTCGATCCGGTGGGGGGCGTTCTCGGCGTGGTCCAACAGCACCTGGGGCTGTTCCCGCGCCAGGGTTTCGCGCAAGCCTTTGATCACATCGACCTCCGAGCCGGACGTGTCGATCTTGATCGCATCGACACGTTGGCCTGCGAGGATTTCGTCACCGCGCTGCATCTTGACCGGGACCACCTTGTCAGGGTCCTGGGCTTCTGGCGCCTCCCGGCGAACCATGGTTTCCGAGGACCGGCGCCGGTTGCGGATCAGCCACCCAGAAGTCGAGACACTGCCGAGCGCCACCGCCTCGGCCGGCATGTCCAGCCTGTCGGCGACAGCGTTGATCTCCATGTTCAATCTGAGGAGCCGGAGGATCTCCTCGTTCGGCTCGATCGCCAGAACACGGGCAGCGGCCCCAAGCCGCGCCATCACGACCGCATGGTTGCCAGCATGGGCACCGATATCGACGAAGGTGCCACCTTCGGGAAACCGGCGCAGCAGCGCGGTCAGCCCCGGTTCGTCCCAGATCTGACCGGCGCGGTGTGCCTCCATCACCGGGTCAGGCCCGGATCGGCTGGCGAAATTCAGGATCGTGTCGCCGAGCCGGATGGACGAAACCGCCTCGGCATGCGTCAGGCGGCTGTCTCGCTTGAGAAGATCCGGGATCGGACGAGAAATCGCGTGTCGCAGAACGCTCAGCCCTTTTGTCTGATCGGCGACGGGTTCCGCCGCGACCAGAATGTTCATGGGCGATGGCACGTCACCATGATCGTTCAGGATCTTCAACTCCGGGAACGCCGATGCCAGGGTCTCGTCGACCCGGGCAACGCCGTTCCAGACCATCGACCAATCGACGCCGCAGGTGATCTTCTGATCTGAGGTTCGTGTTAGCAGAGTTTGCGCCCCGGACCGCGTGATCAGATAACAGTCGCCACCCGGCGCTGCTTTCAGATCCAGCGAGGCAGGGCCACCGAGGTCGGACACCTTGCGCAGGACCTCCGGGACTGGCGCAAAGGGCGATGCCGAAGCGGCCCTGGACCACGACGCAAGACGTCCGTTCGCGAACAACAGATCAAGCGTCGGAACCGTCGAGAGCACTTCTTCCAGGCTCGTCGGATCACGCAGAAACTCGGCATCATCCTCGCAGATCAAAGCGCAATCGTGACCAGCGTCGAGCACTCGCTGCCAGGCGCGGCGGTGGCTGAGGAAGCATCCGATCGCACCGGGCTTCGCCTCGGGCGCGCCCCAGAAGTGATCGCCGATCAGATCGGCATAAAGGGCAAACGGGAAATCCGGGTTGTGGGCGTCGAGCGCATCGATCCTCTCGGGCAGGATCCCGAAACGGGCCGCACTCGCGGTGAACCGCTCGAGACGATCGCGGTCGACGCGCCGGTTGATCACGAACACCGGCAACGTCATGGCTCAACCCTGCCCGCGTGCCGCCTTTTCGGCGATACCAGATGTGCCTTCCCTGCGCTCAAGTTCCGACAGGACATCGTCCCAGGTCAGATCCTGCGCCGCCAGCATCACCAGCAGGTGATAGACCACATCCGCTGCCTCCCGGGTCAAAGCATCCCGATCACCGCGCGTTGCCTCGATTATCGCTTCGATGGCTTCCTCACCGAACTTTTCGGCACATTTCACCGGACCCTTGGATAGCATCTTGGCCGTATGAGACGACTCGGGATCTGCGGCCTTACGCGCTTCGATAGTCGTCGAAAGACGATCGATCGCACTCACGGTCGCACCGCGATGCCGGCATCCGCCATATGGGCCTTGGCCTGGGCGATGGTGTGGTCCCCGAAGTGGAAGATCGACGCGGCCAATACCGCGGAGGCATGACCGTCCGTGACGCCTTCAACCAGATGATCGAGCGTCCCGACGCCACCGGACGCGATGACCGGGATCTGCACCGCATCGGCGATCGCGCGGGTCAACGGCAGGTTGAAGCCTGCCCGCGTACCGTCGCGGTCCATCGAGGTCAGCAGGATCTCGCCGGCACCTTTCGCTTCCACGAGTTGGGCGAACGCGACTGCGTCTATCCCCGTCGGCTCGCGTCCACCATGGGTGAAGATCGCGTAGCGATCGGGGCCCACCGATTTTGCATCGATCGCCACGACAATGCACTGCGCGCCGAATTTGTCCGAGGCGCGCGCCACGAAGTCAGGATCCCTGACGGCAGCCGTGTTGATCGAGACCTTGTCAGCGCCCGCCAGCAGCAGATCGCGGATGTCTTCGATGGTGCGTACACCGCCGCCGATGGTGAGCGGCATGAAGCATTGCTCGGCCGTGTGGCGCGCAACCTCGAGGATCGTGCCGCGATTCTCATGGCTTGCGGTGATGTCGAGAAAACAAAGCTCGTCCGCTCCGGCCGCGTCATAAACCTTGGCTTGTTCGACAGGATCGCCTGCATCGATCAGGTCGACGAAGTTGACGCCCTTGACCACGCGGCCGTCCTTCACATCGAGGCAGGGGATGATGCGGGTCTTCAGCATGGCGCCTGCTTAGCCGGATCACAGCGGCGTGTCGACCGGTTGACTGTTGCCCTGATCCGTGTGCCTTTGCCCCCGTATGCAACCTGACGGGGATTGTCATGAAAAGAACCATCTCGGCAGCGGTACTTGCCGTTGCACTGTCGACAACGGCACATGCCGGTATGATTATGAAGACGAGCGCGCATTCGGTGGGCGATACAATCGACCGGCTCGCTGCCGCGGTCGAAAAAGCGGGGGCCAAGGTGTTCGCCCGCGTCGATCACGCCAAAGGTGCGGCCAGCGTCGATGCCGACCTCCGCCCTACTCAGATGCTGATGTTCGGCAACCCGAAGCTCGGCACACCCGCCATGCAAGGCGCCCAGAGCATGGGGCTGGATCTTCCGCTGCGCGTCGTGGCGTGGCAGGCCGAGGACGGCAACGTGATGGTCGGCTACCATGACCCGGCCGCGGTCGCAGCCTTGCATGGTCTGCCGTCGGACCACCCAACCATCGCAAAGATGACAGGCGCGCTGAACAAACTGACGACAGCGGCGACTTCGGAATAGCCACTGCACGGCCCCTGCACCTCAATTCCGGGCGAATCCGCCAACACGTGCAGGGGCAACCCGTTCATAACGACGCCATCTGCTGCTTGCACCAAGGCCGTCATGAGCGAAACTTCCACGTCCCCACCCGTGCCAAAGCGCGCCCTTTTCCAGTCGATGGGCTGGCGCTTTGGAATTGTCGCCGCCCTGACTGTGGTAATGTTTGTCCCCCTGATCGCCGTCAGCTTCGTTATCCAGGACCGCGCGCATTACCAATCAAGTGCGGTCTACGAGGTCAGCCAGCTCTGGGGCGGGCCGATGACGCTGTCAGGCCCGTTCCTGATCCTGCCGGTCGAACGCGAGCGGACCGAGACGATCACGAACCGCGACGGTGTCGTCAGGACCGAGACTTTCGTCGACCGCGTCGAACCGGTGATCCTGATGCCCGAGACGCTGGATATCACCGCCGACAGCCAGACCGAGGTTCGCAGACGCGGGATCTTCCAGATCCCGGTGTTCACCGCAGATCTGAAGATTGCCTTCGCATTCGACCCAGGCCGGGTCGATGACATGGTTCGAAGCCGCGAGTCTGTGCTCTGGGACAAGGCGAGCCTTGTGTTCTACATGCCGCGCACGCGTAGTTTCTCGGGCCACGCGAGCCTGTCGGCCGGCAACCGCCGCATAGATCTGGAACCGGGCGTTCCAGGTGCGAACGGATCGGGCATCAGTGCAGCACTGGGCGATCCACGCGCGCTGAGCGATCTGCTTCTGGAGATGGGCCTGAACGGCGCCGACCGGATGACCTTTGCACCAGCCGGGCGTGAAACCACCGTCTCGCTCAGCTCGGACTGGCCGCATCCCAGCTTTGACGGAAGCTTCCTTCCGCGGACCCGCAGTGTCACCGAGGCTGGGTTCACCGCGACATGGGAAGTTCCCCACCTGGCGCGCGACATTCCTCAGGTATCGCGCGGTCAGGCGCAGCTTGGCTCGGATTTCGGGGTGAGTTTCTACGACCCGGTCGATTTCTATCACAAGGTGGAACGGGCCGCGAAATACGGCATCCTGTTCATCGCTCTGACCTTTCTGACGGTTTTGATGACAGAGCGGCTGTCGGCACGGTCCGTCCACCCGGTTCAGTTCCTGCTGATTGGCGTGGCTCAGTGCGTGTTCTTCCTGTTGCTGCTGAGCTTTTCGGAGCAGGTCGGATTCACAGTGGCGTACGCGATCGCGACGGCGGCAACCGTCGGGTTGATCGGGATCTACGGCGTGCGCGGTTTGGGGCTGGGGCGCCACGCGAGAGTGCTGACCGGCGCGCTGCTCACGCTGTATGGAACGTTGTTCATGATCCTGCGGTCGACCGATTATGCACTGCTCGCGGGCTCGATCCTTGCGTTTGCTGCCGTAGCCGTCGTGATGGTGATGATCCGGCGTGAAGACTGGTTCCCGGAACCTTCGGACAGTGTTCCCGCGACCTGAGGCTTCAGCGATGTAATGACATGCTTTGATAACGTACAGAGCCTCTCGCACTTTGACCGGGACGAGGCTCCTTTCAAACTGGCTTAAAGAAGCTGACGATCACGGAAGATACGGAAGCCAAACCGATGGGTCAGGTGATCCAGAAAGACAAGGCACGGATCAAGGATTGTCTTGTTGAGTTGGTCCGGGGCACAGTTGAACAAGCGTTGAGTACGATGCTGAGTGCGCGGTATTCCACGCATTTTCAATCATAGTAGCCCCAGTGTACAGATCTAGCCTCCGACGCCTATGTCGTATGGCACTTCGAACGACAGCCGCGTTTGTGCAGCGGGTATCAATGCGCCACGGCGGCCGCGACGCTTTCGTCGATCATCCGACCCTCGCGGAAGCGGTCCAGGCTGAACGGATCCGCCACGTCGTCGCCTCCGTTCGCGACCAGCCCCGCCGTTGCCCAACCCGATCCCGGGATCGCCTTGAACCCGCCAGTGCCCCAGCCGCAGTTGATGAACACGTTCTCGACCGGTGTCTTCGAGATGATCGGAGAGCGATCGCCGGTCATGTCGACGATCCCACCCCACTGACGCAGCATCTTCAGGCGCGAGATCATCGGGAAGGTCTCGCAAAGCGCCGCGACGGTTTCCTCGATATGCTGGAAACTGCCGCGTTGGGTATAGTTGTTGTAACCGTCCGCGCCGCCACCGATGACCATCTCGCCCTTGTCCGATTGGCTCATGTAGCCGTGGACGGTGTTGGCCATGACGACGATATCCATGCAGGGCTTGATCGGTTCTGACACCAGCGCTTGCAGGGCGACGGACTCGACGGGCAGGCGGAACCCGGCCATGTCGGCGAGCACACCGGAGTGGCCCGCCACCACGATGCAGAGCTTGTCGCAGGTGATCGCGCCTTTGGTGGTCTGGACGCCGCTGACCTTGCCGCGGTGCTTGTCGATGCCAGTCACTTCACACTGCTGGATCACGTCGACACCCAGGTCCGAGGCGGCGCGCGCATAGCCCCAGGCCACTGCGTCGTGGCGCGCCGTGCCGCCGCGCGGCTGCCACAACCCGCCCAGCACCGGATAGCGCGGCCCATCGATCTCCATGATCGGGCAGATTTCCTTGACCCGCTGCGGGCTGACCAGTTCCGTGTCGATGCCGGCGCAGCGGTTTGCGTGGGCAGTGCGCTTCATCGCGCGCAGCTCGTGTTCGGTCTGACACAGCATCATCACACCGCGCGGCGAGAACATGATGTTGAAGTTGAGCTGCTGGCTCAGGTCTTCATAGAGCGAACGCGAGAGTTCATAAACCCCTGCGGAGGATGGCTGAAGATAGTTCGAACGGATGATCGTGGTATTCCGACCAGTGTTGCCGCCGCCGAGCCAGCCCTTCTCCAGCACCGCCACATTCCGGATGCCGTGGTTCTTCGCCAGGTAGTACGCGGTGGCCAGTCCGTGTCCACCCGCGCCGATGATTATGACCTCGTAATGCTGGCGCGGCTCGGGCGAAGCCCAAGCACGCTCCCAATCCGCGTGATACTTCAGGGCATTCTTCGCGATGGCATAGGCGGAGTAACGCTGCATTGGGCACCTGTGGCTCTGGATCGCGGGGGACGTTATCCCAAAGCACGTGCAGTGCAAAACCAGATGCGCCATAATCGGTGCGCGGGACGACATGCGCCGTTGAACGCGGTTCACGGCGTGGCTATGTCGCGGGCAGGAGGACGGATGCTCACATTCTATCTGATCGCGGGCGGGCTGGCGTTTGCAACGGTGATCCTGATCGCCTTGCCGCTGATTTCCGGGCGTTCGAGTGCCACGGATCGCGATGCGACAGATGCCGAGGTTTTTCGCGACCAACTGGCCGAGATCGATCGTGATCTGGCACGTGGCACAATCGACGAATCCGAGGCCGAAGGTGCCCGCGTCGAGATTTCGCGCCGTTTGCTGAACGCCACGCAACGCGCCAAGCGCAGCGGTGCCCTGATGCCCGCACCGCGCGGCAGTTCGGGCATGATCGCAGGCATGTTGATCATGGGCCTGCCTGCGGCTGGCGCAGTGCTGTATCTGGCCGTCGGCTCTCCCGGCGCTGAGGATCAACCGTTCGCGGCTCGGGAGGTGACGCAGCAAACGCGCGTCGCATCGGCACAGACGACGCGACCGAGTCAGATCGAGGCTGAGTCCCGGATCACCGATGACATGCGCGCACCGGTCGAGCAGGACCCTGAATATGTCGGTCTGGTCAATCGGCTCGAAGAGACGTTGGCCCGGCGTCCAGACGACGCGCAGGGCCAGCGGCTTCTGGCGAACGGCCTTATGCGCCTTGGACGCTGGGTCGAGGCGCGTAAAGCTTACGAACGCCTGATCGAAATCGCCGAAGCGCCAATCGATCCCGAAGTCCGGGCGAACATGGCCGAGGCGATGATCCTGGCGGCAGGAGGCTATGTCTCGCCCGAGGCCGAACAGGCGATCAACGCCGCACTCGCAGGTGATCCGAACTCCGCGATGGCGCGGTACTACAGCGGCCTGGCGCTGCGACAGGGCGGTCGGGTGGACGAAGCGATCGCAACCTGGGAGGCCCTGCGACAGGACTCCCCCGCTGATGCACCATACATGCAATGGCTGAACATGATGCTCGCCGAGACGGTCGAGGCTCAGCGCGGGACCGCGTCCGGGCCCAGCCAGGAAGATATCGCCGCTGCCAATGACATGACCGCCGAGGACCGGTCGACAATGATCCAGGGCATGGTGGACCGTCTGGCAGCGCGCCTGGCGGAGCGGGGCGGCTCTCCGCAGGAATGGGGTCAGTTGATTGCCTCATACGCGACGCTTGAGCAGCCCGAGCGGGCGGAGAAGGCGTTGCTGGATGCGATGTCAGCCTATCCCGAGGGACCAAGCCACGATTCGTTGATGGCGCTTGCGGCAAGTCTGAATGTCGCTGGCGCTGAGGCGCCCGCGCCGTCCACGGCACCTCAAGCTCCGGGACTGACCGCCGAGGATATCGCCGCGGCGCAGCAGATGTCTGCGGGCGATCGTGCCCAGATGATCGAGGGCATGGTCCAACGACTCGAGGAGCGGCTTCTTTCGGACGGCGGTCTGGCCGAGGATTGGCTGCGCTTGATCCGATCCTATGCGCAGCTTGATCGGATGGAAGACGCCACCCGCATCTACGAGCTTGCCGAGGTCGCTTTGGCGCAGGATCCATCGCGCGGGTTCGTTCGCGAGCAATCGCTGCTGATGGGTCTTCCGATCGAATGACACTGCACGAAGACGTCGCCCAGCTGCCGCGCGCTGGGGCGCTGATGGGTCTGGACCCTGGGACGAAGACGATTGGCGTCGCGATCTCGGACGGCTTGCGTATGACAGCGACGCCGTTTCAGACACTGAAGCGCGGCAAGTTCTCGAAGGATGCGTCCGTGCTGGACGGGATTGTGGCAGATCGCTCGATCACGGGCGTCGTCATCGGACTGCCTAGAAACATGGATGGGTCCGAGGGGCCGCGTGCGCAGTCGGTCCGTGCCTTCGCCCGCAACGTTGCCGAGAAACTGGGGCTTCCGGTCGCATTCTGGGACGAACGATTGTCAACCGTGGCGGCAGAACGGACCTTGCTGGAGGCAGACATGTCTCGTAAACGCCGCGCCGAGGTCATCGATGCGATGGCAGCACAGTACATTCTGCAAGGCGCGCTGGACCGTCTTGCCATCATCGAGCAGGGCGCATGATGAGTGAACAACCGGAACCTCCCGTCTGGCAGCGCCCGGAAATTGATAGCCCGTGCGTGAACATCTGCATGATTCATCCGGAAACGCGGCTGTGTCTGGGCTGCGCGCGAACCGGCGACGAGATCGCCCGATGGTCGTCAATGACGCCCGAAGAACGAAGCCTGATCATGGCGGAACTGCCCGCGCGTGATCCGGGACCGCGCAACCGCTCTGGTGGGCGGCAGGCACGTATCAAACGGCGGTCCGCGTAAGGACTGAGTCCGACTTGTTTACATTCTGTTAACCTTTCGCCTAAAATGTCGCAGTGCGCGGCAGATCGGCCGTGTTGAGGGGGACAACCCGGGACAGAACGGGACTGGGGAATGCTTTGCGTCTGAACATGCTTTTCTGGCCGCTCACTACGCTTTCGCTCGTGAGTCTGAGCCTGGTGCTGCTGGGTCCGCCCGGTTCGGCTTTCCTTTGGTCCGACGATCTCGAATTGCGCGCTGCCTACTTCGTCGTCTTCGGCGCTGGCATCACGATTGCGTCGGCTGGCCGGATGCTGATCCGCGGCGGTGCACGAACCGGGCGATATGCGGCGATCTGGATCGGCGTATTCTCGGGCCTCGTTACGGCTTATGCCTATCGCGTCGAGCTTTCGCACAGCTATGACCTGATGCGCGGAACCATTCACCCCTCAGTCGCACTGAGCACGGCAAAGGGCGAGGCGCAGCTGCGCCGGGCATGGGATGGCCACTACCGCGCGGAAGCCGAGGTCAACGGCGAGCGGATGCGCCTGATGGTCGACACCGGTGCGTCGATGGTGTTGCTGCCGTATGAAGCGATGGAGCAGATCGGCATTGATGCGGACCGGCTCGAGTTCACACTTCCGATCACGACTGCCAACGGCCAGTCGAGCGTTGCGCCCATTCGCCTGGCCTCAATCCGAATCGGTCCGATCGAGGTGCGGGACGTTCAGGCTGCCGTGGCTCATCCGGGGCGGCTCAAGAGCGGTTTGCTGGGAATGAGCTTTCTGGACCGGCTCTACGAAACATCTTTCCGGGGCGACAAGCTGATCCTGAAGATGCAGTGAGCCGCTGCCAGGTCAGGGCTGGCCCAACCACCATGCAAGTGAGCCGCCGGGATCAGGGTCCGGTCTGAAGTAAGCGATCGAGCGCTTCGCCCCGGCCACCTCAGGTGCTGTCCAGGGGGCGACCCCATGAACTGCAAGCCGATGCACGAGATAGCACTCTCCCGGCTTTGCGGTGACCGGTACCCGCGGGCATCGTTCGAAGGCGGCGCGCCGCGCGGCGGTATAGGCCTCGGTCACATCCTCGGAGCGCCAATCCTGCGGGTCGATCCCGCCAAGGCGCTCACGGAGCGCACGGCGAATAACTTCGTGCGATCCCTCGTAGACCACCAGGGGTGCGGCCTCGGGGTCGGCCGTGTTCAGCGGTATGCCGAGGATGAACGCATGGCCTTCCGCCGGTGACCGCCGCCGCCCGGGATCGCTGCGCCGCAGACCGTCAACATGCGCGGCATCGCGATCACGGCGGAACCGAAAGGCGGCGTCGCTCTCGCCCTCCCAAGGCTGCGGGTAACCGGGATAACAGACCGAGATCTGAGCGGGATCCCAGGCGATGCCGCCGAAGCCAAGCTTGTCGACAATGAAGTCGATTACGTTGCCTGAAAGGGGTGGGACGCTTGCGTCTGGTATCGCGCCACGCTCGTCATTGGGGAAGATATTGACGCCCGCGAACCATGTCCCGCCGCAGCGAAGCCATTGCTGAACGAGATCCGGGTCGTTGCATAGCGTCTCTGCAACGGGGATTGCCCGATCCACCCAGTCGGCGAGGGCCGAGTCGTGCGAGAATCGGAGCCAACCGCGCGACAGGAAGCGTTCGTAGTCGCTGTCCATGTCAGGCAGCCGCTTCACCTTGGATGACCGCCGCCATGGCGTCCTCGATCACCTCAAGCCCGGCCCCGGGTCCCGTCGCTTTCTCCGACAGGATCCGCCGCCAGCGCCGCGCGCCCGGACGCCCCGCGAAGACGCCCAGCATGTGCCGGGTGATCATGTGCAACCGCGTGCCGGCGGAGAGCTCATCCTCGATGAACGGATACATCGCCCGGACGGCAGACTCCGGAGTGATTGGCGGAACGGGTTCTTTGAACACACGGCGATCTGCGTCGGCGAGGATGTCCCATGGCGCGTGATAAGCCGCCCGGCCGATCATCGCGCCGTCAAAGTCGGCGAGATGCCCGATCGCTGCGTCCAGCGTCTCAATCCCACCGTTCAGCGCGATCGTCAGTTCCGGTCGTTCCGACTTGATACGCTTGACCAGATCATAGTCCAGCGGCGGGATCGTCCGGTTCTCCTTCGGGCTCAATCCCTGGAGCCAAGCCTTCCGGGCATGAACAGAAAAGCGTTGAACGCCGCTTGCCGCGACCGTGTCGATAAAGTCTGGCAGGACTGCCTCGGGATCCTGATCATCGACGCCGATCCGGCATTTGACTGTAATCTCAGGGCCGTTTGGCCCTGCGGCGTCGCGCATCGCCGCCGTACAGTCCGCCACAAGGTCGGGCGTCAGCATCAGGCATGCTCCGAAGGCGCCGTTCTGCACCCGGTCCGAGGGACAACCGCAATTCAGGTTGATCTCGCAGAAGCCAAAGTCACGCGCGATGCGCACGGCTTTGAACAGATCTCCAGGCACTGAACCACCCAGTTGCAAAGCCAACGGGTACTCGTCTGGTGAGTGTTTCAACCACCGCTCCGGATCACCATGCAACAGCGCGTTGGCCGTCAACATCTCGGTGTAGAGCAGCGTGTGCCGAGAGAGCTTGCGATGGAACGCACGGCAGAATCTGTCCGTCCACTCCATCATGGGCGCGACGGAGAGGCGCCAGGTCGTATCCTTTTTTTGGTCGGCTACAGTCATTTGCACGCATCTGGCTTCAGTTACTTGCGATCTACCACATCCGCGCGCCGAAGATAGGTACTGCTGCGTTCACGCCCAATGTCCGAATCCTGTGATTCGCGATCAAAGGACTTCGACGCCCGGACGCAGGTTTCGGTAGTCAGCGCAGGTAAGTTCGCACGAAAACGCGCCGGGCGTCGCTACGTTCAGGACTCTACTCGCGATCGGTTCGAAATCCGCGCGGTGATGCACCGTACTCTTCACGCAGATTATCTGGGTGTCGCCGGGATCGAGGCCGAAATGCGTGAAGAGAGCACGATCCAGGCATTGCACGCGGATTGAACTGACGACCACGCGAATGTCGGTTCCGGGATGCTCCAGACGCACCATGCAACTTGGCCCCAATGTGGCGATGCCGCCACCGTACATTTCGCCGGTATAGGTGACGTTGCCGTCACTCAACGCTTCCACGACGAAACTGCCAGCAACGGGCGGCGGACCAAATCTCCAGGCTTTTGCACCCAATTCGCCATCGAATGTCGAACCGACACCCGCGTTGCGTGCACTTTGAACGAATTCCGGATCGCAGAGGATACCAAGAATGGCACCGTTGGCCTTTGCGTCGATCAACGCGTGCAGAAGGCCAGTGGTGTCCGAGGTGCCCCCAGCGCCTGGATTGTCCTGAACATCGGCCAGGACTGTCGGCCCTTCGATATCTTGCGCGAGAGCGATCGCCTCGGCAGGCGCAAGCAAATTGGTATCAAAACGGGACCGCGCGGCGACAACGCGAGAGGCAAGATCAGTGGCCAGGTCCTGAGCTTTTTCAGGCGTCTCCGCGTAGGCAAGTACCGACGGCCCGCAGTCATGGATGTCAGCGGCCGTAAAGCCCATCGCGATCTCGCAATACGCGTCATCGGTCTCGGTCCGTTCAACGGAACCGTAAAGATCTCCACACGGAGACATTCCCGTGTACTGGGCGTGAAGCGGGACCAGAAACGGGATCTGACGGAACGCTGAATGCAGTCGCTGACCACCAATCCGGCGGCGCAGGCGGCGCATGCACCGCGCACCCGTGTCGGCCATGTCGAGATGCGGATACGTGCGGTAGACGGTAACCAAGTCGGCAAGCTCTACCATGCGCCGTGAGATATTTGCATGAAGGTCCAGGCTGACACCGATGGGCAGATCGCGGAACTCACGCCGGATCAGGTCCAGCAGCGCGCCTTCACCATCATCATGGCTTGCGGTGACCATGGCGCCATGCAGATCGAGATAGATGCCATCCAAAGGATCCGTTTGGGCGAGACCATCAAGGATCAGACCGTTGATCCTGTCGAACGCGTCGTCGGTTACCGGACCGCTTGGCTCGGCCGCGCACCACAGGATCGGCACCAGATCGATGCCTTCAGCAGCCACCACCGCTCCGGCGATGGGAAGGTTCATGCCGCGGGTTCGCTCGACAACATCGTTTCCTTGAAGCAGACCTGGCCACGAGTCCGCCATGTGAAACTCCTCGATGCCGGCGTGACCGGGAGAGAAGGTGTTCGTTTCGTGCTGGAAACCGGCAATGGCGATGCGCATTGGTCAGACCGTGACTTTCGGCAAGACAACGTGAATGCAGAAGCTATTCGCTGCGGATTTTTGTGGTTCGGCGCTTGGACCGGCTTCGGAAGTGGTGCTCATGACCGCCGAGATACAAGCGGGTGCGCTCTGGGATCAAGCGGCGCATGGTCAAGGGTTTTGGGCCCGTACCATTCGGAAACGACAAGCATTGGCGTCGACAAGCTGCGCAGCGTCGATCGAATGCGCGTTTGGTGGAGCGTTTGCTTGCTTCACGCGCGGGTCGCAGCGCGGCTGGTCCAGGGGCCAAGCAAAAGGCCAACCGCGATAAACAGCCCGTAGAACACCATCGCGGCGCCGAGCAGAAACAACGCATCTTTGGGGTCGAGATGACCGCTCAACGACAGCCCCCAAAGACCGACAACCACGGCGACAAGACGAAGCAGTGCGCCCAGTACGGGCACCGCCAGCGTCTCCATGCCTTGCGACAGGAAGTAGAGACAAAGGCCAAGCCCGAAGAATGCATAGCAAGGGCCAACTGTCTCAAGGTATTGAACTGCCGCCGAAGCGATTTCGATATCGCTCGTGAAAACGCCTGTCCAGAGCGTCGGCCAGACCGAAAGGATCGCGCCGATTGCCCCCACGAGGGTCGCGGCGGAGCCGGCACTCAACCATCCCGTTCGAACTGCATCCTGGCGCCGTCCTGCGCCCAGCAGTGTGCCGGTCGCGACCATGCCAGCGCCGCCAATCCCAAAGATGATTGGAACGATCAGCAACTCGAGCCGCACGCCAATTCCATAACCTGCCAGCCAGCCTGCACCGATGTTCCCAAACGCAGCCGTCGCGATCAGTGAATACGTGATCGTCATGACGGTCTGGCTGCCCGCCAGCAAGCCGTTGCCCAGGAGACGCCGGAGTCCCGTCAATGCGGTCCAACCGCTGAAGCTCAACCGCACGGCTCGCCGCTGATCGGTCCAGATCCAGATCAGGCTAATCAGCCCAATCGCATAAGCTCCGAGAGTTGCGAGACCGGCACCCGCAAAGCCGAATGGTGCATCAGTCATGATCTGCGCGACGATCAAGACCAGATGCGAGACGACGATCAACAGGGTGATCGCAGCCGGGCGCAGCATATCACCCGTGCCGCGCAGCGCACCTGTCAGCATATTGCTCACCCAGACCAAGGCGATGAAGGGGAAAAGCGTCTCTACATACTCGGTCGCGGCATACAATCCGGCATCTGCGCCGCCCATTGCGACGAACAGGATCGGTCCGAAGAACACCACGAGCGCACCCTTGAGGCTGCCGATTACCAAGGCGATCAGGACGGCACCGCGCAAGATCGCATTTGCCCGTGCATCATCGCCCGACCCGGCTGCGCGCGCCATGGCCCCGGCGACAGCCCCGCCCATAGCGCCCGCCGACAGCATCATCGTCGCCATGAACAGCGGGAAGACAAGTGCGGCGCCTGCAAGTTCCGTTGTCCCGAGGTGCCCGGCATACCAGCCCTCGGTCACGATCATCAGGGATTGCACCAGACTTGCCGCAAGGTTCGGAACGGCCAACCGCCAAAGGGTCCGGCCAGGGCTATCGTGCAGAATGCGGTCGCGAGACGTCATGGGCGCAGTCCTATCCAAGGTCGTCCATTCGAAGTCCCGACTCAACTTATAGCCCTTGGACTGGTGTTGCCGCAGGTGTTGCGACCGTACGGTTGTCCCTACACACGCCTAGTCTTTGCGAGGCGCGCCGCTGACGCGCCCGCCAAAAACCCAAGCGCGACCGCAGTCAGAAGACCATTGCCAGACAGATACCCCTCGACCCGCGGACCCGAGACACCGCACGCAGCCCCTCCACCCGCGAAGAGGCCAGGAATGACGCCGCCGTCCGCGTTGAGCACTTGGGCATTCTCATCGACGACCAACCCCCCTTGCGTGTGGAACAAAGCGCCGGTGACCCGAACAGCATAAAGATCGTCCCCAAGCGCTGGCGCCTTGGCAAAATCGCGCCCGAACGGATCTTGAGCGCCATTGGCACAGGCGCGCGTCTGCGTAAGCGTTTCGGACAATGCCTCTTCCGAGATCCCGGTCCTGGCCGCGAGCGCGTTGACATCGCCATGATGTATGGCTCCGTTTTCGACGGCACTGCGATAGTCTGGAAACCCCAGACCAAGCTCATGCAGGCGTCGGTCATAGATGTTCCAGGCAACGCCACCCGGTTGCGCCAGCACCTTCACGGCCTGCTCGGAGTAGCCTTCATGTTCGTTCGAGAACCGGCGGCCCTCGGTATTGACCTGAATTCCGCCCTCCATGTTCAGCGCCCAGGTAATCAGGATCCCGTGCGGATCCGCCAGGGAACCGTGGCCCTGATATCCCGATAGATGCTGGATCTGTGCGCCGAGCGCTTCGCCCCAAAGCACGGCCTCGCCAGTGTTACCGGTATGGCCGAAATAGGGTGCGCCTGCGATCTCTGGAATGTGCCGGGCGACGAGGTCAGGATTGCCGCCGTATCCATTGCACGACAGGATCAGTGCTCTGCAACCGATCGACTCGGTCTGGCCGTCCGGTCGCATGATCGTCACGCCCGCGATCCGGCCATCGTGCAGATGCAACGCGGTCGCGTGCGCCTGATTGGCAACCGTGACCCCGGCGCCTTCGACCGCGGACAGCAGCCGTGCGACCAGTGCCGCACCTGTTCGCTCCGGGACAGCGTGCATTCTGTGCACCGAGTGTCCAGGATAGAGAAAATCGTCGAGGACGATCCATTCAAGCCCATGAGTGTCGGACAGCCATTCGACGGCAGGGCCGATGGCACTGCTGACTGTTCGGGTAATGCCGGGATGAGCATCACCCTTGGCTTTGCCCTGGATGTCCCGCGCCAGCAGGTCCGGTGTGTCGTGGACTCCGATCTCTCTTTGATATTTGGTGCCCGCCGCTGGGATAAATCCCGAGGAGAGCGCCGTCGATCCCGACGACGTTGCATCGCGTTCCAGCACCAGAACATCCGCACCCGCTTCGGCAGCACGCAGCCCAGCGATCAGCCCGCACGCGCCCCCTCCGACAATGGCTACATCGACCTCGATATCCCAAATGTCGGGTGTCGGAGAGATCTTAGCCATCGATCCAAGCCAGCGCCTCAGCACAGGTCATGACGGTCGAAATGGTGCCCATGTCGGCTATCGCCGTCTCGTGGACGTCGGACCGAAAACTCGCACACCCGTCCGACAGGACGATGGTATGGAAGTCCCGGACATGTGCGTCCCGCAGGGTCGACGCGACCCCGCCCTGCGTCACGATGCCGGAGAAGATCAGTGTATCGATCCCGGCGCGGTGCAACGCGAACTCCATGCGTGACTGGTAGAAAGCCGAATAGGCGACCTTTTCAATAGAGATGTCGGCGGGTGCGAGTTCATCGACCAGTCCATGCCCCCAGCCGCCGGAGACAAAATCCCCCTTCTTCAGGAACGGACGGAGCCTGCGCAGGTGGTCGGCGATGAAAGGTTCGCCGCCCTTGCCTTGGACGAGCGTAAAGTGGGTCGAAACCACCCAACCGCCCTGCCTGCGCAAAGCATCGGCCAACGGTTTCAGCCGTGCGGGCAGCGCCGCAATGGCGTCCGAAGTTTGTCCGGCCCGACCATATGCCCCGTCTGGATGCAGGAAATCGTTCTGCAGATCGACCAACATCAGGGCGGTGCGCGCGAAGTCAGGTTGATCCGGCATCTGCCCCGCTCCGAATGATCAGGTTCCCAAAGGCATCGACCTCGGCATGCAAGCCAGGATCGACGAAGATCGTTGTGTCGGATTGCTCGAGTATCGCGGGACCTGTGATGATCGCGCCGCTCGGCAGTGACAGACGATCGTAGACCGGTGCTGCGTGGTCGATGCCATCGCACCGCACGATGCGCGTGCCGCGCTGCACATCTTCAAGCGCTCCGTCGTGCGGTGGAGCAAAGACCGACATATCGAAGTGCGGGCGCGCGCCGTTTACGGACGCCCGGAAGTTAATAACGCGCACGGGGATACCGTCGAGCAGGCGTCCATAGGCAGCAAGATAAGCACGATCAAACGCCGCCTGAATTGCGTCTGCGGTCAAACTCCGCGCGGGATCGAGTGGCACCGACACCGTGTGCGTCTGCCCGAGATACAGTATATCGAGAGCCAGTCCGCGCTCCACCCGCTCGAAGCGCACGCCAGACTGCGCAAGCCGTGTTTCGCCCGCCTCCCAGATCTGAACGATCTGCGCGTACAATACCGCGCAGTCCAGCGTTGCGAGCATCTGGTTGACGGTCTGCACATGGTCGTTGCGCATGTCAGCGATCACGCACCCCAAGGCCGATGTCACCCCAGGGTATCGCGGCACTATGGCAGCACCCAGGCCGACCTCTTGCATCAATGCCCCGGTGTGCAGCGCCCCGCCGCCGCCAAAAGGCATCGCAGCAAAATCACCCGGATCCAGCCCGCGTTCGATCGAGACGAGACGGATCGCTCCAGCCATACGTGCATTTGCTACCTTTAGGATTGCCTCGGCGGCATCCATCACCTCAAGCCCCAGCGGTTGGGCGACATGGGCATCGATGGCAGCTTTAGCGGTGTCGATATCCAGACGCTCCAGCTTGCCGCCAATCGGACGGTCCGGGTTGATCCGACCGAGCACAAGATTGGCGTCGGTCACGGTCGGTCGGTCGTTCCCCAACCCGTAGCAAACCGGTCCTGGATCCGAACCAGCGCTTTCAGGCCCAATTTGCAGTAAGCCTCCCGCGTCGACATGGGCGATCGAACCGCCGCCAGCGCCGATCGTCGTGATCTCGATCATCGGAGAGCGGATCACCATGCCGAAGTCGATCGCCGTCTGAGCCGCCAGTGCGGCCTCACCATCCGAAACAAGTGCTACATCGAACGACGTCCCGCCCATGTCGCAGGTGATGATGTTCCGGAACCCTGCCGCCCCAGCAATCGCGCGCGCCGCGATCACGCCCGCCGCTGGCCCGGACAGGGCCGTCCGGACTGGCATGTTGCGCGCGGTTTCGACCGACATCACACCGCCGTTAGACTGGACGATCAACACGTCTGTCCCAGCGCCCTGCTCGGCCAGCGTCGACTCGAGCCGATCCAGATAGGACGATACGACCGGTTGCAGATAGGCGTTCAGGGCCGAGGTCGAGAGCCGTTCGAACTCGCGGATCTCCGGAATAAGCTCCGTCGCAGCTGTGACATACCCAGTGGGCCAGATCTCGCGCACCGTCTGCACGGCAGTGCGTTCGTTCGCAGGATTGGCGTAGCCATTGATGAAAAAGATGCAGACGGCCAGGCATCCAGCGGCGCGTAGCTTTTCGGCAGCGACGCGAACCTCGGCAGGATCGACCGGCGTGTGAACCGTCCCATCGGCATGCGTTCGCTCGGCTACTTCCAGACGCAGGTTGCGCGGCACCACCGGGTCGAATTGACCCCACAGGCCCCAGGTTTGCGGACGGTCACGGCGCCGCATTTCCAGCACATCGCGAAACCCGTGGGAGGTTATGATCCCCGTCTTCGCGCCGCGCCGTTCCAGAAGAGCATTCGTGCCGGTCGTCGTCCCGTGCACGATGGTCGAGATACCCTCGAAATCCGGGATCTGAGATGCGATGCCGCTGACGAAGCCCTTAGACTGGTCGTCAGGCGTGGTCGGCACCTTGCCGGTCGAGACGACGCCGGTGTCTTCATCCCAGACGAAGATATCAGTGAATGTGCCGCCAACATCGACCCCGATGATCTTGCCGCTCATGCGTCCGCGTATCCGAGTGTCTGGTCGCGGGCAATTTTGTCGCTGGGCCGGTCGGCCGTGTCGCCGTAGCCCCCGCCTCCGGGCGTTTCCAGTCGAATGCGTTCGCCTTGCGCCAGCGGCACATCGACGATCTTCGACGCCATATCCGGGTGGCGCGGACCCTGCGGCGTCGGATAGGTGAACCGGGTCATCGCGCCATCACCGCCGCCACAGACGCCGCGCGGCGCGAACTTACCCCGGTCACCGAACAGAAAGCAGGTTGCGCTCTCTTCAAGCAATTCAATCTCATACACGGCACCTAGTCCGCCACGCGATGCGCCCAAGCCGCCGCTGTCGGGCCGCAGCGCCCACTGCGTGAACTTCACGGGATACGCCGCCTCCAGGATCTCCAACGGCGGGATCGTGGCGGTCGAGATCGGCGCATTGCCATGATTCAGACCGTCTCCCTCCGGATGACCGCCGTGGCCGCCGCCGAAGAACGAGAACATCACCCAGCGTTGACCGTTCGCCCGGTGCCCGGCAATCGACAACGCATTGATCGTGCCGTAGGCGCAACCGTTCGAGCGTTCGGGCGCAATCTGGGCGATGGTCTGGAACACGAGATCGATCAGCCGCAGGATCGTCTCGGTGTATCCGCCCACCGGACGCGGTGCCTCGGCGGCAAGAATCGAACCCTCCGCGATCCGAAACTCGATCGGCTCGAGCACGCCAGCATTGGCCGGCACGTCGCCGAACACGTGCTTTAAAGCCACATAGCAGGCCGCAATGGTCGTGGATCGCGAGATGTTTACCGGTCCCTTGCAGGCAGGGGCCGACCGTGAGAAGTCCATCAACAGCGTCTCGCCTGAGATGGTCAGATCCAGCGCGACTTTCAGGGGCACGTCGTCAGTCCCGTCATTGTCCAGCCAGTCCTCGGCCGAAACGGTCCCATCCGGTAGAGCCGAGATCTCGGACCGCATCAGAGTAGCTGCACGCGCCTTGAGTTCGTCCAGCGCCATCGAAACAGTTTCAGGTCCATAATCATCAAGCAGGGTGTCCATCCTTCGGATACCCAGGTCCAACGCGTTGATCTGCCCGTTCAGATCGCCCCAGGCCGAACCCGGCAGCCGCGAGTTCGACATAAGGATATCCACGATATCCTGGCGGATCTCGCCACGGTGGAACAGTTTCACCGGCGGCAGCAGGAATCCTTCCTGAAAGCTCTCGGTGGCGGCCGGATTGTAGTTGCCGGGCACATTCCCCCCGACATCGTGCCAGTGACCAACCGATGCCAGCCAGCAGAACAATTCTCCGTTCCGGAAGTACGGGCGCACAAGGCGAATGTCCGACAGGTGCGTGCCGCCCTCGTAGGGGTCGTTGAAGATCCAGACATCACCGTCCACAACCTGCCCAGCGGCCTTGTCGATCACCATCTTTACACCGAATGCCATGACGCCGACGAAGATTGGCAGACCGGATTTCCCCTGAACCAGGGTGTCTCCGGTCACCGCATCGTAGATGCCGTGCGAGGCGTCATGAGCCTCGGCGATGATCGGATTGAACGCCGCACGAAACAGCGTTGCGTCCATCTCGTCGGCGATCTGCTCGAGCCGACCCTTTAGGATCGCGAGCGTGACGGGGTCGACACTCATGCTTGGTTCCGGTCGTATTTTCTGCCGTGGTCGAGCATCTCGGATGTACCGATAACTTCGTTGAGGCCACCAAAGTCGAACATCTGATTGGCGAGGCCCGCGTTCGAGCCGGTGCTTACAAGGTTGCCGTAGTAAGTCTGTGCCGTTGCCGCCAGTGCCCGCACGGCGCCGCCCGGGAAGATGACAACAGAGTATCCCAGCGCCTGAAGTTCGTCGGCTGAGCGCAAGGGAGTTTTGCCGCCCTCGACCATGTTGGCGAGCAACGGAACCTTGCCCTGCAGCCGCGCCATAATCTGGGCGATCTGATCATCGTTCTGGGGCGCCTCGACGAACAACACGTCCGCTCCTGCGTCGGCATAGGCCTCGGCCCGGTCCAGCGCATCGTCGATGCCCGCAACGGCGATCGCGTCCGTGCGCGCAATGATCAGGGTTTCCCGGGACGTTCGTGCATCAAGGGCCGCATGGATCTTGCCGACCATCTCGTCACGGCTGATCAGCGTCTTGCCAGCCAGATGCCCGCAGCGCTTGGGCAGGTTTTGATCTTCCAACTGGATTGCCGAGGCACCGAACCGTTCGAAAGTCCGGACAGTGCGCTGTACATTCAACGCGTTACCATAGCCCGTATCGGCATCGACCAGGAGCGGCAGGTCCACACGGTCCCGGATGGCGGCGATGGTATCTGCAACCTCGGACATTGATACCAGTCCAATATCCGGACGCCCGAACCGCGTATAAGCGATGGAGGCCCCCGACAGGTACAAAGCCTCGGCACCGCTTTTCATCGCGATCAACGATGTCAGACCATCGAAGACGCCGGGCGCCAAGAGGATCTGCTCAGCCGCAAGCCTCGTCCGCAGTTCCAATGAGATGTCTCCCCGCCAGCCTGCGAGGAACCTAGGTCCCTAGGTACGTTTCGTCTACTCCGCGCCGCATGAATGGCCGGATCAATCCGTTATGTAGCTTGCTGTCAGGATCTCGCCGGTCGCGTCATTCTGAAGCCATATGGCAACGCCCTCGCCGGACTCGGGCTGCGGAAGCATGATTTCCTGCGCCTCACCGGCGGACCATTGACCGACACGCATCAGTTTCTCGACGACGTTATGATAGGTAATCGTACGGCCGGTATTCTCGCCACGTTCGATCTGAACTTGTGCTTCCTTCGCGAACGAAGCCATCCAGATCGTTGCGGGGTCGTCCATCGCAGCGGCGCTGATCAACGCCTTCAGCATGCCCGTTTTCTGCGTGATCGCAATATTTGCCGAGCGGGTCAGCCGATAGGCGTTTCCGATCGCCTCGGTGATCGCGTCCGGGTTATAGCCGGGCACATCGAAACGGCCATGAACAACCATCTGAGGGGTGTAAATGACGCGCGCGCCCATGTAGTCGCGATAGCTCATCTGGCGCTGCGTATGTTCGCGCCGCGCAAAGGTGTCTCGCCACCCGAGATAGTCCCAGTAGTCGACATGCAATGAGAGCGCGAGCACATCCTCTCGTTGCGTGAGCCGGCCAAGGTTTGCATCTGCCGGTGGGCAGCTGGAACATCCCTGGCTCGTGAAAAGCTCCACGAGGACAACGTCATCAACCGCCAGCGCGGCGTTAGAACCGAGCAGCGTTGCAGAGAGAAGCGTGAGAGTTTGCAGCAGCTTTGTCATGACCCCGACATAGCCAACACGATCGCGACTCGCCAATCAACCCTGTGTGACGCTGAGTGATCTGCACAGCTGGACCTAACAAAGGCCTGCGCCACGATTGCCTTCAATCGCGCACAGTTGACAGCTCTCGCAAAGCTTCAAGCGGTACGATTTCGAGCGCGCGTCGATGCGTGGCCGACAGAACCACCCGTGGCGCCTTGCCCGCCTGATAGGCTTGCAAGAAGCGCCCGGCGCACAGACACCACTGATCCCCCGCCTGCAAACCGGCAAAGCCATATTGCGGCATCGGCGTTGAGAGATCGTTCCCCACCGCCTTCGAGAACGTCAGGAACTCTTGCGTCATGATTGCGCACACCGTGTGACTTCCCTGATCCTGATCACAGGTGTCACAACATCCGTTCCGGAAAAAGCCCGTTATCGGGTCGCGCGAGCAATCGTCGAGCGCGCCACCAAGCACATTGACGGACGGATCAATCTCGATCGTTGACATAGGAACCTCTCGAACCGCCGGAAGCGGATTGCTATATCGTGGGAATATCGACCGCGACGACAGCACGTCAACGCGCGAACTGCGATAAGGCATGGAAGCTATGAACAGACGTTTCTTTCTTTCTTCGTCACTCGCGATCACGGCAATTCCAAGCTTCGCGCTCGCCGCGGATCGTGAGGTGATCGATGCACGGGTAAATCTGGCGCTTGGCGAAATGTGGTCGAAGCTGCCTCAGACCCGCCAACTCTCTCCCAAGGCACATGCGATGCTTGTGATGCCCGAGGTTCTCAAGGGCGGCTTAATCGTCGGCGGAGCCTACGGCGAAGGTGCGCTTCTGCTCAACGACGACGTCCAGGGTTATGAGGCACCGGCAGCAGACTATTACTCGGTTGCCGCAGCATCCGTTGGTTTCCAGGCAGGCGTTCAGACCACCAGCCATGTGTTGTTCTTCATGACAGAGGATGCGCTTATCAACTTCCGCCAAGCGGATGGATGGGAAATCGGCGCTGATGCCGAAGTGACGTTCCCGGAAGCGGGTTTGAACCTGCAAGTCAACTCGACGCTCGTGAACAAACCGATCATCGGTGTCGTCTTCGGGCAGGATGGGTTTCTGGTCGGTGCAAGCCTCGAGGGATCAAAGTACTCTCGGGTTAGCCGTTAGCAGAGCGCGCTCGTTCGTTGAGAACAAACCAAGCGCCGCTTCCGCGCCAATGGAACCAGAAAACCTTAACAAGTCCGCTCCAAGGCAATTGGAGCCGACTCATCATTTCGTTGGTTTGCGAGCCTTTAGAACTCGCCGAACCCTGCTGGTGTAGCACGCCTGGGCTGCATCGGTTGCGGCTCGGCCTGCGCCGGCGGGCGCTGCCCACTCACTGCGGTCTCCCAAAGCCGCAGCTCAGCAACCATCAGCCCTCGCGGACCACGGAATGTGCGAATCGCCATTCCTTCTCCGCTGGACAAATCCTGAAACCCGCACCGGCGGACAGTCTCCATATGCACAAAAACATCTTCGGGATTCCCGAAGACATTCACGAAGCCAAAGCCCTTTTGCTTGTCGAACCATTTGACGCGCGCTGGCTGCAACGGGCCAGAATCAACTTCCGGACCCAAAAACTCGGTCGGACGTGCGTCTTCTGCGAACCCCATAGGCTGGAAGTCCGCTTCCGGTTCCACCACTTCGATTATACTCTGTGCCTGGAGACCGCGCGGTCCCGCTACGGCCTGCAGTTTGACGTCCGCACCTTCGGTCAGAGCAACTTTCCCGAATGCCCGTACACAAGACGCGTGCACCATGACATCGGACCCACCGCCATCTGGAACAACGAAGCCGTAACCCTTGACTGCGTCGTACCACTTCACCTGACCAGAGATGACTTCGGCGTCTCCTTCTCCGTCTCTCAACACTGTTACCTCTTCGTGAACCCCATAAACATTTTGATAACACTTTGTTTCCCATGAGCTAAAGAGGAAAATTCGTGCAGCATTGCAAGATTGGATGAAATCAGATGCATTTTGCAAAGTTCGTTCCGGAAATAACGGGGTTTCGCGGGCGGCTTGTGCAGTTCGCCAAGATTCCACCACTGCTCATCCTCTTGGCCGCGTGTTCTTCGCCAGTGTCAAGCACGGGATCGCAGCGCACGAAGACACCGGAATCAGTGAATGCACAGCGCTTGATTACGATGGCACGCCCTCCAATCCTCGCGGCGGAAGATGCGTCAGACATCGAAACCGTTCGCCGGTTGATCTCGCGCCTGACGCCAAGCGAACTGTTGGACCGAAACGGCGCACGGCTGGTCGATGCGTCAGAACTGCCGTGGATCTCCGGCTCGCAGACCGGACGGGCATTTCTCGAATCCCGCGGAAACCGGATTCTTGTGCGCGGCAAACCGGCCGAGCGCTGCCCGATTGCGTTTGCTGATGCCGCACCGAAAACGACCCCGCTGGGAGATCTTGCACGAACGTCACTGACCCGATGCCTGCAGATGGCCAATCCGGGATGCGGTTGCGAGGTCGTCGCGTTCAACTCGGCCCTTGCGGTGCCGCGAGAGAACATCTCCTACGCGACCGGCATCGCGGCGAGACTGCGCGCGAGATCACTCGGCGTTGACAGCTTGCTGGTCGCCGAGGAACTCCCAGATGGAGCGGTTCTTCTGCGGGATCTGTCGAAGACAATCGGAACGGTTCGGGTGTCGAGCGACAACATCGTGGAAATCAAGCTGACCGACGTGGACGGCGTATTCACGGGCACGGCGCGGGATGTCGGATTTCGTCGCGGGCGCAAAGCACAACGGATCTACGCCCGGAACGACCGCGGAGAGAGGGTCAGCCTGCTGATCGGGTTCGACCCTGACGAGTTGGCAGAGTTCGCGGGTGCATGGCTTGCATGGCCGCCGGATGCCTGAGACTGCCCGTCAGCAACCGCCGCGATCATCATTCACCCGTGTCCAGACCTGACTTTGGCCCAGCAGGGATATGCCCAGAAACCCGCGAAGTTTCAGTTTCTGTGCCGAAACAAGCTCAGCTTCTGCCCCGAAGGTATCCCCGCTGCGCGGATTGTAGATCCACCCATCTTCGAGCTTCTTACCCGATGCGAGCTCAAGGTCTCCCACAAGTGGCAGACCGCAGATTGCACGCGAGCGCAGGTCTTCATCCGGGTTCAGCGCATCGCGTTTCAATGCACCGGATTCATCACGAGGCGCCTCGGTCCATACGATCTGCCCGCAGATCCGCGGTTTGATCGACGATGCCAGGCCGTCGGCGCAAGGCGTGAACTGAACGATCGCTTTGCCATTCTCGGTGAGCCAGTAGCCCACGGCGCCGTGCTCTGCGTTCCGCGCAGATGCGTGGCCTGCCAGACCGAACATCAATAACAAGATCACGATCCGCATCGCGGCTGCTCCATCACGTCTCGGTGGAGCTCATATCCGATCAATGATGGCTAATGCGAGATTAATTCAGGAAAAGTTGATCGAAACTCGGCCAAATTCTCCGAAATCTGCGTCGATCTGTGATCCGGGAGGCGCTTCAAGCGGGCGGATAAACGACCCGGACAGAACCGCTTCTCCCGCCTTGATTTGTTGTCCCTGGGTGCCAAGCCGCTCTGCAAGCCAGACAATCCCCATCGGCGGATCGTTCAGGACACCGGCGCCAAGGCCGGTTTCCTCGACTTCGCCGTTGCGCGTGACGATCGCACCGACCCAGCGCAAGTCGATCGCATCGGGTGCATGGCGTTCGTTGCCGAGCACGATTCCTGCATTGGCGGCATTATCCGCGATTGTGTCGGCGATCACGCGAAGCTGACCTGTGTCCGGATCCTTCCGCTGAATGCGCGTGTCCAGAATCTCCAACGCAGGCACCACGGACTCTGTCGCCGCCAGGACGTCGTCGCGCGTTGGCTGCGGTCCGAGATCAGCGCCCATGACAAAAGCAATCTCGGCCTCGATCCTTGGCTGAATGAAGCAGTCTTTGGGCACCGTTGCTCCGGTCTCGAACAGCATGTCGTCGAACAATACCCCGCTGTCCGGGGTTGAGATCTTCAAAGCATCCTGCATCGCCTTCGATGTCAGTCCGATCTTCCAGCCAATCTGAGTGCGCCCTGCCGCCAGCTTGCGGCGCACCAGACCGTTCTGAATTTCGTAGGCATCGTCGAGCGTCAGTCCCGGGAAGCGTAGCGACATCAACCCGGTCTGATTTCCGGTTGCCTCTGCTTGGAACAGGTCCTCGGCCGCGCCAGAAATCTGGGCTGGATCAAGTGGCATGGTTGGGTCCCATCTCAGAACATGATTTCGCAATCGGTCGTCCCGGCGACCAAGGACTGGATGAGCGCTTCGGGGTCTTCCAGCAGCTTGGCCGCGTCTGGCACCTGCTTTCGCAGTTCGCGTTCGAGGTTTTTGCCAACCTTCTCGAGTTCCTTGGTCAGATCCTTCAGGTTGAACTGGGCATGAGCATGGCTTGGGCGGATCATTTCGGCCACCGCAGACGAGCGGGTTTTCGCCGCATCGACCATCCGATCGCCGATCGCATCGAACGCGGCGCCCTCGTTAACGGAGATCACCGCATCCAGATAAACTACATCGCCGTCCTGTGCGGGAACAACGGTTTCAAAGGCCAGATCCAATTCATCCTTGTGCTTCGCCAGAAATGCGGCTTCCTCGGGTTGCAGATCGCGCGTGATCAGATCGAAAATCTGCTCGCGCGTGAAGCTGAAGCGCGTCAGCCGTTTCAAAAGCGCTTCGACCATCGGTTCCGGGATCTGCCCAATCGCAATGTCGGTGACTTCTGCCCATACATTGGTTCGTTCATGACCGACGCGGACAGACATGCGCACCGGCCAGTCATCCCGCGCCTGAATGATGCCGTCCAGTTCCATATCGGCGGTCCCCGTCACGGTGATCAGGTCGCCGTTTATGCCGACCTTGCCATCAACCAGACTGTGCATCAGCAACTTCTGTGGGCCACATACCACCAGTTCGCTGCGGCCCCCGTCGAGGAACGCTTTCAGCCGCTGGATTGCGTCGGGCATCTGGAGATTCACGGTCAGATGCGTCCGCCCATTGGCCCGCCAGACTTCGCTGTCGTGCAGCAAACTGGCCTCGACCGTGCGCGTCTTATTCCAGTTCGGAAATGCGATCGGCGTTGTCGCAGCATAGATTGGGAGTTGCAGACCAGCGAAATAGGCGCCCGCGATCAGCGCCGAGGCGACGACCAGAATGCCCACCCCCGCCAGCAGCAATCGCCAAAGTGCTCTCAATCCCCAAGCCATAAGCGTCTCCGCCGTCCTCGACCCGTCCGATGCTATGGTGCCACGATTGGCTGTGCCTTCAACTGCGCTTCGACCGGCTCGATACCGGCGAAGAGAGTCCCTTCCTCGAACCAACTGCGCGGCGCGGGGGCGCCCCAGAGGGTCTGGCGTTGCGGATCCGTAAGGTCCCACTTGATTGGTTCCAGATCCGGGTCGACCGTCTGATAGTCCGAGCAGTAGATCTCGATCCTGTGTCCATCCGGGTCCCGCACATAGAGAAAGAACGCATTCGAAATGCCGTGCCGCCCCGGTCCGCGCTCGATGTTCTCACGATAGCCGGTGGTCGACATCAGATCGAGCAGATCGATGATGTTCAGCGGCGTCGGCACCCAGAAAGCTGTATGGTGAAGTCGCGGGCCCAGTCCGTTTGTGAAGGCCACGTCATGGACCCCGCCCTTGCGGTGCATCCAGGCGGCCCAGCATTTGCCTGTTTCCGCGTCCTCCGTGTACTCGGTCGTCCGGAATCCGATGCGATTGTAGAACGCGATCGCACCGTCGACGTCAGACGCAAACATATTGAAATGGTCGATCCGCAGCGGTTTGACCCCTCGATAGAGCGCATATTTCTGCGCGATGACCGGCAGGCGATCCATCTTCACGTAGAATTCCAGAGGAATGCCCGAAGGATCGCGGGTGCGCAGGGAACGTTCTTGGTAAGGCCGTTCAACCCACTCCACAGGCAGTCCCTCGGCACTAAACCACTGAGCGGCTTTATCGAGGTCAGGCGCATCGTAAAGCTTGAACCCCAACACATTGGCAGCCGGTTCCGAGCCTTCGACCAAGACAATGCAGTGATGCCCGCGTTCCTCCATGGCACGCAGATAAAGACGGCCCTGTTCCTTCTGCGTGATCTGCAGCCCGAGCGTGTCAACATAGAACGCTTTGGACGCTGCGAGATCGCGCACTGTGTATTCCACATGGCTGAGCCGGACGATGTTGAAGGGCGGGTAGAGAACGGGTGCCGGAACAGGCATGATCTACGCTCCCAGTCTTGGGATCTTGTGATGGCCAGTGGCGAAGCCGATGTGCTTCTGCTCCATGTAGAACTCGAAGCTCCAGTCCCCGCCGTCCCGTCCGATACCGGACGCTTTGACCCCACCGAACGGGGTCGGCAAGTGGCGGACGTTCTCGGAGTTCACCCAGATCATGCCGGCTTCAAGCCTGTTGGTAAAGCGCAACGCTCGGGTCAGGTTCTCGGTCCAGACATATCCGGTAAGGCCGTATTCAACATCATTGGCCATCGCCAACGCGTCTTCCTCGGTCTCGAACGGGATCATGGTCAGGACGGGACCGAAGATCTCCTCCTGACTGATGCGCATCTGATTGGTCGCGCCTGCGAAGAGTGTCGGCTTGACATAGAAACCCTCTCCCGCCAGCGCTTCGCCGCCCGCGGCAATCTCGGCCCCTTCAGATCGCGCCACATCGAAGTACGCGCAAACCTTGTCGAGATGCACCTTCTCAATCAGGGGCCCTACTTCGGTCGTTGGATCCAACGGGTGGCCAACCTTGATGCGGTTCACCCGCTCGACCAGCTTCGCCTTGAACTCATCCGCGATGGTGGATTGCACCAACAAGCGGGACGACGAGGTACAGCGTTCTCCGTTCAGCGAGTAGATCATGAAGATCGCCGCATCCAAGGCACGCTCCAAATCGGCATCGTCGAACACAACGACCGGATTCTTGCCACCCAATTCAAAATGCACACGCTTTAGGGTCGGTGCACCTTGCGCCATGATCATCGAGCCGGTCTTGGACTCACCGACGAAGGCGATCGCCTTGATGTCCTTGTGCTCGGTCAGGGCCTTGCCGGCTTCCTCTCCCATCCCGTGCACCATGTTCCAAACGCCGGGAGGAAGGCCGGCATCCTCGGCGATCTCTTGCAGGATCGAGGCCGTGACGGGCGAGAACTCCGCCGGTTTGTGCACGACGGTGCATCCTGCCGCCAAAGCCGGAGCGATTTTCCAGGTCGACAGCATGAACGGAGTGTTCCAGGGCGTGATCACGCCGACCGGGCCGATCGGCACTCGGGTCGTCACGTTCATCAGTGTCGGCGACGGCAGCGCCTGACCATCACGCGCAGCAGGGGCACGATCAGCAAAGAAGCGAAAATTCTCGGCACCGCGCAGTGCTGCCTTTGACATGAACCGCAGCGCCTGACCGGTGTCCCAGCATTCGCAGAATGCGATCTCCTCGGCGCGCGCGACAATCGAATCGGCGATCTTGTGCAGGACCTTCTTGCGCTCAGTCGCTGGAAAGTCTCGCCACGCAGGAAACGCATCTTTTGCGGCCTTCGCGGCCTGGTCAATTTCAATGGCACCGCCGCGCGCCACATCGCAGATATGGGAGCCGTCCACCGGGGATCGCGTGGGAAAGGTCTGCTCGGACGCGACCGGACGTCCGGCAATGCGGTGACGAATGCCGCCGTCGCGAAAACGCTCGAGATACCCTTCGAGCTTCGCGACATTCTGTTCGAGTTCGGACATACACACCCCCTGAACCTCGCCGATGAATCCCGACGTTTTCGCCTGTTTAACCGGTTGATGCGGTCTTGTCAGGCGGGTCGTCCGGGATAGGCCTCGAGCAAACTGGCCCAGACCAGCGCAGCTTCCCGTACGTAACGGGCGGCCCGGATCCGCAACACGGAAAGAGGCGCGCGCGCGCTGCTGATCTCGTCACGCGGCTGGTCAGCCGCCACGTACTGTCCCTCGAGCCCGAGCTTGCGACACTGATAGGCGATGCGAGGGAGATGAAAGCGCTGACTGATCAGAATAACATCGCGGGGCTGTCCGCGGTCGAGCTCATTGGCACAGGTATGGGG
This sequence comes from Pseudomonadota bacterium, assembly GCA_038534135.1. Lineage (GTDB taxonomy): Bacteria > Pseudomonadota > Alphaproteobacteria > Rhodobacterales > Rhodobacteraceae > Thermohalobaculum. The sequence continues at coordinate 4,396 of JBCAXJ010000013.1, read as the reverse complement.
TGTCTTTATCGCATGCGGATCGACTTCGATCGCTTGTTCTGGGACGCCGCGTTCCACGAGGTAATCGGACATCACCGCTGCTGCGCGGGGGGCATTCGAGACGACGATTCGCTGGATCTTGCCATCAATGAACAGTTGAGCCGCGGCATCCAGTCTTTCCGCGTGCAACGGGGAGATTTGGCTTTCACGGACCAAAGCACCAAAAACAAGGGCCGCATCTGCCGGGCGCGCCGCCTCGGGCGTGCGGATATCAGTCTCCTCGATCAGAATAGCGAGCGGCCCCGCCGCAAGCAGCCCGATAACGGAAAGACCCATCAGTGCGCGAATGAAACCCATCGGTCTCCTGATCTCTTGCAGTATCGCCACGCCTAGGTGAATCTGCCACAGTCATATTTCAATCGACGTGCACAGGATCTCCTGACGAATGTTCCAAAATTTCGAGATGACGGCGGATAAGGCAGCGGCACCGACGCGGCTGGCAGCACTTCGTGCGAAGATGGCCGATGCAGGTGTTTCGGGTTTCCTTGTGCCACGCGCGGATGCCCACCAGGGCGAGAACGTTGCGCCACATGATGAACGGCTGGCGTGGGTGACGGGATTCACTGGCTCTGCCGGAATTGCCGTGATCTTGGATCGGCGCGCGGCGATCTTCACCGATGGGCGATACACCCTGCAAACCGCAGAACAGGTGATGCCGGATCTGTACGAAATGGTCCCTATTCATGTCACCCCGGTGCACCAGTGGCTGACCACGGTCCTGAAGGAAGGTGACCGGATTGGCTACGATCCTTGGCTCCACGGCAAATCCGAGATCGATCGGATGCGGGAGGTGGCCGAAAAACACGGCGCCGCGATGGTCTCACTGGATGCGAACCCGCTGGATGCGGCGTGGGACGATCAACCTCCAAAACCCGCGGGCGCGGTCCGGATCCACAGCGAACACGCGGGCGAAGATGCCGACGCCAAGCGCAAGCGGCTCGGGAAAACCCTGAGCGACGGTGGCGCAAAGACTGCGGTGCTCAGCCTGCCGGACTCGATCGCATGGCTCTTGAACATACGCGGCTCTGACATTGCAAGATCGCCTGTGGCTCAAGGGTTTGGCGTGCTCCATGCTGACGGGCATGTCGATCTGATCATGGATCCGGACAAGATCGACGGCGATGTCCGCACCCATCTCGGGAATGATGTCACGATTCATCCATCGGATGCACTGCCAGCGGTGATCGACGGGCTCGGCGGTCCGGTGCTGCTCGACCGGACGACCTGTCCGCTGTGGTTTGCGGAGCGGCTTTCCGCGAACGCGACTCAGATAAAATGGGGTCGTGATCCGTGCATTCTGCCGAAGGCACAGAAGAACGAGGCCGAGCTTGACGGGATGCGCATGGCGCACCTGCGCGACGGCGCGGCCATGGCGACGTTTCTGTGCTGGGTCAATCAAGCGCTCGAGGCCGGTGAGACGCTGACGGAGATCGACATTGCCACAAAGCTCGAGGAGATCCGGGCCGAGGCCGGAGACCTCCACGATATTTCGTTCGAGACGATTTGCGGAACCGGCCCGAACGGCGCGCTTCCCCATTACCGGGTGAACCGCGAAAGCAATCGGACACTGATCCCGGGCGAGCTTCTGTTGGTCGACTCCGGCGGGCAGTATCCGGACGGTACGACCGACATCACCCGAACCATGGCCACGGGCGCGGTTTCCGAAGGTTATCGGCGGCACTTCACACTGGTGCTGAAGGGCATGATCGCGGTCTCGCGCATCCGATGGCCTGAAGGTCTCAATGGGCGCGATCTCGATCCCTTTGCGCGGGCTGCGCTTTGGCGCGCAGGTCTCGACTATGATCATGGAACCGGGCACGGCGTCGGAGCCTGCCTGAATGTCCATGAAGGTCCCGCTTCACTCTCGCGCCGCGGCACGGAACCGCTGCTGCCCGGCATGATCCTGTCAAACGAGCCCGGTTTCTATGTTCCCGGCGAATACGGCATCCGGATCGAGAATCTCGTGATCGTCACAGAGCCGTCAATCCCGGATGGCGGTAGCCGTGACATGCTCGGGTTCGAAACGTTGACTTTCTGCCCCATAGATCGGCGCTTGATCGACCCGGCCTTGCTCGACCGCGAGGAGATCGCCTGGCTTGACGCGTATCATGCCCAAGTCGAAGAAAAGATCGGTCCCTTCCTGGAAGGTCCGGAGCTGGAATGGCTCGAACGAAGCTGCCGTCCCCTCACAACCAAGGAGACCTCGACCATGTCTGACAGATTCACCATCGAGCCCGCCCAGGGAACAGTCGTCGTCCGCGCAGGTGGCGCCGTGATCGCGGAGAGCACCAAAGCGCTGATCCTAAGCGAGACTGGGTATGAACCGGTCTTCTATCTGCCCCGCGCCGATGCTGGGATCGAGTTCCTGGAACCGTCAGACAAGGTCACACACTGTCCCCATAAGGGCGACGCCACGCATTTTCACGTCGTCCGCAAATCGACACCGATCGAAAACGGCGCCTGGTCCTATGAAAGCCCGCTTCCTGCGGCGGCGGCCATCAAGGGTCACATCGCCTTCTATCCAAACGAGATCGCCGTCGAGCAGCTTTGATCGTCTACGGGTGGCGGAGGTCTCCCTGCCACCCTATCTCTGGATAATCCCCGTGCGACATTGGCGAGACCGATGACAGAGACTCTGTTTGCCTTCCAGAACAGCTATGCAAACCTACCGGACCGGTTCTTTACGAAGCTCGCGCCGACCCCAGTGCGTGAACCGCAACTGATCCGCCTGAACGCCGGATTGGCCGAGGTTTTGGGGCTCAAGCTCGAAGACCTGCGCGCGCCCGGCGGTGTCGCGGTTCTCACCGGAAACCAGGTTGCCGACGGGTCAGATCCACTAGCCATGGCCTATGCAGGACACCAGTTTGGCAGTTGGAACCCGCAGCTTGGCGATGGTCGTGCTTTGTTGTTGGGCGAGATCATCGGGAAAGATGGCGTGCGCTATGATGTGCAACTGAAAGGCTCTGGCCCAACGCCGTATTCACGGATGGGCGACGGTCGTGCCGGACTCGGCCCAGTGCTGCGCGAGTACATCGTCTCGGAAGCGATGGCGGCACTGGGTGTGCCGACTACGCGCGCGCTCGCCGCGACCCTGACCGGCGAACCGGTCTATCGCGAAGACGGCCCGCTGCCGGGTGCCGTCCTGACGCGGATCTCGCGGGGGCACATCCGCGTCGGAACTTTCCAGTTCTTTGCCGCGCGCGGCGATACCGACGCGGTTCGGCATCTGGCCGACTACGTCATCGACCGGCTGTATTCTGAAGCCAGCGAGGCCACGAACCCATACGTCGCACTGCTGGAAAGCGTGATCGCGGCACAGGCGAGCCTGGTCGCACAATGGATGCATCTCGGGTTCATCCACGGGGTGATGAACACCGACAACATGTCGATCGCGGCTGAAACCATCGACTACGGTCCCTGCGCCTTCATGGATGTGTTTCACCCAGACAAGGTGTTCAGTTTCATCGACCAGATGGGGCGCTATCGGTATCGCAACCAACCCGGGATCGCACAGTGGAACCTCGCGAACTTTGCGCAGTCTCTGCTGCCATTGTTCGACGCCGAAGAGACGAAAGCCATCGAAACCGCCCAAACTGCTGTCGACGCTTTTACCGCCGCGTTCGAACAGCACCATATGGCTGGGTTTGCCCGAAAGATCGGTCTCTGTGAAGCAACCGAGGCTGACGCGGAGTTGGTCGGCAACTTGCTTAAGGCAATGGCGCAGGGTGAGGCAGATTTCACATTGACGTTCCGGTCTCTTTCGGAGGTAGCAGACCCAGATCTGAGTCCGGATCACGATGCCCCAATGCGATCTCGGTTCGTTGATGGAAGTGCGTTCGACGCTTGGGCAAAGGACTGGCGCGCGCGCCTCCGCGATGACCCACGATCACTCGAAGACCGGAAATCGGACATGGATGCGGTGAATCCGGCGATCATCCCGCGAAATCATCTGGTCGAGGCTGCGATCCAGGCCGCATATCAAGACAGAGACTTCACGCCTGTCCATGATCTGACTGTGGCGCTGGAAACACCATTCGCTGAGCCTTCGGACAGGACGCTGGCTCAACCCCCAACTCCTCAAGAGGAAGTGCGCCAGACGTTCTGTGGGACTTGATCCAGTCGAGCATTCGGTTCGCCCGGGGATGTCCCAGTTCTTGGATCCTCAGATCCCGATCGAGTTCGGCACGCTGCGTCACACGTGTAGGCCAACGCTTAGCGATAATCGCTTCTGGCGCCGGACACATCCGTGACCGAGGTAGTTCTCGCCACGTTAAGGCGTGAAATCGAACTGGTCCTCGGTGAGCTGTGCGGCGGACGTGCCGAACACCGTGACCACATCGGTGCCGTAGGTGACGGT
>JBCAXJ010000012.1:0-94328 GCA_038534135.1 Pseudomonadota bacterium | reverse complement strand
CGGTGATCCTGCGTCCTGTCGGTCGTGGGCTTCTGATGGTGCGAGGGTTGCTCATCGCCACCGCGTCGCTGTTCTATGTGTCGTCCTTGGCCTATTTGCCACTGGCCACCACGACTGCGATTTCAATGCTGTTTCCGCTGATCGTCACCGCCCTTTCACCTTTTGTGCTGGGGGAGCGTGTTGGCGTCATCCGATACTCCATGGTCGGCGTTGGCTTCATCGGGGCGATGCTGGTGGTACAACCGTCGCTTCAGGGTGTTGGCCGGGGCGAAATGCTCGCGTTGGGCGCTCCGCTCTGTTTCTCGGTCTATGTCCTGATGACCCGGCGCATGTCCGGGCAGTCGACGCAACTGGGACAATTGTTCTGGACGTCGATCGGGGCATTCGTTCTGCTGGGCGTGCTTGGCTGGCAGGTCTGGCGTGATCCCGATGCATTCGGGTGGGGGATGATCGTTCTGACGGGGTTCTTTGCGCTGGTGATCTATATGTTGCAAATCGCCTCGCTTTCGGCGGGTGAGGCCAGTGTGATCGTGCCGTTCAACTATGCGGCGCTGGGGACGTCGGCGGTGGTCGGATACATGATCTGGGGTGAGCTGCCGAACGGGCTGGCTCTGGCCGGGATCGGGTTGATCGCGCTGTCTGGCGTCATCATCGCGGTGCGATCCTGATGCTTGTGCGGCGCTGTCCGCCATGGTCTGCTGAATTCCGAGGGAGAAGAGAATGACGAACCACTATCGCAAGTCTGCGGCCGAGATCGCAGCGCTCGTGACGGCACGCGAGATCACCGCACGCGAAGTCGCCGAGGATGCTCTGGCCCGGATCGACGCCGTCAATCCAGCCATCAACGCCGTCGTGCAGCACCTGCCCGAGCAGGCTCTGGCAGAGGCCGACCGCGTCGATGCGATGATCGCGCAAGGCGGCGATCCTGGTCCGTTGGCCGGCGTGCCGACGACGATCAAGGTCAACACCGATCAGGAGGGCATGGCGTCGACCAACGGCTTGCGGATCCAGAAGGATCTGATCGCGGAACAGGACAACCCGGTCGTCGCTAATCTGCGCAAGGCAGGTGCCGTGATCGTCGGGCGGACCAACACGCCCGCGTTTTCGCTGCGCTGGTTCTGCCGCAATTCGTTGCATGGCCACACCAAGAACCCGCGCGATCCGGCTCGCACACCGGGCGGATCCTCTGGCGGGGCCGCCTCTGCCGTAGCCGCTGGGATCGGTGCGCTCGCCCATGGGACCGATATCGCGGGATCGGTACGCTACCCGGCATACGCCTGCGGCGTGCACGGTCTTCGCACCACGCTGGGCCGCGTGCCCGCGGTCAATTTCACGTCCGGTGATCGCCAGATCGGCGCGCAGGTCATGGCGGTTTCCGGACCGCTCGCGCGCACGATCGAGGATGTCGAACTGGGCTTTCACGCGATGGCCGCCGAGGATCTGCGGGATCCATGGTGGGTGCCGGTGCCAGTGCGCCTGCCGGAGCTGCCCAAGCGCGCGGCACTGTGCGTGGCGCCCGATGGGATGCAGACCGCCCCCGAGGTCGAGGCCGCGCTGCACAAGGCTGCCCGCGCGTTGACTGACGCAGGTTGGATGGTGACCGAGATCGACGCGACGCCACCGGTGCGCGAGGCCGCCCTGCGGAACGTGGAACTCTGGATGGCCGAATACCAGTCCGGCGCGGGTCAGGCGATCCTCGACGAGGACGATCCGGACGCGAACCACGTCTATGCCATGCTGTCCGAGATCGCCGCGCCACCTGATGTGAACGGTCTGCTCGATACCTTGCATGTCAGGGCCAGTCTGGTTCGGGACTGGCAGATGTTTCTGGCCGATCACACGCTGCTGCTGTGCCCGGTTTCCGGCGAGCTGCCGTTCCCGGATCTGCTGGATGTCGAAAGTGCCGAAAGTTTCCGCCGCTGTTTCGAAGCCCAGCTTCTGCAGGTCGGCACGCCGTTCATGGGCTTGCCGGGACTGACCGTTTCGACCGGGTTGGTCGGTACGGTTCCAGTCGGCATGCAACTCGTCGGCGGGCGGTACCGCGAGGACGTTTTGCTGGACGCGGGCAGGATCATCGAGGCTGCGGGAACGCCGCCCATGCCGTGTGATCCAAGTCCCGCGTGACGCTGACCGACAATGCCAAGGGAGCCCTCTGGATGTCGGCTTCGATGGCCGGTTTCGTCGTCAACGACGCGCTGATGAAAACGGTGTCTGACGATTTGCCGTTGTTCCAGATCATCTTCATCCGTGGGCTGTTTGCATCGGTTCTGATCATCCTGTTTGCCTGGGCGCGCGGCGCCTTGCGCTTCGGTTTTGCCGTGCGCGATCGCAAGCTGGTCGGCTGGCGTCTGCTCAGCGAGGTGCTGAGCACGGTTTTGTTCCTCACGGCGCTGTTCAACATGCCGCTGGCAAACGCCGTGGCGATCATCCAGGCCGCGACGCTTTCGGTCGCACTCTGCGCCGCCTGGTTTCTGGGGGAGCAGGTCGGCTGGCGCCGCTATACTGCGATCGTGATCGGTTTCGCCGGTGTGCTGCTGATCGTCCGGCCGCTTGGCGCGGACTTCAACATCTATGCGCTCGCAGCTTTGGCGGCCGTCGCCTCGATCACGCTGCGCGACCTGATGACCCGGCAGATCTCACGCGGTGTGCCCGGGTTGGCGGTCACGGTTCTGACCAGCCTGACAATCACGACGATGGGCGGGATCGGGACGACGTTTTCGGACTCCGTGCCAGTGACCTGGGAGCATGTCGCGGTCCTGGGCGGTGGCTCGCTGTTCCTGCTGGTCGGCTACTATGCCGGCGTCGAGGCGATGCGCGTGGGCGAGGTCGGCTCGGTCTCGCCGTTTCGATACACCAATCTGGTCTGGGCGATTGTGCTCGGGTTCGCAATCTTTGGCGAGATACCGGATTTGCTGACATGGATTGGTGCTGCGATCATCGTTCTGAGCGGTCTCTACACCTTGCACCGGCAGCGGGTGCGCAGCGGCGCGTAAGCCGTCGCGTTCACGGACCTGCGCGCACGGCGTGGATCGCGTGCCAGATCCGCCCCGGTGTCAGTGGCTTATCGACATGGCACACACCGAGTGGTCGTAGCGCGTCCATCACGGCGTTGACCACCAGACCCGGCGTGCCGATCGACGGCATCTCGCCGACACCCTTGGCCCCGATCATCGAGTTCGGGCTGGCTGTCGGCATCCAGCTGTTGCCGAAGAACGGAACATCATCGGCGCGCGGCAAGGTGTAATCCATCAGAGAGCCGGTCAGTGGCTGGCCGTCCGGACTGAAGGACATGCCTTCCAGCAACGCCTCGCCGATGCCTTGTGCCAGCGCGCCATGGATCTGCCCCTCTGCCGCCGGTTCGTTGAACACCTGTCCCAGATCGTTGACGCAGGTGAAGCGGTCGAGCCTGACGTGCCCGGTTTCCGGGTCCAGTTCCACTTCGCAGGCCATCGCGCCGTTCGGGAAGGTTGTGTGCGTGCCTTCGAAGTCCACCTGGGCGACGCAGCCCGGTTCGTCTTCTTCGGTTGACAGTGCAGCCGCGACCTCGGCCAACGAGACTTTCCTGTCGGTGCCAGCGACCCGGAAATCGCCTGCGCCGTATGCGATATCAATTCGTGCGGCTTCGAGCATCTCGGCGGCTTGAGCCTTCGCCTGATCCAGCATCGCCAGTGCCGTGCGGTGCACGGTGTTCGCAGCGACCGGCATCAGGTTGGAGCCACCCGTGCCGCCGCCGGTCTCCAGAAACGCGCTGTCGCCCTGTTCGACGTGAATGCGGTCGACCGGGATTTCCAGCGTCTGGCTCGCCACGATCGCAAGCGTTTCGCGGTGGCTCTGACCGGAATCCTGGCTGGATGTGCGTACAATCACTGTGCCATCGGGCATGGCGCGGACCTCGGAACGCTCCGCTGTCGATCCACCGGTGGCATGCAGCGTGAACCCGACCGAGGCGCCGCGGATCAGGCCCTGGTTATCCGAGTCTTCTTTCCGTTCATCGACGCCCTCCCAGTCTGCCGCATCGAGCATGCGATCAAGGATCGCCGGGAAGTTGCCACCGTCGAACGTCTCGCCGACGGCACTGCGATAGGGCAGGTCTTCTGGCCGGATCAGGTTCTGGCGCCGCAATTCGACCCGATCTCGTCCCAGTGTTTCGGCAGCCATATCGATCAGCCGTTCCAGCACATGGGCGCATTCCGGCTTGCCGGCACCGCGATAGGCATCGGTCGGCACCGCGTTGGTCAGCATCGCCTCGACGCGGTAGGTCAGCCTGGGGATCTTGTAGACCTGGTTGAACGGGCGGATCGTGTTGGACGAGACGATGTTCGGCGCGGCCGTGTTCAGAAACGCGCCCATGTCAGCCTTGGCGTTGATCTCGAACGCGAGGAACTGCCCGTCTGCAGCCACGGCCAGTCGGGCGACATCTGCCCGTGCGCGCCCACCTACATCGGCTGTGAATGCCTCCGAGCGCGATCCCTCCCAAGCAACGGTCCGGCCGCTTAGACGCGCGGCCAGCATGACCAGCACATGCTCGGGGTACGGCCATATCTTGACCGCGAAGCTGCCGCCGACATTCGGGGTCTGGACACGGATCGTTTGTGGATCAATGCCAAGACACGCCGCCATCGCAGCGCGGATGCCGACAACGCCTTGCGAGGGCGTGACAAGGGTATAGTGCCCGTCCTCAAACTGCCCTGATGCTGCGCGGGTCTCGATCGGAGAGATCGCAATCCGAGGATGCAGAATCTCGGCTTCGACCACATGCGCGGCCTGCGCGAAAAGCTCTGCCGTTTTGTCCGGGTTGCCACCGGTCCAACGAAACGACCGGTTCTCGGGGATCTCTGGCCAGATCTGTGCCCCTTCGTGAGCGCGGGTCACATCCGTGACGGTGTCAAGTTCTTCGATGTCCAGGCCGATTGCTTCGGCGGCATCCTGCGCCTGTTCAAGCGTCTCCGCGATGATCGCTGCCACCGGTTGGCCCGCATAGGCGACCTTATGTTCGGCCAGCACAGGGCGGCGAGGCTCGAGGAACGGTCCATCCGTGCCTGCGGGCTTCGCGCGCAACGCCATGGGTTGAACGCCCTCGCGCGCCAGATCCTCTGCCGTCAGGACCAGATGCACGCCAGGCATCTCCGATGCTTCGGCGACATCCAGGGCTTCGATGACGCCGTGCGCGACCGGGGAACGCAGCACCACCATGTGAAGCTGCCCGGGCTGTCGGATGTCCGAAGTGTAGGGTGCGGTCCCGGTCAGCCGTGCTGTTGCATCGAACCGATCAGGCGCGTCCATAGCCGCCCCCCGAAGGCGTCTGCATCACGAACACGTCACCCGGATAGACCTCGTTCTGGTCGTTGCCGCCGTGCTCGACCCGGCTGCCGTCGGCCCGTTCGATCCACTCGCGGCCAACCTCACCCGGTGCTCCGCCATCGACGCCAAACGGTGGCACGCGCCGGTGCGAGCACAGCGTTGTCACCGTCATCTGCTCGAGGAAGCGCATCTTGCGCGTGATCCCGTCGCCGCCCGTGTGGCGCCCGATGCCGCCCGAGCCGCGCCGGATCGACCATTCCTCCAGCCGCACGGGGAAGCGGAATTCCAGCATCTCGGGGTCGGTGCCGCGTGTGTTGGTCATGTGTGTCTGGATCGCCGAGCACCCGTCGAAATCGGGCCCGGCCCCCGTACCGCCGCAGATCGTTTCATAGTTCTGGATGCGCTCGTTGCCCCAGACATAGTTGTTCATCGTGGCTTGCGAGCCCGCCATCACTTTCAGCGAGGCCATCAGCGCGTTGCACATCAACTGGCTGACCTCGGTGTTGCCAGCGATCACTGCCGAGGGATACTGCGCGTTGATCATGCTGCCTGCGGGCGCGATGATCTTGAGCGGCTTGAAGCAGCCTTCGTTCAACGGAATCTCGTTCCCGACCATGGCGCGGAAGACATACAGCACCACGGCATGGCAGACCGCCAGCGGTGCGTTGTAGTTGTAGGGGTTCTTGGCGGCGGTGCCTGAGAAGTCGATCTCGGCCTGGCGGTTTTCCTTGTCAACGCGCACCGCGACACGGATAAACTCGCCATTGTCGAGTTCGTAGTCGTACGAGCCGTCGGTCAACGCGGTGATCACCCGGCGGACACATTCCTCGGCGTTGTCCTGAACATGCTTCATATAGGCGTGGACGACGGGCAAGCCGAACTGCCGGATCATCTTCTGGACTTCACGCACGCCGGTTTCGTTCGCCGCGACCTGTGCTGCGAGATCCGCCATGTTCTCATCGATGTTGCGGCACGGATACTTGCCCGAAGCGAGCAGCGCCCGGGTCTCGGCCTCGCGGAACTCACCGGCATCGACCATCTTGAAGTTGTCGATCAGGACGCCCTCTTCTTCGATGTGGCTCGAATCCGGCGGCGCAGATCCCGGCGTCTTGCCGCCGATATCCGCATGGTGGCCGCGTGAGGCGACATAAAACTGCACGACGCCAGTTTCCTCGTCGAAGACCGGTGTGATGACCGTGACATCCGGCAGGTGGGTGCCGCCGTTGAACGGCGCGTTCAGAACGAAGACGTCGCCCGGGACCATGTCCGGGTTCAGCCGGATCACTGTCCGGATCGACTCCGACATTGAGCCAAGGTGCACAGGCACGTGCGGCGCGTTGGCGACCAGCCCGCCGGTCGGATCGAACAGTGCGCAGGAGAAATCCAGCCGCTCCTTGATGTTCACCGAATAGGCCGTGTTGGCGAGCGTGGCGCCCATTTGTTCAGCGATCGACATGAAGAGGTTGTTGAACACCTCGAGCATGACCGGGTCCGCTTTCGTGCCGACGGCCTCCTGCCGTTCAAGCGGGATGATACGTGTCAGGATCAGATGGCCGAAGGTGTTGATGGTGCCGCGCCAGCCCGGTTCGATGACGTTCGTGCCGGTTGGCTCCTTGATGATCGCAGGACCGGTCACGGCTTGTCCGGGCTGCATGCCTGTCCGGTCGTAGAGCGGGATGCCGAGGTGCTTGCCGTTGAAATAGGCCGGAACGTCGTCCACGGGTTTGGGCGCGATATCGGTCTCGGGTGCTTCGCGGTCGGCCACGTCCGAGGCACCGCCGATCGCCTCGACTGCGAGGGCTTCAAACACCAGTTCACGGTCGCCTGCCGTGAATCCGAAGCGCGCCCTGTGTGCGGCGTCAAAGCGGTTGCGCAACTCGTCCTGGCTGCCGAAATCGACTTCGAGCGCCTGGTGAGAGCCGCGATAGCGCAGGTGCGCCCGCTGCTCGATACGGATCGCATCCGGGTCGACGCCCTGATCGATCACCTCTTGCCGCGCTTCGTTGGCAAGTCGCTCCAACACGGTTCGCGCGCCGTCTATGGCTGTGACAGGCGCTTCGTACTGACGCTCGCGCAAGCTGCGGATCTCGGCCAGACCCATACCATAGGCCGAGAGGACACCGGCGTAGGGGTGGATGAACACGGTCTCCATGCCCAGGGCATCGGCCACCAGGCAGGCATGCTGTCCGCCCGCGCCGCCGAAGCATTGAAGCGCATATTGCGTGACGTCATAGCCGCGTTGGACGCTGATCTGCTTGATCGCATTCGCCATGTTCTCGACGGCGATGCGCAGGAAACCGTCGGCCAAGTCCTCTGGTGGACGCTCGGGTTCGCCGGTCGCCGCCGCGATCTCACTGGCCAGCGCCTCGAACTTCTTGCGGACGATCAACTCATCCATCGGCTGGTCGGCGTTTGGTCCAAAGACTGCGGGAAAGTGCCCTGGGTTCAGCTTGCCGAGCATCACGTTGCAATCGGTCACCGTCAGGGGGCCGCCGCGCCGGTAACATGCTGGCCCCGGATTGGCGCCCGCACTGTCAGGGCCGACCTGAAAGCGCCCGTCCCGGAAGAACAGGATCGAGCCGCCGCCCGCCGCCACCGTGTGGATGTTCATCATCGGCGCGCGCATGCGCACGCCCGCGACCTCGGTCTCGAAACTGCGTTCATAGTGTCCGGCATAGTGGCAGACATCGGTCGAGGTGCCGCCCATGTCGAACCCGATCAGCTTGTCATGACCCGCGAGCGCGCCGGTCTTGACCATGCCGACGACGCCGCCTGCGGGGCCCGACAGGATCGCGTCCTTGCCCTGGAACAGGGTCGCATCGGTCAGCCCGCCATTGGATTGCATGAACATCAGCCGTGTGCCCTCGGCGCCACCCAGCTCGTCCGCGACCTGGTTCACGTAGCGGCGCAGGATAGGGCTGAGATAGGCGTCGACGACCGTCGTATCTCCGCGTGAGACGAGCTTCATGAGCGGAGAGGTCTGGTGCGAGACCGAGATCTGGCCAAAGCCAACCTCGGCCGCAATCGCTGCCACGCGAGCCTCGTGATCCGGGTTCAGATAACCGTGCATGAAGGCGATGGCGACGCTGTCGATCCCGTCCGACTTGGCCTTCTCCAGCGCTGAGCGGGCTTTCGCTTCGCCAAGCTCGTGCACGATCTCGCCCGTTGCGTCGAGACGGCCGGGAACCTCGGCCACCCGCTCATAGAGCAGCTCTGGCAACTGGATGTTCAGATCGAACAACTTCGGCCGTGCCTGATAGCCAATGCGCAAAAGATCGCCGAAGCCTTCCGTGATCAGCAACAGAGTGCGATCGCCCTTGCGCTCGAGCAGCGCGTTCGTCGCGACGGTTGTGCCCATCTTGACGGCTTCGATCGTCCCGGCCGGGATCGGTTCGCCTTTTTCCAGGCCGAGAAGCTCCCGGATTCCCTGGACCGCTGCATCGCGATACTGCTCGGGATTTTCGGACAGCAGCTTGTGCAGGACGATGCCACCATCCGGCTTGCGGCCCACGATATCAGTGAACGTGCCGCCGCGATCGACCCAGAACTGCCACATGTGGGGAACCTCCGTCAGAACGATCCCTTACGTGGCGCGAATTTCTGTCAGAGTAAACCGTGCACCATTGACGCGTACCCAACTTCTGCGACACGGGTGCCTGATAGCCCTGCCTCGGAGGACCTCTTGACCGATCCTGTTGAACTCAGTGGCGCGGGTCTGACGATACCGGCGCTGTCCCAAATTTCTGAAGGGTGCGAGGTGAAGCTTTCGGCGCAAGCGCGCGCGAGGATGCAGACAACGCGCGATGTGCTGATGTCCGCGATCGCCGAGGGCCGCCCGATGTACGGCATCACCACAGGTCTGGGACCCCGCGTGGTCGAGCGGCTGTCGCCCGAGGCGCAGGTGCGCATGTCCGTGAACACGGTGCGTGGACGTGCGCACGCCGTTGGCCGGGCTTTGCCGTTGCCGGTGGTGCGGGCTGCAATGGCGGTGCGGATCAATGGTCTTCTGACGGGCGCTTCGGGCGCCGATCCGGCATTGGCCGATCTGATGGCCGGGTGCCTGAACGCGGGCCTGACGCCTGTAATCGGCGAGACGGGGTCTATCGGCGCTGCCGACCTGATGTGGGGTGGGATGATGGGGCTCGCCTTGCTGGGCGAGGGCGAGATGGACACACCGTCTGGGAGACAGCCGTCCGCCCATGCGCTGGAGGCAGTTGGGCTGCGACCCTACAGCCCCGGCCCGCGCGAGGGGCTGGCGATGGTCTCGCATTCCGCCACGGTTGCTGGAATCGCCGCGATGGGGCTTGCTCGGTTCGCGGTGGCGTTCGAGACGCTGCAGACCGCCGCTGCGATGTCTCTGGAAGGGTTTCGCGGGAACCTTACACCGTTCGATCCGGACGTCTTGGCGACGCGTCCTCAGCCAGGTCAGGACGTTGCCGCGGAAGGGATTGTGCACCGGCTGGAAGGATCCTTGCTGCGGGTGCCGGGGAACGCGCGGCGCGTGCAGGATCCACTATCGATGCGCAACATTCCGCAGATCCACGGTGCTGTACTCGCGGCACAGGATTTCGCGCGAGAAGCTGTCGAGACCGAGATCAACGGCGCATCGGACAATCCTGTCGTCCTGGCGGAGCGCGACGAGATCCTGTCTGCGGGAGGGTATCTGACACCTCATCTGTCGATTGCGCTGACAACGCTTAATCAAGCCATCCTGCACGCGGCATCGGCTCAGGTCGCGCGCATGGCGAAGACGCTGATGCCGAGGTTTACTGATCTGCCCGTTGGTCTGGCGTCTGCCGATGTCGACAGTGCGGGGATCGCCCCGGCGACAAAGACCTCGGAGGCGCTGTTCTCCGAGATCGTCCAGCTTGCCCAGCCGTCGCCGGTCTATCCTTCTGGTGCCGCGGACGGGGTTGAGGACGTGGTCACCCACTCGGCCATTCCGGCCAAGGCTTTGCACGACATCTGCGAGCGGCTCGAACTGCTGTCGGCGATGGAACTGATGATCGGCTGTCAAGCGGTTGAGTTGCGAGCGCTGGACACGGTTGCCCCGAAGATCGCCACCGCAATGGAAACGGTGCGGAAGACTGTCCCGCCCGTCACCGTTGATCGCTCTCTCTCCGCCGATATCGAAGGCCTCGCCGATATCGTCCGGACCGGGGCGTTCGCCTGAAGTCCCTTATGGGGTCAGCGCGGGCTGCGTTTGGCGAGGATCCGTTGCAGTGTCCGGCGGTGCATGTTCAGTCGGCGCGCGGTTTCCGAGACATTTCGGTCGCAAAGCTCGAACACGCGCTGGATATGCTCCCACCGTACCCGGTCGGCGGACATCGGGTTCTCGGGCGGCGGCGGTTTGGCGCCCTGCGGGGTTAGCAGCGCTTTTTCGACGTCGTTCGCATCGGCAGGCTTCGAGAGATAATCGATTGCACCGATCTTCACTGCCGCCACAGCTGTCGCGATGGCACCGTAACCCGTGAGCACGATCACTCGGCTGTCCGGGCGGGCATCGCGCAAGGCTTCGACGACCTCCAGGCCGTTCCCGTCCTCCAGCCGCAGGTCGATCACGCCGTAAGCGGGCGGGTTTGACTTCGCAAGCGCCAACCCCTCGGCCACGGATTCCGCCATAATCGGCGCGAAGCCTCGCTTCTCCATTGCACGCGAAAGCCGCGTCCGAAACGGAGCATCATCGTCAACGATCAGCAGCGAGTTGTCTTCGCCGATTTCTGCAAGGTCCTCAGCCATGACTGGTGCCCCTCTTATTGTTTTTATCCGGTTCGTGTTTTTCGTGCCGGCCTGCGGCAATTTGTTTGGCGTCAATTCCTAAACATGTCACACGGGCACCGCAACCCATCCCTTTGGAGGGGGCCGATGCCCTCCGGAATCGCCATTTCCGCACTCTTTGTCGTCCTTTGGAGCACCGGTTTCATCGGCGCCAAACTGGGTCTGCCACATGCCGAGTCAATGACGTTTCTGGCGTTGCGGTTCGCCCTTGTTGCCGCAGTGCTGTTCATCTGGGTCGCGGTCTCGCGCGCCCGGTGGCTGAGGCGCGCACAGGTCCGGGATCAGGCGCTGATCGGGGCACTGGTGCATTTCATCTATCTTGGCGGCGTGTTTGCGGGGATCGAACAAGGGGTCGAGGCAGGCGTTGCCGCGATGATCGTCGGCTTGCAACCCGTCGCGATGGCGGTCCTGGCGCGGTATCTGTTAGGTGAACATCTTGTGCCTGTGCAGTGGGTTGGGATGATCCTGGGGCTTGGCGGTGTCGGGCTGGTGGTGTTGCGCAAGCTCGACGCGGGCTTGGGAACGCCTGCCGGTGTTCTGTTATGCGCCGTGGCTCTGGTCGGGATCTCGTTTGGAGCGATCTTACAAAAGCGGCTTTCCGGCGACACGCCGATGCGAGCCGGAAATGCCGTGCAGTTTCTGGTCGCAGCACTCGCCTGCGGCGCGATGGCGTTGCTGTTCGAGCAAATGCAGATCCGCTGGGCGCCGGAGTTCATCCTGGCGCTCGGCTGGTCCGTGGTCGTTCTGTCGATCGGAGCCGTTGCCATTCTTTACTGGCTGATCCAGCGCGGTGCTGCGGGCGAGGTCGCAAGTCTGTTCTTCCTAGTACCGCCCTGTACGGCGGTGATTGCCTGGCCCCTGTTCGGTGAGGTTCTTGGCTGGGCCGAGATCGGCGGCATGGCGCTGGCGGCCATTGGTGTTCTGTTGGTGAACCGTCCAAGCATCATTGGATCGCGTGCCGCGAGCTGATCTGTACGCAGTCGTCTCGCAGACCTCTTCGCTCAGACAGCACCCGCGCGCGCCGCGTCGATGTAGATCTCGCGCAGCCGGTTCGTGATCGGGCCGGGCGTCCCATCGCCGAGCGCCACGCCTTCAACTGCCACCACCGGCGTGACGAACGAGGACGCGGCCGTGTAAAAGGCCTCGGCCGCCCCTTGCGCCTCGGCAATCGAGAACGGGCGTTCTTCGACCTTCAACTGCGCCTCAGCCGCGAGTTTCAGGACCGACGCCCGCGTTATCCCATGGAGAATGTCGTTCGACAGGTGCCGGGTCACGATCGTGCCGTCCTTGGTGACGATATAGGCGTTGTTCGACGTGCCCTCGTTCACCAGCCCCTCGGGGTCGGTCATCCAGGCATCGTCGGCGCCCTTGGCCTTGGCCTGCATCTTCGCCCAGGACGGGAACAGAAGCTGCGTCGTCTTGATGTCGCGGCGGCCCCAGCGCAGGTCCTCGACGGCAGCGACCTTAATGCCGCGCTTTGACGTTGCCGTATCGATCAACGGCTTGTTTTGGCTGAACAGCACAAGCCCGGGTGTCGGATCTTCGGGCCACGCGAAGTCGCGATCTGCGGCACCACGCGTGACTTGCAGGTAGATCGTGCCCTCGTTCAGGTCGTTCTTGGCAACAAGATCCCGGTGGATCTGCAGCAGTTCGTCATCGGTGCAGGGCGCTGCCATCTCGAGCGCTTCGAGCGAGCGGTGCAGTCGCGTGACGTGGGCGGCGTAGTCGCAGAGCTTTCCTTCAAGGACCGAGGTGACCTCGTACACAGCGTCGGCCATCAGGAAGCCGCGATCGAACACACTGATCTTGGCGTCTTCTTCAGGCACGAACTCGCCGTTCACGTAGACAATTCTGCTCATCTTATCCCCACAGGTCAGCGCTGGGCGGGTGCACGCCGTCAGCGTCATACGTCAAAGGAGTGTCGCGGTCTGTCGCCAGCAACAGCGGACCGTCGAGGTCGACGACCGCGCAACCTTGCGCGATCAGCGTCGCGGGTGCCATGCCGAGCGACGAGCCGATCATGCAGCCGACCATGACCTGAAAGCCCTGGGCGATGGCCTCGTCCTTCAGGGCCAGGGCCTCGGTCAGGCCGCCGGTCTTGTCCAGCTTGATGTTGATCATGTCGTACTTGCCCACCAGCGCGGGCAGCGAGGCACGGTCGTGGCAGGCTTCATCGGCACAGACGGGCAGGGGTCGATCCATGCCGTTCAGGGCCGCGTCATCGTTGGCGGGTAACGGTTGCTCGACCATCGCGACGCCCAAATCCAGAACGACCGGTGCGATCTTCGCATAGGTCTCGGCATTCCAGCCTTCGTTGGCGTCGACGACGATCTTCGAACTCGGAGCGCCCTCGCGCACGGCCTGCAACCGCTCGATATCTCCGCTGCCGCCCAGCTTGATCTTGAGCACGGGCCGATGAGCATTCTCGGCGGCGCGGGCGCGCATCACGTCGGGGTCTTCGAGCGACAAGGTGTAGACGGTGATCTCTGGTCCGGGCGCGGGCAGACCCGCGATGTCCCACATCCGCCGGCCCGCCGATTTGGCCTCGAAGTCCCAGAATGCGCAGTCCAGCCCGTTGCGTGCAGCGCCTGGCGGCATGGCGTCCTGTAGGGCGATCCGATCCATCCCGTCGGCCAGAGCGTTTGCCTGAGCCTGGATCTGCGCAATCACACTTTCGACTGTCTCGCCATAGCGGGCATAGGGATAGCACTCGGCCCAGCCGCGTACGCCGTCACGTTCGAGTTCGACCGTGACGACGCGGCTTTCCGTCCGCGTGCCGCGGCTGATCGTGAACGCCCCGGCAATCGGGAAGACGTCTTCACTGACCGTGAGTTTCATGTCGGACCCGGCAACTCAATCCAAAGCGTCGACCAACCGCCCCGCGCCGTGGCGGAACGGGTCGACACATGGCAGGCCCAGGATCTCTTCTTGCTCGGCGAGGTAGTCGTTCGCCGCCGCTTCGGACAACGCAGCCGTGTTCACGGCACAGCCGATGACCTTGCAATCCGGGTTGACGATCTGGGCCAGTCGCAGCGCAAGCGGGCGCAGGTCGGCCATCGACGGGACCGGGAAGTGCGGCAGGCCGCGCATGTGGGTGCGGGTTGGTTCGTGGCAGAGCACCAGATAATCCGGCTGGCCGCCATGGATCAGCGCCATGGTCACGCCCGAGTAGGACGCGTGGAACAGCGAGCCTTGCCCTTCGATCAGGTCCCAGTGGTCGGCTTCGTTGTCCGGCGTCAGGTATTCGACGGCCCCGCCCATGAAATCGGCGATCACCGCATCCAGCGGCACACCGTCGCCAGTGATCAGGATGCCGGTCTGACCGGTCGCGCGGAAGTCGGCATTCATGCTGCGAGCGCGCATTTCCTTTTCCATGGCGAGTGCGGTGTACATCTTACCGCAGGAGCAATCGGTGCCGACGGCCAGCACGCGTTTGCCGGTACGCCGTTTCCCATCGCCAATCGGGTAGTCGATGGTCGGGAGGCGGACATCATGCAGTGCGCGGCCGGTGCGTTGGGCTACGGCGACCAGATCGTCCTGCTTGTTCAGCAGCGTGTGCAAGCCAGCCGCGATGTCCATGCCGGCTTCCATCGCCTCGATCAGCACGGCCTTCCAGGTGTCCGAGATCACGCCGCCCCGGTTCGCGACGCCAATCACCAGCGTCTTGGCGCCAGCGGCCTGTGCCTCGGGCACCGTCATATCGGGCAGCCCCATGTCCGCATTGCAGCCCGGCAGGCGCAACTGGCCGACGCTGGCGTCCGGGCGCCAGTCCTTGATCCCCTGCGCGACCTTGGCGGCCAGCGCGTCCGGGGCATCCCCCAGGAACAGCAGATAGGGATGGGCAAGCGACATCGTTTCTCTCCATGGGTCTCGCGCGGATCCTTCGCGTACCTGCATCCGCGCGTCGTGATGCGCTGGCACCAGTTGGGGCCAGATCGCAGGCCAGACTGCGGCTTGCGCTGCACCGCGTCAATGGTGAGGATGCCGCTCGGCAGGGAGGGGATGATGACGGAGCTTCAACAACAGATTCTGGACGCAGTCGATGCGGGCTGGGACGAGCAACTTGCGTTCACGCGGGACCTGATCCGATACCCGTCGTTGCGCGGGCAAGAGCATACAGCGCAGGAGTTCGTTTTCGAAGCGTTGCGCGAGCGCGGCTATGCCATGGATCGTTGGGCAATCGATGTCGATGCGATCAAGGACCATCCCGGATTTTCGCCGGTTGCCGTGCCCTATGACAATGCCATCAATGTCGTTGGGGCGCACACGCCGAGGCAGGCGACCGGCAAGTCGCTGATCCTGAACGGTCATATCGACGTGGTGCCGGAGGGGCCGCACGATATGTGGTCGCGCAATCCGTTCGATCCCGCGGTCGAGGGTGACTGGTTGTACGGCCGCGGTGGTGCCGACATGAAGGCGGGGATCGCCGCCAACATCTTTGCTGTCGATGCGCTGAAGCGGATCGGCCTGCAGCCTGCAGCGACCCTGTACCAGCAATCGGTGACCGAGGAAGAGTGCACGGGGAACGGTGCACTCTCGGCCCTGGTCCGTGGATACACCGCCGATGCCGCGATCATTCCGGAGCCCGAAGACGACATGCTGGTGCGCGCCAATTGCGGCGTGTTGTGGTTCGCGGTCGAGATCAAAGGCAGGCCTGTGCATGTGCGTGAGGCCGGGACGGGTTCGAACGCCATTCTGTCCGCCTGGACGGTGATTGAGGCCCTGCGCGGGGTCGAGGCCAAGTGGAACGCCGAGAAGGGAAAGCACCCGTACTTCGAGGATCTGGATCACCCGATCAACATCAATATCGGCAAGATTGCGGGCGGTGACTGGGCGTCCTCGGTCCCGGCATGGTGCCGTCTGGATGTGCGGGCCGCGATCTATCCCGGTGTGGAGCCGAAGGATGCCGCCGCGGAGATCGAGCAGGCGATCAGACGAGCCGCTGCGGGCGATCCGTTCCTGTCGAACAGTCCGCCCGACGTGATCTTCAACGGTTTCTTTGCCAAGGGCTATGTGCTGGAGGAAGGGACCGAAGCCGAGGGCACGCTGTCGCGGTCGTTCGAGCAGGCCTATGAGGGCGAACGGCTCAAGTCTTTCACGACGCCTGGTTACCTGGATGGGCGCGTCTTCGTTCTGTACGGCGAGTGTCCGTGCCTGGTGTTTGGTCCGCGGTCCGAGAACATCCACGGATTCGATGAACGCGTCAGTCTGGAGAGCGTGCGCCGGGTGACCAAAACAATCGCCCTGTTCATTGCTGACTGGTGTGGAACCGAGACAGTTTGAGACAAAAATGCCAAATTGAGGATCAAAACGCACATCAGGGTATTGACGCGCACGCCTGCGCGTACCATTGTCACGTTATATTTATTTCACCGAAGAAGAGTTTGACATGCACATGACACGCATAGGTCTTCCTTTGGTCATTCTCCTGCTGCCAATCACGGCAGCTGCTGGCCCTCAATTCACGGCCGACGACATCGTTGCGCACTTCGCGAAACAAAAATCGCGATCCGTGGCGCCGTCGAACTCCGGTGTGGTGATCAAGGGCGGAAATTCCAAGGTCGATAACCCGCAGTTTGAATCCGTCGTCAATCCAGGCGGCAACACCGTGCTATCGGACGGGTTGGTCATCCCGTTGACCGGCGCGAATCGAGCGGCCGGTGCAGCGGCGCCTGCGTCGACGCAAACACAGGAGGTCGCATCCACAGAAGCCGGGATCAGCGCGCCAGCAGGCGATGCGGGATATGATCTGTTGGTGACGTTCGAACTGTCCTCGGACACGCTGACGGATCAGGCCCAGCGCAATCTGCGTGAATTCGCCATTGCCTTGCAGACACCGGCACTGGCCGGGTTCAAGTTTGCGGTCGAAGGTCACACTGACGCGTCTGGTTCGGCGGACAAGAACCTCAAGCTAAGCGAGCGCCGGGCAGCATCTGTCGTCACCTTCCTGACGAGCTTGGGCGTACAGGAGCAAAGGCTGTCCGCGAAGGGCTTCGGTGAGACGAGGCCATTGCTGACGAATCCCGAGGATCCGGGCAATCGGCG
This sequence comes from Pseudomonadota bacterium, assembly GCA_038534135.1. Classification (GTDB taxonomy): domain Bacteria; phylum Pseudomonadota; class Alphaproteobacteria; order Rhodobacterales; family Rhodobacteraceae; genus Thermohalobaculum. The sequence goes on along the minus strand of JBCAXJ010000012.1, from coordinate 77,204 downwards.
GGTCGAGACGCGCCGGGTCGAATGATGAAAGCCTAAGCGGCGGCGCGCGCCTTCGCTTCGTCCTCGGTGACGTCGGTCACCAGCATGCGTCCGGGTGTGTGGGTGATGCAGATTGGCGGACGTGCTTCGGTCAGCACGTTCTGGGGTGTCACCCCGCAGGCCCAGAAGACCGGGACGTCATCTGGATCAAAGAAAGCGGTTTCGCCCCAGTCCGGGCTGTCGAGATCATGGACGCCAATGGCGGCGCCATCACCCGCATGAACCGGCGCACCGTGTGCATGCGGGTAATCCGATGTCACGGCGATCGCCAGGTCGACCTGATCGCGCGGGATTGGCCGCATTGAGACCACCATGCCGCCCGAGAACGGACCAACCGGCGTCAGCGCGATGTTGGTCCTGTACATCGGGACGGTCCGGTTCTGCTCGATGTGCTTCATGCGGATGCCTGCAGCGGCCAGCGCGCCTTCAAAGGTGAATGAGCAGCCCAGCGCGAAGGCGACCATGTCGTCGGTCCAGAGATCCGAGATGTCTGGTACGCTGCTGTCCAGTTCACCATTGCGGTAGACGTTGTAACTGGGGATGTCGGTCCGGATGTCGATATCGCCCAGCATTTCCATGCGGGGATCGCCGCGTCGCGAGACGCCGACCAGTGGGCACGGTTGCGCGTTGATCATGCAGAATTCGTGGAAGTCGTCGGCATAACCATCGCCAAGGATTGCGAGGTTGGCCTGCAGGTTGCCCGGAGCAAACCCGGCAGTCTGGCCTTGATAGCGGTTCGAGCGGATCTGTGCGCGAATAGCGTTTATCGGTTGCGCGCGCAGTGAGTCGTAGTTCGGTCCAGTCATCATATCCCTCCGTCAGGTGTCAGGATGCCTCCGCTTGGTTGTCCTGACAAGCGCCGATGGAATGGTGCTGTCGGGTCCGTGTCGTGGTCTCGGCCGATGCCTTTGCCTAACAGAAATGCTATCTGACGCCGAAGGCAACCAGGGAGACAACAGTGCTCGTCCGAAAGCTTCGACTGGACCGCGCGTGGTCGCAGGAAACACTGGCCGAGATCAGTGGTCTGTCTGTTCGCACCATCCAGCGCGCCGAGCGGGGTGAGCGCGCAAGCCTCGAGACTCGGAATGCTCTTGCTGCGGCGTTGGAGGTCGATCTGAAAAACCTGACCCTGGAGACTGATATGGCTGTTCCGACGCTGACGGCAAACGAACGCGAGGCGCTGGAATCTGTGCGCGACATAAAGGGGTTTTGCACGCACGCGATCGGTTATGCCGTTGGCGTTCCGCTGATTGTTCTGGGCTGGTATCTGTCCGGGGCAGGTCATCCGTGGTTTATCTGGCCCGCATTGGGTTGAGGAATCGGACTGGCGTCAAACGGTATTGCGGTGTTCGAGGTTTTCTCACCGTTCAGTCCAGATTGGGAACGCCGTCACGTCGAGAAACGCCTGACCCGACGGCGCGGTTGGTAGTGGTCCACGGCGCGCTGACATTCCCGGACCTCGCGAAATTGAGGGTTTCCTTTTGCACTGCGGTGCGTATCGTCTTCGACCGAGAGTGGCACCAGTCTGCTCCGGGGCAACAGAGAGGGTATTGAAATGAAGCGCTTACTGGGAGCTGCCGCCGCTGCGGCGATGCTCGTCTCGGCACCGGTACAGGCCGAAGAGATCGACACCAAAGAGTTCGCCGTCGTTGGCACATGGGGCAACCTCTTCAACTGGCGCGAGCATGAGAGCCGGTTGTGGGGCGACGTGCTGCCATCTGCATCGAACGGCAAGCTGACCGCGAACGCAAAGCCTTACACCGAGCTTGGCCTTTCGGGATACGAAGTTGTGAAGCTGTTGAAGCTCGGCACCTATGACGCTGTGCACGCGCTGACGACCTACACGTCGCAGGACAGCCCGGCGCTCGAGGGCATCGACCTCGCTGGCGTGTTCCAGGATTTCGGCACCTATCGCAAGGCGCTGAACGCCTATAAGCCGATCATCCAGCGCGAGCTGCGTGACAAGTACAATGCCGAGTTGGTGATGCTCTACACCTTCCCGTCGCAGCAGTTGTTCTGCAAGCTGGGTGACGGCGAAACCGGCTCGCTGGCTTCGCTATCAGGCAAGAAGATCCGGACCTATTCGACCTCGCTGGCAGATTTCATCGAGGGCCTGGGCGCATCTTCTGTGACCATCGCGTTCTCGGAAGCTGTTCCGGCGCTGCAAAAGGGCGTCGCTGATTGCGGCACAACTGGCACCGCACCCGCCTATAACGCCAAGTGGTATCAGGTCACGACGCACAATGTCCGCGTTCGCCTGGGCTATGCAGCGACCTTCATGGCCTTCAACGGCGATGCCTGGGACGCGCTCAGCCCGGATACGCAGGCGCTGATCAAGGAGAACGCCGCCAAGGTCGAGAACGAGATCTGGGATTCGATCGAAGCGACGGACGCGATGGCGCTGACCTGCAACACCAACGGTCCGTGCGATTGGGGTGAGACGGGCAATCTGGTACCGGTCGAGATGAGTGACGAGGACAATGCGATCATCAAGAACGTGGTTGAAAACTACGTCCTCAAGCGCTTTGCCGACCGTTGCGGTAAGGAGTGCGCCGAGACGTGGAACGCGACGATGGGCGATATCGCCGGGTTCCAGGCCCCACTCTGAGCGGGCCGTTTATACGGATGCCCTGCGCCGTCCGGCGCTGGGCATCTCCGTCGTATCGATGAATTCGTGACCCAACTCGACGCTATTCACCGCCTGTTCGAGCGCCTGGCGTCATGGGCTGTCTGGCTCGGCGGACTTGCATTGCTGCTGTCCGCCTTCATGGTGACGATCGAGGTGTTCGGCCGCAAGCTGGGTGGGGTCGAGGTCTTCCCGGGGTTCATAATCCCGCAGTTCCGCATTCCAGGGTCGGACGAGTATTCCGGGTACGTCTTCGCGGGGGCGACGACCTGGGCATATTCCTATTGCCTGATCCACCGCAGCCACATCCGAATCGACGCGCTCTACAACATCCTGCCACGGGGCGTCCGCGCGGCGTTCGACATATTCGCGCTGCTGGCGCTGTTTGGATACATGGCATTCTTCACGTCCAAGGCATGGCCCGTGTTCGTCGAGAGCTGGGAGCTGAACTCGGTCTCGGTCACGCCGCAATTGACGCCGCTCTGGATGCCGCAGATCGTCTGGGTGATGGGGCTGATCTTCTTCAATCTGACCCTGATTTTCATGATCGTCTACACGATCACCGCGTTCTTCAAGCAAGGCGCGGGTGCCGTGCAGGCCGTTGCAGGCACGATGTCGGTCTCGGAGGAGGTCGAGGAAGAAACCCGCGGCGTCCAGGAAATGGGCCGGTAGGGGGCGCACTGAATGGCACTTTGGATTGTCGTTGCCCTGATCGTGCTGGTGCTGGCCGCGGTGCCGGTTGCGGCCGTGCTCGGCTTGCTTTCCATGGGGCTCGACGAGGTCTACATGGGGGGACGGCTCTCCCGCGCCATGGGCGAGTTTCTGTGGGACAAGCAGAAAGAGTTCCTGCTGATCGCCATCCCGATGTTTATTCTGATGGGCGAGATCATTCTGCGCGCAGGCATCGCCCGGAAAATGTACGAGGCGGTCGCCGGCTGGCTGTCCTGGCTTCCGGGCGGGCTGATGCACGCCAACATCGCGTCCTGCACGATCTTCTCGGCGACGTCTGGCTCCTCGGTCGCGACCGCAGCCACGATCGGCACCGTCGCCTATCCCGAGATCGAGGCGCGCAAGTACAATGAAAGCCTCTTCCTCGGCTCGATCGCCGCTGGGGGTACGCTAGGCATTCTGATCCCGCCCTCGATCAACCTGATCCTTTATGGGTTCATCACCGACACCTCGGTGCCCGAGCTGTTCATGGCGGGTATCCTGCCCGGGCTTGCTCTGTCGGGTCTGTTCATCGTGATCATCGTGATCGCCTGCCTGTTCCGGCCCGATTGGGGCGGCGACCAACCCAAGGTCAGCTGGTCCGAACGCATCAACAGTCTGGTCGATCTGCTGCCACCGCTGCTGCTGATCATCGGCGTGATGGGCTCGATCTATGGCGGGTTTGCGACCCCGACCGAGGCGGCATCTGTCGGCGTTGTGCTGGCACTGGCGCTGGCGGTCTGGACGCGTACGCTTTCGGTCGAGATGCTGAAAGGTGCCTTCGAGGGCACCATGCGCACCACGGCCATGATCATGCTGATCATCCTGGCGGCCGTGTTTTTGAACTTCATCCTCGGCTTCATCGGGGTCACACAGGCGCTGATCGCATTCATCGGAGAGTTGGGCTGGACGCCGCTGCAAACGATGATCGCGCTTGTCATCTTTTACCTGATCCTGGGCATGTTCATGGAAACACTTTCCATGATGCTCACGACTGTTCCTGTTGTGTTCCCGCTGGTCGTTGGCATGGGCTATGATCCGGTCTGGTTTGGCATTCTGGTCATCGTGCTGATGGAGACGGCGCTGATCACGCCACCAATCGGGGTGAACCTGTACGTCGTCCACGGCATCCGCGCGCGGGGGGGCCGTTTCAATGACGTTGCCTGGGGCGCGTTGCCGTTTGTGCTGATGATGATCGCGATGGTCGTGTTGCTGCTCGCGTTCCCGCAGATCGCGCTCTATCTGCCGCAGCAGTTCTATTGATCGCAAGGATGGGCGAGGCGCCCATCCTACGGATCCGCAACCAACACGAAACCGAGTGACAATCTTCACGCTGCGCGTGCGCACTTGGTGGTAGAATTGCGGCTCCGGACCATGGGGCGTCCGGACACTTTGGGCGACATGGAGGTTTCCGATGAACGGCTACGATCCGAACTTCCTCGGCACGCCGGTTCCGCTGCCGACCTTTGCGCCGGACCTGGTCGAAAAGGTCCTGCAACGTGACGAACTCGCCGACCGCATCTATGCGCATTACCACAACTATACGGTCGCCATGCACGGCCCGCTGCGCACACCACTGTTTGCCGCACTGAACATCGATCAGGCGCTGATCAAGTCGGTCGGTCGCTCGAACAACTGGCGGACCGACAGCCGCATCGGCGACATGAACCAACTCAACAACGATTACTATCATTCGAACCCATGGGATCGCGGTCACCTTGCCCGGCGCTCGGCGGCGGCCTGGGGCCAGACCGGGCGCGAGGCGAAGCTCGCGTCCGACGACACTTTCTTCTACTCGAACGCGTCGCTCCAGCACGCCAACTTTAACCAGGACGAATGGCTGGCGCTGGAGAACTGGGCGAAGGAACTGGACGTCGACGCGACCGACCGGGTGAGCACGTTCTCCGGACCGATCTTCGGCGATCACCCACGCTCGATCACGCCTGCGGGGCGCGAGATGGCGATCATCCCGGCGGCTTTCTTCAAGATCGTCTTCTGGATCGGCGCCGAGAGCAAACTGCACGTGCGCGCCTTCATCATGGCACAGGATGCCGAGGCGTTGAGGGACAAGCGGGGCTTCCGCTCGAAGAACACCGGCAGCGCGGGCTCGGCCCGGCGGCTCGAGGATTTCCAGCGCTATCAGGTCAGCGTCACCGAGATCGAGGAACAGACCGGTCTGATTTTCCCGCAGGAGATTCCGGACGAGAACCCTTTGTTCTTCAATCCGTCGGATGACGCCATGGCCAACCTGAACGTCACCCGTTTCCCAGAACGGATCGAGGTAGACCGCCCGGCTGAGGTTATCGCCCCGGATCAGCCCCGTGAGGTGGTGCTGGACGACGATGTCGACGTGTTCATCGCAGCGGCACTGGTGAATGCGTCGGGCGATGAGCGTTTGGGCGAATGGGTCTCGATCATCAACCTGTCGAACGAGCGCGTCGATCTGGCGGGTTGGAAGCTCAAGGACCCGCAGGACGCGTTGGCGATCGAGGGATCCATGGCGCCGGGTGAGGCTATCCAGATCGGACCGCTTTCACCTGTCAGCCTGGGCAACAAGGGTGGGACGATTGGGCTGTATGACGATCAGGACCGCCGAATCGACCGGGTGAAGTATCCCAAGCAGGGTGGTGAATTGGAAGACCGCCCGGCGATCTTCGCGATGCGAGACATGACGATCACGGCGTGAAGTGAATTGGGGCAGGTCAGCCTGTGCTCAGGTCGACACCATTATCCTTGTGCCAGGCATCGACGTCAAAAGCGACATGGTCACCGAAGTAATCGATGGTCATGGCATCGGGCAAAGTGGTTGGCGTGTACTCGGTCTCGGCGCTGTCCAGACGCCGAACCTCAAGCTGAGACTGGCGCGCGAGCCATTCTTCGACGGGGAGCAGCGTGCTTTGACGCTGAACGACGTTCCATGAGTAGTAGTGGTTCGGTACGACGACCCTAGGCGCGACCCGCTCAATGACTTCGGCCACCATCGGGTTGCCCATGACGTGCTGGCTGTCATCAACCGGCATCAGCAGGATGTCGGTGCGCCCGATACGCTCCCAAACGTCGTCAGGCGGATTGTGCCGGTTGTCGCCCCAGTGCAGGATCCGGACGCCGCCGGTCTCGACCGTGATCAGGATGTTGTCCCAGGACCGCGCATTGTCGGGAGGCGTCAGCTTCTGGCCACCGAAATAGCTGTTGATCCGGTTGAAATCATAGGTCGCATAGGTTGGATCGATGGCGTGCTTGTCGGCGACACCGGTGATGGTCACGTCACCGAAGGAATAGGTTCCGATCAATCGGTCCAGCAGTACCGAGGCATCCAGCCGGTTCAGCGCGTCATGGTCGAAATGCGCATGTGTCGAGACGCCGATATCAACCGAGGTTTCGGGGAAATCGTGGAAGTACCAGTCCCATTTCCCCGTCGGCAGATTGCGCCAGGGGTCGATCATCACGGTCATGCCCGATGGCGTCGTGACCCGGAATGCCGACGACCCGAAGAACGCCAACTTCACTGGCCCGTCGCCCGTGCCCATGCCGCGCTGGAAACCGATCATCCGGTTCTGGTTGGTCTGCTGGCGCCAGGCGCTCGGCCCTGTGTCAATGCTCATGGGCTGAGCCTGACACGCCGGGGCGCATCAGGCAATATTCGCAAGCTCGTGGCTCACCCGAAGAGGCTGTCCCCGTAGAACGGTCGATCCTCGTCCGTTGCGGTGCCGTTCACGAAGGCCATCGCGAGTTCGTAGGCTGAAGCGCCCACATCGGTGCCAAGGCTGCGACCGTTCAGATCGCCGTCGCTGAAGTGGATGCCGCCATAGAGGCGCGAGAACCCGGCTTCATCCGCGGCTTCCGTGAACGTGGCCCATTCCAATGTGACTTCGTTCTCGGGTACGCCCGCTTCGAACTGGATCGAGTCCGGGGAAAAGGTTACCTCTCCGCCAAAATCGTCCGATCCGGTGAACTGGCGCAGGACTTCGGCACCAGCGGCCGAGAAGGCAGAGTGGCCAGACGTATATTCGGCAAACGGTGGAGACGGATCTGCGCCCGGACGCTGGAAGGTGATGAAGTTCTCGGCCAGAATGGTCTGTGTGCCGCGGCCCGTGCCGTCCTCGTTGAACCCGCCAAAGGCCGTGATGACGAACCCGGTTTCGCCGGTGTTTTCATCCACGCCCTCTTCGCCCAGCAGACCCAACTCGCCCAGATCGCGGATCGCGCGCACCGGGCGGGCGTAATCGTACTCGACCTTGGCGTGCCAGGTTGCGATGCCCGCATCCATGACAGCGTTGCCCATTGCGAAGAACATCTGTGCGTCCTGATCCAGCGAGTTGTTGTCGCGGGCCGAGACGAACTGTGCGAAGGACATGAACGTGCCCGGAGGGAACGCTGTGCCGCCACCGTCTTCCCAGAATTCAGCGATGATCTTCTGCTCGTCCGTTAAGTTGGCCGAGATGTCGATGACGTTCTGCGCCTGATCGATGAACCCCTGGTTGATGACCTCGCCGATCAGATCCTGGCTGACCGCAATCGTATCGCCTGCCAGAAAGTCGGTCCCGTCGATGGTGGCATCCGAGCCGAGTGTGATGGTCTTGTCTGCGAAATTGAGTGTGGCGTCCGCGAATGCATCGGTGAAGAACGGCTGCGGCGCATCGGGTAATGTCTGGGAGAAATCAGTCGATCCATCGGTGTTCTCGGGCAGACCGAAGCCTTCGACGTCCAGCCATTGCGCGGTCAGGAAGCTCTGCTCTGGCGGGCTGGCATCCTCGGGATCAATGGGTACGTTTTCCGGTGTCCAGCGGGTGATGTCGTTGATCTGGGTCGGATCGGGGTTGAACGGCGTGTAACCGGTTGTGTCGGCATATCCGTTCGACTGGTTCGAGCCGTCATCGCCACGCAGGGCGAGCAGGTCCTCGGCCGCGTCGATGCCGATCTGAGCCTCCTGGCTGCCATCATCTTCCAGCGCGTATCCAAGACGCTCCTGCATCACCTTGACGTAGAGATCCTCCATATCTGGGAACAGGTCGCGCAGCACCGTGATCGCGGCGAAGCTCATCGCCTTGGCCTTCGCAGCATCTCCGCCAGTGCCCGAGATATTGTCGCCCTCGAGATCGAACGAAACCCGCACGGCGGTATCATCGTACGAGGCCCACGCATCGTACATTGCCGTGTGCATCATTGCGTACGCGCGCGACGCGATCGTCGGGCCGACGAAGCTTTCGGTCTCGATCACCGCCTGCTGGACGACGCGGTCCCAGATGACGCTGATCGTCGGGTCCGTGTCGTTGACGGTCAGTGCCTGCGTTCCGTCCGCGACGGTGATGAACGGCGCTTCGGCATTGCGTCCAAAAGCCTCTTTCAGTTCGGCTTTGGTGAAGGAGCGATCGGCAAATTCGACGGTCTCGAACCGGCGGGCCACCATCTCTTCGCCCGAGAACCGGTCGGTCAGAATCAGCTTGTTGCCGCGCCACGCAAGATCGACGTCTCCCGTGTTGAAGTTCAGGGTCAGCGTATCCTGACCTCGCCCTCCGTCGGCATAGTCGATCAGTTGGTCGAGCGTCAGGTCATCGGTGCCGCGACCCAGATCGACACTCTTGGCATCTGCTTCAAGCACGACAGAGTCGTCACCCCGTCCGGCGTCAACGAAGTTTACAGTCTCTGTCGCCAGCAGCGTATCGTCGCCGCGTCCCAGATCGACGAAGTTGACCCACGCGTCCAACGTGACGTCATCGTCGCCGCGGAAGGTTGAGACCAGCAATGCTGGTTCCTCGACGGTCAAAGTATCGTCGCGGCGCGTTCCAATCACGAAGAGATCACGCCAGTGAAGTCTTGACAGAAATGCATCAGGGCGCACGAATGCGCCTAGTCCAAGCCATTGACTTGACATCATTTTCTCCTGGTCATGTGATTAGCTGGCAGAAGTGCCCGGCTGGTATTCGTCCAATGAAATTATTGTCTCACGGTTCCGTGATCGATGGAAAGTGAAAAGTTGTTAACCAAGACCCGAAGCACCCCCCGGTTGAAAAGTCGTAGATATCTTGGTCGGCTGGCGCGTCACGGTTGAAAAGCAGGGCGAAAGTCGTCCTATTCTCGGACCGAAGACTGAAGCGACTGATTGGAGTTGATTCGCATGCCCCGTGTCCGCACTGTTCCTGCCGAGGAGGTCACCGGAAAGGCCCGCGAGGTCTATGACAAGGCCGGAACCTACGGCTCCTTCTCATCGCTCGTCGGGGTCATGGCGAACCGGCCACCGGTACTCGAGCATACTTTCGGCCTGCTCCTGGATCTGAAGGCCGAAGGCGTGCTGCCCGCGCGCTATCTGGAACTGGCGCTTGTGACAGTTTCGAAACTGAACGAATGCACGTTCTGCGTTTCGAACCATACGCCGCGTCTGAACGCATCCGGGATCAGCCTGGCCGCTGCCGAGAACATCCTGAAATACGCCGAGATCGAGGAATTCGACGCGGTCGATAAACTGGTGGTCGAGTACTCCATTGCCGTGACGACTGATTTCCACCGGGTTCGGGACGCGATGTTCGACCGGTTGCGGGAACACTTCGACGATGCTCAGATCGTGGAGCTGACCTGGAGGATCGCTCTGTGCGGGGCATTCAACAGATTCAATGACGTCCTGCAGACCGAGATCGATAACGGTGTCGAAGTGCTTGATCAGGGCGCGGACGCGGCCTGACGGGGGTGGCGCATTGCGGCGCACCCCTCTATATGCGCGCGCATGACCGGACGGGCCGAGACACCGCCGCCGCTGCACTTTCGCAAGATGCACGGTCTGGGCAATGACTTTGTCATCATCGATCAGCGGGCCAGTGAATGGCCGCTGACGGTTGATCTGGTGAGGGCGATCGGGGACCGTCATCGCGGTGTCGGCTTCGATCAGTTGGCCGAGATCCGTCCGGGCGGGAACGTGGCGGCGGACCTGATCTTCTGGAATTCGGACGGCTCGACCGCTGGGGCCTGCGGGAACGCGACGCGCTGCGTTGCCGATCTGCTGATGTCGGAGAGCAGCACAAAGGCATTGTCGCTGCGGACGGAACGTGGCGTGCTGCCGTGTGCGCGGATGGATGGTGGTTTGATCTCCGTCGACATGGGGGCGCCCATGCTGGACTGGGCTGACATTCCGCTCGCGCATGCGGTCGACACGACGGAGCTGCCACTCGATGGCGCACCGGCCGCTTGCTCGATGGGCAACCCGCATTGCACCTTCTTTGTCGAGGATGCGGAAGCCGTTGATCTGGCAGGGCAGGGCGCCGCGATCGAGAACGACGCCCTGTTTCCAGAGCGGACAAATGTGCAGTTCGTGCAGGTGCTGTCGCGGACCGAGGCGCGGGTGCGGGTCTGGGAGCGCGGGGTCGGCGTGACGCTTGCCTCCGGTTCGTCGTCCTGCGCGGTGGTCGTGAACGCCGTTCGCAAAGGTCTGATGGACCGGTCTGCCGTGTTGCATCTGGATGGCGGTGACATTCGGATCACCTGGGCCGAGAATGGTCACGTCCTCATGGAAGGGCCGGTTTCTTACGTGTTCGAGGGCGTGTTCGATCCGCGCTTCGTGACGCCATGACCGTGCCCGTCTTCGAGACCTTTGGCTGCCGCCTCAACGCGTACGAGACCGAAGCGATGCGCGGTCTCGCCTGCCAAGCGGGGCTCGAGAACGCGGTTGTTGTCAACACTTGCGCTGTGACGGCTGAAGCCGTCCGCCAGGCACGGCAGCGCATCCGCAAGCTGCGCGCCGAGAACCCGGAGGTACGCCTGATCGTGACGGGATGCGCGGCGCAGACCGAGCCGGAGACGTTCGCGGACATGCCAGAGGTCGACCTGGTCCTCGGTAATCTCGAGAAGATGCAGGCACAGACTTGGAGAGGTCTCGATCTGATCGGCGAGACCGAGAAAATCCGCGTGAACGACATCATGTCGGCAACCGAAACGGCGGGCCATCTGATCGACGGGTTTGGCACGCGCGCACGCGCCTACGTCCAGGTCCAGAACGGCTGCGATCATCGCTGCACGTTTTGCATCATCCCGTATGGTCGGGGAAACTCGCGATCGGTGCCAGCCGGCGTCGTGGTCGAGCAGATCACACGGCTGGTCGGGAACGGCTTCAACGAGATCGTGCTGACCGGCGTCGACATGACGTCGTGGGGGGCGGACCTGCCCGGCGCGCCGCGCCTCGGCGATCTGGTGCAGCGCATACTCAGGCTTGTGCCGGATCTTTCGCGCCTGCGGATCTCGTCGATTGACTCGATCGAAGCCGACCCTGCATTGATCGACGCCATTGCTGGCGATACCCGATTGATGCCGCATCTCCATCTGTCGTTGCAGGCCGGAGACGATATGATCCTGAAGCGCATGAAGCGGCGCCACTTGCGCGAAGATGCGATCCGCTTCTGTCAGGACATCCGAGCGGCTCGGCCCGAGATCGTATATGGCGCCGACCTCATCGCGGGTTTCCCGACCGAGACCGAGGCGATGTTTGAGAACTCGCTGAAACTGGTCGAGCAATGCGGTCTGACATGGCTGCATGTGTTCCCGTACTCACCGCGCAAGGGCACACCTGCAGCACGAATGCCACAACTGCCAAAGGCAGAGATCAAGGCGCGCGCGGCGCGGCTGCGGTCTGCCGGTGATCTTGCGAAGGCAGATTATGTCGCCGGCCAGATTGGTCGCGATCATCGTGTGCTGATCGAGCGCCCCCGGATGGGGCGCACCGAAACCTTTGCTGAAGTCGCGTTCAACAGCGATCAGCCAGTGGGCGATGTCGTCCATACACGGGTGTCAGGTGTCGATCCGCGCGGCCACCTGATCGCCTGACAGGGGTGTTCAAGCCTCGTCTTCGATCAACAACTCGACACGGTCTGCGCAGAAACTTGTTCTGGAATACTCGATCGGCCGGTTGTCCTCGGTCACGTTGAGCGACCGTGTCCGGATCACCGGTGCGCCCTCCGTGATTTGCAGATGCCTCGCGACCGTGCCCGACGCGCGTTCCGCCGTAAGCCGGGTCCACACACGGCGATAGTTGTCGATCCCGCAGGCACGAAGGGCCTCTGTGATCGATCCCGTTTCGTTCATAGCCTCCGGGAACGTTTCCAATCCCATGGTCGGGAACAACGAATACCCCAAGAGGGCCGGGGTGCGGTCGATGTAGCCGATGGCCTCGAGGATGTGAATCGGGTCGCCCTTCGCGATCCTCAGCGCATCTGCGTCTGCGCGCGAAGCCTGCGCTGTGTCCATCCGAAGGATCCTGCGCGCGCCCGTCAAACCTGCGGCCCGAAGGTTCTGAGAGAACCGCGTTCGTCGGCCAACCCGGTAGGAAACTGGTGTTGCGCGGACGAAAACGCCCGAGCCTCGGCGCGCGTGCACCAGACCCGCGTCGCTCAATTCGGCCAATGCACGGCGCACCGTATGCCGGTTGACGCCGAACCGCTGCGAAAGTTCAGCCTCGGTCGGCAGTTTGTCGCCTGGCATGAAACGTCCCTCTGCAATCTCATTGTGCAAGGTCGTCTGGATCTGCAGCCAAATCGGCGAGGCCATGGCGTGCTCCGTCATGAAAAGTTCGCGATTTCCTTCTTGGCAAGGGTAGGTCAAACTTGTATAGTTGTCTAGTAATATATACAACTTGGTGAGTTGTCGAAATGCAGACTGCCGAACCTTCCGACGCAGCCCGGCGCGACTGGATGTCCGTAATGGCAAAGGCCCCGGCGGAGGATCTGAGCGCGTGTTTTAAACGCCTTGGAAACGCCCCGAGCTTCACGTGGCTGCGTCCACCGGAGATCGGCGCGGTTATGGTGCGTGGCCGCGCGGGTGCGACCGGTGCGCCGTTCAATCTTGGTGAGATGACGGTCACGCGGTGTTCGTTGCGGCTCGAAGACGGCTCTGTCGGGCATGCCTACGTGCCCGGCCGTGATCGCGATCAGGCCAGCAAAGCCGCCATGTGCGATGCGATGCTGCAGGGAGCGGCCGCAGAGGATGTGCGCCGCGAGGTTGTCGAACCGCTTCGTGAAGCTCACGACAAGCGCCGCGCGGCGACGGCTGGCGAGGCCGAAAAGACCCGGGTCGATTTCTTCACGATGGTTCGAGGCGAAGGATGATGCGCGCCGAAAGTATGGAGGGCGGGTTTCAGAACCCTCCGGTTGATGCGGCACTTGCCTTCCGTGCCGCGTTGGATGCGATGTCCCGACCAGGTCAGGTCCACACGGTAACTGGAGCGACCGCGCCGGCGTCCTTGTCCCGTGCCGCAGCTTGTTTGGCGCTGACCCTGTGCGATCCCGACACCCCTCTATGGCTGGCGCCAAGCGTCGCCGGGCAGGGTGTGCAGGACTGGTTCCGCTTTCACACGGGTGCACCGATCGGTGATCGGGTGTCGGCTCAGTTCGCCTTCGGACGCTGGGACGAGATGCTTCCTCTCGATGAGTTCCCTATCGGAACGCCGGACTATCCGGACCGTTCGGCGACCCTGATTGTCGAAGTGCCTGAACTCAGCAATGAGCATCGCCTGACCGGGCCGGGGATCCGCGACGAGGCGTGGCTGACCGTGCCATCGCCTGCGGTCTTCCAGTCAAACGGTTCGCTGTTCCCGCAGGGTCTGGACTTTTTCCTGACCTGTGGCGAGCAGTTGGCGGGCGTTCCCCGGACAACCCGTGTGGAGGCCTGAGCGATGTACGTAGCGACCAAGGGCGGCGAGAAGGCCATCGATGCGGCCCATGCCTGGCTTGCGCAAAAGCGGCGCGGAGATGCTTCCTTGCCGGGCTTGACGCTGGTTCAACTCCGCGAGCAGTTGGCATTGTCGGTCGCCCGGGTCATGGCCGAAGGGTCGCTCTATGACGAAGACCTCGCGGCACTGGCAATCAAGCAGGCGCGCGGCGATTTGATCGAGGCGATCTTCCTGATCCGTGCCTATCGGACGACGTTGCCACGGTTCGGTGCCTCGAACCCGATTGATACCGGCGCGATGACATGTATCCGCCGGATCTCAGCCACCTACAAGGATGCGCCAGGCGGGCAGATCCTAGGGCCAACCTTCGACTACACGCACCGCCTATTGGATTTCGCATTGGCGGCCGAGGGCGAAGCGTTATCAGAGTCTCAAGACACCCCTGTCGAGCCGGAACCGAAACCGCACATTACGGAGTTCCTGCACAAGGAGGGATTGATCCAGGTCGAGCCCGAAACCGACGAGACACCGCCTGATCTTACCCGTGAGCCATTGGAAATACCCGCCGAGCGTCCGCTTCGTTTGCAATCGCTCACGCGCGGGGACGAGGGATTCCTGCTGGGCATGGCCTATTCGACGCAGCGCGGATATGGGCGCAATCATCCGTTTGTCGGCGAATTGCGCATTGGCGAAGTCGCTGTTGAGATGGATATCCCGGAACTTGGCTTCGCAATCGAGATTGCAGAGATCACGGTGACGGAATGCGAAACGGTGAACCAGTTCGTCGGGTCAAAGACCGAACCGCCTCAGTTCACGCGGGGCTACGGTCTGGTGTTTGGTCAGTCCGAGCGCAAGGCAATTTCGATGGCGCTGGTCGACCGGGCATTGCGCTGGGAGGAACTGGGCGAGGACAATGTCGGCGCCCCGGCGCAGGATCAGGAATTCGTGCTGTATCACGCGGACAACATCCAGGCGACGGGCTTCGTCGAGCACATCAAGCTGCCACATTACGTGGATTTCCAGTCCGAACTAGAACTGATCCGCAAGATCCGGGCCAAAGCCCTCGCGGCACGGGAGGCCGCAGAATGACCTTAGATGCCTCCGTCCCCAGATGGATGACCGCCGCCACCGCCGTCATGATCACCGCCTCCGCCGCGACGCAGAACGAGCAGAACCACGACTGCAAGGATGATGATAAGGCCGATTGCCGGGAACACTCCCATACTCGAACTTCCAGACTCTTTCGATTACCGGCAGTCGCCATTGGCGGGCGTATCGTGCAGGTCGCCAGCGTCCTCGCTGTCATTCCCGCCCTTGATATACGCCCGAAACTCAGGGTTCTTTGCGACATAGAACGCGAGGCAGACGAGCGCTGCCAGCAGCGAGAGTGTGATCACAACGGGGTCCAACATGTGTTTGCATCCTGCGACGATCTCACGACAAATCTATCACAAGTTGCGCGGAGTCCCAAAACATGAAATCCGTGATCTTCGATGTCGGCCAGGTACTGCTGTTCTGGGACCCGCGCCAGATCTGGGTCGAGGACTTCGATTCCATGGCCGACGTTGAGGCGTTCCTCGACGAAATAGCCTTCATGGATTGGCACAAGGAGCAGGATCGAGGGCGAACATTTGCCGATGCAGTCGCCGCTCATGCGCGCGCGTTTCCACATCATGCGGACATCCTGGCGAAATATGACAGCGACTGGGACCGCTCGATCGATCACGTGATCGATGGTTCAGTCGAGGTTCTGCGCGCCCTGCATGCTGCCCATACACCCCTGTATGGGATCACAAACTATCCCGCCGAGAAATTCACGATCGCGCGCCAGCAGTTTGATTTTCTGAATCTACTCTGGGACGTCGTCGTTTCGGGCGAAGAGAAGCTGATCAAACCTGACCCGGCGATCTATCACTGCCTGTTGAGCCGGAACGGGTTGGCCGCAGGGGACTGCATTTTCATCGATGACAGTCCCAGGAACATCGAAGCTGCGAACGCGTTGGGGATCGACGGTATTCTGTTCACCGGACCGGACGATCTGAGAGCCGCGCTGCGTGACCGGGAGTTGCCAGTATGAGCGACTACAATTTTGCTTATCTGGATGAGCAGACCAAGCGGATGATCCGGCGCGCGTTGCTGAAGGCCGTGGCGATCCCCGGGTATCAGGTGCCGTTCGCCAGCCGTGAGATGCCGATGCCGTATGGCTGGGGGACCGGGGGGGTGCAGGTCACGGCGTCCTGCCTGGTGCCCGAGGACGTGCTGAAGGTGATAGATCAGGGCGCGGACGACACGACGAATGCCGTCTCAATCCGCAAGTTCTTCCAGAAGACAGCGGGTGTCGAGACGACGGAGGAGACCGCCGAGGCGACCGTGATCCAGACCCGCCACCGCATCCCGGAGCGTGATCTGACCGAGGGGCAGATCCTTGTCTACCAGGTGCCGATCCCAGAGCCTTTGCGCTTTCTGGAGCCGCGTGAGACCGAAACGCGCAAGATGCACGCGCTCGAAGAATACGGCTTGATGCACGTAAAGCTGTACGAGGACATCAGCCAACATGGTCAGATCGCGACGGCCTACGCTTACCCGGTCAAGGTCGAGGGCCGGTATGTGATGGACCCCTCGCCGATCCCGAAGTTCGACAATCCGAAGATGGAGATGGGCGCGCTGCAATTGTTTGGTGCAGGGCGGGAGCAACGCATCTATGCGGTGCCGCCCTATACCCAGGTCGTCAGTCTCGACTTCGAGGATTATCCCTTCGAGCGCATGCGTGCGGAGAAACCCTGTGCGCTGTGTGGAGCCGAAGACAGCTATCTGGACGAAGTTATCGTCGATGACGATGGCGGGCGGATGTTCGTGTGCTCGGATACCGACTTCTGCCGCGAGCGCCGGGAAGCCGGACATGTCGGTGAACAGGGCGCGCCCTACCAATCTGAGGATGCAGCATGATCAATCAGTTGCGGATTTACGAGATCCCAGAAAGCAATGCCGGGCCGTTCCACGACCGATTCCGCGATCAGGCTTGCCCGATCTTCGAGCGGCATGGGTTCCGCATCCTCGCGATGTGGGAGAGCCGAAAGGAAGACAAGGTGTTCTTCGTCTACCTGCTCGCCTGGCGGGACGAGGACGAAATGCGATCATGCTGGGAGAAGTTCATGGCCGACGAGGAGTGGGCCGAGATCAAACGGGTGACCGCTGCGAAGCACGGTAGCTTCGTCAACGGCATCGACGAGTTCGTACTTGCGCCGACGAAATATTCGCAGGCTCTGGGAGACCTGTGATGACTCCGTTACTGCGTGTCGAAGATCTCTCGAAGTTTTACGGTCAGCGCATCGGCTGTACAGGGGTGTCTTTTGACCTCTACGAAGGCGAAGTGCTTGGCGTCGTTGGTGAATCGGGGTCGGGCAAATCCACGCTCCTGAATTGCCTGGCCGGGCATCTGGCGCCGGATAAAGGCAAAGTTATCTTCAATACGCGGGTGGATGGGCCGCGAGACACGCTGACGATGTCTGAGCCCGAGCGGCGGATGCTGGGTCGGACGGACTGGGCGTTCGTGCACCAGAACCCCCGCGATGGCCTTCGCATGTCGGTCAGCGCTGGCGGAAATGTCGGCGAGCGTCTGATGGCCGTCGGCGCGCGTCACTACGGCAAGATCCGGGGTGCGGCGCTCGACTGGCTCGACAAGGTCGAGATTTCGGAGGATCGGATCGACGACAGGCCCTCGGCATTTTCCGGCGGAATGCAGCAGCGCTTGCAGATCGCTCGAAACCTGGTGACGGGCCCGCGGCTGGTCTTCATGGACGAGCCTACGGGCGGGTTGGACG
Source organism: Pseudomonadota bacterium (assembly GCA_038534135.1). Taxonomy (GTDB): domain Bacteria; phylum Pseudomonadota; class Alphaproteobacteria; order Rhodobacterales; family Rhodobacteraceae; genus Thermohalobaculum. The sequence goes on along the minus strand of JBCAXJ010000012.1, from coordinate 59,365 downwards.
TATCGGTTCAAGCCCGCTTGCTTGATCTGCTGCGTGGGCTGGTGCGCTCACTCGGGCTCAGTGCCATCGTCGTCACTCACGACATGGGGGTCGTGCGTCTGCTGGCCGATCGGCTGATGGTTATGAAGGACGGGCATGTGGTCGAGACCGGCCTTACGGATCAGGTGCTCGATGACCCGCAACACGCGTACACACAATTGTTGGTCAGTTCGGTATTGAGGGTCTGACGATGATTGACGTCCAGAACGTGTCGAAAAGCTTCACACTGCACCAGCATGGCAGCACCGTGATTTCTGTGTTGGAGGATGGAAATCTGACGGTTGCACCCGGGGAGTGCGTCGCCCTGACAGGAGTGTCAGGATCAGGAAAATCGACCCTGATGCGGATGATCTACGGCAACTACCTGACGCAGGCGGGTTCGATCCGGGTCGGCGCGGTCGAAGTTGTCGGCGCGGAACCACGTGAGATCCTCGCGCTGCGGCGCAAGACGCTCGGCTATGTCAGCCAGTTCTTGCGTGTGGTACCTCGGGTGCCGACCATCGACGTCGTCGCCGAGCCGCTGCTGGCGATCGGCACATCTGAGGACGCAGCACGGGCGCGCGCCCGCGACCTGCTTGCACGGGTTCGGATACCTGAAGCGTTGTGGACCCTGTCGCCGTTGACGTTCTCGGGCGGGGAACAGCAACGCGTGAACATCGCGCGCGGCTTCGCGCACGCCTATCCGGCGCTGCTGTTGGATGAACCGACGGCCTCGCTGGATCGGACAAACCGCGAAACCGTGTTGCAAATGATCGAGGAGGCCCGCGATGGGGGCGCTGCGATCGTTGGAATCTTCCACGATGTCGACGCGCGACAAAGAGTTTGCTCGCGCGAGGTCAATGTCTCGGCCTTCACGCCGATGGTGGCATGATCCGAGGGGCTTTCGTCGCGGTGGTCGGGCCGTCTGGTGCAGGCAAGGACACCTTGATCCGCGAAGCAATGGCCGGGCGCACTGACTTGATGCTCGCGCGACGCGTGATCACGCGACCGCCCGCGCCGGACAGCGAGGACTACGAGAGCGTCGACGCTGCCGAGTTCGCACGCCGCCGCGAAGCCGGGGCATTCGCCTTACACTGGGAGGCTCATGGCCTGAGTTATGGCATCCCGATCATCGTAGATGCTCACCTTGCTTCGGGCTTCAGCGTGATTGCCAATCTTTCCCGAAATGTGATCGAGACCGGGCGGCAGCGTTTCGAGTGCTTCCGAGTCATCGTGGTCGCGGCCCCCGTGGCTGTCTTAGCCGAACGGCTCGCACAACGCGGGCGCGAAACTGCCGAAGACATCGCGGAGCGTCTTAAGCGGGCAGGTTTTGCCCCGCCTGTTGGGGACGATGTGATCACGGTCGAGAACGGTGGCGATCTGAGAACTGCCGTCGCGGCGTTTCGGGCGGCGCTGCCTCAGCCGGCCAATGGGTAGCGCTCGATGATCTGGAACTGTCCATCAGCAGCGCGTTCACCGAACATCGCAATTTCCGTGACCTCGAACGGGGCGTTACAGAACGGTTCGGTTAGAGGTGTTAGGACGGCTTCAAGCTCGCGGGCTTCTTCCGCGTCGAGACGGCCGGACAGCGTCAGATGAAACCGGAACTCTTCGAGCACATAGGGATATCCCCAATCCCGGAGCAGCTTCTCTTGCCGATCGGTCAGACCGTTCGCGCGCCTCTTCCGCAAATCATCCTCTGTCAGCGCGTCTCGAAATGCGAGCAGGCCACGCACGAGCGATGCGTGCAGGGCGTTCAGATCGCCGGACGGTGCCGAAGGCGCCAGCGCGAGAAAGTGGCCCAGGTGTTTCAGGACAAGAGGTGCGGCTTCGAACGGCGCCGAGGTGGTGGCGATGGCTCGCGCAGCGGCCGAAAGCTGATCCACCGAAGCGCCGGACTTCAGGCGCAGTGGCGAGGTCAGCGTGCCATGAAATCCGTACTTCCTGGGCGTCGCCGTGACTCGGGCGACATCTACGCCGCATTCCGGATGCGCCAAGGTCCGGGCGCTGTTGGCATCCCAGCCAAGCCACGAGGCTCCGAACCGCGCGAGATCGGAATCGACAGGGGGCGCGTAGTAGACGGCATATCGGGTGAATTCAGACACAGTTCAGGCGATCCCCTGAGATTTGATTGCGCGGTTCTTGCACCGCTTTGTCACAAAACTGCGACGATCACATGCGACATGCTCGCGGCAGACGGAGACCGCCATGAATGATGCGAGTGCCGAGGCACGATCCGCGACCCCGGTTGCAGCCGGTGAAACGGTTCTGACGAACGCACGACTTGTTCTGGAGGATGAGGTCATTGGGGGCTCCGTCCGGGTCGTCGCCGGTCGTATCGCCGAGGTTGCTCAGGGCCGATCATCTGTCCCAGGCGCTGTAGACTGCGAGGGCAATTATCTGGCGCCGGGGCTGGTCGAGCTCCACACGGACAATCTGGAGCGCCATCTGGTCCCGAGACCCGGCGTGAAGTGGCCTCGCAGGAACGCGATCATCGCCCATGATGCCGAACTGGCCTCGACCGGGATCACGACGGTGTTTGACGCATTGCGGGTCGGGTCGATCCTGTCCGAGACAAAATCGAAATACGGCAAATATGCGCGCGAAACCTGCACCGAAATTCTGGATCTGCGCGCCAAACATCTCCTGAAGATCAGCCATTTCATCCATCTGCGTGCCGAGATCTGCTCTGAGACTCTGGTGGAGGAGCTGGCAGAATTTGGGACCGAGGATCGGATCGGCCTCGTTAGTTTGATGGACCATACTCCCGGGCAGCGGCAGTTTGCTGATCTGGCACAGTTTCGCACCTATCTGTCCGGCAAGCATTCCATGTCTGGCTCCGATATCGAGGATCACTTTGCAAAGCTCCGGTCGATCAAGGAGAAGTTTGGTCCTGCCCACGAGCAAGCGGGTATCCGCCGTGCGAAGGAACTGGGCGCGATCCTGGCGAGCCACGACGACACCCTTGTCGAGCACGTCGATCAATCGGCGTCAAACGGTGTCCAACTGGCCGAGTTTCCCACGACGATGGATGCAGCCCGCGCTTGCCATGAGAAGAACATCGCCGTGATGATGGGGGCGCCGAACGTTGTTCGCGGGGGGTCGCACTCGGGCAACGTTGCGGCGCATGAGCTCGCAGATGCCGGCCTTTTGGACATCCTGTCCTCGGATTACGTGCCAGCTGCACTTTTGATGGGAGCAGTGATGCTCGGCGAGCGTTTGGGGAATATGGCGCAGGGATTGGCGACCGTGACGGCGGCACCCGCGAAGGCAACAAATCTGCTCGATCGTGGGGCCCTGGAAGCCGGGACACGCGCAGACTTCGTGCGGTTCGCGATCAACGAACACATCCCGATGGTCCGTGCGGCCTGGGTTCAGGGCGTACAGGTCGCCTGAGGCGGCTCAGTCTTCGGGCTCGGTGGTGAACATCAGCGGAAATCCGTGCTCCTTGCCAAGCTCCATCGCGCGCTCGGCCTTCGTTTCAGCGATGTCCTTGGTGTAGACAGCGACGACGCAGGCGCCTTTCTGGTGGGCTGTCATCATCACCACATGTGCGCGCTCGGGACCCATGCCGAACACTTCCTTCAGAACGATCGTGACGAACTCGCGCGGCGTGAAATCGTCGTTCAGCAAGATGACTTTGAACATCCGGGGTCGTTCGACCTTCGGTTTCGTCTTGGTCTTTGGATCTGCCGTGTCGGTCTGCGCCATGGGCAACAAACATAGCACGATGCGCTGGGCAACCAATGCGGCTGTTACGGCGTTTTTCCCAACGTCGTACAACGTTTTTCGCACTGCAAAATATTGTTCCAAACAGACACGGTCCTACATGCGATTGGACTTCAATATTCTCGGAGGAACGACGCATGGACAGTGCCGCCAAAGGCATGTCGACGGAGACGAAGGCTGGCTTGGTGCTCGCGGCAGCGGCGCTGTTGGGGCTGCTGTTCGAAAACATCGCCGTTCTGACGCCGATTTATGACATTTTGCTGGGCGCGAAGCTGACTGTGGCCATCGAGGGCGCCGCCATAGACAAGCCTTTGCTGCTTTGGATCAATGACGGCCTCATGGCGATCTTCTTCCTGTTCGTGGCGCTTGAGATCAAGAAAGAGATCGTCGAGGGCGCGCTGAGCGACTGGCAGAAGGCTGCACTGCCAGTCTACGGCGCGATCGGTGGCATGGCCATACCGGCGCTGGTGTTCGTGGGCATCGTCGGGATTGAAAGCGCCGAGGCACGCGGCTGGGCGATTCCGGCCGCTACCGATATTGCTTTTGCTCTGGGCGTGCTGTCGCTGTTCGGAAACCGTGTTGCGCCGTCGCTGAAGATCTTCTTGCTGGCCTTGGCAATCGTCGATGACCTGGCCGCGATCGCCATCATCGCGGTGTTTTACACCGACGAATTGTCCACCACGGCGCTGTTCCTCGGCCTGGGCGGCCTCGCCGTTCTCGGCGGCATGAACTTTGCCGGTGTCCGCAATCTGGGTATGTTCGTCATCGTTGGCCTGGTGATGTGGGTCTGCGTTCTGAAATCCGGGGTGCACGCGACCCTGGCCGGCGTGGCGCTGGGCTTCGCAATCCCAATCAAACGCGACAGCACGGGCTATTCCCCAATGATCACGCTGAAATATGCGCTGATGCCGTGGGTCAGTTTCTTCGTGATGCCGGTCTTCGCCTTCGCCAATGCCGGTGTCCCGCTGGGCGGGCTTTCGCTGGCCGACTTTGGTGCGCCGCTGACGCTGGGCATCGCGGCGGGCCTGTTCATCGGCAAACAGATCGGTGTCTTCGGCATGGCCTGGGGCGCAATCAAGCTCGGTCTGGCGCAGCCGCCGGAAGGCGGTTCGATGCTGCAGCTTTATGGCGTATCGTTGCTGGCCGGGATCGGTTTCACGATGAGTCTGTTCATCGGCACGCTCGCGTTCTCGGACATCGAATTCCAGAACTCCGTCCGGTTGGGTGTGTTGTCGGGTTCGCTGCTCTCCGGCCTGCTGGGTGCCGCGGTGTTGGCCTACGCGACGGCAAGCGGCCATGCACCCTCTGCCCGCAAGGAAGCCTACGCCGCGGAATGAGCCTGCACCGACTGTGACGCAAGGGTGACTGTGTTTTCCCTTGCGTCGCCGGTTTGGCTCGGTCAACGTGTAGTGGTGATCGAGCGAAAAGGAACATTATCTCGTGTCGAGTACTGCCGCCGGGGATGTCAGTTTGCCTGACGACCTGCACGAGACCCTGATCGAGTTTCCAGACAATCGCCTTCTGATCGAGCTTTGTGGTCAGTTTGACCGAAATCTTGCGCAGATCGAGCAAGGTCTGGACGTCGTGATCATGCGGCGAGGCAATGTTCTGGCACTGCATGGTTCCGCGGACACTCAGGTCGCCGCCAAGGCTGCTCTTCAGGCATTGTACGAACGGCTTGAAGATGGTCGCACCGTTGAACCTGCGGATATTCAAGCGATCATCCGGATGGGCCCCGAGGCCGCTGGAGAGGCTGCATCGGCTCAGAGCGCTGCCACGCAACTCGACATGTTTCCAGGCGGGCGGCTCGAGATCCGGACAAAGAAGAGAACGATCGAGCCGCGCACGACCGCCCAGAGGGTTTACGTGTCTCATCTGTTCAACAATGAACTGGTGTTCGGAATTGGCCCGGCGGGCACAGGCAAGACCTATCTTGCCGTGGCCGCAGCCGTGGCGATGTTCGTGGACGGTCAGGTCGACAAGATCATCCTGAGCCGCCCGGCCGTCGAAGCGGGCGAACGCCTTGGGTTCCTTCCCGGCACTGAGAAGGAGAAGATGGACCCTTACATGCGCCCGCTCTACGATGCGTTGGGGGACATGTTGCCGGGCAAACAGGTCAACAAACTCTTGGAGGAAGGCAAGATCGAGATCGCGCCGCTCGCCTTTATGCGGGGTCGGACTCTGTCGAATGCGTTCGTGGTGCTCGACGAGGCACAGAACACGACCGAGATGCAGATGAAGATGTTCCTCACGCGGATGGGCGAAGGCAGCCGGATGGCGATCACTGGCGATCCAAGCCAGATCGATCTTCCGCGGGGTGTGCAGTCGGGGCTCGTACAAGCCTTACGGATCCTCGAGCAGGTTGACGAGATCGGTTTTGTCAGGTTCTCGGCCGTCGATATCGTACGCCATCCACTGGTGGCGAAGATCGTGCAGGCCTACGACAAGGACGCTCCGGTTTGAAATGGCGATTGTCGATTTGTTGATCGAGCATCCGGGATGGCGGGAAGCGCTCCCGGAGATTGACGATATTGCTGAGCAGGCCGCCGCCCTGGCGCTGAACGTGCTCAGAGACTCCGATCGACGCTTCGAAATTTGCATCATGGCCTGCGACGACGATCGGATCGCGGCGCTGAATGGGGAATTTCGGGATAAGCCTTTGCCGACCAATGTCCTGTCTTGGCCAGTGTTCGATCTGGCGCCGTCGGCGCCCGGCGGTGTGCCCGAAGAACCGCCGGTATCGATGGTTGAAGGGCAGCCGGTTTTTCTGGGTGATGTCGCAATTTCGCTGCAGACCTTGGAACGTGAGGCCGACGCGGCATCTCGACCCTTGAAAAGCCACGCGATGCACCTGATCTTGCATGGATGTCTGCACCTGCTGGGCTTTGATCATGAAACACCCGAGGATGCAGGCAGAATGGAAGCGTTGGAGACCCGCACAATGATTTCAGCGGGCTTCGGCGATCCATATGCGTAAGAGGGGCACGGTGCAGCCGCACCGCAGAGAAAGAAACGATGGACCCTGACCGAAGTCGCGGATCGCAGACCGGTCCGACCAAGCTCGAGATCTCGGAAGAGATCACGGAGCCTCCGTCATCGCCTTCGGGCACCATCCGGACCAACGGGCATACGCCATCGTTTTTGTCGCGATTGTTTGGGCGTTCGAACGGGGCTGAAATTTCATCCAATGGCGAAGTGACCAATCCCGATGCTCTGGGTCCGGCTTTCCGGTCTGGTACGCCTGCCGAATTGGCAATGGTCAACAACATCCTGCGCCTGCGCGATCTGCGGGTAGAAGACGTGATGACGCCGCGCGCTGATGTCGAGGCGATCGCCGATGATACATCGCTCGAGGACTCGATATCGGCTTTTGAAGAATGCGGTTTCTCCCGTCTTCCAGTTTATCACGAGACGCTGGATGATCCGCTGGGCTTTGTGCACATGAAGGATCTCGCACTCGCGTATGGGTTCGGGCGCCAGCAGGGCACGAATGACTTCAAGGTCAGAGATCACATCCGCACTGCTCTGTTCGTCCCGCCGTCCATGCGCATTGCGGCGCTTCTGCAAAAGATGCAGGGCGAGCGTGTCCACATGGCATTGGTGATCGACGAATTCGGCGGTGTCGACGGTTTGATCACGATCGAGGATCTCGTTGAACAGGTCGTCGGTGATATCGAAGACGAGCACGACAGCGACGAAGCGTCGGATGACTGGCACGCTGAAGGCGAAGGTGGCTACGTCGTGAATGCGCGGGCAGATATCCGCGAGTTCGAGGCAGCGTCGTCTTTGACTCTCGTGCCGGAGGGATGGGACGAGGAGGTCTCGACCCTGGGCGGCCTCGTCTTCATGATCGCAAATCGCGTGCCGACGCGCGGTGAGGTGATCCTGCATCCAGAGGGTTACGAGTTCGAAATCGTCGATGCCGACGCGCGGCGGATCAAACGGATGCGCGTAAGCCGCGGCAACGGCGGCACGCCGCTGCGGCAGGCTGCGGAATAATCCAGTATGCGCGCGTTGACCGGGTTCTCGCCGGTCGCGGCGGCTTCGGGCCTGAGCCGGTGGCAACGCCTTAGCCTGGCGGCTTTTTCGGGTGTTTTGATGACGGCCGGGCAACCACCCGTCGGCATCCCGTGGCTGATGTTCCTGGCCGTGCCGATCCTCGTCTGGCTTGTCCATGGCGCACCGTCTGCCAGAAGTGCGGCATGGACCGGATGGGCCGCGGGCTTTGGGTACTTTGTCACCGGACTGCACTGGATCGGTAACGCTTTTCTGGTCGACCCGGACAAGTTCCTGTTGATGATGCCGCTGGGCGTCATGGGACTGCCTGCCGGTCTTGCACTGTTCTGGGCACTGGCCTTTTGGGTCGCAAAACGCAGCTGGGCACGCGTGGGCTGGCACGGGGCCTTGGTGCTCGCGACGATGCTGTCGGCCGTGGAATTGGCGCGGGGATATGTGCTGACCGGGTTCCCGTGGGCGCTCCCGGCCTATGTCTGGTTGGACACACCGATCATGCAGGTGGCGAGTTGGGCCGGACCGTTCGGCCTGACGTTCATCACACTCGCTCTGACGAGTGTACCGTTGATCGCATTGGCCGAGCGAAGGTTCGTCCCGGTTGCTCTGTCACTCGCCGCATTCACAGCGCTTTGGATCGCAGGGACCGCGCGCGTTCCGCCAGAGGTCGTCACCTCGCCCACTCAACCGCTTATCCGTTTGGTTCAACCCAATGCGCCGCAGCATCTGAAGTGGGAACCGGGTTACCGCGAAGAGTTCTACAAGCGCGCTCTAGACGCCACATCAGCGCCACCCAGGACCGGCGATCAGATGCCGGACTTGGTCATATGGCCCGAGATGGCGGTGTTCTTCGTTCCAACCGAGAATCCAGCGGAGGTTGAGCGCATTGCGCAAGCGGCGGGCGGAGCTCCGGTCATTCTCGGAGCTTTCCACCGTGAACAGCGGGCAGACGGGGAGTTCCTCAGCAACGCGTTTCACACAATTCTACCGGACGGGACGCTTGGCCCGCGCTATGACAAGCATCATCTCGTCCCGTTCGGTGAGTACATGCCGCTTGTTGAGGTTCTGGGAAAGCTCGGCCTGCCGGATTTCAGCGAAGGCGCTGGGTTCTCCCGCGGGCCTGGCCCGCAGACGCTTCAACTTCCAGGGCTGCCATCGTTCTCGCCGATCATCTGTTACGAGGCGATTTTTCCCTACGAGGCCGTGGGTCCGGAGCGTCCCGCATGGATCGCGCAGATCACCAACGATGCCTGGTTCGGGTCGTTTGCTGGGCCGCAACAGCATCTTGCCCAGGCGCGATTTCGGGCTGTCGAACAGGGCTTACCCGTCGTGCGTGCAACCAACACTGGGATCTCTGCTATGATTGATTCATACGGACGTCTGGTTGCATCAATAGAAATGCACAACTATGACAGATTAGACGCTAGGTTGCCTGATGCATTGCCCTCTACACTCTACAGTATAGTTGGCGATATATCTTTCACCATTCTGCTTGTTGCGATGGTTTTTTTCACTTTTTTGCGGCGACATGTATTTCGGTTCGATTGACATCTGTAAAATTATTTTACTACCTTGAAATCGGGAAGAGCGCTTGGGCGTTGGCTCAAGGAGGGGCGCAGGCATAAATAGGAGTTTTTCCGCGCCGGACTCGAATGCCGCAACCGACGGTTGAGGTGTCTTTCGAGCTATCTGAGTTGGCGCGCCCAGGCTCAGGCGTTGTGCGATTGTCGGCTGCTGTATCAGGTCGATCGGTCACGGCGCCCCGGAAGGTGGGAACGGGTGTGAGATCAGCAGACGATGTCGATGCATTTGTCGGAAGCCGTGTGAGAATTCGGCGGATGACGCTTGGGGTAAGCCAGGAACAGCTCGGTGCTGCGCTGGGGCTGACGTTCCAGCAGATCCAGAAATACGAGAAGGGCCAGAACCGTATCGGTGCCGGTCGGCTTTTCAAGATCTCGCAAATCCTCTCGGTGCCGGTGCAGTACTTCTACGATGGCCTGCCCACACCCGGGTCCGATGTGGACGCAGAAGAGGTTGCGGAACGCACGGCGTCCGTCCAGGCGTTTCTCGCATCTGCCGAGGGTCACGCGCTCTCTATGGCATTCCTCAAGATCGATGACGTCCCGACCCGGCGCCGCATCGTGGACCTTGTAAGCACAATCGCTAAGGATACCCCCTGACGATTTGCGCTTTTTTCGGTCATTGACCGCCCGCGATGCCCGTGCCAAATGGGCGCCTTCCAGCCGATACAAGGCCGAGCGGACACTTTCTGATATTCGAGGAGCGATTGCCCATGTCCCGGACCGACTACCTGTTCACTTCCGAGTCCGTCTCTGAAGGCCACCCAGACAAGGTTTGTGATCAGATTTCTGACACGATGATCGATCTGATCCTGAGCCGTGAGCCCGAGGCGCGTGTGGCCGTGGAAACAGCCGCGACCACGAACAAGGTAGTTCTGATGGGCGAAGTCAAGACCAGCCCAGAGCAGTCCGTCCGTGACGAAGAGTTCATTGAAGCCGCCCGGTCGACCATCAAAGACATCGGCTACATGCAGAAGGGCTTCCACTTCAACACCTGCTCGATCGACTGCTATATTCACGAGCAGTCCGCTGACATCGCGCAGGGCGTTGACGCCGCCGACAACAAGGACGAAGGCGCGGGCGACCAAGGGATTATGTTCGGCTACGCGACGAATGAAACTCCCGAGTTGATGCCGGCACCGATCCAGTATGCGCACCGCATCCTGCACCTCATGGCCGAGGCCCGCCACTCCGGCGCGGCTCCAGAGCTTGGTCCGGATTCCAAAAGCCAGGTTACCGTCGAATACCGTGATGGCAAACCGGTCCGTGCCCACACGATCGTGGTGTCGACGCAGCATGCCGAAGGTCTGGAATCTCCGGATGTGCGCAAGATCGTTGAACCTTATGCGCTGAAGGCGATGCCAGAGGGCTTTGTCGACGCAGACACTGTCTGGCACGTCAACCCGACGGGTCGTTTTGTTATTGGTGGACCAGACGGTGACGCGGGCCTGACTGGCCGCAAGATCATTGTCGACACATATGGCGGTGCCGCGCCGCACGGCGGCGGCGCGTTCTCGGGCAAGGACCCGACCAAGGTTGACCGCTCGGCCGCTTATGCCGCGCGCTATGTTGCGAAGAACGTCGTGGCCGCAGGGCTGATGGACAAGTGCTGCATCCAATTGTCCTATGCCATCGGCGTGCCAGAACCGCTCTCGATCCATATCGAAGACTACGGCACGGCCAATGCCGATGTTGCCAAGGTCGAGCAGGCGATCCGCGACTCGATCAGCCTGACGCCGCGCGGGATCCGCACGCACCTGGGTCTGAACCGTCCGATCTATCGCAGGACTGCGGCGTACGGCCACTTTGGCCGCGAACCGGATGCCGAGGGTGGTTTCTCCTGGGAAAAGACCGATCTTGCCAGCGCGCTGAAGTCAGCGCTGTAGTACCGACTAGCAATTTCTCGAGGAAATTGTTGCTGTGCGAGTGATCCGCTCGCACATCTCCTTCGTATTTTGGTTATTCGGTGGTCAAAAGGGCATCCGAATATTCTTATAACCAAGAATTCCGGTTGATTGATCCGGAGTAATACGGAGGATTTCTGATATGAGACTTGTTCTTCTATGTACATCACTGTTGGTTGGCGCCTGTCAGACGACCGACAATTATGTGTTGCTTGGAACCTCGACTGTCAGCGCGGCCGGTGCCGTCTCTGATGCAAATGCCGCAGTTCAGGCATCGCGTCGGTTCGACTGCGAGCCTATCAGCGTCGGTGGCGGTACGGGTCTGTCTGCACCACCTCCCGGCGCCGATCTCGAGCTTCTCCAAGTCGGCCTCCAGCAGATCCCTCGCGAGTATGACGTCTATGTCGTCGTCGAATGTCCGGAGGGTACTCCGCTGCTTCTTGCGGAAAGTGGTGCGCCTGCCACGCCGTAGCAGACGGCGGGGACGGGGGGCGGTCTTGCCTCGGCTGCGCCGCCCCCCTAGACGGGCACCATGACGGATACACCGCAGTCTCCACAACCTGAGCGAGCCTGGCGCAACTTCTATGGGCGTCGCCATGGAAAGAAACTGCGCAAACGCCAGGCCGAACTGCTGGACACACGACTTCAGGACCTCGCACCGCCCGGCATCAGTTGGGAGGAGAACCCGGACCGGACTCCGATTGATTTGGATGCGCTCTTTCCCGGCAAGAAGGAGATCTGGCTCGAAATCGGCTTCGGATCGGGTGAGCATGCAATCGCGCAGGCTCAACGATATCCAGAGACTGGCCTGATCGCGTGCGAGCCATTCATCAACGGTGTCGCCGCGCTGCTGATGAAGATTGAAAAAGCCGGTGTCACGAACCTCTCCGTCACCCGCGCGGATGCCCGCGATGTCATGGACGTTCTTCCGGACGCCTCGATTGCTCGAGCGTTCTTGCTGTATCCAGATCCGTGGCCAAAGACCCGACACCATAAGCGCCGCTTCATCAATCCCAAGCAGATGGACATGCTGGCGCGCGTCATGGCAGCGGGCGCACAGCTGCGGGTGGCGACCGACATCGCGGATTATGTACGCCATACCCTTGAGGTGATTGACCAGGATCTGCGGTTTACGTGGTCTGCGGAGAGGGTCTGCGACTGGCGCAAGGCCTGGGCCGATTGGCCAGGAACACGCTATGAAGCGAAAGCGCTTCGTGAAGGTCGCACACCCTATTATCTAACGTTTCAAAGAACGTAGCCGTTCTTGGGCGGAAAACCGAACTCCGTCATGGCCGCGAGAGTCGGATGCAGCCCTAGCGCGCCGCGAGGTCTGGGATTTTTGCCACGTCACGCACCATCATCTCGACCTGAGCACCGGTGCGCAGGATTTCGATGCTGAAGGCCGCCTGACGTTCGTGTTCGTCCGCCAGTGTCAGCGCATGATGCTGACGATCGCGGAGCGCGACGCGTGTGCGCAACGTCTCGCCATCCTGATCCGTCACCAGGACCGTGAGGTCCAACAGCTCTGCCCGTGCGCGGTAGAACGCGACGACACTGAGTGTCCCGGTTTCGATCGTCGCTGTCTGACTGGGCTGATCCAGTTTCACCAACCGGTCCTCGAGGAGCGATGCCCCATGTGCGACGGTTGCCAGCAAGAAGGCGGTGATGAAGATTAGAACGCGCACCATCGGATCACTCCGGCTTCGGATCGATAAAGCAACTTTACATTCACATCCCTTAATAAACTGTGATTCTTGTCACAACGGCTGTCGCGCATCGGTTTGACGAAAGCTCGTGCGCTGTCTCCCCGCGCGATCTTGCGAGAGATCCGTCAGTTTCCGGCGGCGAACGAGGCGTTCAATGTGGTCGCAGGCGCTCGATGCATCTCAACTGTGTAGCCCTTGCGGCGGAAGGTATAGCGTTGTGGACCAGAGTCATCGCCCGGCTCACCCACGACGATCGTATGGCTCTGCCCGTCCATAAGTCGGACACGCGTTCGGAAGATGCTGCCAGGATCCTCGGGCTCCGAGAACAGCATGGTCAATTCCAGCATGTTCCCATCCACTTCGAAGAACGCGGTCGCACTTGTCCCGCCGCTGGCAAGTCTTGCCGGCGTCCCAGGACGATCAAGCACGATCCCTTCTCCGTTCGGGCCCAACGACAAGTAGAGCCCGACGACGACAAGGGCCGTGCAGGTCAGTCCAATGACGAAACTCAAAATCCGTCGCATATTGGGCAAAATGCCCCCGTTCCATCGCGTCCTGTCGAATCCCCACCCCAGGAGATTTAAGCCACAAAAATCGGAAAAACTGCGGCAGGATCGCGCTTATCCCGCCACATTTTTGCCACGACTGCCGAGTGCAGGCAAGCCGCACTGCCACGTGAAGTTGAGTAAACGAAGAACTTTTTTGAGACAGGTGGATGACACGATTAATTCAACACCCTAGATCTGGTAAATGACGTGCGCGGTACAATGATCGAACGTTCCAGTCTGACACAATCAACGCGAGGCGAAGATGCAACCTGACGTAACGGCCTTTTTCGACGAGCCAACGAACACCGCAAGCTATGTCGTTCGCGATCCTGACTCGAACGCCTGCGCGATCATTGATTCGGTCCTTGATCTGGACTTTCTGGCCGGGCGCACGAAGACGACATCGGCGGATCTGATCATCGACCACGTGACCGCACGTGGGCTGAACGTCGAGTGGATCCTGGAGAGCCACGTTCATGCCGACCACCTGTCAGCAGCGCCTTACCTCCAGCAACGCCTCGGCGGGAAGATTGGGATCGGATCCGAGATTACCGTGGTGCAGGAAACCTTTGGCAAGGTCTTTAACGCGGGGACTGAGTTTGAGCGGGATGGCTCAGACTTCGATCAATTGTTCCGAGAGCAGGACCGTTTCCAGATCGGCGGCCTCTCGGCCTCGGTGCTCCACACGCCCGGCCACACGCCCGCATGTGTGACCTACGTCATCGGCGATGCGGCCTTTGTCGGTGACACGCTGTTCATGCCGGATTTCGGCACGGCGCGCTGCGACTTTCCCGGCGGTTCCGCGCGGCAGCTCTGGAACTCGATTCAAAAGATCCTCAGCCTGCCGGACGATACGCGCATCTTCACGTGCCACGACTACAAGGCGCCCGGGCGTGACGAGTTCGCGTGGGAGTCGACCGTCGGTGAGCAAAAGGCGAAGAACAAACATGTTGGCGGCGAGGCTGATGAGGACCTGTTCGTTCAGATGCGCGAGGAACGTGATGCGCAGCTCAGCCTTCCCAAGCTGATCATTCCGTCGATCCAGGTAAACATGCGCGCCGGTAAGATGCCTCCGGCCGAGGATAATGGAACTCGGTATCTCAAGGTGCCGTTGAACACGCTCTGATCCGACGCGCGATGATGAAGCCACCGGTTGCACGAGCTTCGGCCGCCACCGTCGAACGGGTGCATTAGAGCTGGTCGCATTGTGACCATTGGGCACTAGAACCTTCCCGGTTGCGCGCGAACCGATCGTCGGATCCTCAAATCTGGAACCACCCAAGGCCAGAATATCGACCCGAAGTGCGGGTCGCTGTTGTTTCGCGTGCCTGTTGTCCGTATCGAACGACCGGTCGATGCTGCCGCAGGTCAATCTACGACCAGGCCGATGATCATTGGGCCGATACGCATTCAGAGCATCAGGTTTGTGCGCAATCGTAACGGCGATCTGGCTGTTCGCAGCCACGCTTACCCGATAGTGTTCCGGCAATTCAGGAAGACCTACGCACAGGATCGACGCCGTGAAGACAACCCCGTTTTGGCACGAAGCCGCACCGCCGCGCGAAGACGTTGGTACGGTATGCCCCGAACGTGCCGAGATCGCCGTCATCGGGTCGGGCTTCACGGGGCTTTCTTGCGCTCTCGCACTTGCCGAGGCGGGCCGCGACGTCGTTGTGATCGACAAAGGACCGCCGGGCGCGGGGGCATCGACGCGCAATGGCGGGATGATCGGGTGGGGTCACCGGGCGTCCATGGCGACGATAGCCAAACGGTACGGGGAAGAGCGTGCGAAGCTGATGCTGACCGAGGCCCGTGTCTCACTCGAATTCACGACCGAGTTGATCCAGACGTTGCCAGTCGACGCCTTGCACCGGAAGACCGGGCGCTTCCTTGGGGCGGGTTCGCCCAGGCACTTCGAACGGTTGGCGGCGTGGGCGCAGAACGAAGCACCGTCGCTCGCCATGGAAGCTGCGGTCGTGCCCAAGTCCGAGCAGGGCACGTACATCTCGACCGATCTCTACCATGGCGGGGTCTACCTGCCGCAGCACGGCGGCCTTCACCCGGCTCTGTTCCACAAGGGGTTGCTCGAAGCTGCCGAGGCCAAAGGCGCGAAGATCGTCGGGCATTGCGCCGTCGACCGGGTCGAGGGCGGTGATCAGGATTGGACCATTCGACACGCCCAAGGCACAACGACCGCGAAGCATCTTGTCTACGCTGGCAACGGCTACACCGGCGGATCGGGTGGCCCCTTCAACAAGATGGCACGCCGTCTGATCCCGATTCCATCCTACATCATCGCGACTGAGCCTCTGGGCGAGAACCGCGTGCGATCGCTTTTCCCGCAGAGCAGCATGATCGTCGAGACCCGCGCACAGCATTCCTATTTCCGACCGGACCCCTGGGGTGAACGCATCCTGTATGGCGGACGGTCTTCGTTGAACGTGATTGACGAACACCTCTCGGCGCAACGGATGCGTGACATCATGCTATCCGTCTTCCCCGATCTGGGAGATGTAGCACTGACCCATTCATGGCGGGGCTTCATCGCCTTCACCTTCGACGGCTCGCCGCATGTCGGTCAGGCCGAAGGCATCTGGTATGCCTGCGGCTACAATGGCTCAGGCGTTGCAATGGCGCCGTATCTGGGTTGGCGGCTGGCGCAAAAGATCCTGGGAACCGATCAGGGCGAGACAGGCTTCGACCCGCTACCGTTCAAGCCACAGAAGCTCTATGGCGGAAATCCTTGGTTCCTGCGTGTCGTTGAGATGTGGATGAAGGCTAAGGACCGCATCGAAGGCGTACAGGCTGTTCGCCGCCGGTCGTGATCGGTTTTAAATATCAATATTACTTTTAGTGTAGCATCTGGTACAGATCCGACTCACGTGAACGTGGTCCAACCCTGGCATCGAAGACAATACGATGACAGGAGAAGCCTGGATGACAACCGGAACGGATGATGACGCGGAGCGCGGCAGGGCGCACCACAATACTGGGCGAACGCAGCAGAATACGGGCACCGCACCGCCCGACACAAACGCGCTTGAACATGCCCGGCGCAGCAGCACGCCCGAGGCGCTCACCATCATAGACCCGATCGAGGCCCCCGTACGCTGGCGGCTGCTTTGGGACGGTATGGATGTGGTATGACGGCGTGGAGCAAACCGACTGTGACAGGCGTCACGGTCCATGGTATTCTCCATCCCGGATGTATTACGGCGCGGCAGCTATTTGACGCCGCTTCGAGAGGGAAGATTTCATGAGCGACCAGGACAAGCGCCCCGAACAGGTCGAAGATGCTAACGTCGGCCGGGCTCAGGGAGACGGCATCGTAATCACGGCGGTCGACGATCCTGAGGTGATTGAAGTTCACAGCTCAGACTTCAACACGGCCAACGGCGCTGACAACGGCGAAAGCTGGAACCTAACCTCCAGTGAACAGTTCCACAGAGCTGATTTCAACGCGTCGATAGAAGCGTTGGAAAACAGCATCCGCTAGATCCTTTAAAGCCAACCCACTGCAATGACGGTGCGCCGATTTCCCGTACCTCCCTCTGCTCGCCCTGCGCGTGAGGCAGGGTTCCTGGCGGGATTCACGCTCGACACGCTCATCGCACCAAGCTACCGGCCAAACTTCCTGCGCGACCACTGGGATCGGGCGCCTCTGGTGCTGAACCGGCGGTTGAAGCGGTTCTATGCGGGCTTGCTGACACTCGAAGAAGTTGATCAGGCCGCCGCGTCAGGCCGAGCGAAGATGTCTTATGTCGACGCACGAGATGGCAACGGGCGCACATGGTTGTTCACCGAAGGTGACCCAGCGCGGCCAGCAACGGATTCCTTGCTCTCGCGGTTGTCTGACGGTGCGACGCTGGTCATCGATGACGCAGAAGACGTGTTGCCACGCCTCGGCCGGATGTGCCGCCTCCTCATGGCGCAAACCGGGCACGCCTGGCACTGTAGTGTCTCTGCGACGCCGCCCGGTGCACAAGGCATTGACGGCGATGTCGGCGCGGCAGGGGTCTTCATTCTCCAGATCTATGGACAGAAAACGTGGTGGTTTGGGCATGAGCAACTCGCGCGGCCTCTCGCGTTCGAAGGTGGCAGGGAAGCCCCGGATCGTTGGGAGGATGAGGCACAGCAGGCCGTGCTCGCCACCGGTGATATGCTTTACCTGCCGCGCGGCGTGCCGCACGCAGCCGCGGCGAGCGACCGCAGTGAGACAGGATCACTCCACATCACGCTGACCATTTCGGAAAGCGGCTATGCCGAAATCGCCAATGTCGATCCGGCGACGCTGGAAGACGATGATCCATTGCGCGATCTCGCTCCGATCGGATTTCTACAGGATCCTCAATCCCTGATATTGGCACTTTCTGAACGATGGTCCGGCGATGCGGCTGTCGCCGTCGACGCATTTCTGCCCCGTCATGCCGCACGGTTCCAACCGGATCAGGCAGGCCGCCTAGCCGCCGCTCTGCAACCACAAACGGTCTCGATGGCGACCGAAACCGCGCCCCACGATGACCTGCACTGGCACATCGGCCTCGAAGGTTCCGACACACAATGTCGGCAGGTTATATGTGGTCCGATCCGCTTGCGTTTTCCCGACCGCGCCGAACCCGCTGTCCGCCAACTCCTGACGCAACGGACTAGCGTCGAGGATCTGCCCGATCATCTCTCGGAGCAAGAGCGGATCGCACTTGCCCAGATGTTGCTCGATCGCGCGCTGATCCGGCACCGCTCCGGTTGACAGGCCCACAGGCATAAGTCAGCAAAAGCTCCATGGAGGCCCTCCACCCCGTCGGACATCTCATCGGGCGGCTTAGCATCGCGCTGGGCTTCGCCATGCTGCTCCCTGCGATGCTGGACTGGTCCGATGGCAACTTGGGCTGGCAGGGTTTCCTGATCGCAGCGTCGATGACGGTCGTTGGCGGGGCGGCGTTCGCACTTTTGTGCACGTCCGGCCGGGGCGCCGGGCTGGATCGCCGCCAGGCCGTTCTGCTCACCGTTATGGTCTGGGTCGTCTTGCCGATCTTCGGCGCGCTGCCGTTCGTGTTCGGTGCTCCGGGTGCTGGCTACACCGATGCGTTCTTCGAAGCGATGTCGGGCCTGACGACGACCGGTGCGACGGTGTTCACCGGACTGGATGATGCACCGCGCGGCATGCTGCTCTGGCGCGCGATGCTGCAATGGTTCGGCGGTGTCGGCATCGTCGTCGTTGCCATGGTGTTTCTTCCGGTCCTGAAGATCGGCGGGATGCAGTTCTTCCGCACGGAAAGCTTCGATCTGATCGGTGACATCCTACCCCGCGCGGCCGAGGCGGCGACCCAGCTCAGCCAGATCTATGTGGCCCTGACGGTCGCTTGCATCATCGGATACTCGGCCGCGGGCATGGAGATTTTCGATGCGCTGTGTCACGCCATGACGACCGTCTCAACCGGCGGCATGGGCAACTACGATGCATCGTTCGGAGCGTTTGATCCATCCGCGCAGTACGTTGCCGTCGTATTCATGGTTCTGGCCGCCCTGCCGTTCCTGCGCCTGATGCAGTTCTCGCGTGGACAGACCGGTCCGATCTGGCGTGATACTCAAATCCGCGGCTTTGTGGCGATCATTGGCGTCGCGACGGCCGCCATGATCGCCTGGCAGATCCAGCAAGACAGCCGCAGCTTTGAACCGGCCTTCCGCGCGTCATTGTTCAACGTGACCGCGATCCTGACCGGCACAGGATACGCGTCCGAGGATTTCTTCCGCTGGGGCGGTTTCCCGGTCACGCTGTTCTTCATACTCGCCCTGATCGGCGGCTGCGCGGGCTCGACGTCCTGCTCGGCCAAGGTGTTCCGTTACCAGATCCTGTTCGAAGCCTTGCGCATCCAACTTCGCCGCATCAACTCGCCCAACGGGATTCACCAACTGCGTTATCAGGGCCGTCTGGTCGATCCCGAGGTCCTGTCCTCGGTGATGGGATACTTTTTTATCTTCGTATCGGCGCTCGCGGGCTGGGCCGTCTTGCTGTCGCTGACGGGGCTCGACACGATCACGTCGATCTCCGGTGCGGTTGCATCGCTGGCCAATGTCGGTCCGGGACTGGGAGACACCATTGGCCCCGCCGGAAACTATGCCGAGGTCAACACCGCCGCGAAGTGGATCCTCGCCACCGGGATGTTGCTGGGACGGCTGGAATTCATGTCGGTGCTTGTCTTGTTCACGCGCGTCTTCTGGGTGCGGTGAGGAGAGATGTCCATGGGAGTGCGCCGAGCCATGACGGACGAGACCTCGGCCATCGGCGTGCAGGCTCATCTGCATCACCAGTATTTTCTTGGCCTCCAACTGATGGTCTCCGTCGAAGAAGGCCGCGAGACCATCGGCGAGTGGATGTTCCGCCTGTTTCGCCGCCAGCATGAGGCCAAGTTCCTGTCCAGCTTCGAGAAACTTGGCCTCACCGGTCAGCCCGATGCCGTCGCCTGTGCGAAATACCATGTGCTGTCGAACAGCGTCGGTGGGGTCGGCGTCGAATACATGGAGGAGTCCGACCGAAAGGCTTGGGTCCGCTTCCGCTATCCGCGCTGGATGTATGACGGCCCCGCGATCTGCGGCATTCCCGCCGAAGCGAGCCGGGGCTTCCTGAAAGGGTGGTATGCGCAAAACGGGGTGTCTCTGAAGAACCCGCGCCTTGGCTTCGTCTGTGTGTCCGAGGATCTGACCGGTCAGTTCGGCCTCTGCGGGTACTTCAAGGAATACGACCATGATCTGAGCCCGGAAGACCGCCTGCGCTTTGCTCCCGACGAAGTCCCACCACCTTACGAGCCCTCACGGCAGCCAAGCCCACCCGATGCGCACTGGAGCGCTGAGCGTCTGGCGAAAGCAGGTCGCAACTATGCGATGGAGTACTGCCGGAACGGGTTGCGCGAGCTTGCCGGTCTGATCGGACGTGACCGGGCCAAGGATATCGGAGGACGCGCGGCCCGTCTGACAGGCTTGCAGCAATACCGCTTTATGGCCGACGCACTGGGTTGCGAAGATGGCGACGTGCCCGACGCTGCTCGATTCCTCGGTGCGGCACTTTCGGGGATGGGCGACGATGTCAGGATAGAAATCTCGGACGGCGAATTCGTGCGCGTTCATCAGCATGGCCTTCGGTTCGTTCGCGGTATCGACGATAGCGATCGTGCATTGCTGCTTTCGTGTTGGGCAGAGCTTTGGCACGGCGCCATCGCCTCGCACCGGGCGTTTATCCAGGTCACTCACGAAGATCTCGGCGGCGCGGTGATCTGGACGCTGTCGCCGCGCCGCTGACGCATCTGGATCACGGTATTGCTTCGGAAAGGACAGGGCGAACCCACGGCCCGCCCCGGCGATGCCTAGAAGTGCAGCGTCAGGTCCGTCGTCACGCCCCTCGGTCGTGATGAACGGGCTTTCGTTCACGGTCGGCATGGTAACGGGCGGTACGTAGCGGTTTTCGAACCCGCCCTCGCCGAACGAGCCCTCAAGCGATCAGAAAATCCCGTCGGTAACGGCTGGACCAGTTGCGACGATTGCAGAGGCGGCCAGGGCCGCCAGGGTGACCGATGTCTTTCTCATGATTTGTGTCCTCACTAACCGCCGATCTCGCGCCGGTCGGTGAGGTCAAACGATCACGCACGATCTGGGTGCGTGTCGACACGGATCAGATTGGTGCCGCGGTGCAACAACGCAGTTGCGCAATCGACACAGATTTGCTGCGGCGAGCATTGGACTCGCTCAGATACCGCTTTCGTTGAGAACAGCATTTGCGATGGCCTGCCCGCTCTCGAACGCGCACTCGACACGAGGACCCAGCGCCCAGTCGCCACCGGCATAAAGCGTTCCCTGATTCAGGAAGGAATGGCCCAGGGGCGTCGTGACCATGGCATAACGCCAGCGGTGCCCGGCGATGTAGGACGGTGCTGGCAGAGGGCCAAGATCGGTTTGCAGCATGTCGAACAGGCGATCGGCGGCGTCGGGTTTATCCAGCTCAAGATGTGCGGCGCTCCAGGCAGGTGAGGCATGGACCACCCAGCTCTCACCCGCGCGGCCGGGTTTGGTTCCGTTGCGCGCAATCCAGGCAAGATCGTCTTCCGTGCGGCGCGCTGTCCAGCCTGGGTCGATCGGAGCATCAAATCCCAGCATCAGTGCCCAGCACGGCGCCATCTGAATCTGGTCGAGTGCGGCGGCGAAGCCGTGTGCTCCCACCAAGGTCTTCGTCTGCGGCACCGGCGCCGTCGAGATGACGATATCCGCGTCGAACGATCCACCATCGTGCTCGAGCACCCAGCCCGTACGATGTGATCTCACCGCCTGGATCTCGATCCCGCAGCGGATGTCCAGGCCGTTTGCCATGTGCTTGACGGGACCGCTCATGCCGGGCAGGCCTACGTAATGGGGTTCTCCGGCTCCCGAGCCGTCATCCCAGACTGCGACCGCGCCAGCGTCCAAGGCGTCTTCGACGACGGCCCGAAACGCGTCGCTTCGAGCCGTGAAGTACTGTGCACCATGGTCAAAGGTGAACCCATCCGTTCGCCGCGTCGACATCCGACCGCCCGGACTGCGACCCTTGTCGATCACCATCGGTACCAGACCAGCATCCGCCAGCCTCCGCGCACAGGCAACGCCTGCCATTCCAGCGCCTATGATGACGATCTTCGGGTCAGCCAAGGATTACGCCGCCGAGTTCAGACACCAGCGCAGGATACCTTTCTGCACGTGCAGCCGGTTCTCGGCTTCGTCGAAGACCAGCGATCGCGGGCCATCGAAGACCTCGGACGTGACCTCTTCCTCGCGATGTGCAGGCAGGCAGTGCATGAAGACCGCATCCTCGCGCGCCTTGCCCATCAGATCGGACGTCACCTGGTAGGGCTTGAGCTGGTTGTGGCGCCGATCACGCGACGAGATATCGTCATGCATCGACAGCCAGGTATCCGCGAGCACCAGCGCGGCGCCATTCACGGCTCGGTCAACATCGCGATCGACCGAGACATGTCCATCGGCGAAGGCCATCACGTCAGGATCGGGATCCAAGGTCTCCGGCCCCGAGAACACGAGTTCGAAGTCGAAGGCCACCGCTGCGTGTGCGAACGAGTTGAAGACGTTGTTGCCGTCTCCCGTCCAGACCACCTTGGCACCTTTTATCGGTCCGCGATGTTCCTCGAACGTCATCACATCGGCCATGATCTGGCAGGGATGCGAGGCGTTCGTCAGGCCGTTTATGACCGGAACAGTCGCAGCTTCGGACAATTCGTCCAGGGTTTCCTGCTTGAATGTCCGGATCATGATCGCGTCGACAAAACACGATAGCACGCGGCCGGTATCGCCCACCGACTCGCCGTGGCCAAGCTGGAGTTCCGAGCCGGACAGCACCATCGTCTGCCCGCCCATCTGGCGCACGCCGACATCGAACGAGATCCGCGTTCGCGTCGAAGGTTTCTCGAAAATCAGTGCGACAATGCGGTCCTTGAAGGGTTGCTCGACGTCAGGCGTGAGCTTCGGCAGGCCCTCGCGGGCCTGCTTGATGCGGATCGACTCGTCCAGAATCCCCCGAAGTTGATCCGGAGGAACCTGATGGAGGTCCAGAAAGTGCCGGCCGGTCATGCAGCCTCTGCCGCCTTGTCCCTCACGGTCTTGCATGCGGTTCCCAGGCGTTCGACGCAGGCGCCGAGTTCTGTATCGGTGACATTCAGCGGCGGCAACAGACGCACCGTGTTCTCGGCAGCCGGAACCGTGAGCATCTTTGCGTCATAGGCCGCGTTGACGATGTCGATGGCTGGGGAACCCGCCTTAAAGCGCACGCCCAGCATCAGGCCCTCGCCGCGGACTTCCTCGATCATGTCGCCATAAGTGTCAGCCAGTTCGGCCAGGCGCTGACGCAGCAGGCTCGCCTTGCGCTTGACCTCGTCCAGGAAGTCCGGTGCCAGCAGCTCGTCCATCACGGCTGAACCGATCGCACATCCCAGTGGGTTGCCGCCATAGGTCGAGCCATGCGTGCCCGGAACCATGCCGCATGCCGCATCCTCGGTGGCCAGACATGCGCCCAGCGGAAAACCGCCGCCGATGCCCTTGGCAATGCCCATGATGTCCGGGGTCACGCCGGCCTGTTCGTGGAAGAACAGCGTGCCGGTCCGCCCGACGCCGCACTGGATCTCGTCGAAGATCAGCAGGATGCCGTGCTCGTCGCACAACTCGCGCAGTCCACGCAGACACTGGTGCGGGACCGGCTTGATGCCGCCCTCGCCCTGGATCGGCTCGATCATGATCGCCGCTGTTTCGGGGCCGATGGCAGCCTTCAGCGCATCATGATCGCCGAAAGGCACCTGTTTGAAGCCCGGCAGCAGAGGGCCGAACCCATCCACCAGCTTGGGGTTCGTATAAGCAGAAGAAATCGTTCCCAGCGTCCGCCCATGGAACGCGCCCTCGAACGTGATGATCTCAACCCGCTCCGGCTGACCCTTCGCGTCGAAATGCTTGCGCGCGATCTTGATCGCCAGTTCCATCGCCTCGGCACCCGAGTTGCAAAAGAACATGGTGTCGGCGAACGTGTTCGCGACCAGCTTGTCGGCCAGTTCCTGCTGACGTGGAATGTTGTACAGGTTCGAGACATGCCATACGCGTCGCGCCTGCGTCTCCAAAGCCTCGACAAGCTTCGGATGGGCATGGCCAAGGCAATTCACGGCGATCCCTGCACCGAAGTCGAGAAACTTCTCGCCTTCCGCAGTCATCAGCCAGGCGCCTTTACCCCGCTCGAATTCGAGCGGTGCCCGTGCATAAGTTGGCATAACGGGCGCGATCACTGGTCTGTCTCCTCTGGTTTGGGCCGTTCGCATGGCCCCAAAAAGAAAAACACCCCAAGGCAGGATGCCCGGGGGCGAGGCGCGTCTTATGCGGGATCTGGGCGATTAAGTCAATTCGGGCGGTGCGGTCAGCCAGGCTTTGCCTCGGCAAGAGATGCGTCCAGCAAGACCGGTGCAAGCAGCCGGTCGACCGGCGCGAAGTCGTCGGTCAAAAACACCAGGTTCTCTGCGCCGATCGTTCGGATCATGGCGTCCAGCGGAACCTGCACCCAGTCGCGTCCAAAGCCCGATGTCGCGGCGTGGTCGTTGATGCCCGAAGGCGTGTCCGAGGCGAGAACAATCCACGTGGTCCGGGCCTCGAGCGGCTGAACGCTCTCACGGTCGAGCCAAAGCTCCACATGATCAAACCGGGCTTGCAATGTCTGGGCCAGAGACAGCATGAAGCGCGGGCTGCGCAGGGCGTCGACGACGTTCAGAGCATAGACACCGCCAGGCTTCAGCCTAGCCTTGATCTCGGCATGGAACTCATCGGTCACCAGATGCTGCGGGATCGAGATGTCATGGAACGCATCGCCGAAGATGACATCGAAGGTTTCGGCTTCAGGCCCCTGCGAGAGCACCTGACGCGCATCGCCGTGGATGATCTCGGTTTGGTTGCTCACGTCATACCAGAGCATTGTCGACGCGGTTGCCGTCACCGCCGGATCGATCTCGGCCACGGTGGAGCGCCCCTCCGGATAGCGGGCTTGCCAGGCGCGTGGCAGCGTATAGGCGCCACCGCCAACAAAGAACGCATCCAGAGCCGGGCCGGGGAAACGGCGCGCCACCAGTTCGTCGACACCTTGTACGTAGGGCGAGACCAGCAGTTCCGCATCATCTCGGACGTTCACGCCGTGCGCGAGATGGTCCAGCGCCAACACACGCGCCGGGCCGCCATAGCCGGGTACGGGGTCGACCCGGATGCAGAAGTAGGCGCTTTCCGTAAGACAGGGCGAGCGGGGGGCGAACACGCCGGGCCACGTCGCAAGGATACCGATGATGGTGAAACTTGTCATCGCCCGGCCAGGCCACAGCGGCCAGAACAACAGGGACAGCAAAGCGTAGGTGCAGCCGATCACCATAATCGACAGTTCCGTTCCGAGCCATGATATCAAGACCAGCCCGGCGGCAACCGTTCCTCCGATCGCGCCCACGGCACCTAGCGCAAACATCAGGCCGAGTACACCGCCCTGCCTGTCCGGGTGCGTGGCGCGCAGCGCGATCACCGTCAGCAGCGGCGCCAGCAACCCGGCAAAGGCGCTCGGCAGGAAGAATGACGCCATCGCCAGTAGTGTCATCTGCTCGATAGGATCGACGCCCTGGGCGACAGTCGCGGCAAACCTCAAGGCGGCGAGGCTGCCCTGTGTTGTCAACGCGGCGAACGTCAAAGACCATGCAACCGCGCGCCCGGGGCGAGGTGTCCGGTCTGCCCAGCGCCCGCCGATCCAATGGCCCAGCGACAGGCCCGCCAGGACCACCGCTATGATGATGGTCCAGGTGTATAGCGACATGCCGACATAGGGTGCCAAAGCGCGTCCAGCGACGATCTCCAACGCCATTGATGCAGCGGAGGTGAGCGTCAGCGCAATTGCCGGTCGGACAACTCCACCTTGATTTTTCATGCGCGGAATGCTCCGACAGGGACCAATTTGGGTGTCCGCCGGTTAGCGGCGGCAGGGCGCGGAAGGCAAGTCCGATCTTTGCGCCGCGCCGTGCGGCCTGATCATGGAGACGATGCAATGGAACGTGTGATTCTTGTCCGGCACGAGGACGATCCGATGGACGACCGGGTGACGCTGTGGCTGCGGCGCCATGGTGTTCCGTTCGAGGTGTTTCGGCCCTATCGCGGCGAATCATTGCCGGACGTCGATGGATCGGTGCTGGGCTCGGTCGTCTATGGTGGCAAGTTCAATGTCTTCGAGGAGCATCTGCATCCGTTCCTGCACGCGGAAAATCGATGGGTCGAAGCCTGTCTGAAGGCGGAGACGCCGATCTTGGGCATTTGCCAGGGCTCACAGACCATGGCGCATGTGATGGGGGCCCAATGCGGCCCACTGAACCCGGAAGTGTACGAGTGGGGCTACTACGCAGTCACGCCGACTGCGGCAGGCCGGGCGTTCTTTCCGGACGATCTGCGTGTCTTGCAGGCGCACTTTCACGGGTTCGAGGTCCCGGCCGGAGCAACACGGCTGGCCGGGTCCGAGCTTTTTCCGAACCAGGCAATGCAGGCCGGTCCGAACGCCTATGCGTTTCAGTTCCACGCCGAGGTGACCGAGGCGGGGTTCCGGCGTTGGCAGAATGGCGACTGGGCGCATTTCGGCAAACCGGGCGCTCAGACGCGGGAAGAGCAGGACGCATTGCTGCCGGTGCATGACCCGATGATGGGCGCATGGTTCAACGGATTTCTCGATCGGCTGTTTGCAAACGTTCCGAAGCAAGAACAGGAAACTGCCGCTGGGTAAGGGTGCCGGTGTCGGGATCGTTCAGGGTTTCAGCTTGTATCCGGTGGTCAACCACCGCAACGCGACGAGCCAGAGTGCCACGTTGATCGCCAGTGTGACGCCGAGACCGATCCAGGGGTTCGAGTCGCTGATGCCGATTGCGCCGAACCGGAACCCGTCGATCAGGTAGAAGAACGGGTTGATGTGGCTGATCGCGCGGAAAGCCTCGGGCAGGGCGGTGATCGAATAGAACGTGCCAGACAGGAAACTGAGGGGTGTAATCACGAAGTTCGTGATGGCCGACATCTGGTCGAAGCGCTGGGCGTGGATGGCGGCAAGCAGTCCTAGCAGCCCCATCATCACAGACCCTGCGAGTGCGAACCAGAGCATCCAGAGCACGTTTTGTGGCGTGATCCCAGCCCAGGGGAAGATCACGGCCATCACCACTGTCGCGCACACGGCGCCACGGATCAGACCGCCGGCGATATAGCCGACCAGGATCTCTCCCGCCGAGAGTGGCGGCATCAGCGTGTCGACGATGTTGCCCTGGATCTTGGCGATCATGATCGAGGAAGACGTATTGGCAAACGCGTTCTGGATGACAGTCATCATCAGCAGGCCGGGTGCTAGGAACTGCTCGAACGGTACGCCCTGGACCTCGCCGCGCCGCGATCCGAAGGCTATCGTGAAGACGACCATGAACAAGGCCGAGGTTGCGACCGGCGCGAGCACAGTCTGCGACCAGACGCTCAGGAACCGGCGAACTTCGCGCTCGATCAGGGTGTAGAGGCCCAGCCAGTTCGTGCGCCCGAACCGGCGCTCACCCATCTGTCTTGGCAGGCGCTGCGGGTCGGGCGGGCTGAGTTCGGTCATGCGGAAATCCTGGTCGGCTGGGCTTGCGTGGCGCCGCGACGCCTTGTAACGCAGCTTTCGCTTCTTATGATAGAGGCTCAGTTGCCCGCAGTCCGTGTGTCCATATCGGTGCCGCGCCGGGCTATAATTTGGAGATGCCTATGTCCTGGACCGATGAGCGCGTCGAGAAGCTTAAGGAACTTTGGACCGAAGGTATGAGTGCGAGCCAGATCGCCAAGGTGCTGGGCGGTGTGACGCGCAATGCCGTGATCGGCAAGGTGCACCGGCTTGGGTTGTCGAACCGCGCGGGCGGTGACGAGGCGAAGACGGCCGAAGCGCCGAAGGCCAAACCGGCCACTGCAGCTCCCAAGCCTGCGGCGGAAGCAGCAAAACCGACGTCACCCGAACCGGTGAAGGCGGATGCCCCGGTCCCGGCACCAGTCGTCCGACGCACGGCACCTGTGATCCGCGATGCAACCCAACCGCGGGCGCCGGGCGCGCCAACCCCGGAAGAGGAGGCCGCGCGCGCAACGCTGGCCGAGATCGAGAAGTTCGCCAAGCGGATCCCGTTGCTGGATCTGACCGAGCGGACGTGCAAGTGGCCGATCGGCGATCCGACCGAAGAGAGCTTCGCATTCTGCGGACTGGACTGCGTGCCCGGCAAGCCGTACTGCGAGTACCATGTGGCGGTCGCCTTCCAGCCGATGTCCTCACGCCGCGATCGGGCCCGCGCAAGCCGCTGAGTTCGGGGCTCGGGAGCTTCGAGTTAAAATGAGCGCGCTAACGCGCGCACGCCTCTTCCTGCGCGCGGAGAAAATCCCAACTCTGCCAATCCTGCGGATTGGTGTCGTCAGGATTTTGGCCGCACGCTGGTTCACTCCGTTGATTGCTGTCCTGGCGATTGGATTCAGTGCCGAGCCCGCATCGTCGGCAGATACATGGCCTGTCTTTGCCATTCCCAAGTCCAGGCCTGCGGGCCTCGTGAAAGCGGGCGATGGGTTCGATACGGCGCGGATCTGCGATCTGATAAAGGCGAACGCCCGGGATTACGGTCTGCCAGAGGAGTTCTTCGCGCGTCTGATATGGAAGGAAAGCCGTTTCGACATCAAAGCGCTGAGCCCGGTCGGCGCCCAGGGAATCGCGCAATTCATGCCGGCAACAGCGCGGATCCGGGGATTGAAGGATCCATGGGATCCAGTGCAGGCTCTCCCGGCTTCGGCGTCTTTTCTGGCAGATCTGCGTGCGCAGTTCGGCAATTTCGGGCTCGCCGCAGCGGCGTACAACAGCGGACCGAACCGCGTGGCGAGGTGGTTGGCAAAGGGCGGTCGCCTGCCAGGCGAGACCGTGGACTACGTGCAGTCGATCACCCACCGTCCGGTCGAGTGGTTCCGCAAAAGGGCGCGTGAGGTTGAGCACAAGCCCCTCGAGAAGGGCAAGAACTTCGACGAGGGATGCCGAGCACTGCCGATTATCTCGACCCGCGCGATGGGGGCCGTTGCACGCGCGCCGTGGGGCGTGCAGATTGCGGCAGGCATTTCCAGACGTGCCGCAGTGAAGGCGTTCCGGCGTGCGCGGGCACGTGCATCGCATGTCATTGGCGGGCGCGGCGCAATTGTCGTTCGGTCGCGGAAGGTCGCGGGGCGCCGCCTGTACTCCGCGCGCGTCGGTGCTCAAAGCCGTGTGGCGGCACGGCAGTTGTGTGCCCGCATCCGGCGGGCCGGCGTCAACTGCGTGGTGCGGCGGAACTAAGCCGGCGGCGGACGAGATGAGCGCGACGGGAAGAGCCCTCGCTTTTCCCGTAACCGTCGTCTAAGACGCGGCCCGCAACGACCACCCGATATCGAGAGGCGACTTCCGTGCCCGACCTGTTGCTCGAGCTGTTCTCCGAGGAGATCCCCGCGCGGATGCAGACCCGTGCGGCCGAGGATCTGAAGAAGCTGGTGACCGACCATATGGTCGAAGCGGGGCTGACCTATGCTGGGGGCCGTGCCTTCGCGACGCCGCGCCGTCTGGTTCTGGCGCTGTCCGGGCTGCCCACGGTGACGCCCGATACAGTCGAGGAACGCAAGGGACCGCGAACTGATGCGCCAGACAAAGCGCTGGCCGGTTTTCTGCGTTCAACCGGTTTGGACCAGGACCAGCTTGAGGTGCGCGACGACAAGAAGGGGCAGGTCTATTTCGCCGTGATCAAACGGCAGGGCCGCCCCGCGGCGGACGTGATCGCCGAGGCGGTCGAACACGCGGTCCGCAATTTTCCCTGGCCGAAATCGATGCGCTGGGGGGCGGGAGCTTTGCGCTGGGTGCGACCCTTGCAGTCGATCTTGTGCGTGTTGAGTGACGAGGCCTGGGTCGAGACCGTGCCGCTCGAGATCGATGGTATCCGCGCCGGTGACGTGACCTATGGCCACCGCTTCCATGCGCCAGCGCCGATCAAGGTGTCGGGCTTTGACGACTATGCGGCGAAGCTGGAAGTGGCCAAGGTGATCCTGTACCCCGCCGAGCGGGCCGCGCGGATCGAGGCGGACGCGCAGAACCTCGCCTTCGCTCAGGGGATGGAGGTCGTTGCCGACAAGGGCTTGCTCGCCGAGGTTGCGGGATTGGTCGAATGGCCCGTGACCCTGATGGGCGAGATTGGAGAGGAGTTTCTGGATTTGCCGCCAGAGGTGCTCCAAACCTCGATGAAGGAGCATCAGAAGTTCTTCTCGGTGCGCAATCCCAAGACTGGCAGGATCGAGCGGTTCGTCACGGTCGCGAACACCGAGGCTGCCGATGGCGGTGCCACGATCCTGGCAGGCAATGGCAAGGTGCTGGCGGCGCGGCTTTCGGATGCCAAGTTCTTCTGGGAGAACGATCTGCGGACTGTAAAAGTCGGCGGGATGGCCGCGCTGGCTGAACCGCTGAAGGCGGTCACGTTCCACAACAAGCTCGGCACGCAATGGGAGCGGATCGAGCGCATCGCAGCGCTGGCGGCAGAGATTGCGCCCTCTGTCGTCGCCGATCCCGAGGCCGCGCGCCAGGCCGCAATGGTCTGCAAGGCGGACCTGTCGAGCCAGATGGTCTACGAGTTTCCGGAACTGCAGGGGATCATGGGCCGCTACTACGCGCAACATGCCGGATTGGCGCCGGAGATCGCGGCGGCCTGCGAGACGCACTACGCACCGCTGGGGCCGTCGGATGACGTGCCGGCCGAGCCTGTGAGTGCCTCCGTGGCGCTGGCCGACAAGATCGACGTGCTGACGGGCTTCTGGGCGATTGACGAGAAACCGACTGGGAGCAAGGACCCGTTCGCCCTGCGGAGGGCAGCGTTGGGGGTTATTCGGATAAACTTAGAGTGCCGTTTTAGGGTGTCACTCGGTGCAGTCATCGAGCGGTCTTATATGAGTGTTTTGGAGGGGTTGGCTTTTCGCCGGCAGGTTCTTCGATATGATGGGAATGCACCCGACGGAAACGAAGTTTGGGCTTCGTTCTGGGGTATTGGTGAGAACGGTGTTCAGGACTCTAACATCGAACGTTTCGATCTTGCTTTTGAAGGACTTCCGGCAGTCGCTTATGCTGCGGCGAAGGGTGAAATAGCTTGGGAAGAAGACGTCACTTTACGCCTATCTGACACTAGCGAACTCACGCGCTCAGTCCTCTCCTTCCTCGCCGACCGCCTGAAGGTCTACCTCCGTGATCAGGGCATTCGCCATGACGTCATCCAGGCTTGTTTCGATCTTGGCGGGCAGGACGATCTCGTGTTGCTCGTGAACCGGGTTCGAGCGCTGCAAGCGTTCCTCGACACCGAGGACGGCGCCAACCTGCTAGCCGGTTACAAGCGAGCTTCGAACATCGTCGCGGCGGAGGAAAAGAAGGACGGGGTCGAGTACTCGGGCGGCGCCGAGGAGAAATTCACCGAACAGGACGAGGAGCGCGCCCTGTTCGCTGCATTGGATGCCGCCGAACCGGAGATCTCGAAAGCGCTGGGGGCCGAGGACTTCACCGCCGCCATGGGCGAGATGGCCAAGCTGCGCGCACCGATCGACGCGTTCTTCGATCAGGTGACGGTGAACGCCGACAACCAAATTGTCCGGCGCAACCGGTTGTGCCTGCTCACGCGCGTGCGGCAGGTCATGCGCCAGGTCGCGGTCTGGGAGGCGATCGAAGGGTAAGGCGCGTCGGAAAGACTTCAGCTCTGACGAACGATGTGCTCGCCCAAAGCCTTTCGGATCATTCCGGCAGGCCGACCACCAGATAAAGCGTCTTCGCCTCGGTCGACAGCGGGTAATTGTCGAGCTCGCTCAGGATCATCTGATAGATCAGCCCCGTCTCGTAGATCTTCGACAGCGCCCGATCCACGGCCAAGCGCAAATCATCCTCGCCGCGCTTCATGACGATCGCGTAGGGCTCGAAGCTGAAGACATCCTCGAACACCTGAACATCGTCGATCAGACCAAGCCGCTCGATCTGGAAGAACAGAATGGCTTGGTCGCCGAAGTAGACATCGATCTCGCTTGCCGCGAGTTCGGACAAGCCAGCCCCGTGGCTATCGAACTGCTTGATCGTGGCATTCAGACTGTTGCGCGCGACCAGATCCTGGACAACGCCCAGGGTCGTGGTGCCGCCGAGCACGCCGAACGTCCCGCCATCCGTGTCGAAGATCGTATCGAAGTTGCCGTCCGGGCGAACCGCCGCGGCGGCGCCGTCCACGAAATAGATGATCGAGAAGTCGAGCGTTTTGCGCCTTTCCAGCGTGGCCGAGGCCGGTCCGCAATGGAGGTCTGTCTCCCGATTGATCAGTGCTGGGAAGCGTTGCTTGGCGTCGAGCACCTTGTACTCGATGCCGAGCCGGATCTTCTGGTGCCGCGCGATTTCCCGGACGACGGCGTTGCACAGGCTCACGGCCAGTCCGGCTGGTGCACCGTTGTCGTCGAGATAGGAAAACGGCGGCGCCGAAGACCGGATCCCGAGCTTGATCGACCCACGGTCCAGGATCTCCTTCAAGGCGTCCGCACCTGCGGGCACGGCGATTACTGCGGCAATGCAAGCCGCGGCGATTGTTCTGAGCATTGACTCCCCCTCTGCCCAAACGGTCCACACTCTGCCTTTGCGGGATCCGACGCGCGCCCCCGAGCGCCGATCAGCAAACGTGTGGTTGTTCAGGATGCAAACCATCGTACGGCGCCAGATAACCGCGTGTGTGGGCCGTTGCCAAGCGTCCTTTCCGGGCGTAAGTCGCTGGGATGGCACCATCAGCAGGGCGATTGGCATGAGCGAGCTGGCATTCCGCGAACCGGACGTGAAGGTGATCGCGGGCGTGAAGGACGACTGGGAACTGGTTATCGGGATGGAGGTTCACGCGCAGGTGGCCTCGAAATCCAAGCTGTTCTCGGGCGCCTCGACCGCGTTCGGAGCCGAGCCGAATGCCAATGTCAGCCTGGTCGACGCGGCGATGCCCGGGATGTTGCCGGTCATCAACTCGTTCTGCGTCGAGCAGGCGGTGAAGACCGGTCTGGGCCTGAAGGCGCAGATCAACCTGCGCAGCGTGTTCGACCGCAAGAACTATTTTTATCCGGATCTGCCGCAAGGCTATCAGATCAGCCAGTTCAAGCACCCGGTCGTCGGCGAGGGCGAAGTGATCGTCGATATGGAACCCGGCGTCGCGCGGCGCGTGCGGATCGAGCGGATCCACCTCGAACAGGATGCGGGCAAGTCGATCCACGACATGGACCCGGCCATGTCGTTTGTCGATCTGAACCGCACGGGTGTGGCCTTGATGGAGATCGTCTCGCGCCCCGACATTCGCGGGCCCGAGGAAGCGGCGGAATACGTCCGCAAGCTGCGCCAGATCATGCGGTACCTGGGCACCTGCGATGGCAACATGCAGGAAGGGTCGCTGCGCGCCGATGTGAACGTGTCCGTCTGCAAGCCCGGACAGTACGAAAAGTACCGCGAGACCGGTGACTTCGGGCATCTTGGCACGCGCTGCGAGATCAAGAACATGAACTCGATGCGGTTCATCCAGCAGGCCATCGATTACGAGGCCCGGCGCCAGATTGCGATTCTGGAAGACGGCGGTACGGTCGATCAGGAGACGCGGCTTTACGATCCGAGCAAGGGCGAGACACGGTCGATGCGCTCGAAGGAAGAAGCGCACGATTATCGATACTTCCCGGATCCGGACCTTCTGCCGCTCGAGATCGAGCAGGCGACCGTAGACGCAATCGCAGGCGCGCTGCCGGAATTGCCGGACGCCAAGAAAGCACGGTTTGTCGCGGACTACGGCCTGACCGAGTACGACGCGAGCGTCCTGACGGCAGACGTGGCCGACGCGGCATTCTTCGAACAAGTCGCCGACGGCCGCGACGGCAAGACCGCAGCCAACTGGGTGATCAACGAACTCTTCGGGCGTTTGAACAAGGACGGCAAGACCGTCGATGACAGCCCGGTCAGCCCCGAGCAGATCGGCGGGATCATCGATCTGATCGCCAAGGGCGATATCTCGGGCAAGATCGGCAAGGATCTGTTCGAGATCGTCTGGGCCGAGGGCGGCGTGCCAGCCGAGATTGTCGACGCGCGCGGCATGAAGCAGGTCACGGATACCGGCGCGATCGAAGCGGTCGTCGACGAGGTGATCGCGGCGAACCCCGACAAGGTCGAACAGGCCAAATCCAAGCCGACATTGTCCGGCTGGTTCGTCGGTCAGGTCATGAAAGCGTCCAAGGGCAAAGCAAACCCTCAAGCCGTGCAGCAGATCGTGAAGGACAAGCTCGGCATCGAGTAAGCCTTTCGCGGTGGCACGAGGGAGACGCTATCCGACGGATGCAGCAAGCTCTCGCGCGGTCCAGCCGGAGCCTCCGTCCAGGATCCGCCGGTAAAGCTCCCAGTTCGGCCTGTGCGTGAAGTGCACCCAGTGATCGCCCTGCAGGAACGGGCGGTCGCCGTCCAGTTCCAGACCATGCATGAAACCCCAGGATTTGACCGCATCGCTGTGCAGGTCGATATCGACCCAATCCGAATAGGCCGAGTCTGCGCTCGGATAGAACTTCTGCGGCGGCTTGCCCTCGCGTCCTAGCAGGCCCGCACCCTGAAGCAGTGCCGCCGCGCGGTCCACATCATTGACCTCGAGCCCGGCTTCTTCACGCGCGACCCTCAGGGAGGCCCGTGACCCAAGGATCCGCACCACCTCGTCGGCGCGCGACAATATGTTGTAGAACTCGGGGCGCTGTTCAGGGTCGGCCTGATCGATCCGGTCGAGTGCTTTCCCCGCCTGCTCCCAAAGACAGGCACCGGCGAGCAGGATCACCTTGCCGACCTGCTCCAGAACCTTGTCTGGCGCGGGATAGCGCAGCGCGAGCGTCTCGATCGCCTTCAGAACCGTCCGGGTGCCCAGGCTGTGCGAGATGATGTCAATCCGCTGATGCCCGCGTCCTGCGGCTTCCAGCCGCCGGGCGAGATGCACCAGGACAGCGGCCAGCGCGTGCCCGGCGATCATCGCGTCGATATAAGCGAGCGCGTAGAAATTCGTCGGCCGCCCCAGCGGATTGACGAAATCGATGACCGAGTCGAGGAAATCCAGCAGCCCCGGGCTCTCGTCGCTCACGGTCTCCCCGTAACTGGCATACCCGAAACAGACCGCGAGGCCGTTCGCCTGTGAGACATCTCCCATGCCGTTCGGACACAATGCCCGCGCCAGCCAGGGCGTCATACGGGTGTCGTGCTCATCGCTTTGGCTGCCCGGCTCCTCGAAATGAAACAACCGGCGATGCGGATTGTCACTCTCGAGACGCGCCTTTAGCTTGCGCCTGACCTCGAACATGAACCCGTGCACGAATACCACGACCGGACCGTCTGGATCGCCCAAGGCACTGTCCGGAATTGCATCAAAATGCGCGGCCAAGCGAGAATCGTCCCGGAAGATCGGCTGATCCGCAAAGGCCAGCCCACCCGTCTGGCGATAGATCTGGTCGAGCCGGACACCCTTTCGCGCGTCGCCTTCCAGGACGGCAGGCGTCGTTTCGCCGAACAGTTTCCAGGGTGCCAATGCATTGCCCAGTGCGCCATCTCTCGCGGCAGAAAATCGCAGAACTGTCATGGTCAAATTCGCCCGTTCTCAAAAAGCCGCGCAATTGTGCTCGAACGAATCGCATTAGGGAAGTGAAACCACGAATTTGCGGTACCGCGTGCGGTGCTGACCGGAGGTCAGAACGCCACCACCGAAACTGTGTTGAGGCTATCCGAGTTCCTGACGCAGGCGCGCGACCGTCCAGTCGTCGCGATCATGCAGGATGTGGCGATAGAGCTTCCAGTTGCCCGGATGGCTATACTGCACGAAGTGATCACCGAGCAATCCACGCTTGCCCTTCAGGTTGATCTTGCTGCGGCGCGCCCAGCGCTGCACGCGACCACTATCGAGCGGGATGTCGATCCAGTCGACATACGGCTCCCCGAAGAATTCGTAGAGCTTGTGGGGCGGGACGCCGTTGCGTCCGATCGTGCGCCCGCCCATCAGAAGGCGTGTGTCCGGCCATTCAAGACTAAGATCTTCGATCGCCTCGTCCCGGGCCGACCGCGCCGTTGACCGTGTGGCCAGGAAATTCAGCACATCGTCATTGCGCGAGGTGAAATTGAAGATCTGCGGACGGAAGTCGGGTTGAGCGAAGGTGATGTTCGCCAGGGCGACGGCAGCCTGTCCCCAGTAGCACGCGCCACCCATGATCAGCACCCGGTCGATCCGCGACAACGTGGTGTCGTTCGGCCAACGCGAAGCGATCATCGCCAGTGCCGACATCACAGCGCGTGCGCCGAGCGAGTGGCACACAATATCAATCGGTCGGTCCTCGAGCCCCGCATGATCCAGGCGCGCTCTCAACTGGGTCATCACAGCGGCCAGACCAAGGCCGGCATTCTCCGCGTCCCGGTAAGCATTCACATAAGGTTCAGGCGGTTGCCGCCGCCGCCTGATCCCGGTCTTTGTGATCAAGCGGGTCTTGAGATCCGGCAAGTACGGGTCGGGCCATCCACCATAAGACGCGTACGAATATCCCACCGCCAGCCCGGTACAGGCCTCGGGTTGCCCGCGTCCCTTTTTCAGCATGGCCCGGGCGAACCACGGCGTAATCCGCCCCCTGCGCTCCTCACGAGACCCGGTTCCGCCAGGCGGTTCGTCGAAATGGAACAGGCATCGATGCGCATTGTCACTGTGCGCCCGCGCACGCACGGGACGCCGCGGTTCGTGCTCGAACCCGTGCACGAAGATCACCACCGGACCGTCCTCGGCGAAGCCCAGATCCTGACCGGCCATATGCGCGCCGAACAGCGATTCCGGCTCGAACATCGGCGCGCCGGGCGACGAGGCGATTTGCGCGAGGTTGATGCCCGCGAGCGCGCTGTCTTCCAAGCCGTCGGGATAATCCGGCCGCTCGCCGAAGATGACCCACGGCAAGGTCCGGTCGCTCAGACGCCCCGCAGGGGCCGCTGAAAAGCGCATGAAGCTCATGAGACACAGACACCACAACACGCTTAACCACAGGTGAAACACGGGTGTTCTGCGACCCCATCAGCGATTTTCGTGCAGAATCTCGCGGCTTTCGGGCCAGAACGCGCCTCCCCCTTGTGCCTTTGCGCGGCATCTGCTGAATAGAGAGCACCGGAGTGGGGCGAGTCGAAGAACGGGAAGACCGGGGGGCATATGGCTTACGAGTACAAGTGCGTCGGAGCACCTGAGAAGGCCAAACGTCGGCGCGGCGCCAAGACGCGGACCGATCGCGTCGCCGCAGTCATGCAGGACATCATCGCCCAGGAAGCCGTTGGCGGATGGGAATATTTGCGCACCGACCTCGTGCCAGTCGAAGAGAAATCCGGTCTGTTCGGGCGGGTCCACGAAGTCCACCGGGCTGTGCTGATCTTCCGGCGCGGAGAGCCGGCAGGAGCGCACGCACGCGCTGTTCAGTCCGACATGGTCAGTCCCGCACCGGCCATGGCAGCCCCGGCAGCGGCAAACCCTTATCCCGCCGAACCCGCAGCAACATTCCCCGAGCCGGCACCTGCTCAGCAGAACACCCCAGAGCCTGCGCCGGACGATGACTTCCGTCTGGCGGCACATCGTGATGAGCCCGCTGATCCCGCACCGCTCGCGGGGCGTCCTCTGCGCGCACCGCAAGGGCTGGGCTGAAGCGCCTGCGGCTCAATTCGCGTCGTCATCCTCATCGTCCCCGGTGACGAGATCCACCGCGCCCGAGACGACACCCGTCGTCACGTCAACGCCCGTCTCAACCACGGACGTCGTCACATCGACAGCGGTTCCCACCACGGTCGTGGCCACGCAGCCGGACAGCAGGACCGTGGCAACCAGCAAGACGATCTTCAGGCGCATCATGTTCTCCCTTCGCGGTGAAACGCGCGGTGCTCACGCATCCGGCGGTGACAGCTCCATCGCCAACGCATGGACGGTGGTCGCCAGTTCCTCGGCCAGACAGGCATTCACCGCGCGCTGACGCGCCACGCGCGACTGCCCGGCAAACGCCGCCGCCGCCATACGCACACGGAAATGCGTCTCGCCGCCCTCGCGCCATCCGCCATGCCCGCGGTGCTGCTCGCTCTCGTCGATCACCTCGAGTTCGACAGGCTCGAACGCCTCCGTCAGCTTGGATTCGATCTGGGCCTTCATCTTCATTGCGGCGTCAACCCCCTCTTTGAAGTTGCTGGTTACAGTCCATCGGCTACATTTGGAGGAATCGGAAGGAGAAACCGCGCGCATGCCACCGCGTTCGATCTTTGACTACGACATCTCTGTCACCGCGGACAAGGCACGTCGTTCGCGGCGCAAGGGCATGTCCGGCGCCGTCGACGGGCAGACCCGCGTCTGCGAATGGCCGGGCTGCGAGGAGAAGGCCGCCTACCGCGCGCCCGAGTCGCCGGAACGCCTGCAGGACTTCCGCTGGTTCTGCCTCGACCACGTGCGCGAATACAACAAGTCGTGGAACTTCTTCTCGGGCTGGACCGAGGAGGATCTGGAAGCGCAGATGGTCGCCGACCGGACGTGGGAGCGCCCGACCTGGAACCTCAAGGATGGACAGCGCCATCCCGGCCAGTCGCCGCACGCCAACGGAAATGCCTGGAATCGTTGGGGTTTCAAGGACCCGCACGACGTGCTGGGCGAGAACGCGACGCAGAACCCCGGCGACAAGACACAGCGCAAGCGCCGCTTCAAGCTGCTGACCAAGGACGAGCAGCGGGCGATGGACACGCTGGGCCTGCCGCACGAGGTCGAGACCCGGGCCGAGGTCCGCACCCGCTACCGCGAGCTGGTCAAGGACCTGCACCCGGACAACAACGGCGGCAACCGCACGGACGAGGCCCGGCTGGGCCGGGTCATCCGGGCCTGGGATATCCTGAAGCGCAGCCGCGGACTTCGTGATTGAAATCAAGCACTAAGAGCAGCCCGCGCGGCACCCCGAAACCCCGCAATCCTTTTTCGGAGGAGATCGCCGCCGCGATCCTGGGCGTGTTGGCCGAGCGGGATCCCGGCAAGACGATCTGCCCGTCCGAGGCCGCGCGCAGGCTCGACCCCGACCACTGGCGCCGCCTGATGACTCCGGTTCGCGAGGTCGCCAAATCGATGGTGCGCGAGGGCCGGCTGGAGATCCGCCGCAAGGGCGAGATTATCAGTCCGGAAGACGTCCGCGGGGTCATCCGTCTGGCCCTGCCAAAGGGGTGAGTCGCCCACCCAGCGCTGTCCCCGAGAGCATACCGATTTGATACCGCAAAAGTAGGGATTTCATACCGCAAACGTAGTCCTTTCATACCGACGCGGACTCGACCCGTGCCATTCTGGGATTTCGTGAATCGAGTGTTTACGGCGCGGGGCAGTTAGGAGAGAATCTTCGGGCGTGGCATTTTGGTTGCGGATTTCACGGCGTTGTCCCGTGCGCGGTGCAACGTGGAATGCTGCACCGCAGACCCGGGACCGCCACGTCAAGCAAGATCGATCAGCAACCCGATCTCACTCACCCTCCAACGCCGCCAGCTTCTTCTGAGTTTCCTCGCGCAACCGAGTTGCTTTTTGGAAATTGAAGGGCATGTGCTCAGGATCAAAGACCTCCAGCGACCGATCGACATGGATCAGCGCGCTTTGCAGATGCTCACCGGCCCGATCCGGCTCGGCCGCCGCCATCGCCTCGAAGGCAAGCGCAACGTTCTCGTTGGTCACGGCCCATTGCACCGGCATCGCCTCTCGCGTCTGAACCTCAAGGGCCGCGCGAAAGGCGGTGACGGCCTCGGACAGTAGGGTCAGGCCCGCTTCGCCCTCGGCGCGGATGCCCTGTTCCTGCAGGGCATTGCCGAGATTGTTCTGGGTCGTGGCCCAGTCCACCGGCATCGCGTCGCGCGTACGGACCTCCAGTGCTGTGCGATAGGCGGTGACGGCGTCGGCCAGCAGGGTCAGGCCCGCCTCGCCCTCGGCGCGGGTGCCCTGTTCTTGAAGAGCAATGGCGAGATTGTTATTTGCCCGAGCCCATAGTTCTGGAAACTCCTCCTTTGGAGTTTGCTCGATGTTTAAACGTTGCAGGCGTGCTAATGCTTGAGGAGCATGCCCGGCAAAGCGTTGTCCATGTTCGAAGAACCATCGCCCGGCGCCGTTTC
This sequence comes from Pseudomonadota bacterium, assembly GCA_038534135.1. Lineage (GTDB taxonomy): Bacteria > Pseudomonadota > Alphaproteobacteria > Rhodobacterales > Rhodobacteraceae > Thermohalobaculum. The sequence goes on along the minus strand of JBCAXJ010000012.1, from coordinate 19,120 downwards.
GTGCGTTGAATGCTTCTTCCTGGTCGAACGGCTCGAAGAACGCCGCCGCCTCGCTGAAATGGCCATAGGCCGCGTCGACGTCGAATTTCATCAGGGCCGCCTTGCCGCGTTCCGTGCGCAGTTCGGCTTGTTTGCGGACCTGCACCAGCGTGTGTTCGGTCTGCTGGATCTCCTCGGCATCGGCCAGGCGGGCGTCGGCTTCGTCGAAATCCCCGGCATCCATGGCGCCCTTCGCGGCCCCCATCAGGTTGGCGATGCGCCCGTCCGCCGCGGCCAGCGCGTCGAGCCGGGCTTTCATGTCAGAGTAGTCCTTGGCCGCGTCGCGCAGATAGGCCTCTAGCTCTGTCGCCGAGGCATCCGGGCTGGCGATCCCGAACCGCATGGCGAGGTTCTCCAGCAGCAGCGGCGGCAGGTCGGGGCGGTCGCCCTCTGCCGGTAGCACCACCGGTTCACGACAGGCGCGCAACTCTGCGTCGGAAATCGCCAGTGCCACGACCAGCGGATCGACGATCTTCGCCTGCGGGTTCGCGATCTTGCCGCGTTCCAGGTCCGAGATCTGCGCCTTGCGCCCGGTCGGCCCGAACGCCTTGAAGGCCAGCGCCTCCTGCGTCAGGCCCTCTACCCCGCGTTTCTGGCGCACCAGCGCGCCGAACCGTACCCCGAAATCAAGCATTCCGTAACCAATCCGTATCCGACCCGGAAGGACCCGTACCCGGTCCGGACGAACCCGGATCGCAGCCCACCCGCTGTGGGCGCATCTTAGTCACGTCCCGGGGCGAACCTCAACAGGTCGGGCCCGACCCTTCAACGAAAGGGTCAACACTATGATGAAGATGATCGAATGTGGATTGTATGTGGGGATGGCGGCAGTGCTCGGCGCGATGCTGATCTACGATGCCCCCTCCTGCGCGGGCTGGACCGTGGTCGGGATTACGCTGGCGCAGGCGGTGTGCATCGCGATGCGGTAGGGGCATGCCCGGCCGAGGCAGGACGCATCAGCCTTGGAGCTGCGCAGCTTTATGGTTGCCGCTCCTCCCTTCGGTCGAGCGTTAGGCCAATGGATGACATTTTGCCCGACCCGGGGTTGGGCGGGCGAGGCCCGGCGGCGCTGCGCGCCTTCGCTCCGGGCCGGGCTACAAAGGGTAGAAAGCTGGCCCTATCGTCCACGTGATCGCCGGACCAGTCCAACATGCCGCCTTGCCCTTGCATCTCTCCGGCTTATGGTCCAGACGGTCCGGCGATGTGAGGATGACAGATGGCAGATGGTACTCAGATGACGGCAGAGCGCCCGACAGTTGATATCTCGGTCCGGGACGCATTCGGTCTCGACACCGATATGGTGGTTAAGGGCTTTGCCGAGCAATCCGAGCGTGTGCCGACCCACGACGAAGGCTACAAGTTCGACCACGACACGACGCTGGCGATCCTGGCGGGCTTTGCGCACAACCGCCGTGTGATGATCCAGGGCTATCACGGCACCGGCAAGTCGACGCATATCGAGCAGGTCGCCGCGCGTCTGAACTGGCAGTGCGTGCGCGTCAACCTGGACAGCCATATCAGCCGGATCGACCTGATCGGCAAGGACGCGATCAAGCTGAAGGACGGCGTGCAGGTCACCGAGTTTCAGGAGGGCATCCTGCCCTGGGCTCTGCGCACGCCGACGGCGATCGTGTTCGACGAATACGACGCGGGCCGCCCGGACGTGATGTTCGTGATCCAGCGTGTGCTGGAAGTCGACGGCAAGCTGACGCTGCTGGACCAGAACAAGGTGATCCACCCACACCCATCGTTCCGGATCTTCGCGACTGCGAACACGGTCGGGCTGGGCGATACGACGGGCCTCTATCATGGGACCCAGCAGATCAACCAGGGCCAGATGGACCGCTGGTCGGTGGTGACGACGCTGAACTACCTGCCGCACGCCGACGAGTGCGAAATCGTGCTGTCCAAGTGCCCGGATTATCGCGGTGAGCGCGAGAAGATCATCGGCCAGATGGTCACCGTGGCCGAGCTGACGCGGAATGCATTCATGAACGGGGACCTCTCGACCGTGATGTCGCCGCGTGCCGTGATCACCTGGGCCCAGAACGCCGAGATCTTTGCGCAGAACTACGGGTTCGCCTTCCGTCTGACGTTCTTGAACAAGTGCGACGAGCTTGAGCGTGAACTGGTGGCCGAGATCTACCAGAAGTGCTTTGGCGAGGAACTGCCGGAGAGTGCGGCGAGCGTCAGCTTGGGATAGTAGATGTTACGTTTTGTGTTGCTTTTGCTTAGTCTTTCTATCGTCGCCTGCACCTCCGAACCACTCCCGCCGTCCAAGGTGCGGGGCATGGTTACAGGCGGTAACCCAGCTGTCGAAACCTACTCGTGGTGCTCGGGCTTCTATGCTGCCCGGGCTGAGTATTTTCGCACAGGCGCGAGTAACTACCGCTCGAACAAGCAACTGAAAATCGCAAAGGCCTTCAGAAAAGCCGCCGACAACAGCGCAAGTGAGGAAACGCCGGAAACGCTAGCGCGCTTGGGTGATGTGTCCTCGATGATTGAGACGGCGACCGAAGAGTACAGGGTACTGCTTCCAAAGGCTGAGTATGACAGACCCACGCGGGGTTCACTTAATCAGGATCTGACGTGGTGCTCGCACATGGCTTCCGCCGGGATATTTCCGGAAAAGGAATTTCCATCGAGCGGGTGAGAAAAGCCGAGGGCAGCATCGGGGATCGGTACCAACACATTAATCTGCTACGATCGTACCATGACCAAACCCCTCCACATCGGCCTGATCGGCGGCATCGGCGTTGCGGCCACGCTCGTCTACTACCAGCGCCTCACCGCAGCCGTAACCAAGATGGGCGCGCAACTCGAATGCACCATCGTCCACGCTCAGGTCGATGACCTTGTTCGGACGAACACCAACGATCTGCGGCAGGAACAGGCCGAGATCTATGCGCCGCTGATCGACCGGCTGAAAGCGGCTGGCGCGGATTGCGCTGCGATCACCTCGCTGGGCGGCCATTTCTGCTTTGAGGAGACCAAGCCGTTGTCCGCGTTGCCGCTCGTCTCGGCGGTGGCGCCGCTGGACGATTATTTCGCCTCGGAAGGCCTCGCATCCGTCGGTATCCTCGGCACCCGCGTGGTCCAGCGCACCGCCTTCTATGGTCACCTGAAGAAGACCCGAGCGGTCACATTGGACGACGAGATCGACGAGATCGGCCAGACCTATACGGACATGGCGATCGCCGGGCACTGCAGCGAAGATCAGCGCGCCTTCTTCTTCGGCGCAGCCCAGCGCCTGACTGACGCTGGCGCTGATGCGGTCGTCCTCGGCGGCACCGACCTCAATCTCGCTTTCGACGGGCGGCCAACGCCCTACCGTGTCATTGATGCGCTCGACATCCATGTCGACGTTTTGGCGCGGCTGGCAACGGGACAGCTTTCACTGGCCGAGGCGTCCGACTGACGGCGCATCCGTCGAACAGCAAGCGGCTGACTGGCGCAGAATTCGCCTCTACACACCGCGCTGTCCCGTGCGCGGTGCAGCATGAAATGCTGCTCCGCAGACCCGGGACCGCCAGCTCAAACGTCCAATGCTTGGGATCACATCCGGGACCAAGCCTTCGATCAACGTCTCCGACGGTTAATCGGATCGAAGCCATATTCTGAAAAGCTGTCCCTGTGGCGCCGGAGTGCTGAGATCCGGCAATCTGTGGGGGCGGGCGTGTTTGCATCACGGACATGGACGATCTTTGACTCGTTGACTGTCGGCGCATTGCTGGTGCTGTCGATGCGGATTCTGATACCGGCTAACGAGCCGGGTGTCTCTTTCGTCCACGGCGGTCCAGAAAGAACCGATGTCATCGCACCGCTGCTGGTTCATCCCCCACGCGACGCAACGGACTGGGTCATGGCCCGCTTGCCGGCCCGGCTCGACGGAGCCATACGCTGCATCGGTCTGGCAGAGGCCGAGGTTCGCTATACCTGCAAGGATCCCTCCGACCGCGCTTGTGTCAGAGCACGAGCGGAACGGACAGTCCTTACAAACCACCTTTGGCCAAAGCGCCGGGGCCGAGACTTCACCGTGGCCGCGAACGCCGGGATCGATCGCTACGCCGCTGCCTACACGTCTCTCGCAGAACGGCGATCAAACCGGTCCGATGCAAGTTCACGGTTGATCCGCGCCCGCGACGGTGCAATTTGCAGACAGTATCTCAAGTTCACCGGGACCCGTCCGCATGGCGCAGAAGACCGACAACCCAGCCGAACCGTTCAAGAAGGCGCTCGCCGAGGCGACGCGCGCCCTGTCGAACGAGGCTGAGCTCGAGATCACCTATTCCGCCGACCCGTCCGGCAAGACCGCGACGGGTTTCCGGTTGCCGCAGGTCTCGCGCCGGATGACCAAGTCCGAGGTTCTGCTGGCGCGCGGGACGGCCGACGCGTATGCGCTGCGCGAACGCTTTCACAATCCTGAGACCAACGCGAAGTACATGCCGCGGGGCGAGGTCGCCCGGCAGATCTTCGATGCACTCGAGACAGCACGGTGCGAGGCCGTCGGGGCCCGCGCGATGCCTGGCGTCGCCGACAACTTGGACGCGCGCCTTGCCAACAATGCCGAAAAGCAGAACTGGGCCGGGATGACCTCGACCACGGACGCGCCCCTGCACGAGGCGGCACAGCTGCTGCTGCGCAAGGCCGCGACCGGGCGCGAACTGCCAGAGGGTTGCGAGCATCTGCTGGACATCTGGCAGGGCTTCTTCGATTCCCATCTGGGTGAGGAAGGCCTGGCACAGGTCGGCGACACCCTCGACGATCAGGCCGCCTTTGCGAAGACCGCCTGGCAGATCATCGACGACCTCGGCTATGGCGACCAGCTCGGCGACGATCCGGATCAGGACGAGCCCGAGGACATGGACGGCGATCCCGATCAGGACGAGGACGACCAGCAGACCGACGGCGAAGACGGCGGCGACGATGAGGGCGAGCAGGATGAATACCTGCCCGACGACATGCGCGGCGAGCAGGACGACAGCCAGCAGATGGAAGTCTCCATGGACGACTCGGATGTCGACATGGACGAGATGGAGGCGATGGAGGCCGACGACTCCATGCCTCCGCCCGACCGGCCCGAACAGGGACCAATCTCGGACGCCGATCCGAACTACAAGGTCTACACCCAGAAATTCGACGAACAGGTCCTGGCCGAGGAATTGTCCGAGCCCGAGGAACTGGAACGCCTGCGCGACTATCTCGACAAGCAACTCGAACCGCTGAAGGGCGCGGTCTCAAGGCTGGCGAACAAGTTGCAGCGCCGCTTGCAGGCCCAGCAGAACCGGACCTGGGAGTTCGATCTCGAAGAGGGGATGCTCGACTGCGGCCGCCTCGCCCGCGTGGTGGTCAACCCGACGACGCCGCTCAGCTTCAAGATGGAGAAGGACACCGAGTTCCGCGACACGGTCGTCAGCCTGTTGATCGACAATTCCGGCTCTATGCGCGGGCGGCCGATCTCGATCGCGGCAATCTCGGCCGACGTGCTCGCGCGCACGCTGGAACGCTGCCAGGTCAAGGTCGAGATCCTCGGCTTCACCACCAAGGCCTGGAAGGGCGGCGAGAGCCGCGAGGACTGGCTGAGCAATGGGCGTCCGCAGAACCCGGGGCGTCTGAACGATCTGCGCCACATTGTCTACAAGGAGGCCGACGCGCCGATGCGCCGGGCCCGGAACAATCTGGGCCTGATGATGCGCGAGGGCCTGTTGAAAGAGAACATCGACGGCGAGGCGCTGGAATGGGCCTATCGCCGGGTCGCGTCCCGGCACGAGGCGCGTAAGATCCTGGTCGTCATCTCCGACGGCGCGCCGGTCGATGATTCAACCCTCAGCGTCAACCCGTCGAACTATCTGGAACGCCACCTGCGCGATGTGATCCAGATGATCGAGAAACGTCGCGCCGTGGAACTGGTGGCCATCGGCATCGGCCATGACGTGACACGCTATTACTCGCGGGCTGTCACGATCACCGATGCCGAGCAACTTGCTGGTGCCATAACGGAACAACTCGCGGCATTGTTCGACAACGATCCAAGAGCGCAGGGCCGGGCGGATCGCAGGGCGGCGCGCCGGGCTGCCTGAGCAACCCGTTCCAATCCGCTGATCAGGTCGCCACGGCCCGAATAACCGCACAAATCGGCAAATTCTCTCAAAACTGTATCAAATGGCACAGACCATGCATGGGGTCTGCGTATGATTTGGGGTGTGGATGTTTAGCGAGGGTCCTTTTGCAATGTGCAAAGTTTCGGATGCAGTTGGCAAGTTGAGACAGTCTGAGGTTGAGTCGCTGGCGTATATCGGCACCGGTCCCATCCGAGACCGCGTGCCGACCAGCCACGCGGCCAAGCTGATCAAGCTGGGACTGGCCGAGGTTTCGTGCGGCCGCCTGGAGCAGACTCCGCTCGGACGGCGCGCAGCACGCCGCGTGGATCTGCGGAGTGCCGGGTCGTTTCGCGATCGGTAAAGCCGACCGGGGAAAGCGCCATGTGCGGCCGAGATCCCGATCTTCCGCACGCTCAAAAAAGAAACTGCAACACTTTCGGGCACTTATGATTTGATCCCGAAACGTTGCGAAAAAATTCATGTCAATCGCAAACCATCGCGCGGCAGCGTCATAAGGTCGATCCAGCGAAACAGTGGCATCGGCGTTGAAGCCCTGATTTCCAGGCGGAACGGCGCGGCATGGCTGTGGCGGCTATCGGACCGCTGGACGGTCCAATAAGCACGTGAACATTAACCTGCACAAAGTTTATCCACCTAAACATCCACCTCTCAGGTGGATGTCTTTCAGTTAAGCCTGCTTGAACTGAAGTGAAGTTGCATACGCGAGGACCTGCACGCCTTGCGACGCGCGGCTTGATGGCATCATCGGTTGCTTCTACCATGCGGCAAAGCCCGTTTGCGGAGAAAGTGGGTCCCGCATGAAAGCCGGTGAACCAAGCATGACCGCCCGTCTGTGCGCCGCCGCTCGCGGTGCGCATCTGCGGCTGGATCAGGCGCCATACGTTCTCGAAGACGGGCTTGCAGATGCGGTGTCGGGTTTCACGCCGCAGGAGCTTGTTGCCGGAACCGCGGATCAGCTCGGACAGTTTCTCTCACCGAGCACGCGCGCAACGATGACGGCGCGCAGCCGTATCGTCGAGGATGCCGTCGCGGAGAATGCGGTGCGTGGGCCACTACAGTATGTGATCTTCGGAGCAGGGCTCGACACATTTGCCTATCGCAGGTCGGCCGAGCTGGAGCATGTCGCCGTTTACGAAGTCGATTACGCATCGACGCAGAATTGGAAACGCCAGAAGCTGGCCGAGGTCGGGGTCGCCATCCCTGGCAACACGAAGCTCATTGACGTCGATTTTGAGACCGAGGCCTTCGAGGAAAAGCTCGGCGGCGCGGGCCTTGATGCGGAGACTCCGACAGTCTTCTCCCTTCTCGGCGTCTCCCAATACATCACCACGACTGCCTTTCGCGATCTCGCGGCGCGAACCACAACGTTCGTGAGCGGTCATTGTGAGCTGATCCTGAACTTCATTCCGCCCGTCAACACGCTGCCCGACGCCAGCGCCGAAGCGGTCCGAACGATCGCCGAGAAAAGCGCGGAGCAGGGTGAGCCTTTCGTCAGCTTCTATACGTGGGAGCAGATCGAAGCAGTGCTGACCGATGCCGGATTTATCGAGGTCGAACACTTCGATCCACCAAAAGTCCGGCGACTCTACTTCGATCGTCGCACGGACGGTCTGACCGCGGGAAATGTCCTGAGAATGGCCCGAGCGATCCGACCGGCATAGGGACCAAGGTGCGCAGTGCGCACCCTACGAACCAGGTGTTGAGAGAACTTCGCAGCTTGCGGAAACGCCGCGTGTGCTTCGGTAGGGTACGCACTGCGCACCCTAAAGCTTAGTTATCCAGGAAACTCCGCAGCTTGCGCGACCGGCTTGGGTGTTTCAGCTTGCGCAGGGCTTTGGCCTCGATCTGGCGGATACGCTCGCGGGTGACGGAGAACTGCTGGCCGACCTCTTCCAGCGTGTGGTCGGTGTTCATGCCGATACCGAAGCGCATGCGCAGGACGCGCTCCTCGCGGGCGGTCAGCGAGGCCAGAACGCGGGTCGTGGTGTCCTTCAGGTTCGACTGGATCGCCGAGTCCAGAGGCAGGATCGCGTTCTTGTCCTCGATGAAATCGCCGAGCTGGCTGTCTTCCTCGTCGCCGATTGGCGTCTCAAGGCTGATCGGTTCCTTGGCGATTTTCATCACCTTGCGAACCTTCTCCAGCGGCATCTGCAGCTTGGCGGCCAGTTCTTCCGGCGTCGGCTCACGGCCGATCTCGTGCAGCATCTGGCGGCCGGTGCGGACCAGCTTGTTGATCGTCTCGATCATGTGGACCGGGATGCGGATGGTGCGCGCCTGGTCGGCAATCGAGCGGGTGATCGCCTGGCGGATCCACCACGTCGCATAGGTCGAGAACTTGTAGCCGCGGCGGTACTCGAACTTGTCGACCGCCTTCATCAGGCCGATATTGCCCTCCTGGATGAGATCCAGGAACTGCAGCCCGCGGTTGGTGTATTTCTTCGCGATCGAGATCACGAGGCGCAGGTTGGCCTCGACCATTTCGGTCTTGGCGATGCGCGCTTCCTTCTCGCCCTTCTGAACGGTGTGGACGATGCGGCGGAACTCCGGGATGTCGACGCCGATCAACTGGCCGACCTCACCAATCTCGTTACGGACGGCGAAGATGCGCTCGCCCTCGCGCTCGACCATCTTGGTCCAGCCCTTGCCCTTGAGCTTGCCGACACGCTCGATCCATTCCGGGTCCAGTTCCGAGCCGCGATATTCGGCGATGAACTGGCGGCGGTCGACCTTGTGCTTGTCGGCGAGCTTCACGAGCTGGCCTTCCAGTGTCATCAGGCGCCGGTTGATGCCATAGAGCTGGTCGATCAGGGTCTCGATGCGGTTGTTGTGCAGGTGAAGCGCGTTGACCATGTCGACGAGCTTGTTGCGCAGCTTCTGATAGCCGCGCTCCTGCGTCGAGGTAAACTTGGAGTCGGTGTTGAGCGCGGCGTCGAGGCGCGCGTCCTGCATCTGGCGCAATTCATCATAGCAGGCAGCAATGTCAGCGAGGTTTTCGAGCACGTGCGGCTTGAGAGCGGCCTCCATCGCGGCGAGCGACAGGTTGGCCTGCTCTTCCTCGGCGTCAGCTTCCTCGGTGATCGCTTCTTCCGATCCGGGTTCGGCCGCGTCGCCTTCTTCCGCATCTGGGTCTGCCGCAGCTGCCTCGGCGGCTTGCGCCGGGGCCGCATCAGTCGGAGCGGCCGCCGCCGGAGCGGCAGTGGCGCCTGCGGGATCCTCACCAAGCGGCTCACCCGGTGTCACCGGGGTAAGTTCGTCGTTCTCCGAGGCTTGCCCGAACGTCGTCTCGAGATCGATGACATCGCGCAGCAGGATCTTCTCTTCGAGCAACTCGTCGCGCCAGATCGTAATGGCCTGGAAGGTCAGAGGGCTCTCGCACAGGCCGCCGATCATCGTGGCGCGGCCGGCCTCGATCCGTTTGGCGATGGCGATCTCGCCCTCGCGGCTGAGCAGTTCGACCGTGCCCATCTCGCGCAGGTACATGCGGACGGGGTCGTCCGTGCGATCGACTTCGGTCTTCTTCTCTTCGGTCTTGGTGACCTCGGTCGACTCTTCCTTCTTCTCGGCGTCCTCGCCCTCGCTGTCGCCGTCATTCTCGACGACGTTTACGCCCATCTCCGAGAGCATCGACATGACGTCTTCGATTTGTTCGGAAGCATACTGGTCCTGCGGCAGGACGCGGTTCAGTTCGTCATAGGTGATATAGCCCTTGGCCTTCGCCTGCGCGACCATCTTTTTGACATCGGCCTGGCTCATGTCGAGCATGACGCCCGAAGCTTCGGCGTTTTCTGTTTCCTGAGTCTGCTGGTCGTCTTTGGGAGCCATTTGAGAACCTTTCAATCGCCGACAAGCATGTCAGGCGCCGGACCCGGCCGAGCCCTGCGATGGGGGCAGATATGGGGACAATACTGGCCGTTGCAAGCACGCATTTCGAATCACAGTCCCTCGCCCGGACCCGCCGATTCGCAGTTAGATAGCTGATTCGGTCCCAACGATCACCATTGGCGACGTCATCATCGCTTGTTTTCTGCAGAGTGAGGCAGCACGCCGCGCTTGTCGCGACGCCACGTGCCGTCATCGAGCATCCGTTGCAAATCACTGCTTGGCGGACCGTCCGCGGTTGCGGCTGAGTCTGCTGTTGCCCTGGCATTGGCCGCAACCAGATCCTTGTGCGCCGCGCGAATCCCGGGAACAGCACTTCTGTCCTCGGATGCGGAGGCATCGCGGCGCGCCTCGCGTATCTCGGTGTCGAGACAGATCATCGCCTGGTGCCGAACCAGCGCTTCGGACAGGACCACTGCGACCGTCGCCGGGTCGCACCCGGCTCGTGCCAACGGATGCGCCCTGGCCAGCGGGATCCGCTCAAGAACGGCGCGGGCGGGCTCACCAAGCCGATGCATCACATTGGCATCAAGTTCTGCCCCATCGACACCCACGCTGAGGATACCGTCGCGGATCGCGGCGGTATCCGGGACCAGGAACGGTGTGTTCTCGAGTTGATCCTCGACCTGCTCCAACACATCCGGGTTTCGCAGCAGGATCAGCAGGATCGTCGCTTCGCGGATTCGGGTATCGTCCATCCCTCCGCCATTGCTGCGGGCCAGTCCCGAGTTGATGGTTTCGCGTACCGGCTTGGCGGGGCCGCGCGCGCCGCGCGTGCGCTGCCGCCCGCCGGGAAACTGCGCATTGTTGCTCGTCCTGCCAACGCTTTGCTGTGCCGTGGCACCCGAGACTGGCGCGAAGAGTTGGGCACGCCGAGCCTTGAATTCGGCACCATAGTGGTTGCGGATGCCAGGATCCTGGATCCGGTTCAGGAGTGCGCGCAGGCGTTGGTCGAGTGCCGCCTTGCGTTCCGGCGTATCAAGCGGAGCTTGAGCCACCTCGCGGTCCCAGATCATGTCGATCAATGGGCGCGCGCTGTCCAGCACCGCCTGCATCGCGGAAGAGCCCTGCGCCTTGATCAGATCATCCGGATCCTGACCCTGCGGCATCAGGCAGAAGCGCAGCGATTTCCCGGGTGAGAGCAATGGCAGGGCAAGATCAGCGAGCCGTTCGGCGGCGCGAAGGCCAGCCTTGTCGCCATCCAATGCGATGACCGGTTCATCCGCCAGCTTCCACATCATCGCAAGCTGATGTTCGGTGATCGCCGTGCCGTTCGGGGCAACGGCATGGTCGAAGCCGCCTTGCGCAAGGGCGATCACGTCCATGTAGCCCTCGGCAACGATCAGACGCCCGGTCTTGCCCGCCGCTTCGCGCGCGGGGCCGAAATTGAACAGAACGCGCGATTTGTCGAACAATTCGGTCGCCGGGGAGTTCAGGTATTTCGCCCGCGCATTCGGATCCATCGCCCGGCCACCGAACCCGATGCAGCGTCCCCGCGGATCCCGGATCGGGAACATCAATCGGTTGCGGAACCGGTCATAGGGTTGCCCGCCATCATCAGGCTGGATCACCATGCCCGCGGCGACGGCTTCGTCCAGCACGCCCTTTTCACGGTACATGGCAGTAAGGTGCGAGCGGCTCTCTGGCGCAAAGCCGATCTCGAATCGTTTCAGTGTCTCGGCCGTCAGTCCGCGCGCCGCGGCATAGTCGCGGACGCCTTGCCCGGCGGCGGCGCGGAACGCCAACCCGAAGGCCTGGACCGCCTGTTCCATGACATCGGCCAGCCGCTGACCACGGTCGCGCTTCTCGGCCGCATGCGGGTCGCGCGTCTGCTGAGGCATCTCGACACCGGCCTCGCGGCACAGGATCTCGACAGCTTCGATGAACGAGACGTTGTCGGTCTCCTTCACGAAGTTGATCATGTCACCCTTCGCGTGGCAGCCGAAGCAGTAGTAAAACCCCTTGCGATCATCGACGTGAAAGCTGGCGGTCTTTTCCTGATGGAACGGGCAGGGCGCCCAGAAATCGCCCTTCGCGGGATTCGACTTGCGCTGGTCCCAGATCACCTTGCGCGCCGCAATGTCCGAGATGGACAGACGGTTGCGCAGGTCATCGAGGAATCCGGGGGGTAGGGCCATTACAGTACTATGCCTGCACACTAGGTGGGGAACAAGCACAACATATGGTTATTCCCATGATCCTCAGGGTGGGGATAACCCCACCCCCAGGTCCCAAAACGTGCTCAGCTGTTATCGGCAGGCGGCGGTGGCGTGGCCGCCTTTGGTACATCCGAGAAGTCAAGGAACGCGTCCATATCAGCTTGGGTCATGCCCAGATCCTCCAGCGTCGCCTGGTTGCTGTCGGCCGCGACCGCCTTTGCGAACGCCTCGTCCGAGAGCCGGGTGACGGGAACTTGCTTGTTCGGCATGTACTTGCGCCAGAAGCGGCGCTTGCGCCAGGCGTGCAGCGACTTGAACATCTCGGACTGCCAGAACTTTCCACCAATGTCGGTGCCGATCGTGTCAGATGTCACCAGGAGATACACTTCGCTGGTTGCGGGCTGGACCGCATCCGCTACCGCATCCTTAGACACACTAGGCTGATGCACCAGGGGCGGCGCACCAACATTACCACCGCGCGGCGCAAGGGCGTGCGCCACCTGGCGGAGCTCCATCCGCTCCCGTTGGCCTGTGTGCGGGAACAATTCGCCGACATTCTTGATGACCGTCTCACGCGTTGTGTACGCGATGTTCAGCGATTTCGGCGCGCCCGCTTTGATGTAGCGTTGGCACAGCGCCACGGCGTTGCGCTTTGAAACGGTCCGCATTGCCAGCAAGAAATCATAGTTTTCCATCGACTTGTTGAACTCGAAGTGTCTTTTCAGGGCAGGACCGGTCAGGTGGCTGTCTGCCAGTGTGTAAAAGTCCTTTGAATAGTAGAACGGACCGATCTTGATCATGTTGCTGCGGTCTTTGGATTTTCCAAACACTTGGCTCTCTCCTACCGAGGCATACCTGCTGGATGCTGTTCTCTCCTTGTCGAGTGCCGGTTCGAGATCCGACATCTTGACGTCTCGGAGGATCAGTCGCCGCAACGCGGCGAAAGGTTCAGATTGAGATCGAAAAAAGTCGCGAAGGCATCGCGACGTGTGGTGCGAGGAATCGTGATCGGTGCCGGCTAGGTATTCTTCCAGCGCCGTCGTAAGCAGGCGTCATGACAGATCCACCGTTGCAATCCACCACGTGGCTGCGTCCAGACCCGCCTGACCGTCAGCGCCCCTTTGCGACGCCAGCGGACACCGATGGCAAGCTGGATTGGGACAAGGTCACCCGTCTTGGCTGGCGTCCGGCCTGGTCAATTCGGTCTCGTCGCGGTGCGTGGGCGCCGTTCGTCGCGCTGATCAGGGAGTGGTTTCGCCAAGGTCCATCTGACGGCGCAAGGCCGCCTCGGCGACCTCCCAATCACGCGCCCGGGATGTCGCGTCGGGACAGTCCGGAAAGATCCGATCGATAAAATCCGCCCATGCGAAATGGATGCGGGCCGCCTGGGGCAACCATTTGGCGGCGCTCTCGATCTGTGTGACGGAATCATCGATGAAGCCCACCGGCGCTTGTGCCGCGTGCCGGAGCCAGGCGAGCGCCCGCCCCTTGCCGCCCTGGTTGACAACCATCGGGAAGGGAATGCCGAGCGCATCAAGATTTTGCCGACGCAGATCGGTCGCCGGGCGCGGCACGTTGGTCAGGATCACGATCTGGGCGAGCGTCGACAATCGCTCGAGCGCTTTGGCCCCGCCGGGAATGGCGCGTTGTTCAAGAGTTTGTTCCGCGAAAAACCTTCGGATCAGGCCAATACAGTCCTCAAACGGCAGCGGGTCGTCCGACCCCTTGGGAAACATCGAACCTTCGAGCTGATAGGTGACGAGCCGCATCTCGAAGCCGATCGCCTCCATCCAGCGGGACAGGTGGTCGACGAAGACAACGAGGACCTCATCGACATCCACGGCGATGAGCGGTCTGCCGGGGATGATCGGCACCGCACGCAATTGTTGCAACGTCTCCGGAGCGAGTCCGTTCTCGATCTCGGCGATGTTGATCATGTCCAATGCGGCAGGTCTCCGCCAGGCAGAGCTGCGCGGGCGCGCAGTGGCCGGTCGGGGGCCAGCCCGGCTTCCTCGCAGAACGCGATCAGCGCCGCCTCGTCCTGCAGAAGATGGTCAAGGACAAAGCCCAGGAACTCTGGATCGGATGCCCGTTCTCGAAGATCGTCGGGCGACAGACCGGCCGAGCCCAGAAACGCTTCGGCCCGTTCGGAGTCATTTGCCAACCATCCGAGCGCTTGCAGGGCCAGCGTCTCGGCGATCTCGCGGGGTAATGCTTGTACCTGTTCAGAGTGCATCTCGACTGTTAGACCCCTCTCGGATGGCCGATCCTTCGTGTTTGGACCGATTGCTCATCTGGCTTGTGAATGCGCGCAGATTCACGGTTTCTTCAACCTCGCCAGACTATCCATGATATTGCAGCGTCGGCAACGTTCGCATGGTTTTGACGAGTTGGATTGGTGACAAGAGTCGTGGGATCTTTGACTGACCCTGAATTTCGAACCGCTCTTTCGGGTATGTGCTGATGCCTGGACGTATTCTGATTGTCGAAGACAGTGCGACGAACCGGTTGATCTTGAAGACGCGGCTGGCTCAATCGTATTATGACGTGATCGAAGCGGAGAACGGCGAACAAGCGCTCGAGCTTGCCAAGTCCGGTAACCCGGATCTGATTTTGCTGGATGTCATGATGCCAGGCATCGATGGGTTTCAGACCTGTCGGCTGCTCAAGGCGGATTCGACGACCTTGCACATCCCGGTTGTCATGCTGACCGCGCTCGACAAGCAGTCGGACAAGGTCATGGGGCTGGAAGCAGGCGCCGACGACTTCCTGTCCAAGCCGTTCGAGGAAGTGGCACTGATGAGCCGGGTCGCCTCACTCACCCGGATGAAGATGATGGTCGACGAGATCGCGCTTCGGGGCGAGGCGGGCAGCGGTGTGAGCCCGGCAGACATGCTCGAGATCTCCAGGGCGACGACGTTTCCCGATAGCTCGGTGCTGGTCGTCAACGACGACAACAACGGTGCGCGCGACATGAGACGCGTGATCGAGCGCGACATCCGCTGCCATGTCGAGGTGGCGGAAAGCGAGGATGACGCGCGCGCGGCAATCGATTTCCTGAGTGTCGATGCGATCATTCTGGGCGAATCGATGCAAGGCGCCGATCCGTTGCGCCTGGGTGCAACCATCCGCGCCCGGCCCGAAACGCGGCAGTCCGCAACGCTGCTTGTGATCGCAGGCAACGATCTCGAGCTCGCGACCAAGGCGCTTGAGCTTGGTTTCAACGACTACATTGCAGGTCCGGTGGATCTGGTCGAACTGACAGCCCGCCTTCGCTCGCAGTTGCGGCGCAAGCACTATTCGGACCAATTGCGCGAGAACATGCGCACCACCATGGTGCAGGCCGTCACGGACTCCCTGACCGGGACGTACAATCGGCGCTATGCGAACTCTCACCTGACATCGCTGATCGAAAAATGCCGCGAAAAAGAAACTGGCCTGGCGGTCATGATGCTCGACCTCGACCGGTTCAAGCGGATCAACGACACCTATGGGCACGCTGCGGGCGATGCGGTGCTCAAGGAGTTTGCGCGCAGACTGCAGGTCAACGTCCGGTCAATGGATCTTGTCGCCCGGATGGGTGGTGAAGAGTTCATGGTCGTGATGCCTGATGTTACGCAGGAGCTCGGGATCGAGATCGCTGAAAGAATTCGTGCACAAACCGCCGATCCGACGTTTGTGATAGATGACGCTGGCACATCCATCGATGTCACGGTCTCGATTGGATATGCTGTTCTGCGCGAGAATGAATTTCCCACCGATCTGCTGAAACGCGCGGACGACGCGCTCTACGATTCGAAGAATGGCGGGCGCAACCGCGTTACGCTCTCGGTCAAGGCCGCCTAGTACGTTTCGTCTGCCATCGGATTTTTGCATTCGAAAGCGCGTCGAGCCCCGCCCGTCGACCTGCGGCACTGCCGCCAATCGATTTTGACGCATCGCATGGTATGGCCGCGCCGGGCTTTGGAGCACGGCTGATGGAACTCAGAAACATCGCGATCATCGCGCACGTCGATCACGGCAAGACGACCCTGGTGGACGAGTTGCTGAAGCAGTCCGGCGCGTTCCGGGAGGGGCAGGCGGTCTCTGAACGCGCCATGGATTCGAACGACCTGGAACGCGAGCGCGGGATCACGATCCTTGCCAAGTGCACATCGGTCACCTGGAAAGATGTGCGGGTCAACATCGTCGACACGCCGGGCCACGCGGATTTCGGGGGTGAGGTCGAGCGTATTCTCTCCATGGTCGACGGCGTCGTGCTGCTGGTCGATGCTGCCGAAGGCCCGATGCCGCAAACCAAGTTCGTGACATCCAAAGCACTGGCTTTGGGTCTGCGCCCGATCGTTTGCTTGAACAAGGTCGACAAGGCTGATGCCGAACCCGACCGTGCCTTGGACGAGGTCTTCGATCTCTTCGCGGCGCTGGGGGCAGACGACGAACAGCTAGATTTCCCAACGCTCTATGCGTCGGGCCGCGATGGCTGGGCGGACGCCGAGCTTGACGGGCCGCGCGTGAACCTCGGGCCAATGTTCGACCTGATCGTCGACCATGTTCCGGCTCCGCGTCAGACGATCAACACCGAGAGACCGTTCCGGATGCTCGCGACGACGCTCGAGGCGGATCCCTTCCTGGGCCGTATCCTGACCGGGCGGGTTGAAGACGGGCGCCTTACGGCGGGCGCGAGCATCAAGGCGTTGTCGCGCGACGGAGGAGAGATCGAGCGGTTCCGCGTCTCGAAGCTCCTGGCGTTTCGCGGCTTGTCTCGGCAGCCGGTCGAACAAGTCGAAGCCGGTGACATTGTCGCGATTGCAGGCATGTCGAAGCCGACGGTCGCCGACACGCTTTGTGATCTGTCGGTCGATGCGGCTCTTCCGGCACAACCGATCGATCCTCCCACCATCTCGGTGACGTTCGGGATCAATGACAGTCCGTTGGCTGGCCGGGACGGCGACAAGGTTCAGAGCCGGGTGATCCGGACCCGTCTCATGCGCGAGTCAGAATCGAATGTCGCAATCCGTATCACGGACACGCCGGGCGGCGAGGCATTCGAAGTTGCCGGGCGCGGCGAGTTGCAGATGGGTGTCCTGATCGAGAACATGCGCCGGGAAGGGTTCGAGCTTTCGATCTCGCGTCCGCGCGTTCTGTTCCGCGAGGAGGATGGCAAACGGCTTGAGCCCATCGAAGAAGCAACGATCGATGTGGACGAGGAATACTCCGGTGTCGTCGTCGAAAAGCTCGCACTGCGGAAGGGTGAGTTGGCCGAGATGCGCCCGGCTGGTGCCGGCAAGACCCGGATCGTCGCGCATGTCCCGTCGCGCGGTCTCATCGGGTATCATGGAGAATTCCTCACCGATACGCGTGGGACGGGGGTGCTGAACCGGGTGTTCCACGGTTGGGCTCCGTTCAAAGGCGCGATTCCAGGCCGCCGCCGCGGGGTACTGATTTCGATGGAAGACGGCGATTCTGTCGCCTATGCGCTGTTCAACCTAGAAGATCGCGGGAAGATGTTCATCGGGGCGGGCGAAAAAGTCTACCAGGGCATGGTGATCGGGGAGCACAGCCGGAACAACGACCTCGAGGTCAACCCGCTCAAAGGCAAGAAGCTGACCAACGTGCGGGCGTCCGGCAAAGACGACGCGGTCGTGCTGACGACACCCGTTCGGCTAAGCCTCGAGGAAGCGATCGCATACATCAATGACGATGAACTGGTCGAGGTGACGCCCAGGTCCGTTCGCCTCCGCAAACGGTATCTTGATCCGCACGAACGCAAGAGACAGGCCCGGGCTTTGGGAGAATAATCGCTTGCAATCTGCAATTTTCTTTGCAAAATGCAATCAACATCTGTGGGTTGTGTGTCGCATTTTGCACTCGCTTGTGCGAAAACCTTTGCGTTTCAACAGCTTCTCAATTTGATCTAATTTGAGACAACCTCTAGTTGCCTGAAAAACAATGGGTTTTTGTAGTAGATTTGTCTCTTACTGATTTTTTTGCAGGATTCGTGCAGTTCTGGCCTGGACCTTGCTTAGATATCGGTACAAGCCAATCGGGCGAGTGCATCGGAGAGCAGATTATGAAACATCCTGTAGACGTACATGTGGGCCAACGCGTGCGGCAGCGGCGCTGGATGGTGGGTATGACCCAGCAGCAGCTCGGCAATAAGGTTGGCATCAAATTCCAACAGATCCAGAAGTACGAAACTGGCACGAACCGCATTTCGGCATCGCGCCTTTGGGACATCGCGGCAGCATTGGACGTGCCGGTGTCGTTTTTCTTCGAAGGCCTTGGCGCCGAAGGCGCAGAGCTTGCGATGTCGCATGGCGATATCCTGACCGACAAGGAAGCGCTGGACCTGGTGCGCGCGTATTACTCGATCCCCGAGACGCAGCGCCGCCGGCTCTTCGATCTGGCACGCGTCCTGAGTGACGCTGCCTGAAAGGAATGCTTGCCGGACCAATTAGGTCCGATTGACTGAGGGGCGGTCCCGGCGCACACAGGCGATGCTTGTTGTGCGCCGGGACTTCTTATTCATGACGAACCTTCTTCAGCCAGACATCGAAAAATTCGTCGCGATTGCGCACAGGCTCGCTGACGCGGCATCGAACCAGACATTGGCGCATTTTCGTGCTCACGGTCTGACCACAGATAACAAGCAGATGGGTCCCGGCTTCGACCCCGTGACCGAGGCCGATCGCGGTGCCGAGGCGGCAATGCGCGCGATTCTGGCCGAGGAACGCCCGGATGACGGCGTCTTCGGAGAAGAGGTAGCGCGGACGCACGGCACCTCCGGCCTCACATGGGTGCTGGACCCGATCGATGGCACGCGTGCCTTCATCAGCGGCGTACCGCTTTGGGGAACCCTGATCGCGCTGGATGATGGCGCGCAGGGACGGATCGGTGTGATCGAGCAGCCGTATCTGCAAG
>JBCAXJ010000011.1:0-94617 GCA_038534135.1 Pseudomonadota bacterium | reverse complement strand
GGCTTCTGCTTCTTGGCGGCGCGGCGCTTTGGCGCTTCGTGCGCAGCGTTGACCTGGGCGTGCCGTCCATCGCTGCCGAGGTTGACGCACCGGACCCCGATGAAGATGCCCCCGAGCCCGTTGTCAGCTTGCTGGACAGGGCCTGGCGCGTCTCGGCGCTTCTGGCGCGGGTGATTGCCGTGGCGGCACCGTTCCTGGCGCTGGTTGGCTATTTTGGCGCGTCGCGGTTCATCTTCTACTCTCCGGTTCTGAGCGGCGGATTGCTCGGTGTGTGCGTCCTGATCCATGGGGTCGTGTCTTTCGGGACAGCCTCTGCCGCCGCCCGCAGCGCCATCGATCGCGACGCGGGTACCTCGCGGTTCGGGATCGTTCCGGTGTTCGCAGGCTTCGTTCTGTTCGGTCTTGCACTCCCGCTTCTGGCGATCATCTGGGGCGCGGACGGCACCGACCTTCTGGCCATCTGGGCGCGTGTGCACGAGGGCTTCGTGGTCGGCGATATCGTGATCGCACCGCTCGATTTCCTGCTCTTCGTGCTCGTGTTCATGATCGGGTACTTCATAACCCGGTCCGTTCAGTCCCTGCTGCGCAAGTCCGTGCTGCCGCTGACCCGGATGGACACCGGCGCACAGTCTGCCCTGTCGGCCGGCATGGGGTATGTCGGGCTGACGATCTCGGCCCTGATTGCGATCTCGACCGCCGGGATCGACCTCTCGAACCTGGCCATTGTCGCTGGTGCGCTGTCGGTCGGGATCGGTTTCGGCCTTCAGAACATCGTCAACAATTTCGTCTCGGGCATTATCCTGCTGATCGAACGGCCGATCAAATCCGGTGACTGGGTCGAGATCAGCGGCGTGCACGGCACGGTGCAGCAGGTCAACGTGCGTTCGACCGAGATCCAGACCTTCGATCGCTCGACCATGTTCGTGCCGAATGCTGACCTGATCTCGGGCACGGTCACGAACTGGACGCATGGCAATGCGATGGGGCGCTTGATCGTGGGCGTGGGCGCGGCCTATGGCAGCGATGCGCGCAAGGTCGAGAAGATCCTTCTCGAGATCGCCCGGGCGCACCCGATGCTGATGCGCCGCCCCGAGCCTTATGTGCTGTTCTCCGGCTTTGGCGCGGACAGCATCGACTTTGAAATCCGCGGCGTGCTGCGCGACGTCAACTGGATCCTGAATGTTGGATCGGACATCCGCCATTCGGTCTATGAACGGTTTGCCGAGGAAGGCGTCGAGATCCCGTTCGCGCAGCGCGATGTCTACATCAAGAACCTGGATGCGCTGAAGAGCTGAGGCCGGACAGGATCTGGCTCTCCTGTCTGCAGTCGTTGCAATAGGTATGGAACAGGTTCTTTTCCTGACCCGGCGCAAGACTGTCGGCGGGGACCCAGTCACCATCGACTTGCACATGCTTGCAAAGAATGCAGCGCTTGAGGGGTGGGGTCCAACGGCGCCCGCGGGCGGCGTTGCGCCGGCGCGAGCCGGGTGTTGCGCTGAGGAAGCGATGCTCCAGCAGGACCGAGCCATCCGGCTCGGCGGTCAGTTTCATCCGTGCGTGCCGGATCTCGGTCGGTGAATCGCAGAAATAGTCGAGTTCGACCGGCTCGTTCGAAACCCGGGCGTAATCCAGAGCTGACTGCGTGAACATCTTCGCGATATCGCCGGAAATGTTCGACCACAGCGAGGTTCCCAGGATGTTCGCCGCGATCGCGTCGTCGCCGCTGTTCTCCAGCGCGAACGTGTCCCAGGGGCCGCCGACCTCGACGACGACATCCCTCGGGCTGACGCGGTAGAAGATTTCGGGCGTTCCGGACATGCGCCCAAGCATGCCCAACATTCCGGCGGACGCAAGCCCTCTGGCACCGCTCAGCCAAAAATGGGCGGGATCGGTGCGAGTCGTTCGCATGGCTGCATTTGACACACCGTGAAAGCTGCGTTTCAACAAAGCAAAAAGGGGAGGACATCATGACCGACGCATACCGCACCGATCTGGACCGGAACCCGGCGAACCACGTTCCCCTGACGCCGCTCAGCTTCCTGTCACGGTCCGCCGCCGTCTTCCCGGACAAGACAGCGATCCGGCACGGCGATCTGTCGTGGAGCTATGCCGAATTCTTCGCGCGGTCCCGTCAGCTGGCCAGTGCGCTTGAAACTGCGGGCGTTGTGGCTGGCCAGACGGTCTCGGCGATGTTGCTGAACACGCCGCCGATGCTCGAGGCGCATTACGGTGTCCCGATGATGGGCGGGGTCCTGAATGCCCTGAACACGCGGCTGGATGCGGCGGGGATCGCGTTCATCCTGGATCACGGCGAAAGCAAGTTCGTCATCGTCGACAGCGAGCTCGCGCCCCTGATGGCAGAGGCGCTCGAACTGATGTCAGGATCGCGCCCGCAGGTCGTCGAGTATGCCGATCCCACGACCGGCGCGACATCGACCGGTATCGGGACCGATTACGAGGCGTTCATCGCCTCGGGGGGTCCGGCCTATGCCTGGAAGATGCCGCAGGACGAATGGGACGCGATTGCGCTGAACTACACCTCAGGCACCACGGGCAATCCGAAGGGCGTCGTCTACCACCATCGGGGCGCCTACCTGCTGGCCACCGGCAATGTGGTTCACACCGCGATGACGGGGGACGCGGCTTACCTTTGGACGCTGCCGATGTTCCACTGCAACGGCTGGTGCTTCCCCTGGTCGATCAGCCTGGTTGCGGGCACGCATGTCTGCCTGCGTCAGGTCCGTGCCAAGGCGATCTATGACGCCATCGCGGATTACGGTGTCACGCACCTCTGCGGGGCGCCGATCGTCATGTCCACCCTCTTGGCCGCACCGGACGACGAGAAACGCGATCTTGACCGCAGGATCGCGTTCTTCACCGCCGCGGCGCCGCCGCCCGAAAGTGTGCTTGCGGGCATGAAGGAGGCCGGGTTCGACGTCACGCACGTCTACGGGCTGACCGAGGTCTACGGCCCCGCCGTCATCAACGATTGGAAACCGGACTGGGACGCGCTCGACCCGGTCGAACAGGCCCGTCTGAAATCGCGCCAGGGCGTGAATTACCAGCAGCTCGAAGGCATCGACGTGATGGATCCGGAGACCATGGCCTCTGTGCCGCGGGACGGCGAGACGATTGGCGAGATCATGCTGCGCGGCAACGTCGTGATGAAGGGCTACCTGAAGAACCCGGCCGCAACACGCGAGGCCTTCGGAGGCGGATGGTTCCACACCGGCGACCTCGCGGTCATGCATCCGGATGGCTATGTCCAGATCAAGGACCGCGCCAAGGATGTCATCATCTCCGGCGGTGAGAACATCAGCTCGATCGAGGTCGAGGAGATCCTGTTCAAGCATCCCTCCGTCGCGCTGGCGGCGGTGGTTGCCAAGGCCGATGAGAGGTGGGGCGAGACACCCTGTGCCTTTGTCGAACTGAAGCCCGGTTCGAACATCGATACATCGGACATCATCGCCTTCTGTCGTGAGAACCTCGCGCATTACAAATGCCCGCGGCACGTGGTGTTTGGCGATCTGCCGAAGACGTCGACCGGGAAGGTGCAGAAATTCGTGCTGCGGGACCGGGCAGACGCGCTTTAGGGCGAGAGCTTTCCGGGAAAAGCGATCCGCATACGATCGCACGATGGCGTCACAGCGCCCCTTTCGCGTCCTCGGCAGACACTCCTTCAAGTTCTCAACGGTCCGTCACCCGTCTAATGCGACATGTGTCAATGCCATCGAGGACCGGTCCGCGTCACCTGTGAAGACCCGAGGGTCGGATCGACACTCCAGATCACGACGATGGGTCAGGGATGACCTTCCCGGGGTTCAGAATCCCGTTCGGATCGAGTGCCGCCTTGATCGCCCGCATGGCCGCTAGGTTGCCGGGCGTCGTGTTCCGGGCAAACGTGCCCAGCTTGAATGTTCCGATTCCGTGCTCGGCCGAGACTGCGCCGCCCATAGCCTTGACGCCGTGTTCGACGGCCTGGTTCACTTGTTCCTTCTCATCGGTGTTCCAGGGCACCGCGCGCCCGACGCTGATGTGCAGATTGCCGTCGCCCAGGTGCGCGATGACATGGTGGCGCGCGTCCGGGGCAATCGCGTCGAGGCGGTCCTCGAACCCAGTGACATAGGTATCCAACCGGCTCAGCGGGATCGACACATCATACCAAAGCGGGTTCTTGATCGTTCGCGCGGCGGCCTGGCTGTCCTCGCGCAGGCGCCAGATCTCTCCGGCTTCCTTGTCGGACTTCGCCAGCACCGCGTCCTGGATATCACCGTTCTCGAAGAACGGGGCGAGGACGCTAAGCAGGTCGTCCTCCTGCAATGTGCTCTCGATGATCAGATAGGCCGGTGCCTCCGGACAGAACGCAAGCACGTTTGACAGACCCGTACCCGCTGCGGCGGCTTCGGCGTAGTCGTGCCACATCATTTCGCACAGCAGCAGGCCGCCTGTCCCGTCAACCGCCCACATCAGCCGCAGGGCCGAGGCGGCACCGGGCACCGCAAGCAGGATTGTCTTGCTCTCCGGCTCTGCCCTTTCCAGCTTCAGGACGGCCTTGGTCACAACGCCCAGCGTCCCCTCGGCACCGCACAACAGGTGCTTCAGATCGTAACCCTCGTTCGCCTTCGAGACGCGGGTCAGGTCCGAGAAGACCGTGCCATCCGCCAGGACGGCTTCGATCCCGAGCAAGCGTTGGCGCATCATCCCGTAGCGAAACGCTTCCATGCCGCCCGCATTGGTCGAGATCATCCCGCCGACCGTTGCCGACCCGCGCGAGGCTGTGTCGATCCCCATGGAAAGACCATGCGCGGCAGCGGCTTCCTGGACCGCCTGCTGTGTGACGGCCGCCGAGACCGTGGCGACACGCTCGACTGGATCGATCTGGATGCCGCCTTCCAGGCGATCGGTCAGCAAGATGACCTCGCCGGGTCTGGATGCAGCAGCCCCCGCCAATCCGGTGCGTCCGCCATGTGTGACGACCGGGATTCCGTGGGCGTTGCAGCAGTCAAGTATTGCAGAGACTTCGTCCGTGTTGACCGGGCGTATGGCAAGGCCCGCGCCCGTGTTGTCCCCGTTGGCTCCGGCGTCCAGTGCGGCGACCTGGTTCGATCGCAGGATGGCGTCGGCCCGGACCACATTGACGAGCTGCTCGGCGATCCAATCCGGTGTGGTCTCGGTCATCCATGCGCCCCCTTGCTCGCGGTCCCATCGGGACATGCCAGTCACTCTGCCGTCTCACAATACTAAACCGTTAATGAGGCCTTGTTGCTGCGCCTGTCCCGACCGGTTTCCGCAAGCGTAATGGTGCAAGTTATTAATCTTATGAGCGTACTTGTTGAAGAGGTGCCGTGGTGACGCGGCGTTCTCGGCACGATGAGCAAGCGGGGCGAACCACTGTTCTCGAGGACTTCATTCTCCGGCAAGTGGGTGCGCTCCATCCGATCGCGGATCTGGCTGTCCGTTGTCCTCTGCGCGCTTGCGATCGCGATTGTCGGTGTCACCAATCTCAGCAGTGTCCGCAGCACGGCGGCGCTGCCCAAGCAGATCTACAACCATTCCTACGCGGTCGGGATCGCGGTGCGCGATCTGCGCGGCGACGTCAACGTGATGCACACCGAATTGTCGGATCTGGCGCGGACGCCATCGAAACTGGCGCTGCGGCGGTTTGAAATGCGGATGGGAGAGATCGACCAGCGCGTCGACTTTCTCAAGGCGACGATCATGGACCGGTTTAGTGGCAATCCTCTGCTGGTGGATCGTGCCTTTGCGGCCCTCGCGGACTGGAATGCCGTGCGCGCGGATGTGGTCAAAGCGATCCAGGCCTCGGACCGGGTGACCGCCTACACCCTGATGAAGACCGAGGGGTACAATCAGCTCAAATATCTCGAAGAACACCTCGCCCGGCTGATCGGTTCGGCCAATGCGAGCTCGGCGGCACTTTCCGCCCAAGCGGACATCATGCTGACGTCTGCCGTTTACGAGATCTGGGCGGCGATCCTGTTGTCGCTGATCCTGCTGGCCTGTGCTGCCCGCATGGTCCTGGGCGCACTTGTTCGGCCCGTGCAGGAAATCAGCGGTGCAATGTCGAGCATTGCAATGGGCAACCTGAGCACCGTGATCCCGCATGACGAGCGTGATGACGAGATCGGCGAGATCGCACGGTCGAGCAAGGTGTTCCTGAACCATGCGATCGCGATCCAGGAATCAAGCATCGATCTGCTGACGCTTCTTCCGAACCGCCGCCAGATGTTGGAGCATATCGCCATCGAACAGCTCGACCCGGATCGAGGTGCGGGCGAGGGCGTCTTGCTGCACGTCGATCTCGACAACTTCGTCGAAGTGAACGAGATGTGGGGCAGGGAGGTCGGCGATCGTCTTTTGATCGACACCGCCTTCAGTCTGAGATCCCTGCAAGAACGCGGCGATTTCATCGCGCGAGAGGGAGCCGACAGTTTCCTGTGGTATCGCAGCGGGCCCGTGACGCTGGCGCAGGCGCAGTCCCTGGCAGCCCATATCCAGGCCAGGATTCTCGACCGCTCCAGCGATCACGATGACGAATATCCGGCGTCGTGCAGCATCGGAATTTGCCTGTGCGACGATGCTGTTGACCCCGAAAAACTGCTGATGCGCGCCGAAGACGCCTATCTCGATGCCAAACGCCGCGCCCGCGGCTCGATCGCGACTTACACGATTGAAATGGATGCACGGCTTCTGCGCCGGCGCGAAACGCTGCGGGGCCTGCGGTTCGCGATCAATCACGACGAGATCGCGCCGTTCTTCCAGCCTCAGGTCGACGCGCGCTCGGGCGCTTTGCACGGGTTCGAGGCGCTCGCGCGCTGGCATCACCCGGAACACGGCGTCCTGTCACCCTGGCAGTTTCTCCCCGTGGCACAAAGCGCCGGGTTGCTCGGGGCGATATCCGAGATCATGATTTCGAAGGCGCTGGCGCAACTCGCGGACTGGCGGCGCATCGGGCTCCACGTTCCGCGCATCAGCATCAATCTGGACGCAGCCGATCTCGGGCGCGACGACTTCGCGGACCGCCTGATGCTCGAGCTTGAGCGCTATGGACTCGGGCCGAAGGACATCTGCCTCGAACTTCTCGAAACTGCGATGATCGAAGATGGCGAGACGCCGGTGTCCAAGTCGCTCGAACGGCTTTGTGAGCTGGGTTGTCCGATTGAACTGGATGATTTCGGGACCGGTCACGCGGCGATCTCCAGCCTGCAGCTGATCACCCTCAACGGTATCAAGATCGACCGATGCTTCGTGACGAACGTCCACAAAAGGCCGCAGCAGCAGAAGCTCATCAACGCCATGCTGCGGCTTGCGCACGCGCTTCAGATTTCCACTGTCGCCGAGGGCATCGAAAGCGTTGATGAACGCAGCATGTTGCTGGACATGGGTTGCGATGTCTTGCAGGGATTTGGCATCGCGCGGCCCATGGCGGGCGAGGACGCGACTGCATGGTTGCGCAAGTTCACGCCCGAGGTCGGGCGCATGGTTCCATTGCGCGAGATCGCCTGACCAGTCGGCGACGCTGCAACCGCGTGGGATGCGCTGTTAAAGCCCGTCGCGCGTCAGAATCTCGGGCGGGACATGTGCCGTGACCGGTGGAGGGTTGTCGACGCGTTCCAGGCGGACGAGCGTTGTGTGCGCAGAATTGCCCTGGCCCAGCCGGGACGTTCCGGCATCCCGCGTCAGAACATTCGGGTTCCCGTGCTTGCAGAGCGTCCCATCGGAACCCGGCTCGGCCGGATCGTACCAAGCCCCCGTCGAGAGCTGAACGACCCCGCGCCGCACGCTCTCGCAGATCCGCACGCCTGCCAGACACGCGCCGCGGTCATTGAAAACGCGAACGACATCGCCGTCGGTGATCTCAAAACGCGCCGCGTCCTCTGGGTGAAGGGTCAACGGCTCGCGCCCCGCGATCTTCGAGCCCTGACTGACACGCCCCGGATCGAACTGGCTGTGCAGACGCGTGCGCGGCTGGTTCGAGATCAGGTGGAACTGATCGGGCTCTGCCTTGCCAAGCCACTCGACGGGGTCCAGCCAGACCGGATGTCCCGGGCAATCGTCGTAGCCGAACCCGGCAATCGCTTCAGAGAAGATCTCGATCTTGCCCGACCGCGTGGTTAGCGGATGCCGGTCCGGTTCCTGCACGAACGCCTCGATCAGGATCGGCTCACGCGGGTTTGGCGGCAGGGTATGCGTCTCCTGCGCGCGCAATGCGTCCAGCGTTGGCAGCGCGAACCCAGCCTCGCCCGCGCGCTGGCGTGTCTGATCCCAAAGATGCCCTATCCAATCCTCGGCTGTCCGGCCCTCGGTATAGGCCTCCTCCACGCCCAGCCGTGCGGCGATACCCGAAAAGATCTCGTAGTCCGAGCGGGCGTCGCCCACCGGATCGACCGCCTGGCGCATCGCGACGAGCAGCGGCTCCCAGTGCGTCATCGAGATATCTTCACGCTCCAGCGCTGTGGTCGCCGGGAAGACGATGTCGGCGTGGCGCGCCATCGGCGTCCACCAAATTTCGTTGACCATGATCGTCTCGGGCCGGTGCATGGCACGCACAAGGCGGTTCAGATCCTGATGGTGGTGGAACGGGTTGCCGCCCGTCCAATAAACCAGACGGATATCGGGGTAGGCCAGATCCCGCCCGTTAAACTGATAGGCTCCCTTCGGGTTCAGCAGCATGTCCGAGATGCGCGCGACCGGGATCGCTGTGCGCACCGGGTTGCGCCCTTGCGGCACCGCCGGGAACTGGAAAGGCAGCACCGAATTGCCGATCCCGTTCTCGGATGCATACCCGATCCCGAAGCCGCCACCCGGCAGGCCGATCTGTCCCAGCATCGCCGCGAGCACGACCGCCATCCAGATCGGCTGTTCGCCATGGTCCGCGCGTTGCAGCGACCACGCGACCATGATCATCGTGCGCTTCGAGGCCATCGCGCGCGCCAGGGTCCGAATGCGGACGGCGGGCAGCTCGCAAATCTCCGCCGCCCAGTGTGCGTCCTTGGCGACGCCATCGGCCTCGCCGGTCAGGTACGGCCGAAAACGCTCCCACCCGACGCAGCAACGCGCCATGAAGCCTTCATCGTGCAAGCCCTCGGCCAGCAGCGTGTGCGCCAGCCCCAGCATCAGTGCCGTGTCGGTGTTCGGGCGCAGCGCCAGCCAGTCTGGCTCGACCTCGTCGATGATGTCGGTCCTCAACGGCGAGACGTTCACGAACCGGCAGCCATTCGCATGGGCCGCGATCACCGACTCGCGCAGCACGTGCCGACCGACCCCGCCCGAGGTGACTTGCGCGTTCTTCCGGGCCAGCCCGCCAAAGGCGACGACCAGTTCAGAGTGTTCCGCGATCACCGGCCACGAGGTTGCGGTGTCGAGAATTACCGAGCGCATCGGCCCGACGATGTGCGGCGTAATCGCGTTCGCCGCGGCATAGGAATAGTTCGAGATTGATGCGGTGTAGCCGCCGACGCAGTTCAGGAACCGGTGCACATGGCTTTGCGCATGATGGAAGCGCCCGGCCGAGGCCCAGCCATAGGATCCCCCGAAGATCGATTCATTGCCGTGCTCGGTCCGCACGCGCTCCAGTTCGGCCGCCGCAAGATCCAGTGCCTCGTCCCAACTGACGGCGACGAAGGGTTCACGCCCCCGCCCGGTCCGGTCGCCCGACGGCCCGGACTTGAGATACCCTTTCCGGACCATCGGCCGGCTGATGCGCGTCGGATGGTCGACCATGTCGATGATCCCTGGTCCGATCATCGCCGGGTCCGGATCGTCGGAATAGTCACGCACGCCTTCCAGCTTGCCGTCGCGCACTTCGGCGAAATAGGTGCCCCAATGGGTCGAAAAGGGCGTCACGCGGATCTTGGACTGGTCGTTCATGTCAGGCGCCTCCCGTCAGCGCAGGTCGTCGGCAAGCATATCCCGGACCAGATCCGCGATGGCCAGCGAAGAGGTCAGGCCGGGCGACTCGATTCCGTACAGCCCGACATACCCCGGCAATCCGTGCTCGTCAGCGGTAGAGATGCGGAAATCGGCGGCATGTTTGGCACCCTTGCGGGCGAGCTTGGGCCTGATCCCGGAGTAATCCGCGGCCAGAGTGCCATCGGGCAGCCCCGGCCAGTAGCGCCGGATCGCGCCGTAGAAACTGTCGCCGCGCGCCGGATCGACCGCGTAGTCAATCTCGTCGATCCACTCCACATCGGGGCCGAAGCGTGCGCGGCCCGCCATGTCGAGCGTCAGGTGAATGCCGAGCCCCCCGGCCACGGGTGCCGGGTAGATCAGCCGCTCGAAAGGCGCTTTCACGGTCAGTGAGAAATAGTTGCCCTTGGCGATCCATTGCTCAGGCGCCGCCGTGCCGGGCAGCCCGTCCATGCGCCGGGCCAGTCCCGGCGCATCCAGGCCCGCCGAGTTGATCACCGTGCGT
This sequence comes from Pseudomonadota bacterium, assembly GCA_038534135.1. Taxonomy (GTDB): domain Bacteria; phylum Pseudomonadota; class Alphaproteobacteria; order Rhodobacterales; family Rhodobacteraceae; genus Thermohalobaculum. The sequence goes on along the minus strand of JBCAXJ010000011.1, from coordinate 84,185 downwards.
GCGATCAGATCCATCGGCGCCTCGCCGCCCGTGCGGATCTGGAAACCGATATCCGCGGCAGCGACGCTCTCGACCGGTGTGTTGAGGACCAGCATTCCGCCATGCGCCTCCGCCTCGCCCAGCAACGTCAGCATGAAGGTGTGGCTGTCGACGATCCCGGTCGAGGGCGAGAGGAGTGCGCCGTGACACTCCAGTTCGGGCTCGAGTTCTCGTGCCTCGTCGCGGCTGATCTTGCGCAGATCCTCGACCCCGTTGTCCCAGGCCCGCTGGGCAATGCCGTCGAACTGCTCCAGTTCACCCTCGGAACAGGCAACGATCAGCTTGCCGCAATTGTTGTGCGGGATGCCGTTGGCCCGGCAGTAGTCGTAGAGCATGTGCTTGCCCGCGACGCACATCCGGGCCTTCAGGCTGTCCTTGGCGTAGTAGATCCCGGCGTGGATCACTTCTGAGTTTCTAGCGCTGGTGATGGAGCCATAGGCGTCTTCACGCTCCAGCACGAGCACCTCCCGCCCGGCCAGCGCCAGCGCGCGCGCAACGGCCAGACCCACCACGCCCGCCCCAATCACAACCGTATCGACCTGTTCCGTCATCCGCACCCCAGATATGAACCTTGGGAGTCTCTATAGCGGCGCTGCCGCGATCTGCCAGCCAGCATCGCGATTTCGGTGTGCGCCGGCGGGGCCACCTGTTGTGCCAAAGACTCAAACGTGCAGGAACTTCGCAGGCCCGGGAAAAATCTGCTGTCGGTCCGGCGTGTGTCTGGCATGTATGGTGGCGATGGATCCACAGAGGTCCGCGCGAGGTTTACCGAGGGCAGTCATGGACCGCTTCAATTGGCGCCAGATCCTGATTCCGGCCGCATATGTGCTGCTGGTGGGCGTCATTGCGATCTTCGCGCACTCTGGATTGCAGGGAACGCACGGGCTGGCCGCCTATCGCGATGCCAGTATCGAGGAACGCCGCCTGATGGTCGAGCTTGAAGCAGTCAGGGCCGAACGCGAAGCCCTCGCCAACAAGGTGCGCCGGATGTCGGACCGTTATCTCGATCTTGATCTTCTCGACGAGCGGGCGCGTGCGGTGCTCGGCCGTGTGCGACCGGACGAGATCGTCATTCACTGAGGGGGCGTGCCGATCTCATGTTGCAGCGCAACATAGTTCCCGCAACAGTCTAAACTCTGCAAAATCGTTATCGTTTTGTTTGCTGCATTACGCGTGAGATGCGGCTAGGCTCCCGCTCAACAGAAGCCCCGAAAGGGGTCACGCGCCAGAAGGAGACGCCGATGCCGCCGCGCAAGAGGACGCCCAAGAAGAACCTTCCCCCTGCAGATGAGTTGCTCGGCTACTACAAGGACATGTTGTTGATCCGGCGGTTCGAGGAGAAGGCCGGCCAGCTTTATGGCATGGGCCTGATCGGCGGGTTCTGTCACCTCTATATCGGGCAGGAGGCGGTGGTCGTCGGCCTGCAGTCGAACACCAAGGACGGCGATCAGGTCGTGACGTCGTATCGCGACCATGGCCACATGCTGGCCTGTGGAATGAACCCGGACGGTGTGATGGCCGAATTGACCGGACGCGAGGGCGGCTATTCGCGCGGCAAGGGCGGCTCGATGCACATGTTCTCGGCCGAGAAGCACTTCTATGGCGGGCATGGCATCGTCGGTGCACAGGTGCCGATCGGCGCGGGACTGGCCTTTGCCAACAAATACCGGGGCAACGACAATGTCAGCTTCGCCTATTTCGGCGACGGCGCCGCGAACCAGGGCCAGATCTACGAGACGTTCAATATGGCAGCGCTCTGGCAGCTGCCATGCATCTTTGTGATCGAGAACAACCAGTACGCCATGGGCACGGCGCAGACGCGGTCGACGTCGACCCCGGATCTGCACACGCGTGGCGAGGCATTCGGCATTCCGGGAGAGGAAGTCGACGGCATGGATGTCCTGGCGGTTCGGGAAGCGGGCGGACGCGCGGTCGAGCATTGCCGCTCGGGTGCCGGGCCGTACATCCTCGAGGTCAAGACCTATCGCTACCGGGGGCACTCGATGTCGGATCCGGCGAAGTACCGGACCCGCGAGGAGGTCTCGAAAATGCGCGAGGAGCGTGATCCGATCGATGGGCTGCGTGCGCTGATCATGGACAACAAGCTGGCCGAAGAAGACGCGATCAAGGCGATCGACAAGGACGTCAAGGCCATCGTGAACGACGCGGCGAAGTTCGCGCAGGACAGCCCGGAGCCGGCGGAAGCCGAGCTTTGGACGGATGTCTACGCTTAAGGGGGCGGGGAATGACCATTGAAGTACTGATGCCGGCCCTCTCGCCGACGATGGAAGAGGGCACGCTGGCCAATTGGCTGGTAAAGGAAGGCGATACGGTGTCGTCGGGCGACATCATCGCCGAGATCGAGACCGACAAGGCGACCATGGAGGTCGAAGCGGTCGATGAAGGCACGGTCGGCAAGCTGGTCGTTGCCGAGGGCACCGAGGGGGTTAAGGTCAACGCCTTGATCCTCGTATTGCTGGAGGAAGGCGAAGACGCCTCGGCGGCCGAAAGTTCGGGTTCGGCGGGCCCGGCGACGGCCCACCCACCCACCCCCGCCGCCGAGCCCGCCGCGCCGGTGGCGATCTCTGCACCTGCCGAAGTGGCAGCAGCACCTGTGGCATCCGAGCCGGAGCCGGATTACCCGGACGGGACTCCGATGAAATCCCAGACCGTGCGCGAAGCATTGCGCGATGCCATGGCCGAGGAGATGCGCCGCGAGGACGACGTCTATCTGATGGGTGAAGAAGTCGCCGAATACCAGGGCGCCTATAAGATCTCACAGGGTTTGCTGGACGAGTTCGGCGCCCGGCGGGTGATTGATACGCCGATCACCGAGCACGGCTTCACCGGCATCGCCGTGGGGGCTGCCTTTGCGGGGCTGAAGCCGATCGTCGAGTTCATGACCTTCAACTTCGCCATGCAGGCGATTGACCAGATCATCAACTCGGCGGCCAAGACGCTGTACATGTCCGGCGGTCAGATGGGCTGTCCGATCGTCTTCCGGGGCCCGAACGGTGCCGCGGCACGCGTGGCGGCCCAGCACTCCCAGGACTATGCGGCCTGGTACGCACAGATCCCCGGCCTGAAAGTCGTCCAGCCCTACACGGCGGCGGACGCCAAGGGGCTGCTGAAATCGGCGATTCGCGATCCGAACCCGGTGATCGTGCTGGAGAACGAGATCCTTTATGGTCGGTCGTTCGAGGTGCCCGATCTCGAGGATTACACGGTGCCGCTCGGCAAGGCACGCATCGCGCGCACGGGGACGGATGTCACCCTGGTGAGCTTTGGCATCGGCATGACCTATGCGATGGAGGCCGCCGCTGCCCTGGCCGAGGACGGGATTTCCGCCGAGGTGATCGATCTGCGTTCGATCCGTCCGATGGACACGGCAACGGTCGTCGGGTCCGTGATGAAGACCAACCGCTGCGTCACGATCGAGGAAGGCTTCCCGGTCTGTTCCATCGGAAACCACATCTCGGCAGTGCTGATGCAGGAGGCGTTCGACTATCTGGACGCGCCGGTCATCAACTGCACGGGCAAGGACGTGCCGATGCCGTATGCTGCGAACCTGGAGAAACTGGCGCTGGTGACAACGCCGGACGTCATCGCGGCGGCCAAGGCCGTCTGCTACCGGTGACGACGTGTTCGAAGAGATCGAACTGCCAATACGGGAACCGTCTCACGGTCACTTCTTATTGGAGCGATATGTGTTCCAAGACGGTGAATTGACGGTGGATGTGCGACCATTTCGGCAATCCCGAAGGGCGCGTATCACGTTCTCCAACGTGATCGGCCTGACGATGATGGAAGATGTTTTCGGTTGTGACGGCGGGCAGATAACTCTGGACGACCAGGCTTCGAAGCCAACAGGTTTGTCTTCGTCTGATAGTTCGGAGACTCTGACCAAAGTGAAACGTGTGCCGGAGCCGTTCGTTGGCTCAGTCGCCGATCATCGTCACTACTGGCTCAACTTGAGGGAGTATCAAATCTCGCTCGTCGCCACTGCTGAGCCCGAGATTGAATTACTGTCCGATTGGACGGGAGAATAGTCATGCCAATCAACGTTACGATGCCCGCGCTGTCGCCGACCATGGAGGAAGGCACGCTCGCGAAGTGGATGGTGAAAGAGGGCGATACGGTGTCCTCTGGCGACATCATCGCCGAGATCGAAACCGACAAGGCGACGATGGAGTTCGAAGCCGTCGATGAAGGGACCGTGGGCAAGATCTTCGTGCCCGAGGGCACCGAAGGTGTGAAGGTCAACGACCTGATCATGGTTCTGCTGGAAGAGGGAGAGAGCGCGTCGGAAGTCGGCGACGCTCCGGCCCCAGCACCCGCGTCTTCGGCACCAGTGTCAGCGGCACCGGAAGAAACCGCGGCACCCGCGGCTCCCGCAGCCCCTGCTCCGGCAGCCCCCGTGGCATCTTCGGGTGGCAGGGTCTTCGCGTCACCGCTGGCGCGCCGGATCGCCGCCGACAAGGGTATCGACCTTGCGCAGGTCAAGGGCACCGGACCCAAGGGGCGGATCGTCAAGGCCGACGTCGAGGGCTTCACGCCCGCCGCCGCTGCCCCGGCACCACAGGCTGCGGCGCCCACTGCGGCACCCGCGCCGATGGCGGCTCCGGCCGGGCCGTCTGCCGATGCCGTGGCCAAGATGTTCGAAGGCCGCACTTACGAGGAGATCAAGCTCGACGGGATGCGCAAGACCATCGCCGCGCGCCTGTCGGAAGCCAAGTCGACCATCCCGCATTTCTATCTCCGGCGTGACATCGAACTCGACGCGCTGCTCAGCTTGCGAAAGTCGATGAATGCGAAGCTCGAGAAGCAGGGCGTGAAACTCAGCGTCAACGACTTCGTCATCAAGGCCTGTGCTGCTGGTCTGCAGCGCGTGCCGGATGCGAATGCCGTCTGGGCGGGCGACCGGATCCTGCGGATGGAGGCTTCGGACGTCGCCGTGGCCGTGGCCATCGAGGGCGGCCTGCTGACCCCGGTGATCAAAGACGCCCATGGCAAGGGTCTGGCCCAGATCTCGAACGAGATGAAGGATCTGGCGGGCCGCGCCCGTGACCGGAAGTTGGCGCCGCACGAGTACCAGGGCGGGTCGTTCTCGATCTCGAACCTCGGCATGTTCGGCATCGACAACTTTGATGCCGTGATCAACCCGCCGCACGGCTCGATCCTGGCTGTCGGCGCGGGCGTGCAGAAGCCGGTCGTTCATGCGGGCGAGCTTGAGGTCGCGACGGTGATGTCGGTGACGCTGTCGGTCGATCACCGGGTGATCGATGGGGCCTTGGGCGCGCAATTCCTCGAGGCGATCAAGCAGAACCTCGAAGACCCGACCATGATGTTGGTCTGACCGGTCGATCCCAAGTGCGGCAGGTCAGGTGTGTTCAGACGCCCCAGGCCTGCCAGCTTGCTGGGAACGGATGCCTGAGCGTTCTCCAATGCAGAATGAACTGGCCATGATGCAGCGTTTCATGGCCGATCAACCGCACCAGATGCAGGGGCAATGATACCGGTTCTCCAAACCAGTCGATCTGCCGGTCAAGCGCCGCATGCGTGAAGAGATCGGCATGGCGATCTGAAAGATCGGCGAAGTACGATGAGAGCGCCGATTGCGACGGACCGCCCCGATACGTTCGTGCGGCCATGTCAAAGACGATGCGTCCCCGGGCAATGGCGGCGAGGTAGGTCTCATGAATGCCGCCGACATGCCGGAACTGCTTCCAAAGCGCCCCGCTTCCGGGCGGCTCGTAAAGCAGATCCTCTTCGGAACACACCGCCAACAGGTCCAGTGTCAGTCCACGCATCTGATCCCACTCGGCCTGCAACTCTGGCAGCGAAAGCTGCATCGGAATGCTCCCTGTCGCGGATTGTCCTGGGTCGGCGCTCAAACCTGGGCTTGAACCAGACGTCTATCCAGCAGATTTTTGTGAAATAGAATACCCGCGATTGTGAACAGTAAATCGCCATCCTGTCTGCAAACTCGGACATGCGGGCATATATCACGCTGCAACAGCCTCTCCCGCGAAGGAAGTACATCATGAGCGATACCGGTTACACGCCCCCCGAAGTGTGGACATGGGACAGCGAAAGCGGCGGCAAGTTCGCATCGATCAACCGGCCAATCTCTGGCGCGACGCACGAGAAGGACCTGCCCAAGGGTGAGCATCCGCACCAGCTTTACTCGCTGGCCACGCCGAACGGCGTCAAGGTCACGCTGATGTTCGAGGAATTGCTCGAGGCCGGTCACGCCGCTGCCGAATACGATGCCTGGCTGATCAAGATCGGCGATGGCGACCAGTTCGGCTCGGGTTTCGTTGCGGCCAACCCGAACTCGAAGATCCCGGCACTGATCGACTACTCGACGCCCGAACCGACCCGGGTGTTCGAGTCGGCGTCGATCCTGTTCTATCTGGCCGAGAAGTTCGGCGCCTTCTTGCCGACCGATCTGGCGGCGCGCACCGAAACCATGAATTGGCTCTTCTGGCAAATGGGCTCGGCGCCGTATCTGGGCGGCGGGTTCGGCCACTTCTATGCCTATGCGCCGTTCGCGCAGGAATACCCGATCAACCGTTTCGCCATGGAGGTGAAGCGCCAGATGCACGTGCTCGACACGCGTCTGGGCGAGGCAAAGTACGTAGCAGGCGACGAATACACCATCGCCGACATGGCGATCGCCCCTTGGTACGGCCTGCTGACAACCGGCAAGATCTATTCCGGCGACGGCTTCGACTCGGCCAAGTTCCTCTCGGTGCACGAATACGAGAATGTCGGGCGCTGGTACGATGAGATCTCGAACCGTCCGGCCTATCAGCGCGGCCGCATGGTCAACCGGATGGCCGGGGATCCGTCCGAACAGCTGCACGAACGGCACTCGGCCAGCGACTTCGAAACCAGGACGCAGGACAAGCTCCAACCGGCTGCCGAGTAACCGAAGGACGGGCACGCGCGCGACAGCAGGTGCTATGCTGTGTCCCAGCCGTCGGCTTGACGTCGTGAGCCGCTGAGATACGTCCCTTGTGCGCAACAGGTGCCTCGTGCGGGTCTGTTGCCACGACGCATCATTTGCCCAGAAGCTGGAGACACCCTTGTTCGACCAAAGTGCCGCCATCATGCCAGGCCGTGGCCGCCTCACGCACGCCGCATCGGATCACCCGGCAGTCCCGCCCGCCCGCGTCGGGATCGTCTTGGCCAATCTCGGCACGCCGGACGGGCACGACTACTGGTCGATGCGCCGCTACCTGAACGAGTTCCTGTCGGACCGCCGCGTCATCGAATGGTCGCCCTGGCTCTGGCAGCCGATCCTCAAGCTGATCGTCCTGACCAAGCGCCCGTTCTCGTCGGGCGAGGCCTATCGCGGCATCTGGAACGAAGAGCGCGACGAAAGCCCGCTGCTGACAATCACCCGCTCGCAGACCGACAAGCTGCGCGCGCGGATGACCGCACAGTTCGGCGACAGCGTCATGGTCGACTTCGCGATGCGCTACGGCAATCCGTCGACCGACAGCGTGGTCCGCCGCATGGTCCAGCAGGGCTGCGAACGCATCCTGTTCTTCCCGCTCTACCCGCAATACGCGGCCGCCACGACCGGCACCGCGAACGACCAGGCATTCCGCTCGCTCCAGGCTTTGCGCTGGCAACCCGCCGTGCGCACAGCACCCGCGTATCACGACCACCCGGCGTATATCGACGCATTGGCCAAATCTGTCGAGACCGCCTATGCGGGCTTCGAGGAGAAACCGACAGCCCTCGTCACCTCGTATCACGGCCTGCCGAAAAGCTACTTCATGAAGGGCGATCCGTACCACTGCCACTGCCAGAAGACCTCGCGCCTGATGATGGAGCGTCTGGGCTGGGCCAAGGGCGACATCCACACGACGTTCCAGTCCCGCTTCGGGCCAGAGGAATGGCTGACCCCCTACACCGTCGAATACGTCGCCAAACTGGCGCGCGAGGGCCACAAGCGCATCGCCATCATGGCGCCCGGCTTCTCCTCGGACTGCGTCGAGACGCTCGAGGAGATCAACGAGGAAATCCACGAGGCCTTCGAGGAAGCGGGCGGCGAGCACTTCCACTACATCCCCTGCCTCAACGACGACGAGGCCCATATCGACATGATCCAGGCCGTCGTCGCCAACGAAACGCAAGGCTGGCTTTAACGCACCGCCGCCCGCAACACCTCTCCCCCTCCGTATCGGAGGGGGATCGAGGGGAGAGCCTAAAGGGGTAGACTCCCCGGCTTCCCGCGCCAAACACCATCTCCACCGCGACACCCGACGGCCTCTGGCGCTTATCCCACCTCGCCCAGCCGTAACAGCCACCGCTGCCTCTCCCCTACGACACGTAAGCGGATCGAGGGGCATGGGCCAAGCATCGCTGTGCCTCGGAGCCTCCCTGGAAAAAAGTTTGCCGGCCGGCTGAACCATCTCCGCTCATCTTGCGACTAAGAATTACTACTCGATGATCGACGGATCGTGCGCAACACCAGATCGGTGCGCGGGCCGGGGGTCGACCAAAAACCAATGTTTTACTTAAGCAGATCCCTTGGGAATGGGGCTGCCTTAAGAACCGGGATGCTCGCTGAAGTTATCAGAAGCGGGAAATAGCAACCTTACGCCAAGCTCGAAGGAATAGAGCTATGCCAAATCAAAACGCTTTGACACTTTACTTCTGCGGATCCGGAAACAAGCGGGAGCAGATCGGCGATTACCTTGTTCCAGCGCTGTACGACCGAACCGTAGGCAAACAAGAAGATATGTGGAGTGCGGGCGCGCGCGCCGCGATTTTTGATGGCCCGGGTGGATCAAAGAACCTGCTGAAATTCGATGCCAAAGAGGTGTTCGACTTGGTCGGCTCCGGTGAACTTGTGGCAGCGCGTGAAACCGGCAAGAAGAGATCGCACGCATGGACTGGAAGTCTAACAGGCGCTGGTGTCGTATCAAATCTTCTCCATGCGTGGATTTGGCTGAGATACAAGCTGATCGAGGAACACTTGGTAGCAGAAAACATCAATCTGGTCGGCTTCAGCCGAGGTGCCTATTCATGCCTTGCCCTCGCCAAGCTCCTCCAACAGGATTGCTATTTTGAATTAAATCAGAAGAAGGTAAACATCTTCTGCTTTGATCCAGTGCCCGGCGGCAAAGGCAAAATGCTAGGCTTCGTCAACGATGAATTGCGTCGGTTTGCCTGGGGCGGAAACTTCAAGAAAATCTTCGATGTCCGAAAGCCAGAAGAGCTCCCGAAAATCGTAAATGAATGCCATACAATTGCGCAAGAAAACATCAAGTATACTGAGGTGCAGCACAAGAAAATTGGCAAACATAATGTACCGTGGGGCATTATCTGGAAGGACGCAAATTTCCAGTGCGTTGTGCCACGTCGTGAACCCGGATCAGCTGGCGAGGAACCCGTGATCTACCCGATGCCTGGCCATCACTCCGCTGCCGTCAACATCAAAGAAAACGCGTACGAACACACAAAGACCCTTGGAGAACATCTTTGCTGCGAATTCTTGAAGAGGCACGGCACAGAGATCGATGGATTTACGCCACTAGATATGAAAGAGATCAACCATTGCTACCTTGGGATAATCAGACAATTCGTCAACAAAAATTCTAAGAACGGCTTCGCTAGAAAACCGAGTGGTCATCGCGGTCGCGCCGTGAAGAACGACCATCGCGACGGAAATTGGTTTGTAAACTGGCATCACGCGAGCATCGCCAGCAAACCTTCGGCCTGGCATTACAATCCAGACACCGTGCGTGACTTCGATCTCGCAGATTATGAAGAAGCCTAGCAGTTTGGCAGAAACGGCGGCATCGCCCACCGCGACCTTCGCACGAACGCACGAACGCACGAACGCACGAACGCACGAACGCACGCAAGCGTAGGGTAGGTTCCGACCCACGCTGCACTCCAACCGTCATACCCCGCGCTGTCCCGGGCGAAGACCCGGGACCTCGACGAACGGCGCATCGCTCGAAAAGGCCCCGGCTCAGACGCCGGGGCGGAGTTACGAATCCTCAGCCGCGCTCAAGACTCGGGGTGAAACTCCCCGAGATGCTGCGATATCCGGTTAACGGAAAATTACGGGAAAAAAGTCACCTGTATAATCATGCCGATCCCGGACCCATTGTCCACCTTGGCGTTCACCGTCTGTACCGGGTCGTCATCTCGTAATCCGAATTTGGGCCCAGCATCTTCCAGCGGCTCAGCCAGGTCTTCGGTTCGAAGTCGTAACTGATCTCGTAGCGCGCATCCTCGGCGATCTTCAGGGCGATCGGGCGTTGCGTCAGAAAATCGTGGAACGGGCGACCGTCCTCGTACTGCACGTCGACCTTGTCGCCCGCGCGGAAGCGCCATAACGACACGCGCCCGGTGTGGTAATCGGTGCCCTGGAACCGCAGCACGCCGTTCTCGATGCACGTAAGTCCTTCTCCGTCAAAGACAAATTCGGCATCGCCCCAAACCTCGCCGATCACGCCCTCGCGGACGTTCTCAATGATGCGAATCATGTGCCAGGGGCCTTCCAGATAGCTCTGCGTTGCGCGGATCATGGCGCCGTGCTACCCGGCGCGCGCTGAGAATACAATTAACGAGGCGCCCGATGATCCCCCGCTATTCCCGTCCCGAGATGGCCGCGATCTGGTCGCCCGAAACCAAATTCCGCATCTGGTTCGAGATCGAGGCGCACGCCTGCGACGCCCAGGCCGCGCTGGGCGTGATCCCCAAATCTGCCGCTGAGTCTGTCTGGAAAGCACAAGATGTTGAGTTCAACGTCGCGCGGATCGACGAGATCGAGGCCGAGGTCAAGCATGACGTCATCGCCTTCCTGACCCATCTGGCCGAGCATGTCGGCGACGACGCGCGCTTCGTCCACCAGGGCATGACCTCGTCGGACGTGCTGGACACCTGCTTCAACATCCAGCTTGTCCGGGCGACCGACATCCTGCTGGCCGATCTGGACAAGCTGTTGGCAGCGTTGAAGAAACGCGCCTACGAGCACAAGGATACGGTGACCATCGGGCGCTCTCACGGCATTCATGCCGAGCCGGTGACGTTCGGGCTGAAGCTGGCGCAGACCTATGCCGAGTTCGACCGCAACCGGGCACGGCTGCGCGCGGCACGCGAGGAGATTGCGACCTGTGCCATCAGCGGCGCCGTCGGAACCTTCGCCAACATCGATCCGGCGGTCGAGGCGCATGTGTCTGAAAAGCTTGGACTTTCGCCCGAACCCGTGTCGACCCAGGTGATCCCGCGCGACCGTCACGCGATGTTCTTTTCGGTGCTGGGCGTGATCGCATCCTCGGTCGAACGCCTGTCGACCGAGATCCGGCACCTCCAGCGGACCGAACTGCGCGAGGCCGAGGAGTTCTTCTCGGCCGGGCAGAAGGGCTCGTCCGCCATGCCGCACAAGCGCAACCCGGTGCTGACCGAGAATCTGACGGGTCTCGCGCGGTTGGTGCGCTCCATGGCGCTGCCCGCGATGGAGAACGTGGCCCTCTGGCACGAGCGCGACATAAGCCATTCATCTGTCGAGAGAAATATCGGCCCCGATGCGACCGTGACGCTGGATTTCGCGCTGATGCGCCTGACCGGTGTCATCGAAAAACTGGTCGTCTACCCCGAGCGGATGGAGGCGGTGCTGAACCAGACGGGCGGGTTGGTGCATTCGCAGCGCGTCTTGCTGGCGTTGACGCAGGCTGGTGTCGACCGCGAGAGCGCTTATCGCCTCGTCCAGCGTAACGCCATGAAAACATGGGAAGAAGGCGCTGATTTCCTGTCGGAGTTGAAGGCAGATGACGACGTTTGCGCAGCCTTGAGCGCCGCCGATCTCGAAGCGCTGTTCGATCTGGGCTATCATACCAAGCATGTGGATACGATCTTCCAAAGGGTGTTCGGCGCGACGTAGATTCAATTTGCGATTCGCAATCTGCACAGGCACATTACAACGAGTATGAATTCGTTGGAGTAAGCCATGAAATATGTTGGACTTTTCGCTGTAGCCGCACTTTTATCCGCGTGCGGGACACTCGAAGGTGGAACGAGCCAGGGCATCACGCTGCGCAGCAATGCTGACAATGCGAGTTGCTCGATCGCGCAGAATGGCGTTGAAATCATACCCGCGACACCGCTCGGCGAAGGCCGCGCAGTGACGCATACGATCCCGCGAACGTCGGGCAATCTGTTCGTGACCTGCGCGGCGCCGGGGTACAATTCCGAAACCGTCGCGCTTGTGGCCGGCAAGCATCCTCGGACCGTTGTCGGCGTTCTGCTGACGGGTGTGCTGATCAATACCGGTACAGACGTCGCATTGGGCGGTTGGGACGAGTATCAGAACGAGGCCTACATCTACCTGACGAAATCAGCGTCGGGAAGCTAAGTCCCTGATCCCAAGGCCTGTCAGGATCGGCTCGCTGGTATCCAGCGAGCCGTTTCATTTTAGGGTCCTGTAAATCTCGAATGTCTATCGTTCGCCATCCTTTTCGTGTGCGGGAGGCATTCATGGCGTCGGACGGTGCAGAGACCGCAGAAAACGCGGTGCAGGGGCGCCGACGGCCACGTGTTGTGCGGGCGTTGTCTCCCAAGGGTTTCATGGAGATCGCCGCGGACGAGGTGGATCGTGCGCTCAGGTACGACCGGCCGCTCTCGATCCTGATGATTCAGGTTGGTGGCGCCTTGCGCATTCGAAAAGCCAATGGCGTAAACGCTGCCGAGGAACTCGTTGCTGGGGCAGCCGACATGATCGGTCATTCGCTGCGACGGATCGATCGCTTAGCACGCCTTGGTCCGGCCGAGTTTGGCGTCCTGCTGCCCGAAACACGCCTGGGCAACGCTGAAATCGTGGCCGTTCGGATGCGCGACCACTTTGCTCAAGTGCCGCTGCAAACGCGATCAGGCCCGCAGAACGTCTCGCTCAACGTCGGAATCAGCACGATAAATCCGCGGATGCGAAATGCCCGGACATTCCTGTTGCTGGCATGCGCCGAGCTGCGCCGTGCGCGCATGGAGGGGGCCGGGGCCATTCGCAGCGCTCCACCGGATCTTGTCCGAGTCAGTGTGGCGCGCAATGCAAGCATTCACTGATCAGAATAGTTTCCGTCGTTAGGCTTCGCGCAAAAAAAAGGCGGCCCGAAGACCGCCAGCCTGTCCCCGTTCTTTTTGCGGGTTATTTTATTTTGCCTTCCTTGTACTCGACATGCTTGCGCGCGACTGGATCGTATTTGCGCACAACCATCTTATCGGTCATCGTCCGCGAGTTCTTCTTTGTAACATAGAAGTGCCCCGTTCCAGCGGTCGAGTTCAGGCGAATTTTCACAGTGGTTGGCTTGGCCATACCAGGTCTCCATATTTCGGGCTCACGCCCGGCGCGCCAAACAGGCTGCGCAGAAAAACGAGACCCGCTACCTACCCATTTCGCTGCCGGAGTCAACCCCGATCCCGGTCGAACGGCGCAACCGGATCAGTGCGAGACCAAGATAGGCGACCGCCCCAGCCGCGGCGGCCCAGAGAACGCCGTTCGGCGGAATCGCATCCATGGCGGCGCCGAACGCGCCCGGAGAGATCAACGCCCCCAGGCCATAGGCCATGACGAGAGCCGCATTTCCCCGTGCCAGCATCTCGCCGCGATAGCGCGCGCCGAGTTCGGTGAGACCCAGCGAGTAGAACGCGACTGCCATCCCGCCCCAGACAAAGATCGCGGCGGCCGTCATCGTTGGGTCCTGGGCATAGCGAACCACGACAAGCGGCATCGCCACGGAGACGACCGCTGCGAGCAACATCAGTTTGCGCCGGTCGAACCGGTCCGCGGCCCAGCCCATGGGCAGCTGAAATGCCAGTGATCCGAAGGCCAGCCAGAACACCATCTGGACCGCTGTGCTTTCGTCATACCCAGTGCGCATGGCCCAAACGCTGATCAGGCCCATCGCGCCAAACTCGATCACACCGAACAGAACAACCGCCCATAAAACCATGGGGTCGGTGCGGAAGAACCGTAGGATCGTCATGACTGGTGCGCGTTCCTCAGATTTGGACGGCGGCGCTTCATGCCGCCCGAAGAAGATCGGCAGGCTCGCAAAGACGACAATTGCGGCAGGCGCGATGAAGGTCAGCGCCCCGTCGACACCCGTGGCATTCAGCATGAGCGGGCCGATCATGTAACTGGCCGACAGCACAACGGCGTAGATGCCGACCAGGCGCCCGCGCAGCGCATCGGGTGCTGTGCTCATCAGCCAGAACTCCGAGGCAAAGAACAGTGCAGTGGCCGCCGTACCGAACAGCAATCGCAGAGCGCCCCACCAGATTTGCGACGTCCAGAGCGGGATCACGAGAAACACGGTGGCAAGGACCGCGACCGAGACCAGCATGAGTGGCACCAGACCCGTCCGTGCGAGGATACGCGGCAGCAGCGGGGCGCAGGCAACCATCGCAATTGCCGCCATGGTGTGGTTGAGACCGATCTCGGTCCCGGTCGCACCCTGACGCTCCATCAAGAGCGCGAACAGAGGCACCGACATCGACAGCCCGACCGAGACCACTGCCATGGCTGCGATTGGCGCCGACCAGTTCAGAACGTCGCGGCGCGTAACCTGCATGATTGCAGCCTCAGATCTGGTCGATATGTGAGTTGCCGTCGGCGTGGTAGAAAAACGGGATCGGGCGGGGTGCGCTGGAATTCAACCGGGCTTCGACCTCGGCCAGAACAACCTCGGTTATGAACGGCAGGTCGAGCCCGCGCGCTTCACTGAGTGTCAGCCAACTCAGATGGCTGAGTTCGTCCTCGGCCCCGGAAAAGTCATCCGGGTCACCGTGGAGTGCCGCACCGTCAGCCAGAAAGAACCGTGCATCGAAGCGGCGCGGCCGCCCGGGGGGCGTGATCGCGCGAAAGACGAAATCCAGTGCGCCGGCGTTCGGCCGGTGACCGGCATCGTAGAAACCGGACCACTCGCTGGGTGGCGCGGCAGGTGCGTCGCCTTCGGTCACGGCCAGCGCCTGTCCGGTTTCCTCCCAAAGCTCGCGGATCGCGGTCATCGGCAATGTGTCGGCCAGCTTTGGCTCGGACCGTTCCGCGAGTTTGGAACGTACGTGCTCGGATGTCGGTATCTGCGCTGTCACAAGCGCGTCCTGGGCGTCGACCGCACCACCTGGAAAGACGAATTTGTTCGGCATGAAGGCCGCCGACTTCCCGCGCTGCCCCATCAGAACCTTGGGGTCGCCACTGTCCTGGCGCACCAGTACGATGGTCGCGGCATTGCGGATTGCATCCTTGCGGGGTTCTTCAGACATCAGTCGGTCCATTTCACGAAAGTCGCGCGGACTATGGTGAACCGGTTGACGCCTGTCCAGACATCGGCGCTAGCGATCAGGTCCGTGAGGTTCCTTGTCCGTCCCGAAGCCGTGCATGCGCCACGCCCATTGCATGCCGACGACCATGCCTTTGAGCCGTGGCAGGATCAGCAGCGTCATCGCAAGTGCCAGGAGGGGCCAAAGCGTCATCTGGACCCACATCGGCGGTGACCACGCGACCTCGGCCGCGTACATGCCGCCAATCACCACCTTGCCGACAAGGATGATCGTCGCGTAGGCGGGCAGATCATCCGCGCGGTGATGGTGCAGTTTTTCGCCGCACGACGCGCAGGTGCGACGGATTTTTAGATACCCGTCCATCATAGGACCGCCGCCGCAATTCGGGCATCTCCGCCGCCATCCACGCACAAGCGCCCGACCCAGCTCTCGCTCGGCGGGTGCCTCGATCGGATAGATGTTTGCCTCGTGCCTCATACGCTTACGATATGAGACGAGGAGCTTTGAGCGCACTTAGGCACGATGTCTTGCGGCACCATGTCGCTTGAAACTCATCGCACAGATGAAGTCGAGCGATCGCGCGACGGAAGTCCCTTGCGAGCGCGTTCATCCAGACAAATCACCGTTCTTTCAGGTTGCGAAGCAAGGAGACAGACATGCGGAAACTGCTTATCTCGACTGGCCTCGTCGTGGTCGGATGCGGAATCGCTCTGGCGCAGGCGGGCAAGGGCCCCGAGCGTATGTTCGACCGTATCGACACCGATGCGGATGGCCGCATCACCGCGGCGGAGTCGCGTGCATTCCGCGAGGCGCGCTTTCAGCGTTTGGATGTCGACCAGGACGGCGCCGTGACATTGGACGAGATGAAGGCGATGAAACGCCAGCGCGGCTCTGAAGACCGGATGTCCAGGCGATTTGCCCGCGCTGACACGAACGGAAACGGCGCGATCGAACGCACCGAGTTCGATGACGTGGCAGAGCGCCGGTTCGAGCGAGCGGATGCCAATGGCGACGGTGCATTGACGCTGGACGAGATCCGAGAACATCGGCAGAAACGCCATAAGACCAAATCGGACGGGTGAGCCGTCTGATCCAGGGGGAAGGGTTTCTTGCCGATGGCGGTGACGCCGGATGGAGACGGCGCCGAACGCGATGCCGAATTGCTCGCCCGCTTTGCAGCGGGCGATCAGAGTGCCGCGCGCGAGCTGACCGAGCGTCTGTTGCCGGGCGCGCTGCGCCAGGCGTGGCGTATGCTGGGCGATCAGGTCGAGGCCGAAGACGTGGCGCAGGACGCCATGTTGAAGCTGTGGAAGCAGGCGTCCACCTGGCGCGCTGGTGAGGCCAAGGCGTCGACCTGGCTCTACCGCGTCGTGCACAACCTGTGCATCGACCGGATGCGACGTAGGCGGCCGCAGGTTCCGGTCGAGGACGCGCCGGAGCCGGTCGATCCGGATCCCTCGGTGCTGGAGCGGATGGCGCAAAGCCAGACCAGCGCTGTGGTGGCCAAGGCGATCGGCACGCTGCCGGAACGCCAGCGACAGGCGCTGATGTTGCGCCATTTCGAGGGTTGGTCCAACCCGGATATCGGGGCTGAACTTGGGTGTTCGGTCGAAGCGGTAGAGAGTCTCCTGGCACGCGCCAGGCGCCAACTTGCCGCGATTATGTCGGAAGAAAGAGAAGCATTGGGTTATGACTGACGCAACGCAACACAACGCGAAGTTTGATCTGGACGAGGCGCTGGATGCGCTGTCACGTGATGCCAAAGCAGGATCTCCGCGTCCCGGACCGGATCTGGTCGCGCGGGTTCTGGCAGGTGCGGCCGCCGAGGTCCAGCACCCGCTCGACGCCGCTGATACGACGTATCAGGCGCCGGTTGCGCGGACGCGGAGCGTGTTCGAGGCCTTGTTTGGATGGACCAGCGGTGCCGTTGCCGCGATGGCGCTTTCGCTCGCGATGGGCGTTGGCCTGGGCATGGAGCTTGATCCCGGTGATCTGCCGATGACCGAGGAGCCGGTGACAGAGCAGTTCGAAATGGCCGATGGAAGCTTGTTCAACGAGGATTTCCTGTGATCAATGCGGGGAAAGGGGGCGCCTCATGAGCATCACTGAGACCGGTTCGAAGCGGGGCGGCGGGCCGCCCTGGGTGAAGATTGTGCTGATCCTGTCCCTGGCAGCGAACTTGGTGATCGCGGGACTGTACGCCGGTCATGTGATGAATCGCGACGAGCCCAAACGCGGCGCTGACAACCAGATCCGGTGGATCATCAAGCTGGTGCCGGAAGCCCGGCGCGATTTCACCAAAGAGCACTTCCGCAAGATCCGCGATGATGTGCGCGCAGCGCGTCTGAAACGGGTCGACCACATGGCGGCTATAGTCGACGCGATCCGGGTGCAACCCTACACCACGGATGCGCTGGAAGCCGCACTTCAGGCGCGTCGCGATGGCTCACAGTCACGGCAGGTCATCGTTCAAAGTCACCTTGTCACGCTTTTGAACGAGTTCACGGATGCCGAGCGCACCGAGTTTGCGGACAATCTCGAAATGTACCTGCAGAAACTGCGCGAACGTCAGGCTGAGCGCGCTGGCGGATGATACCGCCTGAGGGAGAGGTCGAACCTTGGCCCAAGGCAGCCGCGTCTCTCACCGCAAGGCGGCATAGGGCAGGTAACGCACGGGCGTTCCAGGTTTGACGTCGAGCGCACCGTCCGGCAGTTCGACCAGTCCATCCGACCAGGATAAGCCGCCAATCAGGCCAGATCCTTCCGAGTGAAAGACCTCCGCTCTGCCGTCCGGTGTCAGGCGCGCGCGCAGGTATTCGCGGCGTCCGGGCTTCTTTGCCTTGCTGAACGCTGCAGGAACCGTAACGCCAAGGGGCTCTGGCCAAGCCTGACCCGCCATCACAGCCAGGGCGGGACGCGCGAACATCAGCGCGCAGACGAATGCCGCGACGGGATTGCCAGGCAAGCCGAACACCGGCACGCCGTTCCAGAAACCCAGAGCCAATGGCCGCCCGGGTTTCACGGCAATCCGCCATGTCGTGACCGTGCCTTCGTTGCGCAACAGGCGCGAGATGTGGTCCTCGTCTCCTGCGGAAGCGCCACCTGTCGTCAGGATCGCATCAGCGTCCTCGGCGCCCTGGTCCAAAGCGGCGCGAATGGTCCCGGCGCGATCTTGCTGTGCGCCCAGATCGACTGCGTCATGACCGAACTGCGCGATCAGCGCGGACAGCATCGGGCGGTTGGAATCATAGATCGACCCCGGCACCGGGGGCTCTCCGGCCGGGATCAACTCGTCGCCCGTCGAGAGAACAGCGACTCGAAGGGGTTTGCGAAGCGGCACCTCGCCCACGCCGACGGAAGCAAGCCTTGCCAGATCCTCTGGTGCAATCCGCCGCCCTGCGGACAGAACCACCTCTCCCGCGCGGGCATCCTCGCCCCGGCCCCGGCTGTTGGCGCCGCCTTTGCGCGGTGGTTGGAATCGAACGCGTCCCGCGCCGACGCGAGCATCTTCCTGCAAGACAACCGTATCGGTCCCTTTGGGAAGCTCGGCGCCCGTCAGAATCCGCAATGCATGACCGGACGGCACCGTGCCCTTGAACGGATGCCCGGCCGCCGCACGCCCGGTTTGCAGCGGCAGATTGGCTTCGTCTTCGACGTTTTGACCAAGCGCCTCCCAGGCAAAGGCATAGCCATCGATTGCCGAGTTTGCGGCAGGAGGATTGTCGCGCATTGCCCGCACATCCTCTGCCAGAACGCGCCCGGATGCCTTGGCCAACGGCGCGGACTCGACGCCAGTGACAGAGGTCAACCCCTCGCGGAGCCGGGCCAAAGCGTCGTCCACCGGTGTCCAGTCCACGCCCGGCGGCAGGGCGAAGCAATCATCGCGCAGGCGTGCGCTCATGCGGTCTTCCGAAGCTGAAGGCCCAGATCGGCAAGAATGAAGTCGGCAATCGCTGGAATGTCATCCAGTCCGATCACCGGCTTGCCGGTTTCGGGGCTGTCATTCGACGCGACCGCCCGCACCGTCGGGTCATCCACCGCGATCAGCGGTTGCCCGGTCTCTGACCGCCAGGCTTCAACCTTGGGATGGGCGTCGCGCTTGTAGCCCTCGACGATCACCAGATCGACGGGTGCCAGATGGGTTAGCAGATCGGCCAGCGGCGTCTCGGGCGCACCGCGAAGCTCGGTCATGATCGCCCAGCGCGAGGACGAGGACAGGATAACCTGATGCGCCCCTGCCTGCCGGTGTCGGTGACTGTCCTTGCCCGGCTTGTCGACATCGACCATGTGATGCGTGTGCTTCACCGTCGAGACCGTGAACCCGCGTCCGCTGATCTCGGCCACCAGACGCTCGACCAGCGTGGTCTTGCCCGCGTTCTTCCAGCCAACGACACCGTAGACGTTCATGTGTCTCCTCCCCCGATTGCAGGCGTGGCGTCCATCCTGCCTGCAATCCGTTCTGCCTCGGCCAGATCCTCGGGCGTATTTACGTTGAAGAACGGCATGTCGTCGCCATCGAACACCGCCCGCGCGCAGCCATGGCGCGAGGTCCAGACGATCACCTTGCGCATATTGCCCTTGGTCAGCGCGTGTTCCAGATCGTCCGCAAGACTGACGGGCCAAAGGGCGAAGGTCGGATGTTCGCTCAGCCCGCGCTCCGGATCGTCGGTCGCGGCCATCGAAATCGGCTGATCGCCCTTCGCGGCGAGCAGTTTGCCCACCAAATCCGATGGGAAGAACGGCGTATCCGCCGCGGCCGAGACGATATGCGTGTGTCCGCGGTCCGCCGCCCAGCGCATTCCGGCGAGCACCCCACCGAGCGGCCCGACGAAGCCCTCGACCGTGTCTGCAATCACCGGCAAACCAAACGCGCTGAACCGCCCCGGATCGCCATTCGCGTTGATCGCAACCTCGGTGACCTGCGGCCCAAGCCGATCGATGACATGTTGCAAAAGCGGCATGCCGTTCGCCTGAAGCAACGCCTTGTCCCCGCCGCCCATGCGCCGCGCCTGCCCGCCGGCGAGGATGACACCTGCTATGGTCATTCGCCAACCTTGGCAGGCGTTGCTGCAGGTGTCAGCGCAGGAGAGGCTGTCACGTCTCCCGTCGCAGCCTTTTCAGCCGAGAGTTTGTCCGCAGTCTCGGCCGCGAGGCGTTCCGCCTCCTCACGCTTCTTCTGCTTCTCTTGCTGAGCTTCCCAATCCTTCTTGCGTAGGTCCGCCAGCTCTTTACCGCTGAGAACAGGGCAAGACTTGCGGAGTTTGCGTTCAATCTCGGCACGCCGCTCGACACGCATCTCTTCGGAGGGCGGCTCCTCCAAGACGGTTGCTGCCTGATGGCGGATTTCGATGATCATATGGGACAGGATGCCGCCGATGCATTCCCGAACCCTGTTGCGGTGTTGGTTTGTGAAGCCCCGCCAACTCTCTCCGATCCCGCCACAGTTTCCACCCCGTTCGATCAACTTATTGTCGTGCGGGTGCGGAAAGTCCGCACGAAAGGAAAAGTCATATGCCGTTGTCAGGCACCAATCTGCGGCGCCAAAGCTTGGAAGGATTGTGTATTCAACTGCCTTCTCGAAGACCGACTGGCGGTCTTTTAAATGCTCCTGACGGATGTTGGCCAGCGTTCGCAGGTTCTTGAGTCTCGGAAAGAGCTCGATGTTCCATTGGGTGTACACCTCGTCATACGCAGCCTTTCGGGCGATCGCCTCGTCCTTGTTGCCGCGAATGATGGCCGATCGAACGAGATCAGACCGGACTTGCCGCTCATAGGCCAGTTCGACAAAGCTGCGCAGATCGGCCAGCGCTTCGGCTTCACGCTCCTTCGCCTTCTGTAGGATACGCTCCTGCTCGACACGCATCTTGTCGCGCTCGGCGAAGCGGGCCTCCAGAGTGTTCCCGATCAGCGCGGTGCAGACGAAACCAGCCACCGTAATGACGAGCGGGTGGCGCCCCCAGTTGATCTTCTTCTTCTCTGGCTCCTCAAGCACCTCGCGCAGCTGGTTCCGGGCGACTTCTTCCCGGATGACCTGTCTGATTTCATCAGCCTGCATCGCTTCCCCCCTTGCGTCTGTGCTTGCGATCCTCGTCACCAACCGAGGAAACATCCGCGTCAAATACCAGCCGTTCCTCGCCGCTCAAGCATAAGAACCGCTGGCCCCGCATCCGCCCGATCAGCGTCAGACCAACCTGCCGCGCCAGTTCCACGCCCCAGGCGGTGAACCCGGATCGCGAAGCCAGCACCGGGATCCCCATCAGCGCCGTCTTGATCACCATCTCCGAGGTCAGGCGCCCCGTCGTATAAAGGATGTGACCGTCGCCCGAGACGCGCTCGGCAAACATCCAGCCCGCGATCTTGTCAACGGCATTGTGGCGCCCGACATCCTCCATGAACACAAGCGGCACGTCCTGATGGCATAGCACCGTGCCATGGATAGCGCCCGCCTCCAGATAGAGCGATGGCGCGGTGTTGATCTTCTTCGCCAACGCATAGAGCCACGAGGTCCGGACCTCTCCCGGCCCGAAGGACACGCCCTCCAACTGCTCCATCATGTCGCCGAAGACCGTCCCGACCGCGCAGCCGGACGTCCGGGTCTTCTTCTTCAGCTTTTCCTCGTAATCCGTTTGCCGCTCGGTCCGCACCACGACGACCTCCAGGTCCTCGTCATACTCGACGCCTGTCACCCGATCATCGCGCAGCAGCATCCCCTGGTTCAGAAGGTAGCCGGTCGCGAGGTATTCCGGGTAGTCGCCGATCGTCATCGCCGTCACGATCTCCTGCCCGTTCAGATAGATCGTCAGCGCCCGCTCCTCGACCACGCGACTGTCCAGCGGTGCTCCGGTCTGATCCACGCCGCCGACCGCGCGTGTCAGGCGCGGCGCCGCAGGATCGGGGGCAATCAGAAACTCGTCCATGGGATCCACATCCCCTGCCTGTCGCTCTGCGTCAAGATCAGGACGCGGCTGGGGTGGCGCACAACAGGCGGATCCGCGTTAGTGTGTGTCCAATCGCAAAACAAAAAACGGGAGGGATCCATGCGTATCGGCTGCCCCAAAGAGATTAAGGCTCAGGAATTCCGCGTCGGCATGACGCCCGCGACATGCCGCGAGGCGATCGCTCATGGCCACCAGGTATCGGTCGAGACCGGTGCAGGTCTTGGGGCCGGGTTCCCGGACGAGGCTTACACGTCCATCGGTGCCGAGATCTGCGCCACCGCCGCCGAGATCTTTGCCGAGGCCGAGATGATCGTGAAGGTCAAGGAGCCTCAGGCCGCAGAGCGTGCCATGTTGCGCGAGGGCCAGGTGCTGTTCACATATCTCCACCTCGCGCCCGATCCCGAGCAGACCAAGGATCTGTTGTCGTCTGGGTGCACCGCCATCGCCTATGAAACAGTGACCGACGATACCGGGGGCCTGCCGCTGCTCGCGCCGATGTCCGAGGTTGCCGGGCGCCTGTCGCCGCAGGTCGGTGCCTGGGCGTTGCAAAAGGCCAATGGCGGGCGCGGGGTCCTTTTGGGTGGCGTTCCCGGCGTTGGCCCCGCGCAGGTCACGGTGATCGGAGGCGGGGTTGTTGGCACCCATGCCGCGCGGATCGCCGCCGGGATGGGCGCGGACGTGACCGTGCTGGACCGGTCGCTGCCGCGCCTGAAGTATCTGGACGATGTGTTCGGCGGTGTTTTCAAGACGCGCTATTCCTCGGCCGACTCGACCGAGGAACTGGTCCTGCAATCGGATTTGGTCGTGGGTGCCGTGCTGATCCCGGGCGCCGCTGCGCCCAAACTGGTGCGCCGGGAACAGCTTTCCCGCATGAAGCCAGGTGCCGTGCTGGTGGACGTCGCGATCGACCAGGGCGGCTGCTTCGAGACTTCGAGGGCTACGACGCACGAAGATCCGATCTACGAGGTCGACGGCGTGATCCACTACTGCGTTGCAAACATGCCCGGCGCCGTCGCGCGCTCCTCGACCATCGCGTTGACCAATGCGACCATGCCGCATCTGCTGGCGCTGGCCGACAAGGGCTGGGCTCAGGCCTGCCGCGATGATGAACACCTCGCCAACGGATTGAACGTGCACGCGGGCAAGCTGACCTATTATGCGGTCGGTGAGGCTCTCGGCATCGACGTCTACTCCAGCAAACTGGTGCTCGGCAGCGGCTGACAACGTACGGTGCAGCGCATCGGCAATCACAAAACTGATCAATCTCTAATAGAAATTTCCGATTGATAATCGCGGATAAGCTGTGTTCAGGTCGCATTCCTGTCCATCCGGAAACGGAGGACGCGAACAAGCCACTGTCGACACAGCCAAAGCGAGTTTGCCGATGACTTCACTCCGCACGACCTTTCTGCCGCTGATTGCCTGCAGTTTGATGACACCGCAGCTTTCCTTGGCGGAAGAGCCGGCCCCCGTCGATCAGATTGCGTTGACCGCCAAGGCTGCTGTCGATCCAAAAGCGGCGTTCCTCGAAGCATTCGATGCCGGGGACGAGCTGACCGAAGCCACGTTCACAGCGGCGCGCGGCGTGGGCGCCAAGGTTGCGAACGGTCAGCGATTCACCCGCTACCCCCGCGCGGATCTCGCAGGCAAAGGCGAGTGGGCATCGCACCTGCCCCCGCGCGAGGGTGGACCACAGGCGCAGGCGTGCATCACGTGCCATGCTCTGCCTTACGCGAACGGGGCGGGTGGCATTGCGCTGAACGTCGCGATCGATCCGCTGCAGACCGGCGATCCGTCGCTGTACCTTGAGCGGAACACGTTGCACCTGGTCGCACTCGGCGCTGTGCAGAAGATCGCCGAGGAGATGACCGCCGAACTGCAGACCCAGGCGGCGGCGATTGACAAGGCCGCCTGTCAGCAGGGCGAGGCGGTGACCGGTCCGCTACAGGCCAAGGGCGTTGGCTTCGGCACGCTGACCGCCATCCCCGCAACCGATGGCGACGCATGCGCGGCTCGGCGCGACGAAACCGGGATCGACGGTGTCGACGCCGATCTGGTTGTCCGCATGTTCGGCTGGAAAGGGACGCACGCGACGATCCGCGATTTCTCACGAGGTGCCGCGCACAATGAGCTGGGAATGCAAGCCGATGAACTCGTCGGCAAAATCGATGGCGATCATGACGGTGTCATCGGCGAGTTGACCGTTGGTGATCTTACCGCACTGTCGGTCTATATCGCCGGGCTCGAGCGTCCGATCTCGAAGATCGAATTGGCCGATCGTGGCGTGATCGAACTGCCTGATGCGGAGCGTCTTCAGATCACGCGCGGCGATGAGGTCTTCGCGGCGACCGGCTGTGCGACCTGTCACCGACCGGAGATGAAGATCGAGGATCCCGTGTTCTCCGAGCCCAGCCAACAGGCCGGATTCTACGACGAGATTTTCCCCAGTGGTGATCGTCCAGAAGACCTGGGGCTCAGCATGGCGCTTCCCGTGAGCTTCGATCTCACTGCTGACTCGCCGAACAATCACGTCGTTCTGGCATCCGGCGACGAGTTGAACCTGGGTGCGTTCGATAAGGACCCGGAGGGTCAGGCGGTGGTGCGTTGGTATTCGGACTTCAAGCGTCATGAAATGGGACCGGCGCTTGCCGATCCGATGGACGCGTACGGTTTCGGAGCGTCGGTCTGGCCGACGCGTTCGCTTGCCGGGGTCGCGTCGACGGGGCCATGGCTGCACAACGGTCATGCGACGACGCTGGACGAGGCAATCCTTGCGCACGGTGGTGACGCGCAGGCGAGCCGCGCGGCCTATACGGCATTGTCCGATGATGACCAATCGGCGCTTATCGCGTTCCTTGAGAATCTGATCATTGTCGATTTGGACCCGGAGGAAGAGCAGGAGTAATGGTCCAGATCAGGAGTGAGCACGCTCACGCGACCGCAGGCGGTCTTCGTTGGCTATGCATGGTGCCGGTGTGCGGTTGGGCGGAGCGCGGCAATCGTGAACCTCGCAACCGCTGCTGACGTTGGCAGTAGCGTATGCGCCTGGCGGACGATGTGACGGTGTTTGGCACCTGCCCAGGCTGACCGAACGGTGACCGCACCGTCATGCGGCCCGCGCAATGTGGCGGAGTCCTTTCCGGACGCGATCACACCGGCAATCGCGGTGACGTTTGTCAGCGTTGGAAGCGGCGTCGAGGTCTTGCCCAGGTCCGCAATCGTCGGTCCGCAAGCCCGCCTGATGGCCCAGAACGGCCCCATCCGGTCGGCCAGGGCCGAGCCGAGGTTCGGCGCCCCTATCTGAACGATGTTGCCAATTTCAGGGTGGCCATCCTCTAGACCAAGGCGCCGGGCGATCACTCCACCGAGTGAATGACCGACAAGATCGATGGGTTCCGCTCCAGAGCATTGCGAAAGCTCGGAACGAACAAAGTCGACGTTGCCGTCGAGGTCCAGCCGTGTCGACGGATAGCCGATCGTTTGTGCATCTAACCCTGCGCGCCTGAGGTGAAACCGCAGAATCCACATCGAGGAAGGGTTGCGGCCCAGACCGTGCAACAGGAAGACCGGGCGATGTCGAACTGTCGTCATGCCACCGTCCGGTCCTAAGCCTGCCTATCCATAGGCAGGTAAGATCTCACATCTACCAATCGATAGGTCAGGCCTTCGCGAGCAGATCCCGGATCTCGGTTAACAACTTTTCTTCGGCGCTTGGTTCAGGGTCGGCTTCCGGTTCGGGTGCGGCCTCTTCCTCGCGCTTCAACTGGTTGATGCCCTTCACGACCAGAAACAGGATCCAGGCGACGATCAGAAAGGCGATGATCGCATTGATGAAGTTGCCGTAGCTGATAACGGCGAGGCCCTTTTCCTGGGCTTCCGCGACCGAGACGACGTCCTGCCCGCTCAGGTTGACGAACAGGTTCGAGAAGTCGATCCCGCCCGTGAACAGGCCGATGATCGGGTTGACGATGTCCTTGACGAAACTCTGGACGATCGTGGTGAATGCGGCCCCGATCACGATGCCGACGCCCATGTCGACGACGTTGCCTTTGACGGCAAACTCTTTGAACTCGTTTAGCATTTGGTTCCCTCCGTTCTCACGCCCCCTGCGGGCTTTAGCGTTCGCAGAAAGCGAATAGAAGCCGAAAATGGTGACATCGCGGCTTCCATTGGTTGAAGATTGGAGAGTCTGTGCAGTTATCGGCGCTTAGCTGCCTCGAAGCTCAGCACCGGTCGCTTTCGCGACGCTTGCCACAATCTTCTCGGCGACGGCCTCGATCTCGGCATCCGTCAGGGTCTCGTTGACCGGTTGCAGGCGGACCGCGATCGCGACCGATTTCTTGCCTGTGCCAAGCTGGTCCGAAGCCTTGCCTCCGTCGAAGATGTCGAACACTTCAACGCCCGAGATCAGCTTCTTGTCGCCGCCCATCGCCGCGCGGACGATCTGTTGCGCCTCGACCCCGGCATCGACGACAAAGGCAAAGTCGCGCTCGACCGCCTGAAGGTTCGAAAGCTGCAGTGCGGGCCGCGTGGTGCTCTTGGCTTTCGCCTGCGGAAGGTTTTCCAACATCACGCTGACAGCCACCGCCGTGCCCCGGATGTCCATGGCTTTGAGCACTTTCGGATGCAATTCACCGAATACGGCCAACGTGTTCTTTGGTCCCAGTTTCAACGCTGCGGACCGGCCCGGGTGAAACCAGTCCGGTGCCTCGCGTGCGGTCATCAGCTTGGCGACCGGTGCGCCCAGGGCGGCCAGAACCGCCTCGGCGTCTGCCTTGGCGTCATAGAGGTCGACAACGCGCCGTGCCCCCGACCAATGGCGTGCTGCGTGTGCGCCGACCCGCACGGCATCCGCCGTCGTGGCCTGCTCGCCCGGCTCGCCGCCCTGATAACCTGCACCAATCTCGAAGAGCGCGACATCCATCGCGCCCTGCGCCTGGTTGCGCGCTGCCGCCGACAACAGGCCAGGCAGCGCTGACGGGCGCATGTGGCTCATTTCCGACGAGATCGGATTGTCCAGCCGCACGGAGTCTCCGCCGCCGCCGAACAGGGCGGCATGCTCTTCCGCGATGAAGGAGTAGGTCACACACTCGTTCAGACCCATCGCTGCCAGTGTCCTGCGCGCATTGCGTTCACGTGTCTGCATCGGTGTCAGCGTCTTGCGACCAACGCCGGTCGCGCGCGGCAACGGCTGGCTCTTGAGCTTTGTCAGCGAGGCGATACGGGCGATTTCCTCGACCAGATCGGCCTCGCCCAGAACGTCCGGGCGCCATGACGGCACTGCGGCCACGATGTTGCTGCCGTCATCCGAGCAGCCGAAACCCAACTCGGTCAGGATGCGAATTTGCTCGGCGCGCGCGATCTCCATACCGACCAGCGAGACAACCCGTTCAGGCCGGAGCGTGTAAGACCGCGCTGTGTCCGGCACCTGTCCGGCGATCACCATCTCCGATGCCTCGCCACCGCAAAGTGCGATGATCATCGCTGCACCCATGTCGGCTCCGACCGGGCAAGAGGCGGGATCGATCCCGCGCTCGAACCGATAGCGTGCATCCGAGTGGATCTTGAGCCGCCGCCCAGTGGACGCGGTCGTGACCGGATCCCAGTAGGCACTTTCGATGAAGACGTTGACGGTATCCACCGAACACCCGGTCGGATTGCCGCCCATGACCCCGGCGATGGCCTCCGGGCCATGCTCATCCGAGATCATGATCATGTCCGGCTCGAACGTGTATTCCTTGTCGTCCAGAGCTTCGAGCGTCGAGCCCTTCTCGGCCCAATGCACGCGCAGGCCCGAACCCTGCACCTTGTCCGCATCGAAGACGTGCAGCGGGCGGTTGATGTCGTAGGTCAGGTAGTTGGTGATATCGACCAGAGCGGAGATTGGGCGGAGGCCAATAGCGCGCAGGCGCTGCTGCAGCCACGCGGGCGAGGGCCCGTTCTTCACGCCGCGGATCATGCGCCCGCAGAAGACAGGCGCCTTGGCAAGCACGTCATCGTCAATCGTCACCGTGAACGGGCTCTCGAACTTTGCGTCGATCTGCGGGATCTCGCGCGAGATCACCGTTCCAAGGCCGCGCGCGGCAAGGTCGCGGGCCACTCCGGCAATGCCCAATGCGTCCGGACGGTTCGGCGTGATGGCGATCTCGATCATCGGATCGTTGGCACCCGCATAATCGATGTAGCGTTGGCCGAGTGGCGCGTCCGAAGGCAGATCGATGATGCCGTCATGGTCATCGGACAGCTCCAGCTCCCGCTCTGAACACAGCATCCCGTTGGACTCGACACCCCGGATGACGCCGGGCTTCAGGTCTACACCCGTGCCGGGAATGTGCGTGCCCGAGGGTGCAAAAACACCGAACAGCCCTGTCCGTGCGTTCGGCGCACCGCAGACGACCTGCACTTCCTCGGAGGGTGCGTCCGGCCCGTTCGTCCAAGCCTCGACCCGGCAGAGCCGCAGCCTGTCGGCGTTCGGGTGTTGCACGGCCTCGATCACCCGGCAGATGGTGAATGCGCCAAGACGTTCCGCCGGGTCCGCGACGCCCTCCAGTTCCAGCCCCAGATCGGTCAAGGCATCGGTAATCTCGGTCAGGGACGCCTCGGTGTCGAGGTGTTCCTTCAGCCAGGACAGGGTGAACTTCATGGGTCTCTCGCGGGTCGGTGTTCCGGGTCGCGCGGTCCATAGCGGATTAGCGGGCAGCCCGGAAGGGTATGATTTGCCGTAGGGCAGGCTGACAGCCACCCTATCGATAGATAGCCTATCCCGCGAACACCACCAGCAGATCCTTGGCATCTACCTGCGTGCCGGTAGGTGCCGCGACGCGGGCGATCTCGCCGTCGCGGTCGGCGTGGATCGCCGTTTCCATCTTCATGGCTTCGAGCGTCACAAGAACCTCGCCTGCACGGACCACCTGGCCTTCGTGCACCGCAACGGTTGCGACCGAACCCGGCATCGGGGCTCCGACATGGTTCGGATTGGCGGGATCAGCCTTCTCTGCCCGGCCCGCGGCTTTCGAGGCGATCCGGTCTGGCACGCGGATGACGCGCGGCTGACCGTTCAGTTCGAAGAATAGCTTCACTTCGCCTTGTTCGTTGACGTCCGAGACTGCCTGGAGGCGAACGACCATGGTCTTGCCGGTTTCGAGATCGAAGCTGACCTCCTCGCCCGGTTCCATTCCGTAAAAGAATGTTGGCGTCGGCAATTGCCGCACCGGGCCATAATCGCGGCGCCGGCCCATGTAATCCAGATAGACCGTGCGGTACATCAGGTAGGAACACAGATCCTCGTCATCGACTTTGATGCCCGGCATCTCGGCCTCTGCTTCAGCGCGTGTCGCCTCGAGATCGACCGGCTCCAGAACCGATCCCGGCCGGACGGTCAAAGGTGCCTCGCCTTTCAGGACTTTCGCCTGCAAGACCTCGGGGAACCCGCCGTATGGCTGGCCGACCTCGCCCTTGAAGAAGGTCACGACGGAGTCAGGCACCGACACCTCGGTGTCCGGGTCGAGCAGATCCTCGACCGTCAGGCCCGCCGCGACCAGCGACAGCGCCATGTCGCCGACTGTCTTGGCGATCGGCGTCACCTTGATCACGTCTCCGAAGGCCTGGTTGACGTCGGCATAGGTCTTCGCAATCTCCGGCCAGCGTGTCTCGAGCCCCATGGATCGCGCCTGCGCCCGAAGATTGGTGACCTGACCGCCGGGCATCTCGTGCAAATAGACCTCCGAGGATGGGTGGCGCATGTCGGCCTCGAAGCCCGCATACATGCGGCGAACACCCTCCCAATAGTTCGAAAGCTCGCGCACCGCGTGGATGTTCAGACCGGTATCGCGCGCTTGGCCCTTCAGGGCCTCGACGATCGAGCCCATCGGGGCCTGCGATGTGAGCCCCGACAGCGCATCCATCGCGCAGTCAACCGCATCGACGCCTGCCTCTGCGGCTGCCAGCATCGAGGCTCCGGACAGGCCCGACGTATCATGCGTGTGGAAGTGGATCGGGATCGCGATCTCGCCCTTCAGCGTCTCGACAAGCTTCTTCGCCGCGGCGGGTTTCACCAGCCCGCCCATATCCTTTATGCAAAGGACATGGGCGCCCGCAGCTTCAAGCTCTTTGGCGATCTTGACGTAGTACTGAAGCGAATACTTCGCCCGGTCGGGATCGTTGATGTCACCGGTGTAGCAGACAGCGGCTTCCAGGATCCGGTCGGTTTCCAGCACCGCATCGCAGGCAACCCGCATTGATTCGACCCAGTTGAGCGGGTCGAACACCCGGAACACGTCCATCCCGGTGTCGGCGGCGCGGTGGATGAACTTCTGGACGACATTGTCGGGCAGATTGGTGTAGCCAACCCCATTCGAGGCGCGCACCAGCATTTGTGTCAGCAGGTTCGGCATGGAAGCGCGCAGGTTACGCAGGCGCTGCCACGGACATTCCTGCAGGAACCGGTATGCCACGTCGAAAGTCGCACCGCCCCAGCATTCCATCGAGAACAGGTTCGGCAGATAGGATGCATAGCTCGGCGCCACCGTAACCATGTCGATCCCGCGCATCCGGGTCGCCAGAAGCGACTGGTGCGCATCGCGCATGGTCGTGTCGGTGACCAGCAGACGGTCCTGCGCCAGCATCCAGTCGGCGACCGCTTTCGGCCCTTCGGCATCCAGCATCTGTTTTAACCCGGGCGACGGATTGTGGCTGAGCGGCTTCGGTGGCTCTGGCGGTTCTGCATCGACGGGCGGGCGCGCACGCCCAGTCACCTCCGGGTTCCCGTTGACGGTTATGTCGCCGATGAAAGTCAGCAGCTTGGTCGCCCGGTCACGGCGGCGCTTGAAGTCGAACAGCTCTGGCGTCTCGTCGATGAACTTGGTGTGGTAACTGTTGTCGAGGAAACTCGGGTGCTTCAACAGGTTTTCGACAAAAGCGATGTTGGTGGCGACGCCGCGGATGCGGAATTCGCGGAGCGCACGGTCGATCCGTGCGATGGCTTCCTCGGGCGTTGGCGCCCAGGCTGTGACCTTCTCCAACAGCGAGTCGTAGTAGCGCGTGATGACGGCGCCCGAATAGGCCGTGCCGCCGTCCAGGCGGATGCCGAACCCGGTCGCACCGCGATAGGCCGTGATGCGGCCGTAGTCAGGGATGAAGTTGTTCAGGGGATCCTCGGTCGTGATCCGGCACTGGATCGCGTGGCCGTTCAGCCAGATCGCCTCTTGCCCGCTGAGGCCGATGGCATCCGAGATTGGCGCACCTTCGGTGATGCGGATCTGGGCGCGGACGATGTCGATGCCGGTGACTTCCTCGGTCACCGTGTGTTCGACCTGAACGCGGGGGTTTACCTCGATGAAATAGAAGGCGCCGCTGTCCATATCCATCAGGAACTCGATCGTCCCTGCGCACTGGTAGTTTGCATATCGCGCGATCTTGAGGCCGAGTTCGTTGATCTCGTCGCGCTGATCTAGGGATAGGTAGGGAGCAGGCGCGCGTTCGACGACCTTCTGGTTGCGCCGCTGCACCGAGCAATCACGCTCAAAGAGATGCACCAGTTCACCGTGGTGATCGCCAAGCACCTGCACCTCGACATGGCGAGCCTTGGCGATGAGTTTCTCGAGATAGCCTTCACCATTGCCGAAAGCCGCTTCGGCTTCGCGCCGCCCTTCCTTGACTTTGTCTTCTAGTTCGTCAGGGCCATGGATCGGACGCATGCCGCGCCCGCCGCCGCCCCACGAGGCCTTGAGCATCAGCGGGTAGCCGATTTCCGCAGCCATGGCGTGGATCCGGTCCATCGCGCCGGGCTCGTTCGGATCGGGCAGCACTTCGGTCGCCGGAACAACCGGCACGCCTGCCGCGACCGCCGCCTTGCGCGCCGAGGCCTTGTCACCCAGCATCCGCATCGTCTCGGCTTTCGGGCCGATGAAGGCGATTCCGTTCTTCGTGCAGGCATCGACGAAATCCGGGTTCTCGGAGAGCAACCCATATCCCGGGTGGATCGCATCTGCGCCCGATTTCACGGCGATGCGAACGATCTCATCTATCGATAGGTAGGCCTCAACGGGCCCTTTGCCGCGCCCGATCAGATAGGCCTCGTCCGTCTTGAAGCGGTGCAGGCCCAGCTTGTCCTCTTCGGCATAGACCGCGACAGTCGCCTTGCCGAGTTCGTTGGCAGCGCGGCTAACGCGGATGGCGATCTCACCCCGGTTGGCGATCAGGATTTTCTTGAAGTCACGCATGCTGTTCGCTCCCCTGCCGGATTCCATGCTGCGGAATAACGGTCAGCCCGGGAAACGGCAAGCGGTGAGATGCTGCGCTGCAATATCGCGGTCAGCGGCCCTGAAAGATCGGCGCGCGCTTTTCCAGAAAAGCCGAGACGGCCTCTTTGTGATCCTCGGTTCCGCCGCATGTGATGGTGCGTTCGGCTTCCCAGTCGAGGCAGGTCCGCAGATCCGCGGTCGAGGCGCGGTCGATATTCTGCTTCATGTACCGGATTGCGATGGGCGGGCCGTTGGCGATCTGCGCGGCCAGCTCGCGTGTGCGGTCCGCGAGATCGTGAAAGGCCACGACCTGGTTGAACAGGCCGAGAGCGCGCGCCTCGTCCGATTGCACCCGGCGGCCGGTGAAGAACAGTTCCTTGGCTATTGCTGGACCGACGAGACGGTTGAGGAACCAGCTCGCCCCGTAGTCTCCGCTGAGGCCGACCCGCGTGAACCCCGGCACCAGAAACGCATTCTCCGACGCGATTCGCAGATCGCAGGCGAGCGCGATTGACATGCCAGCGCCCGCGGCAGCGCCGGGCAGGGAGGCAATCGTGGGCTTCGTAAGTTCGTGCAGCCGCAGCGTCAGGTCGTGTTGCTTCTGCTGCAAGGCGCGGACCTTGTCCTGATGGAATTGGCTTACGCCGCTCGATCCACCGCCCATGCCGGACACGTCACCACCGGAGCAGAATGCCTGACCCACGCCCGTGATAACGACAACACGAACGTCCGGATCCTGATCGACCTCGAGCAACATCCGGCGCAAAGCCGGGGTCACGATGTCCCCCAGTGCATTGCGTTTCTCTGGTCGGTTGAAGGTCAAAGTCGCGACATGGCCCCGGACCGAACCGAGAAGCTGCTCGGTGCCCGTGTCCAGATGTCGTTCGGTCATAGTGCGAAGGCTTTCTGAAGCGCCGGGCGGGCCTCCAACCGCGCCATGTAAGCGGCGAGATTGTCCATGCCATCCATGTTCGCACCCAAACGGCGGCACATCAGAACCGCGTGGCCGGTGATCGTATCAGCGGCGGTGAAGTCCCCGGCCAAATACGCGCGGCCGTCCATATGAGCCTCGACCGCGACCAGCATCCGGCCGAGCAGCTTGGTCGCGCGCTTGGCATGTTCCTCGGACCGGCGTTCCGGCGGCAGAAGGATCGTCTCGACCACGATCTGGCCCATCGGCATCATGATCATGCCTTCCGCGTAATGGAGCCATTGGAGATAGACGGGAAACTCTGGGCTTTCGACCGGTGGGGCAAAGCGCCCGTTGCCATAGCGGCCAACCAGATACTGCGCGATCGCGGTCGATTCGGTGATGCGGACATCGCCGTCTTCCAGCACCGGCACACGCCCGTTCGGGTTCTTGGCGAGGTATTCCGGGTCGCGCATCGCCTTGTCGCCGAGCTTGAAGCGTTCAAGCTCGTAATCGAGACCGAGCTCTTCCAACAGCCAGGCCGTCCTGACCGCCCGCGAGTTTTGTGCAAAGTAGAGTTTCATGGCAGCCAATCCCGTTTGAATTTCCGTTGAGGCCACAATATCGGAACGCACCACCATCGCCATCAGCATTGGGATAGACGCACGCGTCGATCGGGCCAGATATTGGCGTAGCGGCGCGTTTCATGGCACATGCTTGCCGCAGCAGCGTAGGAGGATCGGATGCCGGACGGGCAGGTTGAGAGGGAACGGCAGGGCCGGGCAACGGTTCCGGCGCGGGTTGACGTGGTTATCGTTGGCGCCGGGTTCGCGGGCATGTACCTGCTGAAACTGATGCGAGAGAACGGGTTCGACGCAGTCGCGCTCGATGCGGCCTCGGGCGTTGGCGGCACCTGGTACTGGAACCGCTATCCGGGGGCGCGGGTCGATATCGAGTCGATGCAGTATTCGATGCAGTTCGACAAGGACCTGCAGCAGGAGTGGAACTGGACCGAGCGCTATGCGCCGCAAGGAGAGCTGTTGCGATACGCCAACCACATCGCGGACCGCCACGACCTTCGCCGCGACATCTGTTTCGACACCCGCGTGGTGTCGGCGCATTTCGATGACGGGGCGAAGGAATGGACGCTGACGAGCGAGGCTGGCGACACCGTCACGGCGCCACGCTGTATCATGGCGACGGGCTGTCTTTCCGCTCCCAACAAGACGAAATTCCCCGGCGAGGAGACGTTCAAGGGCCGCATTCTGCGGACGTCTTTGTGGCCGCACGAGGAGGTTCGCTTTGACGGCGAAAAGGTCGCTGTCGTTGGTACCGGGTCTTCGGCCATTCAATCGATCCCGATCATCGCCGAGCAATGCGATCAACTGACCGTATTCCAGCGCACGCCGAACTACTCGGTGCCCGCACACAATGCGCCGATGGATCCGGAATTCATGGCCGACATCAAGGCTCATTACGACGATCTGCGTGCTCTGCAAAAACGGATGCCGTCAGCAGCGGATTTTGACATCGACTTCGACGCGATTGCCAAGAAGGTCGGGCGCGAGGACCAGTGGGCCGAGTTTCAGCGCCGCTGGGACCAGGGCGGTCTGGGCTTCATGGCATCGTTCGTCGACCTGATGTTCGACGCTGACGCGAACGCGAGTGCGGCCGAGTTCGTTCGCTCGAAGATCCGCGAGATCGTGGATGATCCCGAGACCGCCGAGACGCTGTGCCCCTCGAACACGATCGGCTGCAAGCGGCTGTGTGTCGATACGGACTACTACAAGACCTACAACCTGCCGCATGTGAGCTTGGTCGATGTCTCGAAGAACCCGGTGTCGATCAGCGAGCATGCCGTGCATTCCGGTGATCAGATCTTTGACGTCGATACGATCGTCTTTGCAATCGGGTTCGACGCAATGACCGGCGCGCTGCTGCGCATGGAAATCCAGGGATCTCAGGGACGCAAACTGTCGGAACACTGGACCGACGGGCCAAAATGCTACCTGGGCCTCGCTATCTCGGGGTTTCCAAACCTGTTTACGGTAACAGGGCCGGGGTCACCCTCGGTCTTCACGAACATGCTGCCGTCGATCGAACAGCATTGCGAGTGGATTGCGGAGTGTCTTGTGTGGATGCGCGATCAGGGCATTGACGCGCTGGAGGTCGAGGCGGAGGCCGAAGATGACTGGGTCGCGCACAACCTTGATGTGGCTGGCGAGCACCTGCGTTCGTCGTGCTCCAGCTGGTATACCGGTGAGAACATTGCCGGGAAGCCGAAGGTCTTCATGCCCTATATCGGTGGCTTCCCGCGCTATGTCGAAAAGTGCGAGCAGGTCGTGGCAAATGGGTACGAGGGTTTCCGGCGCGGATAGGCGCGGACTTATGCCGGGAGCAGTCCCACGCGGCGACGGACGTCGTCTTCGCGCAGCTTGACTTCCTCGCCGACAAACGCGTCGGCATCCGGGCCGCACATCCACAGGATTGCACGGGCGGGCCAGTCTGCCGGGATATGTGCCGACCAGTCGAGCTTCGAGACCGGGTTGATGCCAGAGAAACTGATCGCCTCTTGCATGTAGGTGGCGACGGTGCCGGGGCTGAGGCCCATCACGCGCACGCCGTCCTTCCGACATTCCTTGTCAGCGCAGCGAGTCAGCATCGCGTCCGCCGCCTTTGCCGAGCAGTAATGCGACCAACCCTCCATCGGGCCGTGCGCTGCACCGGAGGAGACGTTGACGATGGTGCCGGATCCTTGCGTCTTCATGATCGGCAGCGCGTGGCGCAACCCGTTGTAGACCGAGAAGTAGTTGATGGTTGCCGCGCGGGTCCATTCCTCGGGATCCGTGTCCGCGAGATGTCCGATCGGGTCGATCACGCCAGCATTGTTGACCAGCACGTCCAGCGAGCCGGTCATATCCTGTGCTGCTGCAATCGCTTTGCCGAATTCGGCGTAGTCCGAGACGTCGCACGCGACAGCGCGCGCCGTGCCGCCTGCGTTTGTGATCTCGGCGGCAAGGGCTTCGATCTGCGTCGCCGTACGGGCTGCGAGGACGACCGAGGCACCGGCCTTGGCCAATACTTTGGCGGTCTCGGCGCCGATGCCGCGGCTGGCGCCAGTGACAACGGCAGATTTTCCAGAAAGGTCTGTCATGGGAGTTCTTCCTGTCGATAGGTAGGTGCGTCGAAGGTGACGACCTACAGGTAGGTAGAGGTGCCGGCCCAGATCAGCCTGAGGGAAAGCAGGACCAGCATGGTGTTGAGTGCGAGTTTGAAGCGTTTCTCGTCGATCTTCATCAGGACCTTGCGGCCCACGATCGTTCCGACAAAGCCGAACGCGATCATGCCGACGATGAGCACGATATAAGGTCCGAACGCGAAGCCGAGAAGACCAAAGGCCATAACTTTCAATCCATGCTGCACGGTCATGCAAGCGCCCTGCATCGCGACCTGGCCCATCCGGTCGTATTGCCGGGTCTTGAGATAAGCGGACACGAACGGACCCGTCGCACCGAAGAACATCGTGAGGAACGAGGATAGACCACCCGCCAGCCATGCCGATTTCCGCAGGAAGGCCGGAGGTGTCGCGACGAGCGTCCAGAGGATGAAGCATCCGACAGCGATCTGGATGAGATGGGGGGGAAGGTCGACCACCACCAACCCGCCGATCGCTACACCCACGGCGGTTCCGATCACGAACACGGTCCAGATCGGCCAGTCGATGTGATCACGCATGATCAGTGTACGCCCGGCATTGGACCCGACTTGGACGACCCCGTGCACCGGGATTAACGCGGTGGGTGCGAGAAGGCTCGCAAAGACAGCGAGCACCACGACGCCGCCGCCGATGCCAAAGGCGGCCGTTATGAACGAGCCGAGGAAGCTGACCCCTAGCAGCGCGACGGCGGTGAGGGGGCCCACCTCGGATGGCAGAAATGCTTCGATCATGCCGTCAGTCCACGGGAACCGCTTTGGGTCCGTATGGGAAATAGGGCGGGTGCGGTCCAATCGCCGTCATGTCGATCTCGACCAAGACCGGGCCGCTGCGAGATATGGCTTCCGCCACGGTTGGTCCGAAGGTTTCGACATCCGCGATCTGGTAGAATGGTAGTCCTGCCGTTGTGGCGAGATCGGCAAGGTTCGGCAGGGTCAGCGTCTCGAATGCGCGACCCGCCCCTGTGGCATCCTGAATGTGCCGGATCACGCCATACCCCGCATCGTTCATGACCATGATGACGAGATTAGGACGCTCCTGCACGGCGGTCCAAAGCTCGCCAAGGTTCAGCATGAAACCGCCGTCACCGGTCATACAGAGCGTTCGCCGGCCCGAAGATGTCTGCTCGGCCCCGATCGCGGCCCCGATTGCCAGGCTCAGGCCCTGTCCGATCCCGGCACCGACGGGGTAGACGTTGCTGCGTGCATCGTGCAGCGGGAACAGCCGGTTGCCCCAAGTCGAGTGGTTGATCGTGACGTCGCGGGCGAAGACCGTGTCCCGTGGCAGCGCGGCGCGGAGTTGCTCGGAGAACGTCTGGTAGGGACCCAGCGTGGCCACGAAGGCTTTGCGCGCGCCCGTTTTCATTCTGGCGAAGTCATCCGAGAATGCCGGTTCCGATGTCCAGTCCCTCAGCCGGTCAGCGAGTCCAGCCAGAACCTGCGCTACATCACCAAGGATAAACTGATCATTTGGATAGGTCCGCCCGTCTGCTGTCGGATCGACGTCAATCTGGACCAACGGCTTCGGGAGTTTGAGCGAGAAGTCGATCGTCTCGTGCCCGCGCAGACGCGAACCGCATACCAGCATCAGATCGCAGCCCGCATAAAACTCCTCGATCATCGGCACGCCGCCGCCATTCAACCCGCCAAGGTTCATCGGGTGATCCTCCGAGACCACGCCCCGGCCGTTCCACGAGCACACCATGCCGAAGCCGAGGTCGAGCAGCCGGGAGACCTGAGCACTCGCGCTGCCCGCGCCGTTCCCGACCCACAGCATCGGGCGGCGGGACGCACGAACGCGATCGGCGAGCGCATCGAGGACGCTGTCAGGCGCCTTCGGAAGATCTGGTAACGGCAGCTTCAGGTAATCCAGCGCTTCGGGCCGCGGGATCGACGTGCGTTGAATGTCAATCGGGATCTCGACGCTTACAGGCCCGCAGGGCGCTGTCCGCGCAGCAGTTGCCGCACGTGTGAGTGTGCCGAGCGCCTCTGCGGCTGACGGTACGCGGAAGGCAGCCTTGCCCGACGCTGCCAGCATCCCGAGTTGGTTGTCGACATCATGGGTCGTGCCCATCCCGCGCCCCAGGTGAGGCGTTCTGCTTTGTCCTGTGATGTGCAACACTGGTGTCGATGCAAAGCGCGCTTCGACCAGGCCGCCAACGGCGTTGGCAGCCCCGGGTCCGGTGGATGTGATCAGAACACCCATTCTACCGGTCACACGCGCGTAACCATCCGCCATGTGCGCGCCGCCGGCCTCGCCGCGCGACGGGATCATCCGGATCCGGTTGCGCGCCCGGATCGCATCCATCATCGGGATGTTATGGACCGAAATAATGCCGAAGGCGGTATCCACGCC
This sequence comes from Pseudomonadota bacterium, assembly GCA_038534135.1. GTDB lineage: Bacteria > Pseudomonadota > Alphaproteobacteria > Rhodobacterales > Rhodobacteraceae > Thermohalobaculum. Next base: position 45,182 of record JBCAXJ010000011.1, on the reverse strand, counting down.
GATCCTGTCCAGAAACTCGGCAACGAGATCGGCGACCGTGAAGTCAGACATGCGTTCCCCTCCGGCACGGCATAACTGCAGTACGCTCTGCCGCTGATGCGGAGAGGTCAATCGTCCCTGTGATGGCTGGGTAGGCTGCGAGTAGGATGGGCGTTATGCCCATCCTTGAAGAAGGTCAGGCCTTGTATCCCTGACGTGCCGCATTCTCTTCGGCGTCTTTCTTCTTCGTGTATCCCTCGGACGCCGCGCCGATGATGTTCCCGTTCACGGCCTTGCGGCGCCAGCGGTACTCACCACGCTTGTCCTTGTAGAACTCCCACTTGTCTTTCTCGTTGTGGCCGCGATTCATGTTCGCCTCGGCATCTTTCTTCTTGTTGTAACCCTCGGAAGAAGCCCCGACGATCTTGCCGTTCGGTGCTTTGCGCCGCCAACGGAATTCGCCACGCTTGTCCTTGTAGACCTCGAAGGTGTCCTTCTCTCCCGCCATGATATCTCCCCCATCTGGTGATCGGTGCCCTGTTGGTTTTCCGAACCGCCGCCCCCACCCGGCCCGGTTTTGAGGCGATCACCATGGCCAATCGATTTCGGCGCTGCAAGGGCGAAGACGGGGCAACCGCGCGGCAAGTTGAAAAAAGAACCACCTATCAACCTGCAGGGCGCTGCACCACGAAGACATAGCCGTGGACATCCGAACCCAGTTCCTTGCGCAAGATCTGCGGCTCGACCGAGACGAAATCGAGACCGGCGCCCGCCGCCGCGTGGCGCAAATAGGGTTCGGTATGGCTGTAGCGCCCCGACTGGTCGATGAGATAGCCGGGCCCGTCGAGATCCTCGCATTTCTCGACGGTGGCGACCATGATCCCGCCGGGACGCAGGGCAGGCGTCAACGCCTCCATCATGTCCTCGAGCGGGCCGAAATAGCAGAGCGTATCGACACATGTCGCCATGCCGAAGCAGTCGCGCGGCGCCTCGCGCAGGAAGGTAACCAACTCTGCTTCGACGAGGTGATCGTAGATGCGGCCGCCATCGGCGTTCTTCAGTTCAGCTGCTTTGCGCAGCATGCCCTCGGACAGGTCCATACCGGTCAGCACCTTGCAGTGCTGACGGATCAGCGGGCCGCAGAGGCCGGTGCCACATCCCAGATCCAGCACATCGCCGATTGGCTCGCGTCCTTCCATCAATCGATCGACAACGTCGGCAACGATTTCCGGAGCCCTGTAGTCCAGGCGGGCGAGCACTTCGTCGAAGCTTTCAGCAAAGCTGTCGAAGTGCTTCTTCACATACCCGTCCGACGCGCGATCAACCACTTCGCCCCGCAAGGCCGCGATCTGGTGCTTTGCGACAGGGTCATCAGGATGGCGTTGCAGGTGCAGTTCCATCTGTTCCAGCGCCCGATCGCGCCGCCCGATCGCGCAAAGAACGCGCGCATGCCAAACCGGGTCGCCCCAGCGCTTGGTGCCGAGGTCGAGGCACGCTTCAAACGCATCGCCCGCGGCTTCCAGATGGCTCGTCAGCAGGTAAAGCAGGCCGAGATTGTGCCAGGCCTCGGCGTGTTTCTTGTCGATCGTGGTGGCGTTCTTCAGCGCCCTCTCGGCCTCCTCGAAGCGCTGAGACGTGCGCAGCAGAACACCGAAATTGTTCCAGGTGTCGGCGTGGTTGGGGCTGATGCCAAGGGCAGCGGAATAGCTTTCGATGGCTTCGTCGGACTTGCCCGCGCGCTTGTAGATGTTTCCCAGATTGTTGTGGGCGCCCGCATTGCCGGGGAAGATTTTCAGCGAGCGCTGGATCAGATCGATGCCCTGCGCGTCATCCCCCTTCTGATGCGCCAGCAAACCGGCAAAGTGTAACGCATCTGCCTGATTTGGCTCTTCGTCTAGAATCTCCTTATAGATCGGATACGCGGCATCGAGGTCGCCGTTCCGGTGCAAATCGATCGCTTCTTGCAGGCGCGCCTGAACGTCCATCGGGTAAAATCCTTGTTCGCTATGTGTTGGGAATATCGTGGCCCGTCATGGCTGATGGTTCAAGGGGCCGCTCGCGGGACTTGCAACAGAGTGAGTGACGAGCCCATACCTTTAAATCTGGTCATGAGCAGTTGCAGGACAGTTCGACGTGTCATCTTCGCCCAAGTTTCACTTCATTTCGGGATTGCCGCGATCGGGGTCCACCCTGACGGCCGGGATCCTGCGTCAGAACCCAAGGTTCCACGCAGGCATGTCGAGTCCGATTGCGGGATTGTTCGAGGGCATCATCAGCCAGGTTTCGGCAGGCTCCGAACTCTCGACCATGGTGAGCCAGGAGCAACGGGCGCGGTTCTTGCGCGGCTTGTTTGACAGCTATTACGCCGACTACGAGAACGAAGTGATCTTCGACACCAACCGTGCGTGGACTGCGCAATTGCCCGCACTGACGCAGGTGTTCCCAGAGGCGAAAGTCATCTGCTTGGTGCGCGATGTCGCCTGGATCATGGACTCGATGGAACGGCAGTTCCGCCAGAATGCGTTCGAACATACACGGCTCTTCAACAATCCCGGCGAGCGTTCAACGGTCTACACGCGGGTCGAGGCGTTGGCGGGTGCCAACCGTTTGGTTGGCTTTCCTTGGCATGCGCTGCGCGAGGCCTGCTACTCGGAATTTGCCGAACGGGTCGTGATCGTCGAATATGATCTTATCGCGCACCGGCCGGAAGAAGTCTTCAAGCTGATCTACGAGTTCCTGGAAGAGCCGTGGTTCGAGCATGACTTCTCGTCGGTGGATTACGACGCGCCGCAGTTCGACGCGCAGCTTGGGTTGGATGGATTGCATCGGGTGCACAAGACCGTCGCACCGCGCCCGCGCGAGACAGTGCTGCCGCCAGACCTGTTCGAGAAGTATGCGAAACTGGCGTTCTGGCGCGATCTGCCGAACTCCAAGGCCTTCCGGGTCGTTGCCCAGCAACCCGAGGGCCAGCCGACACAGGGCGAGATGCCCCAAGGTCCTGCGCCTGTCGGGGCCTGACCAGCCGTCGCCGATCTTGACGAATCCGGTGAAGAGCGTACCCTGACCATTACTTTCTAGCGTCCATTTGGGCTCGCAAAAACTTATTTTGATCAATCTATTCGGAGGTGCCAGCTATGGCCGATATAAAATGTGTTGAACCAGCACTTGCAACAGAAACTGATAAATCTGTCGTTGACGTCGCAGCGGCAAACGACTTGGTTTTTCCGCATGTTAACAGTTGCCTTGCGATTGGGTGTCTGCTCGCCGACGGACGCGCACTGGGCGCTCATGTCTCGATGATGGGTGTTGGGGCCGACGCTGAAATGGACCCGGATTTGCAGGGGACCCTCGGAGCATCAGCCTTGGTGCCGATGGTTGCGCCGTCATCGATTACAAAGGTTGTTTTTCTCGGCGATCAAGGAACCTGGAAGAGTCGCATTGGTGCCCTGCGCACGATACTCGGCGACAAGCACGGGATTTACTACGACAATACTGATGGTGACGGCGTGGATCTGAGAATATCGGCGAGCGGCGGCTATTTGTCTGTCTGCCGGTATAGCGGCAGCAAGGAAACTTTGGTTTACAAGACTTTGGCCGAGATCAGCAGTTGGACCGCTGGACCGGTCAAACTGGCTTGATGCCTGTGAAATCGGCGGTATTCGCGGGCTTGAGATGTTCGTAGAGCCAAGGCTCTCGGCATCGCTCAGTTTGTTGCCGCTAAGACTGGCAGAGCGGGAAGCAGCGTGACATCCTTCTAAAACGGAACGTCGTCGACCGATGCGGTTTCGGCCTGAGACAAGTATGATGCAACGACGCGCTTCTCGCCTGCTTTGTCGAACTCGACCGCGATCTTGTCGCCCTCGATATCCATGATCTCGCCGTAGCCGAACTTCTGGTGGAAGACGCGGGTGCCGATTTCGAAGGCGCTGATCGCCTCGGCATCAATCACGAGGTTCTTGGCCTCGGACGGCGAGCGCACGCCCTTCTGCCCGCGCCGTTCGTTCATCCGCTTCCAGCCCGGTGAGTTGTAAGTCGAGGCGGCGACGGCGCGTTCCTCAAGCGTCGAGCCTTGTGGCGTCGTGGTCGCGGCGCCGTACGACCCGCCATAGAGCCCAGGTGGGGTCAAAACCTCGACGTTCTCGGGCGGCAGTTCGTCAATGAAGCGGCTTGGCATCGCGCTTTGCCAACGGCCGTACATATGCCGGTTGGCAGCGAAGGTGACCGTCAGGTGCTCCATCGCGCGCGTCAGACCGACATAGGCAAGGCGGCGTTCCTCCTCGACACCCTTTTGCCCGTTCTCATCCATCGAGCGCTGCGAGGGGAACAGCCCGTCCTCCCAGCCCGGCAGGAAGACCACCGGGAACTCCAGGCCTTTGGCGGCGTGCAGCGTCATGATCGAGATCTTCTGCGCACCGTCTTCGGTCTCGTTGTCCATGACCAGCGAGACGTGTTCAAGGAAGCCCTGGAGGTTCTCGAAATCATCAAGCGCCTGAACCAGTTCCTTGAGGTTCTCCAGGCGGCCCGGCGCTTCAGGCGACTTGTCGTTCAGCCACATCTCGGTATAGCCGGACTCGTCCAGGATCATCTCGGCGATCTCGGCATGGGCGGCACCTTCGGGCGCGAGCATCCCGCGCCAGCGGTCGAAATTCGCGACCAATTCGGCCAATGCCTTGTTCGCGCGTTTCGAGAGCGCGCCTTCCTCGACCGCAATCCGGCAGGCATCGAGCAGCCCGATCCCGTGTTCGCGTGCAATGAAATTGAGTGTCTGCAGAGCCTTGTCGCCGATCCCCCGTTTCGGCGTGTTGATGACGCGCTCCAACGCCAATCCGTCATCCGGGGAGATTGCGACGCGGAAATAGGCCATGGCATCGCGGATTTCCATCCGCTCGTAGAAACGCGGACCACCGATCACCCGATAGGGAAGACCGATCGTCAGAAAGCGATCTTCGAAGGCCCGCATCTGAAAGCTGGCGCGGACCAGAATGGCCTGATTATCGAGCCCTTGCGGGTCGTGACCGCGGGTGCCGAGTTGGAAGGCCTCGACTTCCTCCGCAATCCACCGGGCCTCTTCGTCGCCATCCCAATGACCGATCAGACGGACCTTTTCGCCGTCGTCTTCCTCGGTCCAAAGCGTCTTGCCCAGACGGTCCTGATTTGCGGTGATCACGCCCGAGGCCGCAGCGAGAATGTGCGGCGTCGAGCGGTAATTCTGCTCAAGCCGAACGACCTGGGCGCCCTCGAAATCCTTCTCGAACCGCAGGATGTTGCCGACCTCGGCGCCGCGCCAGCCATAGATCGACTGATCGTCATCGCCGACACAGCAGATATTCCGATGCTCCTTCGCGAGCAGTTTCAAGAACAGATACTGGGCGACGTTGGTGTCCTGATATTCGTCGACGAGGATGTATTTGAACCGCGACTGGTAGTCCGCGAGGATATCCGCATGGGTCGGATTCTTGAAGATCTCGACCACGTGCAGCAGAAGATCGCCGAAATCGACGGCATTAAGCGTCCGCAGGCGCTGTTGATACGCCTTGTAGAGGTCGCCGCCGCGCCCGTTTGCGAAGCCCTGTTCGTCCGGCGGCACGCGCGTCGGCCCCAGCGCCTTGTTCTTCCAACGGTCCAGCATCGACGCGAACATCCGCGGCGGCCAGCGCTTGGTGTCGATCTCCTCGGCGTCGAGAAGTTGCTTTATGAGGCGGAGCTGGTCATCAGTATCGAGGATCGTGAAATTGCTTTTCAGATCAACCAGTTCCGCGTGGCGTCGCAGGATTTTAACGCAGATCGCGTGGAAGGTGCCAAGCCATGGCATGCCCTCGACCGCGCCGCCGATCAGGTTGCCGACGCGGTGCTTCATCTCGCGCGCGGCCTTGTTCGTGAACGTGACCGCCAGGATCTGGCTGGGCCAGGCACGGCGCGTGTGGATCAGATGCGCGAGGCGGGTTGTCAGCACCCGTGTCTTGCCGGTGCCTGCACCCGCGAGCACCAGCACGGGGCCGTCCAGTGCCTCTACCGCTTGATGCTGAGGATCGTTCAGCCCCTGCATATAGGGGGCAGGCGCCATCGCTCGCTGTGACAGCGGTTGGTCGAATTCCTCGAACGCGTCGTCTTCGGAGAAGGATCCCTGCATCGTGGCACCCTAGCGTGCGCGAGTCCTGAAGGGAAGTCGCGTTCGCGAAATGTTCGGGCGTTTTCAGTGCGCTTGCGCGAGCGCGTTAACGAGGGGTGCGGTGTCTCGCAGGGCAGAGTGCAAAGGTATGGCTTTGGTAGTGCAATTGTATGCGTTTGATACCAACGCGGACTCGACCTCAAAGAGTTAACGGCGGCGCGGAGACCGATGTGTGGATCGCTTCACAGGTGCTGCTCAGATCGGTTCAGGACGCTCCTGGCTTGCGCGTCAGCAGGCCGAATTTCGGCGCAAAGAGGAAGGCGAGCGTGAAGAGCGCCGTCATCACCACGACGATGGTCGGCGCAGGTGCGCTGTCGAGGTGAAAGCTCAGCGTGATGCCCGCGGCGGCGGAGACGATGGCTATGGCAATGGAGAGTGCCATCATCCGGTCGAACCGATCGGTCAGCAGGTGCGCCGTGGCACCGGGGCCAATCAGGAGCGCGATGGCGAGGATCAGGCCGACGGCCTTGAGAGCGCCGACCACGACCAAGGCAATGATTGCCAGCAGGCCATAGTGCAGCCAGCGGACGGGCAGGCCGACCGTCCGCGCGTGCTGCGGATCGAAGGCGAACAGCAGCAGATCACGGCGCAGGCCGATGATCAGTGCCAACGAGAGCCCGGAGATCAGCGCGGTCTGGATGATGTCTTCGCGCGCGATGCCCAACATGTCGCCGAACAGGATGTGGTCGAGATGAACCTCGGTCTGGATCGCCGTGTAGAGGACAACACCGAGGCCGAACATTCCGGCGAAGATCACACCCATCACCGTGTCTTGTTTGACGCGGCTGTTGTCGGTCACAAAACCAGTTGCTGTGGCGCAAACCATGCCGGCGGCGAAGGCGCCGATGATCAGTGGAATGCTCAGGATGTAGGCCAGCACGATCCCCGGCAGGACCGCGTGGGCAATGGCATCGCCCATGAGCGACCAGCCCTTGAGGACCAGCAAGCAGGAGAGTGCCCCGGCCGCCGCTGCGATCAGCGCAGAGACAAGAAGGGCCTGTTGCATGAAGGCAAAGCTGTATGGCTCGAACAGGAAGGACATCATGCGTGCCCTGTTTCCTTCTGAGGCGGGAGCATTGATGCAACGGGCTGGACACCATCGGGTGCTTCTGCCGCGCGGGTGTTCGCCGCCCGGCGGCGCGCGGCAAGCAGGCCGTGTGTCGGGGCGAGGATGAAGGCGGCGAAGAACAGCAGTGTTTGCAGACAGACGATCACGCCGCCCGTCGCGCCATCAAGGAAGTAGGAGGCATAGGCGCCAAGAAATGCTGTCCCGGCGCCGATGGCGACCGAGAGTGCGATCAGGCGGGGGAAGCGGTCGGTCAGCAGGTAGGCCGTGGCACCCGGTGTGACGACCATGGCGATCACGAGGAAGGCGCCGACGGTCATCAGGGCTGCGACGGTGCAGGCGCTGAGCAGCGTGAAGAACAGCACGTTCAGCAGGCGCGGGTTGAGACCGATCGAGCGGGCGTGGCTCTCATCGAAGAAGGTGACCATCAGGTCCTTCCACTTCGCCAGCAGGATTGCCATCGAGACGCCGCCGATCAGGACAATCTGCACCGTGTCCTCGGGCGTGATCGCCAGGATGTTGCCGAAGATGATCGTCTTGATGTCGATCGGGGTCGGTGAGAGCGAGTTGATGAAAAGTCCGATGCCGAAGAAGCCCGTGAAGATCAGGCCGATCACGGCATCCTGCTTAAGGCGGGTGCGCTGGCCGATGAACAGCATGGCCATGGCGGCGAGCCCGCCGGACAGGAAGGCGCCGAGCGCGTAGGGCAGCCCGAGGAGAAACGCCCCTGCGACACCGGGAACGACGGAGTGCGAGAGCGCGTCGCCGATTAGCGACCAGCCTTTGAGCATGACGAAGGCGGAGAGGAACGCGCAAACGGCGCCGACAAGGGCGCTGACCAGCATGGCGTTGGTCATGTAGGCATAGGCGAAGGGTTCGAGGAGGGTCGTCATCGCCGGTCCCCCCGCGCGTCCCAGGAAAGATCGTGCGCCGTGTCGACACGTGGGCCCACCCACCCACCCGCGCGGGCAGACCGGCGGCACGAGATGGCTGGTATTGATCGGGACAGGTGGCGGTCAGGCATCGGTTTTCTCGGATCTCGACGCTGTCTTGGTCTCGTCGTCGTAGACCACGAAGGGGCGCTCGTCGTCGGTGATCACGGTCAGGGTGCGTTCGTCGGCATCGTCGTGCAGGTCGGCGCCGCCCATGGTGAACTGGCGCAGAACGCCGCCGAAGGCACGCTCGAGATTGCTGCGTGTGAAAACCTGTTCGGTCGCGCCGCTGGCCAATACGGTGCGGTTGATCAACACCACCTCGTCACAGAACTCGGGCACCGAGCCGAGATTGTGGGTCGAGACGAGCATGACCCGGCCTTCGTCGCGGAGATCGCGCATCAGCGCGATGATCCGTTCTTCGGATTGCACATCGACGCCGGTGAAGGGCTCGTCGAGCAGGATGACCTGCCCATCCTGGGCCAGGGCGCGGGCGAGGAATACGCGTTTCTTCTGCCCACCGGAAAGCTCACCGATCTGCCGGTGGCGGTACTCGGTCATGCCGACCCGGGCGAGGGCCGTGTCGACGGCGTCGCGGTCGGCGCGCCCGGCGATGCGCAGGAAGTTCATATGGCCGTAGCGGCCCATCATCACGACATCCTCGACAAGGACGGGGAAATCCCAGTCGACATCCTCGTTTTGCGGCACGTAGGCGACGGCGTTCTTGGCGAGTGCCTTGCCCGCGGGCTGGCCGAGAATCTCGACCGTGCCGCTGACGACAGGTGCAAAGCCCATGATGGCCTTGAACAGGGTCGATTTGCCCGACCCGTTGATCCCGACCAGGGCGCAGATCGTGCCGCGCCCGATCCGGAAAGAGGCATCCACGAGAGCTGTGTGACCGTTGCGGTAGGTCACCGTCAGGCCATGCGCGCGGATGCCGTCACTCATTGGGTCAACCCTCGTGTGAGGCCGTCGGCGATGGTGCGAGCAGTGACTTCGAGCAGCGCGAGATAGGTCGGCACCGGGCCGCCTTCGGCTGAGAGAGAGTCGACATAGAGCACACCGCCATAGGTCGTTCCGGTCTCGCGTGCGACCTGGCGTGCGGGTTTGTCGGAGACCGTGCTTTCCGAGAACACGGCGGGAATGTTGTTCTCTTTGACCGTGTCGATGATCTTCTTGACCTGTTGAGGCGTGCCTTGGGCGTCTGCATTGATCGGCCAGAGGTAGAGCTCGCTCAGGCCAAGGTCGCGAGCAAGATAGGAGAACGCGCCCTCTGAGGAGACGAGCCAGCGGCGGTCCTGGGGGATCTGGTCGATCATTGCCTGGATCGGAGCGCGTGCGGCTTCGATCTCGGCCTTGTAGGCGTCTGCATTGGCGGTGTAGATCGCAGCGTTGTCCGGGTCGGCCTCGACCAGCGCCTTGCGGATGTTCTCGACATAGATCAACGCGTCGGAAAACGACATCCAGGCGTGCGGGTTCGGTTTGCCGTCGTATGGGCCCGACCCGATCGACATCGGTTCGATGCCGTCGGTCAGGATCGCGGAGGGTGTGCTGTCGAGTTGGTTGAAGAACTTCTCGAACCAAAGCTCGAGGTTCAGGCCGTTCCACAAGATCAGATCGGCGTCCGCCGCACGGATGATGTCCCTGGGCGTTGGCGAGTAGTTGTGGATCTCGGCGCCGGGCTTGGTGATCGAGACGACATCTGCCGCATCTCCGGCGACATTCCGGGTCATGTCGGCGATCACAGTGAACGTGGTTGCGACTTTCAGCTTTTCAGCCTGAGCGAAGGCGGGGATCAGGCAGAGGGCGGCAGCCAGAAGGATGCGCATGATTTCTCTCCAGGTTGTTACGGAGGAGAGCTAGGGCATGTTGTGCGCTGCGTCAATGCAATTGCAAATCATTTTCAACAAGAGCAGGCTTGTGTCCTCCGGGATGAGCCAGTTGCAAAGGCTTTTCATCTGGGCCATATCGTTCGCATGTCTGAGAGGCCGAATTACGAGCAGGTGCTGCGCGCGGCGGGCGTACGGATTACGCGCCAGCGGGCGGTGATCTTGCGCGTGCTCTCGGACTCGGATGATCATCCGGATGCGATGGGGATTTTCAGGCGTGCCTCGAGGATCGACCCGAGCGTGTCGCTGACCACGGTCTATCGGACCATGAAGCTGTTGGAGGAGAAGGGCGAGATCCATCGTCATGCCTTCGAGGGCGGGCCATCACGGTTCGAGCATGCGGATAGTGATCACCACGACCACCTGATCGATCTCGACTCAGGTGAGGTGATCGAGTTCACGTCGGACCGGATCGAAGCGTTGCAACGCGAGATTGCGGCCGAACTGGGGTACGAAATCGTGCATCATCGGCTGGAGTTGTACGGTCGCAAGGCCAAGGGCTAGTGGTGCGCGCGAAAAGCGGACTGATGTTCGGAGTTGAGTGATGCCTTAGCCCCTGCCTGAACGCGTTAGTGCCGGTGGGACGTGATATCCTCGAAATCCGTATCCTCATCGCAGATGTTCTGCAGAGCGAGCCAGTCGCGGTCGACCAAGACGGGGACAAAGGTGCCGTTGCCGATGCGGTCGGCTGCCATGGCGCGCGCGGCCCGGCCCGAGAGATCCGGGTGGCTGGCGAGATAGCGGAATGGGCCGGCGGAGTCTCCGTGTTCCTCGTGCAGCCGATCGAAGAAGTTCGCGAACGGTGTCACCGGCAGTTCGGCATCGCCGAGCAGGCGGTAGGCCATCTCGTCCGCCAGGGTCTCGGCCTCGCGCTGGTGGCTGGCGTTCAGGATGGCATCGGACGCGGCGGCCAGCACCGTTGCGCCGAAGATATCGCCCAGCAGAAGGCCAATGATCCCGGCGGTGCCGGCGGCGCGCAGGACACCGCGCGTCGGGTCACGGTTGACGACATGGCCGATTTCGTGGGCGAGGATGCCCGCGACTTCTTCCGGGCTTTGGGCGTTCTCGATCAGGCCGCGGAACAACAGAATGCGGCCTCCCGGCAACGCGACTGCATTCACGAGGCCGTGGTCGATTACGTTGACGCGCAGTGGATAGGGCAGTTGATCCCCGGGCGACACGCGACGGGTCATCAGGGTTAGGGCTGTGGTGCCGGACGGTTCGGTGCACAGCGCCGGACGCTCGGATGTCTGGAGCGCCAGCAGGTCGCCAAGCTGCTCGGCGACGGCGTCGCCCAGCGCCTGTTCGCGTTCGGGCGGGATGTATTCCGCAAGTTGGTCGGCCAGGGTCGGGATCAGAACCAGCAGGATCAGAACGACAGAGGCGATTGCACCGACAGTCCAGAATGCCGCACGGCGCAGGACCGGCTTGTCGACATGCCGGTGGTACAGGTTTGGGCAGACCTTCGAGATCGCCGCGATCATCTCGCGGTCATCGAGCACGACACGTTCATCGCTGGCGTGATCCGGCACCAATTGCACAGTGGCCTCGGCTGGATCGCCGAGCGAACGCAAGGTCGCCAATGGCCAGTGTGCGATCGCCCGGTCATCCATCCCGACGATCACGAGCGAGCGGCCACCGAAGCTGACGGCGACATCGATGGGATTTGCCGATTGACCGTCGAAGTACCGGGCTTCGGCTTCCAGTTTCGTGTAGTCGGCGAGTGCGGTCATCAGAAACCGGCGCCGACATCCACGCCAAGCGCATCTGCGAAGCCGCCCGCGTCACGGGCATCGTCGTGACCGCGCTGCCGGCTTTCGGCAAGCGCCGAGACGTTGTAGATTTGCATCCCCTCGGCCTTGCGGCGCAGGATCGGACGCGTGATGAAAATCTGCGCGAACGCGAAAGCTGCGGCGCCGATTGTGATATACCCTACAACGACGCCGAGGATGCCAGCCCAGTAGCCTGCCGAGTAGACCGAATTTGGGTCGCCATCCGCGCCGTCCTCCGCAGGAAAGTTCGATAACAGCGCGGTCAACGTGTCTTGTCCGATCAGAAAGTACGCGAGACCGCCGAGGACCGAGAGTATCGCGGTACCGACCAGGGCAGCGCAGATGCCTGTGGCGATCGAGCCGCCGATATAGACGCCGATCACCTCGCCCGTATCGATGTCATTCGAAAACCGGGCTCCGCCCAGCGTCCGATGGCCCCAAAGATAGCGGAAGGCCGCGACCTGATAACGGATTCCGACGATGAAGATCGCGATATAGCCGAAGATCCCCGCCACGATTGCCAGTGTCCGGGCCGATGCGCTCTCTGGTGACGCGACGGCGCCAGCAATGGCCGCTGCGATGATAGCGACGATCACGTAGAACCAGACCCAGTATCGGAAGAGTTGGACCCAGCTTCCGCCTTGCTCAAAGCTCAGGTCGCCGAACCACGTCCGGTCGGTCTTGAACTTCTCGAGCTTGAAGTGCTGGTAGGGGTACATCAGGCCGACGGTCACAATCGAGAGCAGCGTCAGCAAAAGTGCCCGCCACGTGTACTTCCACGCAGCCTGTTCCATCCCGAAGCGGATCCCGCGCCAGCGGGTGCGCGCCAAGATGTAGCGCCGTGCACGGTACGTCGCGAAGTAGATCAGCGGCAACGACGCGACAAAGGACAGCCATGTCAGGACCTGAAGCTCGATGGGATCATCCAAACTGAGCAGGCCGCCGAAGGTCAGTGCGAGATTGAAGACGCCAAGATAGACGGCCAGGATGATCACGGCGATCAGAAAGCCGAGCAGCTTCTCGAGCCCGGTGCCGGAATACTCGAACGGATCACCGAGCACGCGAACTGCGCGCCAGTAGTGGCGGCGCAGATTGGTCGTCATCCAGAACCGGTAGATGCCAAGCGTGATCACCGCGAGAAAGACCTGGCGCATCGAAAGCCAGAAGAGCGATGGACCGTCCGTGTGATAATCGCCGCGGGTTGCATCCAGCACCTGCCCGGCGGGAATGCGGTTGGCGTCCGGCAGCGTTTGCCCTGCCGCGGTGGCGTCGGTCATGTCAGCGAGTCCCCTCGGTCGGTCTGATGCCTATCCCCGATCTTTCGGGCGGAATAATGATGCGTTTGATCACAATTGTCACGGAAGCGATGTGGGGATTCCCACCAGGCTGGCGGCAAAACCCTGGATGCGGTAGGCTCTGCGCGAGGGGGCTCCGCTGTTCCGCCACAGTTTGTTGGCAAGAGGGGCTGAATGAGACGTGGTCTGAAGATCCTATGCTTGCTTGCGGGGGCCGGCGTTGTGGCTGCCTGTACGACGCTCGACCCCGAGGAACGCGCGCGGGCTTGTGCCGCGACCGATTGGGAGCGTTATGGGCTTAACGATGGCAAGCTCGGTGTAACAACTTCCGCGCGCGCGGACGCGTTCGAGGAATGCGCCGATGTCGGTCAGCCGGTTGATCTTGCGGCCTATCAGCGTGGCCGGACGGACGGTTTGGTGGAGTACTGCACGACCGAGAACGGCTACCGTGTTGGCTACGAGGGCCGAAAGTACACCAAGGTTTGCCCGCCGACTATGGAGCCAGATTTTCTGCAAGGATACGATCTTGGCCGCAAGGAACGACCAGCCGTCTCGCTTTTTCCAAGCATAGGGATCGGGATTGGATCGGGCCGCGGACGCGTGCGTACGGGCATCGGGGTCGGAATTGGCGTTGGTTCGTTCTTTGGCTGCAACCGATACGGCCCGTACTGGCGCCATCGTTATCGTCACCGCTGCTGGTGAGCAACGGGTCCGCGGCCCCCAGCAAGGTTTTTTGCCGATCCGCGGCTAACGTTTTTAGCTGGTTGAGTGAAACGGTATCACCGTGGCCGTCACCGGCGTGGAAGGTTCGAACGGAGCATCGGGATGCCGTGCGTTCGATCTCATTGATTTTATCCGCTGCGCCAGGCGTTCTGTCTCGGCGCGTGTCAGAACCCGGCGGGCCGTCGGTCCATAGCCCGAAACGGGGTTTTCGCGGACACCGGGAAAGAGGGTTTCGATTGCTGTGCGATGTTCCGGCAGGATCATGCGCAGCGCCGTTGGTCCCGGATAGAAGCTTTCGGACAGTGCGCCTTCGGCGACCAGGACCTGGTGATTTTCCAGTAGCACGCTGAAGAACGTCGCTTCGCGCTTTCCGTTCATCGCCCGCACGTGATCGAGGCCGACCATTGCCTTCGCGAGCGCCAGGACCTCGGACACCCCGAACAACGCCTCGACCTCGCGGCCACGCACGAGCATTCGATGTTGCGGCGAAACGATCAGGCGTCGGCGCGGCACGCCGGGTCCCAGGCTGTCCGGTTTGAACTCGATCGGCTTACGGTCGTGCGGACCGGGTGGATAACAGTGGCGCGTCTGGCCGATCCATCGGATCGGCTGCAGACCTTGATCCAGCGTCAACACCAGATCTCCAGGCTTCAAACTCTCGACCGGAGAGTGTCCAGATGCTGTTCTGATCAATGTGCCTGGGCAGTAGCACACCAGGACGGATGTTGCGTTGAAGGTACCGTTGCCGGATTCGCCTGAGTCCGACGTGTCCCCGTCACCGTTGTGATCAAATGTTCGAACGCGGTCGATCTCTTCGTCTTCGCCCGATTCGAACGTATCGGTGATCGAGAACACCAACTGACCTCCGCTGATGCTCGAGAAGGGACCGGACGCTGCCGGGCCAACCGAGTCATTGGTGGTGAAGAAAGTGTCGCCCTGTTCTTTTGCGCCGCCACCACCGGATTCCTTCACTTTGGATCCGGGATTAACGTCGAGGTCGTACCTGACCCCATCCCTGATCACCGTGACACGGGAGAACCGGACCTCGCTGCTGTCGAATTCGCCATTCGCGCCGATGTCAGCATCGTTGATCTCGATCTCAACGGTGTCGGTCGATTGAAAGGGCGCTTGCGAGATGTCGATCTCGACTTCGCCGCCGTCGTCTTCGATACTGCTGAAGAACGCGACCTGGTTGCCCGCGAAGAACAGTGTCGGCATCGATCGGTGTCCGTTTCATCGTGGTCTGTCGTGTCGTAGTAAAAAGACGCCGTCGCCGGGCGCGAGCGCAGGCTTAATCCTGTCGTCTTAGGGTTAACAAAAGTGCTACGGGCTGGCTTATGCGGGGCGTCCAAGGCCGCGCTCGGTCTGCAAAGGCGTCTCGATATTCTGCCCGCGACCGCGCGCGGCTACTCTGGTTTGCGGGCAACCCAGGTTAGTACGGTGACCGGCATATAGGCGCGTGACAGGTACGCAGCGGAATTCAGTTTCTTCAACAGATCCTGGTTGACCGGTTGTGGCATCAGAAGCTGGAAAATCTCGGCCTCGAGCTTCAGGGCTTCGAGGTCGATTGCAGGTGCGCCATCGCGGGTGATCTTGTAACACACATCGGATGACCCACCGGAGTACCAGGCGTCTTCAGGTTCTAGGTCGGGAAACAGAACCTGCAGTCCGGAGAACGAGATCCGCCAGTAATCGTCCGGGAAGTCGTGAAACGCCTGTACCCACGGCACCTGGATGAAGGCCGACCCGCCAGGCTGCAGAAGGTCGGTGATGTTGCGGGCGGCGCGAAACGGATCGCGAACATGCTCGAGCACATGCGCGCAGATGACCGTGCCGAACGCCTTCGCATCCGGGAGTGCCGCGTGAATGCGGTCAAGCTCCCACGTGATGTCGAAGATCGCGTCGACGTTCTCGCCCGCTTCGAGGTCGGCGCCGGTGAACGTCTCGGCAGGCAAACGGTCGCGCCACGTGGTGTGACTGCCGGATTGGCGGTCGATCACCTGCGTGCGAGAGCCGATCTGCAAGGACGGGCCACCGAGGCTGCGCGCCACCCTGGCGATCTCGTCCTGGTAGGAAAGCTGTTTGACGTCGAGCATCGGCCGGCGGTCTTGCGGGTTATTCGGCCGCCTGTGCGATCGTCGAGCCGTGTTCGGTCAGGAAGCGTTCGGCTTCCAGTGCGGCCATGCAGCCCATCCCTGCCGAGGTGACGGCCTGACGATAGACATGATCGGTCACATCGCCGGCCGCGTAGACGCCCGGGATCGATGTCGCGGTCGAATCCGGGGCCGTCATGACGTAACCGCCCATGTGTGTGTCGAGTTGATCCTTCACGAGTTCCGATGCAGGCGCGTGTCCGATCGCCACGAAAATGCCTGCGGCGTCGATCTCGCGGGTCTCGCCCGTCCGGGCGTGGGTCAGGCGTGCTCCGGTGACGCCGTCGCCATCGGTCCCGAGGACCTCGTCGAGAACGTGGTCCCAGATCACCTCGATCTTTGGGTGTTCCATCAGCCGTTTTTGCAGGATCGCTTCGGCCCGCAAGGAATCGC
The DNA here is from genome assembly GCA_038534135.1 of Pseudomonadota bacterium. GTDB lineage: Bacteria > Pseudomonadota > Alphaproteobacteria > Rhodobacterales > Rhodobacteraceae > Thermohalobaculum. Next base: position 28,811 of record JBCAXJ010000011.1, on the reverse strand, counting down.
GCCGGTGAATCAGCGTGACCTTCGAGGCGAGATTGGCGAGGTAGAGCGCTTCCTCTACCGCCGTGTTGCCACCGCCGATCACCAGCACCTCCTTGCCGCGATAGAAGAACCCGTCGCAGGTGGCGCAGGCTGAGACGCCGAAGCCTTTGAACTTTTCTTCCGACGGCAGGCCGAGCCATTTTGCCTGCGCTCCGGTCGCGAGGACTACGGCATCCGCTTTCCAGACCGTGCCGGAGTCGCAGACCGCCGTGAAAGGGCGCGCCGACAGATCGAGTGTGTTGACATGATCGAACAGGATCTCTGTCCCGACGGCTTTTGCATGCGCCTCGAACGCCTGCATCAGATCGGGGCCCTGGGTTTCGATGACGCTGGGCCAGTTCTCGACCTCGGTTGTGATCGTGAGCTGTCCGCCTGGTTGGATGCCTTGAAGCAAAACCGGATCCAGCAGTGCCCGCGAAGCGTAAACCGCCGCTGTGTATCCGGCTGGACCGGATCCAATGATCAACAGACGGGTGGTGCGGGTCTCGGACATCTGGTGCTCTCCTTGCGACATGAGCGACCTAGATACGGGCTTGGGCTGGTTCCGCCAAGGGGCTAACATTACCACTCGACGTGTTGTGACTTTGGAGCATGGCGATGCGCGGTATCCTTCTTGGATTGATCTTGCTTCTGTCGACCGGATTGGCACTGGCCGATGGGACGATGACCGCCGACGATGCACGGCGCGCGGCGCTGTCGGGCGAGATCACGCTGGTCGATATCCGCACCCCGGGGGAATGGGCAGAGACCGGGGTTCCCGACGTGGCCCATGCCCTGGACATGAAGTCGGACGGCTTCTTACAGGACCTGCTGACCCTCTACAACCAGCATCCGGAGCGGCCCCTGGCAGTCATCTGCGCCACCGGCGGAAGGTCGGGCTATGTGACGGAGGTTCTGACGCAGCGTGGGATGACACGGATCGTGAATGTTCCCGAGGGCATGTTCGGCGCTGGCGGCGCGCCGGGTTGGCTTGCGCGATCCTTGCCTGTTCGGACGCCAGAGGCGCCACGGACCGCGAATTAGGAGGCCGGTGGCCTTTTAGGTTCCGTTCACGATTTCGCTTAAATCTCTAGCAAGTTTCGCATGCCATTTTGCAGTGATGAAGTGTGGGAGAAGTTTCTTATGAGCTCGGTCGGAAGCGGTGGCAGTACGGCAATGGACGGTGCTCCCTCGATTTCCGACGGCGAGCTGCCGCTCGCGGGTGGCTCGCGCCGGTCCGAGGGGCGCAATGTCGTTTCATACTTTGGGATCATCGAGAATGGCGACGGTAACGTCATGCAGGTCAATCTGGTCGATCTGTCCGCGAACGGTGCTCGAATGGTCTTGCCCAAGGACTACGAGCCGCCGAAGCAGATCATTCTCCGCGTGCCCGAGACGGGTGCGAGTTTCCTGGCAGAGGTCGTGTGGCAGCAGGAACGGACCTGCGGTCTGAAGTTCATGAACCCGAACAACGACTGAACCTGACCGGCGCCAACGGTCGCATCCGGAACGCTTGTCGACGTCCGCGTCTCCTGCTAACCGCGCGCCATGGCGAAGCAGCTCGACTACCATACGATGCGCGAGGTTTTCTCGCGATTTGCCGAAGTTGCGCCGGAACCGAAGGGCGAGCTCGATCATATCAACGCCTACACACTTGTTGTTGCCGTCGCACTTTCCGCGCAGGCGACCGACAAAGGCGTGAACAAGGCGACGGCCGGACTTTTCAAGGTCGCCGATACGCCCCAAAAAATGCTCGACTTGGGCGAGGACGGCGTGATCGAGCATATTCGGACCATCGGCCTTTATCGCAACAAGGCCAAGAACGTCATCAAGCTGAGCCGAATCCTGGTTGATGAATACGGTGGCGAGGTTCCGTCATCCCGTGCCGCTTTGTCCTCACTGCCTGGCGTTGGCCGGAAAACCGCCAACGTGGTGCTGAACATGTGGTGGGGACATCCGGCCCAGGCCGTCGATACGCACATTTTCCGTGTTGGGAACCGGACCGGCATCTGCCCGGGCAAGGATGTCAACGCTGTGGAAAGAGCAATCGAGGACAACGTCCCGACCGAATTCCAGCGCCACGCGCATCACTGGCTGATTCTGCACGGCCGGTACGTCTGCAAGGCGCGCAAGCCAGACTGTCCCAACTGCCCGATCCGGGACCTGTGTCATTTCGAGGAGAAGACCCTGTGAGCAATCGTTTGGATGTTGTCGCAATCGGAAATGCGATTGTCGATGTCGTGGCCCAGATCGAAGACAACTTTCTGGGCTCCAATGGTGTCGAGAAGGGGATCATGACGCTGATCGACCAGAACCGCGCGCAGTCGCTTTACAGTGCCATGCCCGCTGCCACCGAGATCTCGGGTGGTTCCGCGGCGAACACAGCGGCTGGTGCGGCGGCGCTTGGAGCCTCGACCGGGTTCCTCGGCAAGGTGCGCGATGACCAGCTTGGACAGATCTTCGGCCATGACCTGCGGGCACAGGGCGTCGAATACTCCGGCCCGGTGACATCAACGGACAGCGATGCGGAGACGTCGCGCTGTCTGGTACTGGTGACGCCGGATGGTGAGCGTTCGATGAGCACATTCCTGGGCGCTTCGGTCGATCTGGTTGCCGATGATATCGACATCGATCTGATGGGCCGGGCCGACTGGCTTTACCTGGAGGGCTATCTGTTCGACACGCCCGAGGCCAAGGCCGCCTATGCCCGTGCCATCTGGGCCACCAAGAAGAATGGCGGCCAGACATCGATCACGCTGTCGGATCCGTTCTGCGTCGACCGCCATCGGGACGATTTCCGTCGTTTGATCCGCGATGAGATGGATCTGATCTTCGCCAACAAGGCCGAACTGATGTCGCTCTATCAGACCGATGATCTGGCGAATGCACTGGATCAGGTCTCGAAGGACTGTGCGATCGCCGCTGTCACCATGTCGGAGGAGGGCGCGGTGATCGTTCGTGGCGAACAGCGGACCCGTGTGCCTGCACAGGCAACTGAGGTAGTGGACACGACCGGGGCTGGCGATCTTTTCGCCGCGGGTTTCCTGGCCGGATTGGCGCAAGGCGCGGATGACGCACGCTCCGCGGCTATGGGATGCGCGGCTGCGGGTGAGATCATCAGCCATATCGGCGCACGGCCCCAGGCGGACCTGAAGGCTTTGATCTCGCAACTCTGAGATATCTCCATCTTCGGCCCCGCCAAACGGGGTTGGTTCTTCCGTGGGATGGAATAACAGCACCGTTTTTGGAAAGACTTCGTGCCATCCAGACTGGTCGGCATAAGTCAAGGTGTTTTCATGCTTTGATCTTTTGGATCAAGGTAGTAGGGTTCCTCTCAGCAACGTGAACTTCCAGATCTGCGACCGGGGGGTGGGGATCAGGGAGGCGCAGCTGGAGGGGAACATTGAAGGCGCTTGCAGCGACGGCATTGGCCGTCACATCTCTTTTATCAACGCTGGGCGGGGCAGCGTTTGCGGGGTCGTTCGACGACTCGCACACCTATAATGGCGCGGCGAGCTGTACGCAGGCCGGATGCCATGAACTGACAGCCCCAGCGACGGACTCGAATGTTGATCGCAACGAGTATGCGATCTGGTCCCAGGGGCCGCATTCGAAGTCCTACCTAGTGCTGCTGAGCGATCAAGCAAACCGGATCGCGCGCAATATGGGCGTCGGCACGCCAACGCAGGCCGATCTTTGCCTGGATTGCCACACGACGAATGCGCCGCTCGATCAGCGCGGCTCGCTTTACAATGCAGAAGAGGGCGTGAGCTGCGAGTCGTGCCATGGTGCCTCTGGGCTGTGGTTCGAGACACATACCGATCTGGACGTCACGATCGAAGAGTTGCGCGCACAGGGGTTGCGCCCGACGCACGACCCGATCCGCCGGGCCGAGATCTGCCTGGACTGCCACTTCGGTGCGTCGGATCAGTTTGCAGGGCACCGGTTACTGGCGGCGGGCCATCCACGCGTCAGCTTCGAGCTGGACAGCTATACCGAGATCAACGCCCACCACACCGTCGACGACGACTATGTCGAGCGGAAATCGAACGTTGACGGCGTGCGCGTGTGGGCGATTGGGCAAGCGATGGCGATCGAACGCCGCATGTCGCTGCTGGCAGATCCGCGCACGGGGACGCTTGGCTTCTTCCCGGAGATGGCCTTCTTCGATTGCCACAGCTGCCACGCGCCGATGAGCGTGAAGCGCAAGGCGTCGGTCAACAAGCGCGGGCAACCCCGGTTCGATGACGCGCATATGAAAATGCTGAGCATCGCGATGCGGTTCGCCGAGCCGGGTCTGGGTGATGAGATCGCCGGAGATATCCGGCGTCTTCATGCAGCAGCAGCACAGAGCCGCAGTGCAGTTGTCTCCGCCGCCAAGCAGATGCAGTCCACGGCGCAGCGCGCGGTCGAAAGCCTCGCCACCCGTTCCTTCCAGGGCGGTGAGATGCGCGAGATCCTTCAGGTGCTGGCACGTGACGGAGCATCGGGCCGGTATTCGGATTATGCGACGGCAGAGCAGACAGCTCTGGTGATCGACTCCACGCTCGCGGCCCTGATCAACGGCGCGCACATTTCCGATGCAGACTACGACCGTCTCAGCGGGGCGCTCGACCAAGTGTTTTCAACCGTCGAAAGCGATGACCGGTACAGCGCCAGCCAGTTTACCTCGGCCATGCGCGCGTTCCAGGCATCGCTTCCTTAACGTTGGTCCCGCGTGCTCGGGGTTTTGTGCCTGCAAGATTTTTTACTGAGAGGGTGATACAGACCCGTGACGACATATAAGGTAGCGATTGTCGGTTCTGGACCTGCGGGGATCAGTGCTGCGACCCGTGCAGCCTCGATGGGCATGAGCCACGTGTTGCTGGAACGCGCGCCGCAATTGTCGAACACGATCTTCAAGTATCAGAAGGGCAAGTACATCATGGCGACGCCGGATGCGTTGCCATTGCGCACCGAGGTGAAGTTCGAAGCGGATTCGCGAGAGGCGATTCTGGAGAGCTGGACCGCGCGAGTGAATGATCTGGGCGTGAATGTTCAGTACAATGCCGAAGTGACGGCGATCGAAGGCGCGCAAGGCAGCTTCACCGTCCAGTTGGCCTCGGGCGAGACCGTTCAGGCCGAGAACGTGGTGGTTGCCATCGGCTTGCAGGGCAACCTGCGCAAGATGGGGGTCGACGGCGAGGACGATGGGCTGGTGGATTATCAGCTCGACGACCCGAAAGAGTACTGGGACAAGGATATCGTCGTGATCGGCGCCGGCGATGCCGCGATCGAGAACGCCGTTGCTCTGGCGCAGAACGAAAACCGGGTGACAATCGTCAACCGCAAGCGCGAGTTCGCGCGCGCCAAACCAGGCAACATCTCGCTGATTCTTGGCGCGATCAAGGACGAGATGATCGAGTGCGCGTATAACACCAATCCGGTGCGGATGCAGGATGGCGCGATTGTTCTGAAAGGCCCCGAGGGCGAACAGATCGTCCGCGCGGACCGGGTGATTGCCCGGCTGGGGGCGATCGCGCCGCGCAAGTTTATCGAAGCAATCGGCGGTGTGTTCGAAGAGGGTGCCGACTTCCCGCGAGTTTCCGAGAACTACGAGAGCGACCGGCCCGGCATCTACTATGTCGGTGCGCTGGCCGGTTATCCGCTGATCAAGCATTGCCTGAACCAGGGTTACGAGGTGATCCAGACCATTGCCGGACAGCCGGTCGATGGCGCGGATATCCCAATGCTGACTGAGAAGTTCAGCAGTATGCTGCAGGGGCGGTCTGTCTATGATCTGCTGAACGAGGTTCGGGACACGGTCTCGCTGTTCAACGGTCTGACAATCCTGCAACTGCGCGAATTCCTGCTGGAAGCCGACATTCAGACCCATGAACCCGGTGGGAAGATCATTCGCAAGGGCGAGGCGGGCGACAGCCTGTTTGTCATCGTGCGGGGCGATGTCAACATCCCGATCAGCGATGCGGTGTCGTTCACCGTGCCGCAAGGCTCTTTCTTCGGAGAGATGGGCCTGGTGATGGGGCGTCGCCGGAATTCGGATGCGCTGGGCGGCAAGGGTGGCACCTCGGTCATCGAGATCCCGCGCAATGCGGCGTTGAAACTGATCGCCTCGTCAGCGACGGCGCGCAAGACGCTGATGGACACGATCGTGCTGCGCAAAATGCAGACATTCCTGTCGCCGGGCCTCACGCCCGAGGATCTGAAGGAAGTGCTGGACACCTACGAGGTGATCAACTTCTCGCGCGGCGAAGCGCTGATGCAAGAGGGCGACGAGGCCGATGCGGTCTATGTCGTCCAGTCGGGCTCGACCGCTGTGACGAAGGAGTTCGGCGGCAAGGACGTCGTGCTCGCCTATCTGCCGGCAGGCAGTCTGGTTGGTGAGACGGCGCTGCTGAACGATGCGCCGCGCAACGCGACGGTCCGGGCCTCGGTCGGCGTCGAGGCTTTGAAGATCCGCAAGGACGTGTTCCAGCGCCTGCTCGACAGCAAGCCCAAGGTGCGCCAGATCGTGCAGAAGGTTTCGGCCGACCGCGCGGCCAGCACCGGGGCACGGGCGTCGGGCAACGAGGCGAAGAGCAAGATCGTCGACTTCCTGATGCAGAATGGAATTGGCGAGGCGACGAACGCCATCGCCATCGACAACAAGCTGTGCGTGCGGTGCGACATGTGCGAGACGGCGTGCGCCGAAACGCATGACGGCATTCCTCGGCTGAACCGCGCGGCGGGCCCGACCTATTCTGCGCGCGATGCGCAGGCGCAGGTACACATTCCGATCTCGTGCCGTCACTGCGAGCATCCGCATTGCATGGCCGATTGCCCGCCCAACGCACTTTATCGCTCGCCCGGAGGGGCGGTGCAGATCAACGATACCTGTATCGGCTGCGGGAACTGTGCCCGGAACTGTCCCTATGACGCGATCCAGTTGAGCGCGTCCCCACGCAAGCGCGGTAACCTGTTGACCTGGCTGCTGTTCGGGGCGGGCGACAGTCCCGGGAAACGGCGCCCTGCCCAGAAGTCCAAGGAAAACAAGGAATTGGCGCGCAAGTGCGACCTCTGCGAGGACGTGCGCGGCGGGCCTGCCTGCGTGCGCGCGTGCCCGACGGGCGCAATCATACGGATCGGACCGGAGGGGCTGATCAAGAAAATACAGGATGCTGCCTGATGTATGTACAGACGGGATTTCTCGCCAGCAGGCTTTGGTTGTGGATCGGGATCCTCATCTCGACCGCGGCGCTGGTTGCCTATTTTGCGCACAACCCGCCGCAGGGCCGGGATGGATCGACCATCGTCGGTTACGGGCTTGGCGGGCTGTCGGCTTTGATCGTCGTCTATTTGTCCTGGCTGGGCGTGCGCAAACGGCGCTTTGCCTCGTCGACCGGGCGGCGGCGCAACGTCGTGTCCGCTCATGTGTTCCTGGGCTTGGCGCTGATCGTCACGGCATCGCTGCACACCGGGTTCGAGTTCGAGTGGTCGGTCCACACGCTCACCTATGTGCTGCTGATGATCGTCATCCTGTCGGGCATCTGGGGGATCACCGTCTATTCCGGGTTGCCGGACAAGATGGGGCGCAACGTCTCGGAGATGATCATCGAGAAGAAGCGCCACGATATGACGGATCTTGAGCAGCTTGATGAAGATGTCGAAGAGATCGACCGGAAACTAGAACGGGCATTGCAATTCCTGCCAGATGCGTTTCGTCCGCCGGTCAAGCTGTCGCTGGAAAAGACTCGGATCGGCGGGGGCCTGATCTCGATTCTGTCGGGCTCGTCCAAGGGCTGCGCGACCGCCAAGGCCTATGATCAGGTGCGCGAAGTCGCCGATCAGGGTGACTGGGGCGAAGACGAGCGCAAGCGGATTTCGGAACTGGTCGCCGACATGTCGCGCAAGCGGGAACTGGCGGCCTGCCTGCGCCGCGACGGGCGGTATCGGGCGCTGCTGTCGCTCTGGCTGTGGTTCCATGTCCCTATAACCGTGGCGTTGCTGGTGACGCTGATCATCCACGTCGTTCTCGTCTTCTTCTACTGGTGACGCCATGAAACTGCTTTTGGTAACGATCAGAAAGCGCGCTGGATCGGACGAGGTTTCGAAACGCGAAACAATCCTCGAGGGGAGCGAGATCCACATCGGCCGCGCGGTGTCGATGGAGATCTGCCTGCCCGATATCGGCGTCGATTATCAGCATGCCACGGTCGAGATGCGCGACGGCAAGCTGATGATGAAAGCCGCTGGCGTTGGCGGCATCAAGGTTGATGGGGCTGACCGGGACGAGGCCGATCTGGGCACCGACAGCGTCAAGATCGGCCGCTTCACGTTCCGCGGTGAACCGGCCCGTGACGGCGCCGATGCCGTGATGGTCATGGAAGAGGCCGCAGCGGCGGAAGCCCCGACCCACAAGCGGCGCGGCAAGCGGCAACTGGAGAACGTGTTGCCGTCGCGGCGTATGCTGGCTTGGGTGTTCTCGCTGGCGATCATTGGCGTCTTCCTGGGCTGGCCGATGTATGATGTGATGCAGCGTGAGGCTCCGGCCAGCGAGCCGATCGTGGTCGAAGGGATGGCCCGCACCGATGTGCCGAAACCGACGATCATGGAGATTGCATGGACGTCCGGACCGATCTCGCAAGCACACTCGATGATCGAGAATGACTGCGCAGCGTGTCACCAGCGCCCGTTCGAGATGACGACCAACAATGCTTGTCTGGCCTGTCACGCGACAACGCAGAACCACGCTGACACCGCGCAACACCCTGTCCTGTCGCTGGAGAATTCGCGCTGTGCATCCTGCCACAAGGAGCACAATGGCGGTTTGGAGCCGACCGCGGTCGCCGAGACGGCCTGCTTCCAGTGCCACTCCAACATTCAGTCGGTCTCACCCAACTCGAAATTCCCGAACATCACCGATTTCGACGTCGATCACCCGCCGTTCAAATTAGCGCTGGTGCAAACGGTCGAGCAGGCGGACGGGATGCTGGAGCCCCAGGTGCAGCGGGTCACGTTCGAGCCGAACAAGCCGTTGATCGAACAATCCGGCCTGAAGTTTCCGCACAACAAGCACCTCCAAGCCGGCGGCGTGAAATCTCCACGTGGGATGGAGCAGTTGAATTGCGCGAGCTGCCACGAGATCCTGCCGGGCGGCAAACTGATGCGGACCGTCGACATGGAGCGCGATTGCGCCCGTTGTCACCAGATGACGTTCAATGCTGCCGGAATCGAACGCACTCTGCCACACGCGAATGAAGACGAGGTCGCCCGCATCCTCGAAAACTACTATATCGCGGCGGCCCTGGAGGGCGGTGTCACCTCGGAGACAGCGCCCGAACCCGTCAAACGCAAGCGCAAGCGCCGCATTGCCGGGCAGAACACCAATGAGCAGCGTGCGGTGGCGCTGAGCGACAACGACCGCGGCATCGCGATCGAGTGGGCCAGGCGCGAGGCGCTGGTTCAGATGGACACGATCTTCGGCGTCCGGCTGTGCGGCACCTGTCACGAAGCGCAGAAATTCCCGGACGAGGCCGGTGTCGAGCGATGGCGTGTGCAGCCTGCGCTGATCCAGCGCCAGTGGATGGTCAAGGGTGGTTTCGCCCACGATCCCCACAAGGCGATGGAATGCACCTCGTGCCACGAAGCGCCTAAATCCGAACGTTCGAATGACGTGCTGATGCCGGATCTCGCCTCCTGCCAGAGCTGCCACAAGGGCTCGGACGAGCCTGACGGCGCGCGCGCCGAGTGCGTGACCTGCCACGAATACCACATCGACAGCCGCCAACCGATGTCACCGGAGCATGCCGAGATCTTCCATGCCCGGGCGTCCCAACGGCAGCAGTCGCCGAAACAGAAGTGAGGGGTCTTCCGGGTGATGAGCGCATGGGGAAGAGCATGACTGGACGGATCAGCAAGATCGTGATGGGGGCGGGGCTGGCGCTGGGCCTGCTGGCGCCCGCAGCCTCTGCGCATGACGTCAAGGCATTGGGGGCGACGACCTGCGGGCAGGCGACCTGCCACTCGGCCGAGACGCCATGGCCGAACTCGTCGGTGACACAGCGTGAATACGTGACGTGGAAAGCGCGCGATCCGCACGCGAAATCGTTCCAGACCTTGCAGACCAAGAAAGCGAATGCGATCGCGCGGGATCTTGGCTACCGCTCGGCGACTTCGGCCAAGCTCTGCCTGGATTGCCACACGTTCAACATCAGCCCGAAGCACCGGGAAGAGACGTTCAACCAGGCCGAGGGCGTGACGTGCGAGGCGTGCCACGGCCCGGCCTCGGAATGGCTCGGCGTCCATCAGGCGGGCTTGTACTTCTATCAGCGCAACGTCGACGAAGGGATGTACCCGACGACCGACCCGACCAAGCGCGCCGAGCTTTGCCTGAGCTGTCATATGGGCACCTCGGACAAGTTCGTCAGCCACCGGATGTTCGTGGCCGGGCACCCGCGCCTGCCGTTCGAACTGGGCTTCTACAGCTGGTTCTCCGAGGCGACGCCGGGCCGCCGGGCCGGATATTCCCACTTCCAGGTCGATGACGATTACCTGCAGCGCAAACCATGGCCGTTCGGCGTGAAGGTCTGGGCCGTAGGCCAGGCGATGCAGATGAAGAAATTCGTCGAGTTGATGACGGACCCGAAGGTCGGGCAGGAGGGGCTGTTCCCGGAGTTCGCGTTCTTCGAATGCCACTCGTGTCATAACGCGACGCTGGACGGCAAGTCAGCCACCAGCCGAACCGGTGTGCCACGCATCAACGATGCCAATGCCTATTTCGTGCAACTTGCCGCGAGCATGGTCGACAAGCGCCTGGCGGGCCAGTTGCAAGGTGACATTGCCGGTGTCCGGGCGGCGGCTGGTGGATCCTGGGAGGGCATGCGCTCTGCTGCCAACCAGTTGAAGCGGAGTTTGACGCAACTGGTGCGCAAGCTCGAAGCCCGCAAGTTCTCGGACCGCGACACGCGCTTTGCCTTGAACCAGATCGCGGCAGCGTCCCAGCGCGGCGTGTTCACAGGGTATTACGAAGCCGAGCAGGCGGTTCTGGCCGCAGGCTCGCTGGTCGATGAACTCGACAAGCTGGAGGCGCTTGGCCCTGGGCAGGCGATTGCCGCGCAAAAGGCTATCGCGGATGGAATGGCGGCCTTCAAATCGATCGATCGCCACAATGCTGGTCAGGTCCGCGCGGCGCTGAATGAAGCCGCCCGGCTGGCACGATGAATTGAGACGGACTGGAGTAGCAAAGATGATCTTTACGAAGCCGATCCGAACCTTGATCGCAGGCGCGCTGGTGCTGCTCGCAGGACCTGCGCTGGCGCAGGTGGGCCCCGCCTGGGACAAGCCCTCCTACACCGAGGAAGGCACGCTGACGGTCGCCGAACAGTCCGAACTGGTCGCACCGCGTGATCCGCATTCCGATGCGTTCAAGGAAAGCCCGTTCCCGTCGGCCGTCCAGTGTGCCGAGTGTCACCAGAAGATCTTCTGGGAGTGGGCCTCGTCGAACCACGCCTACGCCTCGATCTCGCCGATGTTCCACAAGTTCGAACAGCGCATCAACGATCTGGCTTCCGGCACGATCAACACGTTCTGCGTGCGCTGCCACCAGCAGATCGGGACGCAGCTGGACGAGCCGCGCTGGCAGGCGCTTTGGGAACGGTCGCAGATCGCGCGCGAGGGCATCACCTGCGTGACCTGCCACCGGGTATCGGAAGAGTTCAACAAGGTCAACGGCCAGCGTCACGTCCAGCCGGGCACGATCTACGAGCCGATGTACAACGCCTCGAACGCGCCGGGTGTCGCGACGGTTCTGAAGGACCGCGAGCGCTACAAGGTCTCGTCCAAGCCCGAGGAGGACGGCTCGCCGATCCACACCGGTGCGATCGAGTTCCCGCAGATCAAGCGCTCGGACTTCTGTGTGTCCTGCCACCAAGTGGCGGTGCACCCGGGCATCAAGCTGGAAGTCGTGTGGGAGCAGTATCGCGCCTCGCCCGCCGCAGAACACGGCATCACATGCCAGCAGTGCCATATGGGCCGGGTGCCCGGCGTGCCATCCTATGACGGTCTGCCGGACAGCGATCCGAAGTCCTATACCAAGTGGCCGGTGGCGATTGTAAACGGCCGTCCCGTGGGCGATCCGAACCGGGATCACCACAACCATGCCTTCTACGGGCCGGGCTATCCGATTGCGCACCCCGGTATCTTCCCGTTCAACCCGCGCGCCTTGCGCTGGCCGATCACGACCTGGCTGAAGTTCGATCACCGCACGCCGTGGGGCGATCCGGATTGGGAGGATCAGGTCGAAGCCGGTGAGGTGCAGGCAACCTTCCCGCCGGAGTGGTCGGATCGTCAGGAGCGTGAGACCGCGCGGTATGTGATCGATCAGAACTACCGTCTGCTCGAGCTGAAGCGCCAGGATCGCATCGCGGTGATGGAAAACTCCAGCCGGATCGATGGACCGTTCTTCGATGGAGAGACGCCGCGTGTGGGTGAAAGCCTGGATGTTCGCTATCGGATCACGAACATCGATGAAGGTCACAACCTGCCGTCGGGGTCGCTCGGCGCGCAGCCCGAGATCTGGTTCAACGTGGCCCTGATCGATCCGGATGGCGAGATCGCGTGGGAGTCCGGCTATGTCGACAAATACGGTGACATGGTTGATCTGCACTCGATCGAACTGGCCGAGGGCACCATCGAACATGACGACCAGTTGGTGAACCTGCAGACCAAGTTCCTGGTGACGGGCGTCAAGGGTCCTGACCGCGAGATGTATCTGCCGGTCAACTTCGACATCGACCAGATCCCGCACATCCGTCCCTCGGGCGTGCCGTCCTCGGTGCTGAACCACCCGGCCTTCATTCGGATGGAAGGCCGCTCGATCCCGCCGCTCGGCTGGCGCGATGCGGACTATTCCATCCCGGCCGAGGCGTTCTCGAAACCCGGCACCTACCGGCTGCAGAGCCGCCTGCGCAGCCGCGCCGAGCCGATCTATTTCATGAAGTTCGTTTTCGCCACGGACGAGATGATCCGGACGATGAACGAGTGGATGATCGACATCCACCCGGCGGCGGTTGAGTTCGAAGTCAAATAATAAGCCCATTGAGGAGGACCGAACCATGAGGGGGACACTGACGGGCCTGGCCATCGTGGGGGCGATGGCTGCGGCTCCGGCGTATACCGCCGAATGGAAACCGGCCGAGCGTGACCCGACCGTCAAGGAAGTGCCGTTCGACAAGGAACTGTTCAAAAAAGACCCGGAATACACGGTCACCTACGATCCCGAGGCTCAGATCGAGATCTATGGCGGTAAGAAGCCGGTCGACAATGCCAAACCACCGATCGAGATCGGCCGTGGTCTGTACGATCCCGGCGAGATCGGCGACGGCATTCAGATCTTCGGCCCGAAGAACAAGCTGTTCCCGGCGTTCTCGGTGTTCGGCGATCTGCGAACCGCCGTGGCATTCAACGATAATGGCCAGCAGGAGAAGGCGATTATCGGTGTCGCCACGAACCTGAACTTCAACCTGGAACTGACCGGCACCGAGCGCATTCATATGTTCTGGCAGCCGCTGGACGATATCTCGGGTCTGGAATTTGCCGGGAACGACGAAAGCGACGGCGTCTTCAACGAACGGAACGAGCCGACCACGCTGTTCTTCGAGGGCGATCTGGGCGCGATCGTTACATCGATCACGGACGAGTACACGTCGTGGGATATGCCGTTCGCGTTTGGTCGGGTGCCGCTGCTGTTCCAGAACGGAGTGTGGTTCGACGATGCTTTCCTGGGCGCGGCGATCACCCCGCTGGTGGCGCAGAACTCCTCGACCTTGGACATCACGAACTTCGACATCACGTTCTTTGCCGGCTGGGACGAGATAACCTCGGACGCCTTTACCAACAACGCCGGGGAGCAGGCCGACCACGAGGCCGACATCTACGGCTTTGCGGGTTTCTTCGATGTGCAGGAGGGGTATCTGGAACTCGGCTACGCCTATTTGCATGACACCGACGACGGCTCGGGTGGCGATCAGAGTTACCACAACCTGACGGTCGCCTTCTCCAAGCGCTATTACGGCAAGGTTGCCAATGCGACGCGCCTGATCGTGAACGTTGGGCAAGAGAAGACCAATGGCGTCAACACGGCAGACGGTTTTCTGCTGATCTCGGAGAACGCGTTCATTACGTCATCAATCACCCTGATCCCCTATGCCAACTTCTTTATCGGCAAGGACACGCCGCAAAAGGCAGCAGGCAACGGCAACCTCAAGCAGGTCGGCCTGAGCTTCGAGACCGATGCACTGACCGGCTTCCCGAAGCTGGACGATACCGGGCACGACGCGATCGGCGGTGCCATCGGTGTCGAATATCTGTTCGGGCTTGAGCAGCAGGTGGTGGCCGAGATTGCCTTCCAGACGCCCTGGGACGACGAGGAAGGCATCAACGATCCAGAGGTCGGCTTCGGCGTCCGCTATCAAAGGCCGCTCAGCAACCGGCTGATCTTCCGGGCCGATGCGATGTACGGCCTGCGGTTCGACGCCAATCAGGAAGATCTGTTCGGCATCCGCGCCGAACTGCGCGTGAAGCTTTAGGGCGCGCTGACTGCCGCCCTGTGCGGCAGGCCTCCTCCCCGTTGAATGGGGGGGATAGGGAGGGGGCCAAGGCCCGATTTCATAACAAGGACAAGACCATGTCGGACAAGCTTGATCTTCAGGAATTTATGGACTGGGTCGTGGACCGCAACCCGGCCGAGGAGGTCTTCCACCAGGCCGTGCACGAGGTCGCCGAGACGGTCATTCCGTTCATCAACGACAACCCGGTCTATGCCAAGATCAAGGTTCTGCACCGGATGGCCGAGCCTGACCGGATCGTCTCGTTCCGTGTGTCGTGGGCCGATGACAACGGCGAGGTGCAGGTCAATCGCGGCTACCGGGTGCAGTTCAACAACTCGATCGGGCCCTACAAGGGCGGTATCCGGTTCCACCCCTCGGTCACGCAGGGTGTGTTGAAGTTCCTGGGCTTTGAGCAAACCTTCAAGAACTCGTTGACCGGATTGCCGATGGGGGGTGGTAAAGGCGGCGCCGATTTCAATCCAAAGGGGCGATCCCAGCACGAAATCATGCGCTTCTGCCAGTCGTTCATGACGGAACTTTATCGCCATATCGGTGCCGATATTGACGTACCCGCTGGCGATATTGGTGTGGGCGGCAAAGAGATCGGCTATATGTTTGGTCAGTTCAAGCGATTGACCAACAGCTTTGAAGGCGTTCTGACCGGCAAGGGCCTGGAATACGGTGGCTCGTTGATGCGGCCCGAGGCGACTGGCTATGGCGCGGTCTACTTCCTGGAGAACATGCTGCACCACAAGGCTGACGCGATCGATGGCAAGACAGCGGTCGTCTCGGGCTCGGGCAATGTGGCGACGCATGCGGCCGAGAAGATCCTGCACCGCGGCGGGAAAGCTATCACGCTGTCGGATTCCGGTGGGTTCATCCACGATCCGGACGGGTTCGATCAGGAGAAGATCGACTGGGTCAAGAACCACAAGAAGGTGCGGGGCAACCGGATCTCGGCTTACGCCGATCACTTCACCGGAGCGTCTTTCCACGCTAACTCGCGTCCCTGGGATGTGCCGTGCGATCTGGCGCTGCCGTGCGCGACACAGAACGAACTGAACGGCGCCGACGCTGCTAACCTGTTGAGAAATGGCTGCAAAGCGGTTTCGGAGGGCGCGAACATGCCCTGCGATCTCGATGCGATTTCAGCCTTTGGCGATGCCAGGATTTGCTATGCGCCGGGCAAAGCGTCGAACGCTGGCGGTGTGGCCATGTCGGGGCTGGAGATGAGCCAGAACTCGGCCCGCTTGCACCGTGGCGAGGAGGACCTGCGCGAAGCTTTGAAGCGGATCATGGGCGACATTCACGGTGCCTGTGTCGAGCAGGGCGAACAGGGCGATTATGTCGACTATGTGCGCGGTGCGAACGTGGCAGGCTTCAAGAAAGTCGCCGATGCGATGCTCGCATTCGGGGTCGTCTGACGGGACCGCTCGGGCGGTGCAAGGAAGCCGCTGTGCCGCCGGCGGCGAGATGGATAAATCCCGCGCGGGATGTGTTCATCCGTCCAGAATTCGCGATGATTTCCGACGTGAAGAAAGTCACGTAATTCTCCATTAACCGGATATCGGGGCGGTATTTCGCCATGGCGGCGCCCAGCCTTCCAGACCCCGCTTTGAGAGATTTGACGGGCGCCGCGTGCTACGCTGCGGCGTCGATCCGACCGATCCCGGACGCGTCAAACGGCGTGGTCTGGTAGACCTGATTGATCCAGTTCCCGAACAGCAGATGCGCGTGGCTACGCCAGCGGTTCTCGGGCATTCGGGAGGGGTCGTCGTCCGGATAGTAGTTCTTCGGGATCTCGATGGGCGATCCGTTGGCGATGTCGCGGTCGTACTCGTCCTTCAGCGTGGTCGAGTCGTATTCCAGGTGGTTGAACATGTAGAGCGCCCGGTGGGCCGGGTCGTCGATCAGGCACGGCCCAACCTCGGGCGATTGCATCAGCACCTGAAGTCCGCGTTCCTTGGGCAGATCAGCGGCCCGGATCTCGGTCCAGCGGCTGACCGGGACCGAGAAGTCATCGGAGAACCCGCGCAAGAAGGGCGACGACGGTGCCAGGTTCTTGTGGCGGAAACAGCCGAACGCCTTTTTCTCGAGGTCGTGCTTCGGGACGCCGTGGAAATGGTGCAGCATGGCCTGGCCGCCCCAGCAGATCGCGAAGGTCGAGTGCACGTTGGTCTGCGTCCAGTCGAAGACGGCGCGAAGCTCGTTCCAATAGGTTACGTCCTCGAACGGCAGGTGCTCGATCGGTGCGCCGGTGATGATGATGCCGTCGAATTTGCGCGCGCGCGCGTCGGAGAACGGCTGGTAGAACGCTTCCATGTGCTCGGACGAGGTATTGCGCGAGCGGTGATCCGACATCCGGATCAGCGTCAGATCGATCTGGAGCGGCGTGGCACCGATCAGACGGGCAAGCTGCGTCTCGGTCTGGACCTTCTTGGGCATCAGGTTGACCAGCCCGATCTGCAGGGGCCGGATGTCCTGCCGCTCTGCCGTGTCCGAGGACATCACCATCACGCCCTCGTCACGCAGAACGTCGTGGGCGGGCAGTCCTTCGGGTATTCGGATTGGCATCGGTCTGGTCGTCTCCTGTCGAATGGACCGTTGAGATAAGATCTCTCTGTCGCCGGGTAAAGTTGCATTGATTGTAACACTGTGATGCCTTTGGTAGAATCTTCGTCATCGAGGGAGGGGTTCATGCGAAGAATTCGCGCGGTGGCTGCCGCATTCACGGTTGCGGCGCTGGCCGGATGCAGCGCACAGGTCTTCGAAAAGGAGACCGCCAGCTTCGCCAACTCGGCCAGCGGCGTCGAAAAGGTCTGGAAGGAACTCTACGACCGGATCGATGCCTCGGCCCAGGCAGAGCGTGATCGCTTGCGCGTCCGGGAACGCTGGGCGTTGGCGATGGACCCGTCCTGCGGGCAGTTCGCCTTCCTGTTGGCGCAGCCTGTGCCGGCGGATGCCGACGAGGACGCCCGCAAGGCCTTCGTCAAGCAGCGTAGCGATCTGCTGGCGGGCTGCCAGCTTTACGAGCGCCAGTCGGCGGTGCCCCTGTCCGATGCGCGCCGCGTCGAGGTGAACGCATCCGATCGCCGCTTGCTGGTCTACACCAAGGCGATCACCGACTATTCGGCGTCGCTGGCCTTGTTGACCGCCGCACAGGACGAGGACGCCCTGCGTGCAGCGGCGACGGACATGGCCGGTTCGCTGTCCGAGGCGGGTGCATCTCTGCAACAGCTTGGCGATCTGGAGTTTGACGTTGCCGGACCGATCACGGCCTTGTCTGCGGTCTATGCCGAGGCGCGGCTCGCCTCGCTCGACCGGCTCAAGTACAACACGCTGGTCGATGTGGTGCGCGCCACCGATCCGGCGATCCAGCGCATGACGACCAGCCTGGCCGAGGTCGAGGCGCCGTTGCGCGCAGGTCTGTTGCAGGCGCAGTTCGACGCCATTCGGACGGCGGATCGCGATCTGTTCACGCTGCCCAAGTCTGCGTCGCGGACGGAACGGGCCAAGCGCCAGCAGGCGATGATCGACCGGATGGCGGAATACAAGGCCTTTGCCGGAACGCTGGTCGATGGTGGCGCGAGCTATACGCAGGTCGGTGCCGCCCATGCAGCACTTCTGGCCACCATTGAAGACCCGGACAAGTTCGAGTTGGCGAAACAGGCCGCCGACCGTCTGAAGGAATTGGGCGAGGCGGTGAAGGATGCTGCCGACGCCTTTGGCGCGGATTTCTAGAAAGGACCCGTCATGTCGAAGATCAAACTCGGGAACGATCTGAGCAATCTGCAGATGTCGCTGTTTCAGGGGCAGCATGCGTTGCTGCAGGAGCAGGCGGTGACGACCGATGTCGACCGGCTGAAGAAGCTGGACAAGCAGTTGTCCCGGATCTCGAAGCAGCTGAACCGGCTGTTCCTGAAGCGGGTGGCGGACCTGACCCAGGCGATGCTGTCCGATCCGCAGACCAAGGCCGATCTGCAGGCGATCCGCGACGGGACCGAAGAGGTCAAGGCGGCTGCCGAGAAGATCTCGAAGGTCACGGATCGGCTGAAGTCGGTGAAGAAGATGATCGACAAGGCGGTCAAGCCGATCGACAAGATTGTCGGGTTCCTGACTTAGCCTCTGTTTTCGATCGGCTTGCCGCGGTCAGTCTGCGGCCGTGCCGGACCATGGACGTTCTGTCCAGTGGTCGCAGCTTTCCGCCAGCGGCGGGAGATCGCCACCGCTCGCGATCAGAAGTAGCTTGGGATCCTTCTGGAACGCCGACAGTGCGACCTCGGACGTCGGCTCGGGTTTCAGCGCGGTGAACCAGTCCGCGAAAGGTTGTCTGGCGCAGGTTTCGTCCGCGAGTTGGACCACCTGAAAGCCCGATACGGTGTTTTCAACGTTCATGACGCAAGACAGATAGAGGTACTGAAGGACGCTCTTCAGGAGCGCGTCATTGCCCCGCAATCCCCGGAACGGCATCCGCGAGTTGCTGACGTGGTCCTGCGGGTACCCGACGAAGCCTCGCAGATCGTAGAGCGACCAGCGGTGTTTGTGCCGCGCGAACTCGACCATGCTTTTGGAATAGCGGTAACGCCCATAGGTGGTGGCGACCGACGCGATGGGGCGGCCCGGAACGCAGATCAGGTGTGGCCCGTAGCGGGCCAAGTCGTCGTCGACGGAGTGACAGAGCGCGCATTTCTTGAAGTCGTTCCGGCCGCGCCGCAAGGCATCGGATGCGACCACGCGCAGAGCTGCCAACAGATCATTGTCCGGCGGGCCGGCTTCGGTGCCATCATCGTTTGCGGCGTCAGCGTTTGTGGCGTCGGCGTCTTTTGCAAGCGAGACGTCGATCGCGGCCTGGGCGACGATGATGCCGTCGGGTTTCGCGGGGGTGTCCTCGGCCACTGGTTGCGGCGGATCGCTGATGATCGAGAGCGTGGCCACTTCGCCCGGATCCATCGCGGACAGGAGCACCGCGCGAAACTCGAGGAAAACGATCACGACCGCGAAGAGGACGTTGGACGCGATCAGGAACGCGACGAACTTCTTCGTGGTTGACTGGGCGTCGGGCGGCGTCTGCGGGTCGAACATCCCCTAGCCCAGGCCCGTCAGTGTTGCCGTTCCAGCACCGAGGAGCGCCAGGACCGAGGCCAGCTTGAGAAACACGGGCTTGCTGTCCGCCGCCATGCGCCGCGCGTAGCGGGCCACCATGTGATCCGTTGCCGAGTCGATGCCGTCCAGCACGACGCCGACGAGACAGCAGATCGCCAGAAGCGAGGGCAGCAGCAGCGGCGTGATGCAGAAGACCAGCAGGTTCACCCCGTTGATGCCCAGATGGTAGCCTTCGTTCAGTGGATCGAGAAAGCGGTGGATCGTGTCCGAGACGAAGATGTTCCAGAACACCGTCAGCAGAGTCTCGCCATGGCTGAGATCGTAGTTCGCCGCAAATCCCTGCGCCACGATGATCGAGAAGAACGTGCAGCTCATCACCAGGAACATCAGGAAGTAGACGAGAAAGACGACGAAGATCGACTTGAGGATGAACTCGATCGTGGTGCAGTCGCCGTTCAGTTCGTCGACGATGCGCTTGGAATACCAGATCGATGCGGCGACGGCGGCGAGATCGAAGATGAAGTTGAACAGGATCAGCAGGCCGACGAACAGCGTGATCCCGGCCAGGATGCCGAACTGTGTCCACGCCTGCCAGATCTCGTCGACCAGCAGGGACGAGAAGATGAAAGTGCCCTGAACGAAGAAGGCGGAAATCAGGAAAACCCGGCCAAGGCGCTTTGACGATAGCGTTTTGTTGTCGAACACCTCGATCATGTATTCGTTCGCGATAGCGACAGCCGCGGACAACCAGCTTCGATGCGCCGCCTGTTGTGCCTTCGGCCCCATCATGCTGTCCGGGAGGATGAGCAACGAGGACGAGGACTGCGCCTGCTGTTCGGCCGCGCTGAGTTCCGCCGCCTTTTGCAGGGCGAAGTCCGCGAATTTTCCGAGCAGGACAAGGCCGGAGAGAATTATGAAGACTGTTTGATCCATCGCCCCGGTTTCGCGTGCGTTCCCCGGTTGAAGTCTACTGTAGAAGTGCCTTCAGGCAAACGGATTTCCCTGATCGGGCAGCCTGCGCGCGTGTTGCGATGGGCGTTGAGCGGCCCGGTGATCGTCGTGAGCGGGCGCCCTTCAGGACTGCGCCGAAAGAGCGTGCGAGATCAGCGCATCGAAGTCGTCTGCGTCTTGAACAGCTGCGATATCGGCTGCAGTGACCGAGATCCCCCAGTTCTGCGCGATCGCGTCATAGCGTGGCAGGCGATGCGTCAGCAGGCGGCGGAAACCGAAGCGAATGAAGTCGTCTGGATCGACCCTATCAGCGGTCGTGGATTTCTCGGCCAGATAGGCGTCCCATGACGCGCGGAGGAAGTCTTCCGGGTAGTACATCGGCTTCGGTGCCTTTACGAACCGGCGCACGAGTTCATCGGCGTCGGCCTCGGTCCCGCGGATCTGCACGAGCAGGACGTGCTCTACGAGCCGGGAGAGGATCGGATCGGCCGGGTCCCGGGGGTCGACCACCTCGCACAGCGATCCGGATGTGTCGCACAGGAAGTGCGGGTAGCCATAGATCTGTTCGGCCCGGTCGATGAAGTGCACCGTGTCCTGCATCGCCGCGTCTTCGGCGACGCGGTGCTGGCGCTGGCGGTTCACGTACTCGTCGAACGGGATGCCGCCCTGCGATGGATCGCCCGGCTTGCCGAGGTACGTGCTGAGGGGGGCGAGGTTCTCGAAGGTCAGGTTCGATTTGATCGACACGGAGTCCGACATCAGAAGCTCGCGCAGGAATGGCACCTGCATGGCCGCGCGCTTGAAGTTGTCGGCGATGTGCTCGCCCATGTAGCGCGTGCCGATCCGGTAATCGACCGAGTAGTGGAACCAGTCGCCGCGCCCGCGCAGCACGTTGGCGATGCGGGTCTTGCCGAGTCCCGACATACCGAACAGAGCGACCGCCTTGCGCGGCGCGGACAAGTAGGCGTCAGGGGTCGGGTAGATCATGGCGGGCCTTCGGATCGTGGGTCCGGAACCCCTAGCAGAAATGTTGGCGTCGCAAATAGTGTGTTTGTGCGCGGGTCACGCCACTACGCCCGGGCGACCCGCGCGAGCGCGTTCCGTGCGATCAGGATGTGGAATGGCATAATCAGCGTCAGATAGATGCGCCCGCCGAGATTGTGAGGGTGGACCCAGGTTGCCAGGAACACCCGCCCCGCATGCGATTGGACCGAAACCCTGAAGTTCAGGTGCTTGTCGTTGAAGCCTGCGATCAGCTCTTCGGCTGTATCGATCTCGACTGGGAAGATGCCCACTTTGTCGGCGGTGTCAGGGCCGTCATTGTCCAATCCGAACGGCGCTGTGATCCACCGGCGTAGGACGAGCAGTGCACGTGCCCAGCCAGGAAAGGCGGTGATGATGTCGGCGGCCTCGCGCGGCGACAGATCGGATTGCACCGAATAGCAGTCGAGGAAGTCACCGGTCCCGACGTGCCGCGAGAGCAGGCTCTGCGCGGGAAGGTCAGTGGTGGTCACGCGGGGACGGGTGATCATACGCGGCTCCGATGCGGTCGGGCTGAATGGCAGCGCTCTTGCACGAGGTCGGATCAAGATGGTCGCTTTGCAATCCTGTGCGCTCTCGCGCCGCTGGGGCGCGAGAGCGCGTTTGGCCATCACCTCGACTTGTTGCCGCGCAGTTCGTTCAGGATCTCGTCGAAGAAGTCGCGGATCGAGGTCAGGCTCAGCTCTGCGCTCTTCATGTGTTGATCCAGGCGATCGATCTCCCGATGCTGTTCTGCTTCTTCGCGCCGGTCGAGTTCTGTGTGAAGCTCAGCCAGGGTCGCTTCGGTTTCGTCAACCAGCTTGCGCAGGTTTTCGGTTCGGACGTCTTTCAGGTTTCCGGTCGGCATGGTGTTCGCTCCTCACAGCATGCTGGTGATGCCCAGGCAGACGCCCGGAACGACGAAGAACACGCCCAGTATATAGGCAAGCGCGGCCAGCTTGTTCTCGGCCGCTGTCGCGCCGAGCCAATCCGCCGCCTTGATGGGCAGATCGCGCAGGAACGGAATCCCGTAGATCAGGACAACACCCAGCACGTTGTAGGAGAGGTGGATGAACGCGATCTGCAGGGCTGCCTCCTCATTGCCGGTGACGGCCGTGGCGGCGAGCATGGCTGTGATGCACGTCCCGATGTTGGCGCCGAGCGTGAAGGGATAGATCTGTTTCAAACTGAACGCGCCAGAGCCCGCCAGCGGCACCATCAGCGACGTCGTCGTAGACGAGGACTGCACGAGCACGGTCACCATTGTGCCCGAGAAGATGCCGGTGACCGGACCCTTGCCGATCGCTGTATGCATGATGTCCTTGGCCTTTCCGACCATCAGCACCTTCAGCAGCTTGCCGATATAGGCGATAGCCAGGAAAATCAGGACAATGCCGAGGATGATCAGAAGGACCCCGCCAACCTGATTGCCGAGTGTGAGAAGACTTTTCGCGGCGTCGACAACGGGTGCGGTCGCCGCCTTGACGAAATTGAGCCCTTTCATCGAGGCGTCCGCCCCGCCATAGAACGGCGCTGCCAGGAATTTGCCGATGCGTTCGAGGATGCCAAAGGCAATCTCGAGCGGCAGGAACACCACGACGGACAGCAGATTGAAGAAGTCGTGTACCGTCGCGGCCGAGAACGCGCGTTTGAATTCGTCTTTCTCGCGGACATGGCCCAGCGAGACGATCGTGTTGGTAATCGAGGTTCCGATATTCGCCCCCATGACCATCGGCACGGCAACTTCGACCGGCAGGCCGCCCGCCACCAGGCCGACGATGATCGAGGTCACAGTGGACGAAGACTGGATCAGTGCGGTCGCGACCGTACCGACCACCAGGCCTGCGAACGGATTGTTGGCGAACTCGAACAATTCCTTGGCCTGATCGCCGGTTGCGGCCTTGAAGCCAGAGCCAATCATCCCGACGGCGCAGATCAGCAGATAGACGAGACCGGCGACCGCCAGCCACTGCATCCAGTTCTGCTTGCCGGCAGCCCCTGCCGGTGCAGCAGTGGAATCAGACATGAGATCCTCCATGCTTCTGTTCGATGTCAGAGGAGGTGCGGACCGGCTCATCCCCGCCAGATGCCGTTCTTCCCCAGCCTTAGGCTGCGGATCCCGTGCGACGCTTGGATGACGCTACGCTGAATGTTCTTCTTACTTTTCATCCAATGCGTGTGTCGGTGTGTCGGCGTGTCTTGGCGTCGAATGCCTGCGGTTCACATATCCGATTCAAGCAATCCCGGATTTGAGGAGGCGTCGCCTTGGTGATAAAAGCGTGGCAGAGGAGATCGCCATGACGCCCGGAAAGGCTTTTCTGACACCGGATGAGATCCGCCCGCTGGCGCGCCGGTCCGACTGGATGGGTGCGGGCCTGGTGCTGTGGGGCTGGGGCGTGGTTCTGGGCGCGGTGCTGCTGTTCCACTGGTATCCTTCGGTGGTCACTTTTGTGCTGGCCGTGATGCTGATCGGGTCGCGGCAGCTGGGGTTCGCGATCCTGATGCACGAGGGCGCGCATGTGGCCTTGTTCAGGACGCGGTGGCTGAACGAGTGGGCGTCGCAGTGGCTGTGTGCCCGCCCGATCCTGGCCGAGATGACCTCGTACCGGACCTACCATCTGACCCACCACAAATACACGCAGACCGAGAAGGACCCCGATCTGCCACTGTCCGCCAAGTTCCCGACGACGCGGGACAGCTTGAAGCGCAAGTTCACCCGCGATCTGACCGGGCAGACGGGCTACAAGCTGCGCCTTGCGCAGTTCCGGCGTGCGATGCAACTGGGCTTCGACGAGGATGCGATTGCGGGCGCCAAGATGGCGCAGACCTTCCAGTCCGAAGATCTGCGGCCTGCGGTTCTGTGCAATGTGATCATCTTCGCGGTGATGTGGGCCATTGGGGCGTGGTGGTACTGGTTAGCGTTCTGGGTGCTGCCGCTGCTGACCTGGAACCAGTTCGTGATCCGGGTGCGCAACATCGCCGAGCACGCGATGGTGCCGGACAAGGACGATCCGTTCGGCAATGTGCGCACCACGTATGCCGACCCGATCACGGCGCTGTTCTTCGCGCCGTACTGGGTCAACTACCATCTCGAGCACCATCTGGTCATGCACATGCCGTGCTGGCAGTTGCCAAAGCTGCACCGACTGCTGATCGAGAAGGGATACGGCGAGCGCATGACGCTGGCGCCGAACTACTGGCACGTCATGAAGATGGTCGGTTGGGATCGCTTCGCGAAACCCGCGACCTGATCCGCCATGTAGCGCGCGTTCCGACGGTCAGAGGCCCTTGCCGATGACGTCGGGCAGTTCGTTAGTTTGGACACGTTGCCAGCATGGGTTTCTGGCAGAGCAACTCCGTCACACATTCCGGGTTTGCTGCGTGCACGGCTGTCGTGAAACTCGTGATGGAGGCCTCTAGCGTCATCAGCGACAGGCCCATGAGCGATGGGCCACCACATGCAGCGTCGGCACAGCGCTGCCCGGCGATGTCGAGCAATCGAAGTGCTGCGTTCGGGCGCTCCATCTCGATCTTCAGGCAGGCGTTGGCGAGTTGGATAAGCGCTTGCATCAGAAGCCGCTCCCGGCTGTTGCCCATCGCACGCATCCAGACGGGTTCCCAGACTTCGTGCGCTTCCCAGAAGAATTCCGCGTTGTAGAGGGTGATTCCGTAAAGGTAGGTTTCGTTCTGAGCCCACATCTTGTCGACCGTGTAAACCGGTGCGCCTTGCGCCGCGTCGAAGGCTGGAGACTGGGTCGGGCGGGGTGTGCGCCCGGGAACATGAGGCTGATCGGGAAGCGGCCAGCGGGTCACGAAACGGCTCCGGACGCGTTCTGGCCCGCGAGCCTGTCTACAAACTTCGCCACAAGATCGAGGGTCTGTTCCTTCTGCTCCCGGTGCGGGCTGTGCTCGCAGTCTACCAGCAGGTGGAGATCGACCGGTGACGGGCTGCGATCGGCGATTACTTGGATCTGCGCCGCCGTGCCATAGGGATCCAACGTGCCCTGAATGGCAAGGCAGGGCACTTTCAGTCCATCAATGGCCGTCGAGATGTCCCAGTCGCGAAACGCGGGATCCAGCCAGGCATCGTTCCAGCCACGAAAGGCTATCTCGGGACGTGCATGGTATTTTGCCAGCCGCTCTGGCAGGTCGGTTTCACGCCATGCAACGCGCGCGTTTCGGATTGCGTCGATGGAGACGTCTTCGACAAAGAAATGCGGCGCCATGACGATCAGGCCCTGAACCCGTGGGTCGGCGTGACGCCCGGCATAGAGTGCCGCGATTGACGCCCCATCGGAATGGCCGAGCAGGATGGTGCGCTGTGTGCCCGCGGCATCCAGGAGAGGTCCGAGACCGTCGCGCGCTTCGCGCTCCATATAGTCCAGTGGCCGCGGAAGCGGGCAGGGGTCGGACTGGCCATAACCTTGGCGTGAATAGGCCAGGACACCGCAGCCGGTCCGATCTGCAAGGGCTGCCGGAAAATCCTGCCACATGGCGACGCTGCCAAGCCCTTCGTGGAGCAGAACCAGTGTCACCTCGGACCCCGGTGGTGGACCCCAGGTTTGCACTTCTAACGATACGTCATCGATCGTTGTGAACTGCTGGTTCGGAGAATCCCAATCTAAGCCCACTATGCTGCCCTCAACCATACTCGGCGCCGCGATGGGAGCGCGGCGCATCCGCCATTCGTGTCCACCGGCGCAAGAATTCGAGAATTTGTTGGACGCGTCAACGACCAATGCGTGTATTTTTTTAGGAGATTGAGTGTCGGCTCGCGTTTGTCGCGTGTCGGCCGCGTTGTGCGAATTATCGGCATAGAAAATTTTTGCGCAAGACTGTCCCATTAACTATTTTCTGGCATCGTGTTTCTTGCCGGAGGTCCACGGGTCAGTGCCGAAACGCGCGCCATGGCTACTCCGCAAACCAAAAGAAGGAGATGTGTCGAGGCGTTTCATGAAAAAGGTCGATACCGACTTCCGCCGCCAGTTGGATGGGTATTCCCTGGCGACAGCAGAGATCATCTATCGCATGCCGGATGCGCTGAGCGTCCTTCAGACATTCGTCTGGCAGAACTATGATCTCGCACCTGAGTTTCCCGAATTGAAGAAGTTCCTGGATTTCTGGGGCCGAGAGCTTGATGGACCGCTCCACTCGGTGCGCGTGGCGCACTCCGCACTGATCCGGCCAGCCGAGTTCTGTTTCACCGATCACGAATTGACGGTGCACTGACGATCACGCCGCCGAGGCCCGTGGTGCGCCTTCGCGGAAAGGCGGCGATGTTGCGAAGGCGCGGGTTGATTAAGCGAGGATTAGCTCTTCGGCATTAACGATGATCCGCAGCGGTGGTGGCGGGATGCGCCACGTGTCGTTTGGCGCCAGGAGAGCTCTGTTGCCCTATAGCCTGATATACTCGAGCCGGCCAACGCGCGACCTTTCGGACTATGACCTTGTCCGGATCTGGGAGATTTCTGCCCGCAACAACGAGGCGCTGGATGTCACCAGCGCCTTGTTTTTCAGCGGCGAGCTGTTTTTCCATGTGCTTGAAGGCGAGGCGCTGCTGATCGACTCGCTGTTCGAGATCATAAAGACCGACGGGCGCCATCGCGATATAGAGGTCCTGGCGGAAAACGACGTGCCCAGCCCCGCCTTTCGCGGATGGCCGATGAAGTTCATCGATGGCCGTCGCTCGGACGGGTTGCGCGCGCGCTTCGATCCCGAGGTTCTGACAGAGTGTCCGGTGTCCCATGTCAATGCACTGACCCTGCAGCTTGTGACGGTCTAGCGGGGCCTGGGTCAGACGGCGCGATCTTGCGGCACCGCAAGTTTACGGCGATTTAGGATACTTCGCGTAATGCTTTGGTACGCCTGCGCAAGAACCGTGCGTTGGAGCGGACGAAACGTCCGCTATGCACGCAGCGGGGTACACGCATGTTCACGAGCCTGGTCTATGTCAGCTCTCCCGTGGAAGAGTTGTCCGACATTGCGCTCGCAGAGCTGTGGGAAAGCTCGACCAAGCGCAACGAGGAATCGAAGATCACCGGGGCGCTCTACTTTGGGGGCGATATCTTTTTTCAGGTGATCGAGGGGCCGGACGAGGCTGTTCTGGGGCTTTTCGAAGCGATCAGTCGGGACGACCGGCACAAGGACGTGGACATTCTGGCCGAGAACGACGTCGCCAGTCCCGCTTTCCGAATGTGGCCGATGAAGTTGATTGATGGGCGGAACTCGCGCGTCCTCAAGATGAAGTTCGATCCTCGGAAGCTGCGGGAAATGGCCCCCGCGAAACTGAGCCGTCTTTCCTTCCACCTCGCGACGCTCTGACGACCGTTGCCGTGGTGGCCGCCGGGCGGCCGTCTGCCGGATTTTCCGATCCGTATTCCGCCCAAGGGTGTTGACAGTTCCGTGTGCCCCGACTAAGTGCGCTTTCGCCAGGTATTGGCACTCTTTCCAGCTGAGTGCTAGCAGCACTCTCGGAAAGTTCCGAACACACTGGAAAACGCAAATAGGGAGCGCTTCCATGAACTTCACCCCTCTGCACGATCGTGTGCTGGTCCGCCGCACCGAAGGTGACGAAAAGACCGCTGGTGGCCTGATCATCCCCGACAGCGCAAAGGAAAAGCCGCAGGAAGGCGAAGTCGTCTCGTGTGGCGAAGGCGCGCGCAAGGATTCGGGCGAACTGATCCCGATGGGCGTCAAAGCAGGCGACAAGATCCTGTTCGGCAAATGGTCGGGCACCGAGGTCAAGATCGACGGCGAAGACCTTCTGATCATGAAAGAGAGCGACATCCTGGGCACGATGGCCTGAGCCATCGCCGGATCTCTCTCAAACGAAACCCTACTGACAGGAGCACCTCACTATGGCTGCTAAAGACGTCAAGTTCGATACCGACGCCCGCAACCGCATGATGGCCGGCGTCAACACGCTGGCGAATGCTGTCAAGGTGACGCTGGGCCCGAAAGGCCGCAACGTCGTCCTGGACAAGTCGTTCGGCGCGCCGCGCATCACCAAGGACGGCGTGACCGTCGCCAAGGAAATCGAACTGGAAGACAAGTTCGAGAACATGGGCGCCCAGATGGTCCGCGAAGTTGCCTCGCGCACCAACGACGAAGCCGGTGACGGCACCACGACCGCCA
>JBCAXJ010000010.1:0-104622 GCA_038534135.1 Pseudomonadota bacterium | reverse complement strand
CGAACCCGCCAATTCGACCCCTCCAAACCGGCCCGGAAGGCCGTGCGCCGAAATCGCCGGAGATGTTCAGAGGGCTCTACGGCTTTGCTGTTCGGCTGAATAAACCAAATACACGAGCGTCAACACGGCGACGAGAGCCGCCCCCACACCCAGAAGCCACATTTTGGCCCAGGCTTTACGCTGGTGTTCTTCGCCGCGATCCTGCAGCGTCACAGCTTGGCCAAGCAGCTCGTCCACCCGGCGCACCACGTCCTTGCAGCAGCGCTGAAAGACCGAGATCAGAAATTCCTTCGGCTCGTAGCTGGTCGGTGAGTGAACCAGCAGCGTGAATGCGCCGTCTTCTGTTTCGCAGCGCTTCAGAACCCGCATTGCCAGACTGGATTTCCCGGCGCCGCGCAGGCCCGCGATCCCAGTTACTGTGGCTGAACTGTTACGGATCCGGTCAAGCAGACTATCGGTTTCGTCCTTGCGATCGAAATAGGCCGTGCCGTTTGCTCTCAGGCTCCAGTCTTCTTCTGTTGTACAATCCGAATTTAAAGTCTCGTTCCGCGGCATGGCGTATAGTGACCTCGTCAATCCTTCAAAGAATAGGCAGACTCTATCGCACATCTGGCGATCGGCGAAGGAAAGACTTGATCAAAGCCTCATTGCGAGGCCTCAGAGCGGCTGACCCGCCAGCAAGCGCGGCACATCTCCCGACCGGCCCGACGCCTCGGCCATGAAGAGCCGCCGCGCGCCGCTCAGGTGCCCGACAAGACCGAGGCCCAGATTGCGCAGCGCCTGCGCCGGGCCCAGATCGGTCGAAAACAGCCGGTTCAAGGCATCCATTCCAAGCGCAAGCGCCGTTGCATCGAACCGGCGCCATTGCTCATAGCGGCGCAGCACGTCGATCGAGCCAATGTCCTCACCGCGCCGCGCGGCTTCGGTCAGCACTTCGGTCAGGGCCGCGACATCGCGCAGCCCCAGATTCATGCCCTGGCCCGCAATCGGGTGGACACCGTGCGCTGCATCGCCGGCAACCACCAACCGTGGCCTTGCATACTCGGTCGCGAGCGATAGTCCCAGCGGATAGGCCCAGCGCTTGCCAGCGGGTCGGATCTCGCCCAACCGCCCGTCCAGGCGCCGTGCGATCTCGGCCAGGTACGCGTCATCGGGAAGTGCCTTGATCCGCGCCGCCTCTGCGTAACGCTCCGACCAGACCAGCGAGGACCGGTTTTCCGTCAACGGCAGAACGGCGAATGGCCCGCCTGGGAAGAACGCCTGATGCGCAGCACCACCATGCGGCAGGTCGTGTTCGATCGCCGACACCAGCCCTGTCTGCCCGTAGGTCCAGCCGAGATAGCGAATCCCGGCGTCCCGCGCGGTCGCCGAGCGCCGTCCATCGCAGGCGATCACCAAACCGGCGCGCAGAAGATCGTCGCCGACCCGGATCGCTGCCCCTGTGGTCTCTCGCGCAACCTCTCCGAGCGCGGCATCCAAACACTCCACGCCGCTTTCGGACAGCCTGTTCAGCAGAGCGCCGCGCAGATGCCGGTCCTCGACGATCCAGCCGAGTGTCGAATTCATTCCCTCCGCCGGATCAAAATGCAGCATTGCAGGCGGCACCGGACCAGTGCAGGTGTCGCGCACGGTGATCCCGGTCACCGGCTGTGCGTTGTCCGCGAGCATATCCCAGGCGCCCAAAGCCCGCAGCAGGTTGGCTGAGCCCGGCGCCACGGCATAGGCCCGCCCGTCGAAGGCCGGATCGCCCCGGACATCCGCGGTGACCGGATCAATCAGCGCAACGCGGAGACCTTGTAAGTCCAAGGCCAGCGCCATGGCCGAGCCGACCAGCCCGCCGCCCAGGATGCAAACATCGTACTTCGGATCGCTGAATTTTGGATCGCTCATGGGCTTTACTATTGGAACGCCACCCGCAAATGTCCACGCACGCGAAGGACGCAGGGGGCGAATGCGATGCAAGACTGGTTGAAAATGAGCGCGGCGGATCTGGGCCGTGCCATTGAAGCGGGGCAGATCGACCCACGCGCGCTGACCGACGCCTTCCTTGACGCCATAGACGCGCATCCGGCCCGCGATGACATCTACGCGCGCACCACGTCGGAACGCGCGCGAACGGAAGCCCTCGGCGCGGCCAAGCGTGCGGCAGCGAACTTCCGCAAAGGTCCACTGGACGGCGTGCCGATCTCGTGGAAGGACCTCTACGACACGGCAGGCGTCGGAACCGAAGGCGGGACGCGCCTGTTGAAAGGCCGCATCCCGGAAGCCGATTGCACGGTCCTGCAGCGTGCCACCGACGCAGGCACCGTCTGCCTCGGCAAGACCCACACGACCGAGCTGGCGTTCTCCGGCCTCGGCGTCAACCCGATGACCGGGACTCCGCCCAACGCGATAGAACCTGACCGTGCGCCCGGCGGATCCTCGTCGGGGGCTGCCGTCTCAACCAAGCTTGGCCTTGCGGCCGCAGGCATCGGCTCGGACACCGGCGGCTCGGTCCGCATCCCGGCTGCCTGGAACGACCTCGTCGGGCTGAAGACCACGGCGGGCCTGATCCCGACCGACGGCGTCATCGCGCTCTCGCGCACCTACGACACGGTCGGCCCGCTGACCCGCACGGTCGAGGACGCGGCGCACCTGTTTGCCATCCTCGCCGATATGGACCTGCCCGACTGGGATGGCGCAAGCCTTGGCGACGAGACCTTCCATGTCGCCGAGACCATCGTCTTCGACGATGCCGATCCGGAGGTCGCACCCGCTTTCGAGGCCACGCTTGACGCGCTCGGCAAGGCAGGCGCCAACATCACCCGCGGCCCAGTGCCCGAGTTCCAGGCCTGCTTCGACACCATGTCCAATGTCAGCCCGATCGTGACGTCCGAGGCCTGGGCCGAATGGGGTGCCGAGATCGACGCCCAGCCCGGCACCATGTGGCCCCCGCTCGAGACGCGCTTTCGCCAGGGTGAGCACGCAGATCCCGCCAAGGACGCGCAGGCCCGTGCCGAGATGGACGCCCACCACGCCAGCCTTGTCGCCCGCATCGCCGAGCATGGCCTGATCGTCATGCCAAGCTCACCGATCATGCCGCCGAACACGCAGCGCCTGCTGGACGACCACGACTACTTCACCCAGCGCAACCTGCTCGCACTGCGCAACACGCGGCTGGGCAACCTGCTGGTGATGTCCTCGATCACGATCCCCACGGCCAATCCGATGTGCGGCTTCATGCTGTTCGCCCCCCCACATCACGAGGAACGCCTGCTGCGCATCGGCCGCGCCATCGAGAAAGCCCTGACATGACCGGCACTGTCCCGCGCCCCGATGCGCCGGCCGAGCTCACGATCACGTTCCTCTACTATCGTGACCTTTCCCGGGCCGAGGCGTTCTACCGCGACGTGATGGGCTTCCCCCTCGCGATCGATCAGGGTCATCTGGCCAAGATCATGCACATCGGCGGCGGCGCGCATGTCGGACTGGTCGACGAGGCACACGGGATGAACAAATGGACCGCGCAGAAATCGGTCCAGCTCTGCGTTCGCGTCCCGGATGTCGACGCCTGGTATGCCTACATCGCCGATCAGGGTGCGGCGAACCTCAGCGAGATGTTCGCCAATGACAAGATCGGCATCCGTGCCTTCGTCTTCAACGACCCCGAGGGCTATCAGATCGAGATGCAATCGGCGACGCGGCCGGGCGCCTGATCACGCCGGAGGCGCACGCCGACGGCAGCCCACCCGGCCCCAAATCCATCTCAGTCTGACATATTCGGTCACGTCGCCTCGACCTTGCCGTGATCGGAGTCAGCGGCAACGGTGGCATCGCAGACCTGTCCGAGCTCCAGAAAAACCCGCAAAACGCTGAAAAATAGGGAATTTCACGATCCGTGGCGCGCCCCTGAGCTGTGCTCACGCGAATTGTTTCAACGCCATTTCGGCCCTCCGGACGCGGCGAATAAACCGCGCCGACGACTGTTTCCTGTTCATCGCGTCACCAACGGCGCGGCTCACAACGCGGCGCATGACGCCACGCAACAGGAGAGACCCAATGCCCATTCTCGCAAGCAGCAGCGACTTGTTTGAGACGCACCTGGAAGAAGAATTCAACGGCGAAAAGCCGCCGAACAGCGTGAACAGGCTGGCGCAGGCGGTCGCAGCCTACAAACGGACCGACAGCGCCAAGATCTTGGAAGAAATCGCCCGGGCCATCCGCGCGCTGGAAGACAAGGACCCGGATGCCGCCGAACGGATCGGCGCGGACTTCATGGCCGAGCTGCGCGCCCAGACGAATGAAAAGCTGAAGGATGCCGGTCTTCCGCCGATCCCGCCGACCTTCCGCCGAACATTCAGACATAACGTAAAAGACTCGGGGAAGACGCCAATCAACCGCCATGTACAGATTCTGAAGAAGGTCGCGCGCACGGCGCAGGAAGTCGGCTCGGCAGGTGCTCCCGTCGCCTCGGCAGGCGCTCAGGCGGCCGGTGCCGCGGCCTTTGCCGCACCGCAAAGCGCGGTTCTGACGACCGCAGGTGCTCCGCAACTGGTCGCCGGGGGGGTCGCTCTGACCGGAGGATCGGTCGCAACCGGAGGTCTGCTGCCTGCCGCTGTTCTGGGCGTGTCGCTGCTGGCCGAGGCCGGTGTCTCCGGCGTGGCAACCTACAAGACGATCTGTAAGCGCCACTCGCTGAAATCGCTCCACCGTAAGCGCCACACCGAGTTCTCGCGCTGCTACCCGATTCTGGAAAAGGATCGCGTGATTGGAGAGCATGACTTCATCGCCGACCACATCCTGCCCTACATCATCCGCAAGAAAACCAGAAAGGCGATCGTGCGGGGTGTCAGGACAGTGCCGGTGATCGGGCAACTCGGAAGCGTGTACTCCGGTGTAAAGAAGGCCGGGAAGTACTTCGGCGGGACGCTTGGAAAACGGCGGGAGGAGTACGCTAAAATCCTCGCCCGCCACTTCATCACCCATGACTGCGATCTGTGCTTTGCGATCATTTCCGCATTGTTCGGCGACGACTCCAAGGCATTCTGGCTGCGTGATCAGAAGTTCGAGGTCGTCTACCAGGCGCTTCTGCCGAAGATGAAATCGAATTGAGCCAATGGCTTCGAACCTGACCGTGCGCCTGGCTACTTGTGCGCTGGAGCCGCCGTCTCGACGAGGCTTAGCCTCGCAGCTGCGGGGGAACTTTGCGGATGGCTTGTCGTTTCACCCATAGGGCGGTTTGGGAATGGGTGCGGGTTGAGATGCGGGTGGGTTGGCAAGTAGTTCTTTGATTCTCACTATGAGACGAACTAGCCAATCGCCGGTAGCCTGCCCCATTTCGCCCGCAAACCGGAACACTGCATCGATATTGGCGACCAACATCTCGGCCAATGCGTGGGCGGTGTTCCCGATCGTTCCAGAGAGAGCAGATGTAATTATGAAGCCAGCGGCCGCAATAAGTACGTTTCTAACGATTCGATATCGAGTAATTTCAACAGATGGTATGTCTGAATCTTCGTTCACCGTTACACTTAAATAATCAACTATTCTTTTTCCAAATATATCATCTCTTTGAGTTATAGCTTTAGCGAGCCGTTTCGTCGATTTTCTAGGAATCTGAATAGATCCCGTTCTGAATTGTTCGCTGCGAGTTTGAAAGACTTGAACAGCTCGCGTGCCTAGCAAAAGTGCACCACCTATATCAATCGTAAGTGATAGAGTTTCGATTAGTTCTGAGTCAAATGGTTCTTCTCGTTTTTTGTTATCTCTTAAATATTCCATTTTAATTTGCTCAACAATTAGCCAAGTTTCGACAGGGTCAATCTTCTCAAAGGGCTTCTCAATCGAGTCTTGGAGGCGCCTGCATTTCTCAGAAAGCGAATAGTGTCGATTTCCGGCGAGTCTTTGAGTGGAATTATTGAAAAAGATTAATTGCTCATGAAGGGACTGTAGTATTGGATCTTCATCGAAGTTTGGATCAATTCTGAACCTGCCAATTTCAAACTTTCTTCCGTTTCTATATACTCTAAGATCTTCATCTTGATCAGGTATATTGGAAAGCTCGTCAATATCAGATAATCGGTCGGAATTTACATCTGTATTGGAATCAATAGAAGATAGTTTTTCAATGAATTTCGCACCATCGGTAGTACTATAGATGCTTTCAACGCGCTTATCATTTAATATAATTGGTGTGCCTTCGAGGAATATTTCTCGCAGTAGTAAAGCATTTTTCAGTGGTGAAAGGTCATATACGCGCGTTCCATCCAGTCGAATCTCTTCAAGATATTTGAGGTGAGAAGAGTCGTCAATATTTGATATACTTGTGTTCGATAAGTACAATGCCCGTAAATTTTTTAGACCTTTCAGGAAGTTTAAGTTTTCAACCTTAGTGTGCTGAATCGAAAGAACCTCGAGCCAAGGCAAGTCAGCAATCTGTTCTGGTACGATCGTGAGTTCGCGAAAAAGCTTGTTTCCATAGACAGTAAAGTTTCCATGCTTGATTGGATCATCTGGGAACGGATCCAGTTTAAGAGCTGGGCATCTGGATACAATAGTTTCAGCGATAAGTTTCTCGGCGAGCTCGCGGGCTTCATGTTGGGGGGTCACGTTACGCTCCGTCGTTGATGCGACTTGAATCATGGCGGGAATGGCGCGGATGCAAAACTGAGATGATTTGTAGCTTCATACGTTGTTATTGTAATATTCTAAAGTTGTACACATCGATTCGGCTTTGTTAACAGTACGATATCAAATGCATATGAAATGAATATTTTTTGTTATCAAGTTGACCCGGCTCGGGTAGCAATGTCGGCGTTAAGCCCTTCGTGCGCAGGGCGAACTGGACCTCGCGCTGGCATCCGGGTAGTATCGTCCGCCTAAGGCGCGACAGACGCCGATGAACGAGGCCAGATGCTGCAGTACCCGGCTCGCTATGCCGAGCTGCCGGAATACGCGTTTCCGCGATCTCCGGTGGTAACGTGGTCAGCGCGCGCGTTTTGTTAGCGGTAACACTGAGGCTGAGATGCAGTCTCTCGGCGCCCTCCGCCTTCGCCTCGGCGATCTCCTGACGGGCGAATTCATAGGCGGCTGCGCGGTCGGCCTCGCTGAACTCGCCCTCGTCACTCATCGCGCACGTTCCCGCCCCGAAACACCTCCCGGATTGGCGAATGGCTGACCGGGTGGGTCAAGCCCGTCGCGGGCCGGAACGCCCGGCCAAATCCGGTTAACGACAAATTGCGTGAAGTTCGTCACGGGCGATATCACATGCTCGGGCAGCTCCACACGGCGCTAAAGTCCTGCCGCAAATCATCCGGCGGAAAGCCTGGAGTCCAGCCGGTGGCAATAGGCGGGTCCTGATGCTGCGCCCATGGGGCCTGCGTTAAGCCTTTCGTGCGCAAGGCGAACTGGACCTCGCGCTGGCATCCGGGTAGTATCGTTGGCATAAGGCGCGACAGACGCCGATGAACGAGGCCAGATGATGCAGTACCCAGCCCGCTATGCCGAGCTGCCGGAATACGCGTTTCCGCGTCTGCGGAGGCTGTTGGCACCGCATGCGCCCGGTGGGCCCGAGATCGCTATGTCTCTGGGCGAGCCGCAGCATCAAGTGCCTGGTTTTGTTGGCGAAATCATGCTGGAGCACACGGCGAAGCTGTCGAAATATCCACCGAACGAAGGCCTGCCCGAGCTACGCGAGGCGATCTCGGACTGGCTGGCCAGGCGCTATGGCGTGGCCGAGGGTTACCGCGATCCCGAGACCCAGATCTTCCCGCTGAACGGCACGCGCGAGGGGCTCTACCACGCCTGTGTCGCACTCTCGCCCGAGATCAAGAACGGCGCGCAACCGGCGGTGCTGCTGCCGAACCCGTTCTATCAGTGCTACACGGTCGCGGCGGTCACGGCAGGGGCCGAGCCGGTCTATCTGCCTTGCGGTCCTGAAACAGGCTTTCTGCCGAATTTTGCGAGCCTTCCCAAGGATTTGCTGGATCGCACGACGGTTGCTTACATCTGTTCTCCGGCCAATCCGCAGGGCGTCTGCGCCGACCGGGACTTTTGGAAGACGCTGCTCGAACTCGCAGAAGCCCATGATTTCAAGGTCTTCGCGGACGAATGCTATTCCGAGATCTACCGGAACGAGCCGCCCGTCGGCGCCCTGCAAGTGGCGTCGGAAATCGGCGCGGATCCCGAGCGGCTGGTCGCCTTCCACTCGCTGTCGAAACGCTCGAACCTCGCCGGGCTGCGGTCCGGTTTCGCGGTGACAGGGCCCGAGAACCGCAAGCGGATGCTCCAGATGCGGTCCTATGTCGGGGCGCCACTGCCGATCCCCGCGCAGCACGCGGCGGCGGCCTGTTGGCGCGACGAGGCGCACGTTGTCGACAACAGGGCGCTCTATCAGCAGAAGTACGCAATTGCGGACGAAATCCTCGGCAATCTGCCGGGCTACGCGGCGCCTGACGCTGGTTTCTTTCTGTGGCTCGACGTTGGCGACGGAGAGGCGGCGTCGGTTAAGCTCTGGCAGAGCTCCGGCGTGAAGGCCCTGCCAGGCAGCTATTTGTCCCGTCCGGTCGATCCAGCACTTGGCGGCGGCGATCCCGGTACCCGATACCTGAGGCTGGCGATGGTGGCGCCGCCTGACGATGTGAGACGCGGGCTTGAGCACGTGCGCACGGTGCTTATGGAAACGTGATACAAAGCGGGCAGGGAGGCGGCCCGCGGGGAGAGCCGGTATGGCGATTATGTATGGGGATCAGGGCCGCACGCCTCTGATGGATGCCGATATGTCGGCGGCGATGCGCCGATGGGTGAACGCACTCCTGGGGCTGGGTCTCGCGGCAATTGCCGTGGTGATCGCGCTGGCACTGTGGTCCTTCAACGTGGGCGACCCAAGCCTTTTTACCGGAACGTCGCAGCCACCGCTCAACTGGCTCGGCGAACCGGGTGCTTGGACGGCGGATCTGTTGATGCGGTACATGGGACTGGGTGCCTGGGCGCTGGTCGGGTTCCTGTTCGTCTGGGCACTGCGGTTCGTGCTTGGCCTGGGCGAGCAACGCATCTGGGCGCGGCTGCTGCCAGCTTTGCCCGCGCTTGCCTTTGCTCCAGTTTTCGCCTCTCTCCACGCGGTCTATGACACGTGGCCGCTGGC
This sequence comes from Pseudomonadota bacterium, assembly GCA_038534135.1. GTDB lineage: Bacteria > Pseudomonadota > Alphaproteobacteria > Rhodobacterales > Rhodobacteraceae > Thermohalobaculum. The sequence continues at coordinate 95,501 of JBCAXJ010000010.1, read as the reverse complement.
GACGGGCTTGGGCGGCGCGCTGGGAGATACCGGCGCGCGCATGCTGCTTGACCTCGTGCCGCTGACCGACCCGCAGGCCGTTCGTGTCCTTGCACTCGCTCTGGCCTTCGCCTTGGCACTTGTCGGAGGCGCGGCACTCGGTCTGACCTTGGAGGAAGCGAGGGTTATTCTGAGCTGGCTTGGCCGGTCGCTGCAACTGGTTGTTCGCGGCGTCGCGACAGCCGTGTTCTCAGCCGGACGCTCGGGTGTCGCGGCAGGTGTGACGAAACTGCGCGAGGTGCGGGCGAAACCTCGGTCGGAGACGATGGAGCCAGCGACACCGACGGGCGGTTGGCGCATGCGGATGCCGAAGGTTCCAACGGTGTCGATGCCGGATCTGAGCCGTGTTCCGTTGCCGGGCGCGAAAAAGCAGGACCCTGAGTTCCGCTTTGATCGGATTGATGGGGGCGCAGAGAGGTCTGAGGACATCGAACACGCGGACGTTGCCGATCCGACCTCGCCCCGCGTTCATGCGCGGCAGGATGTCGAGAGCGATGCCCCCGCCGAAACACCGTCCACGCGGTCATCCGCCCTCGGGTCCTTGCGCACCGTCTTCGATCGTTTGTCCGATCAGGGCGAGCTTTCGGCACCGCTCTCGGCACCGGTTCTGGAAGCCGAGGCGTCGATTGAATCTGCGATGCCCGGCGATGAGATGCCGCGCCCGCCTGTGGAACGCGACATGCGCAAGCCTCGACGCAGCCGACAGGCCGAGGCGGAACGCCAGCCCTCCCTGGCGCTCGACGACGCAGGCGCTGAGGAGTTTCATCTTCCCGAACTGGCATTGCTGCAGAAGCCGGTTGCGATCTCACGCTCTCAGATGTCGGACCTGGCGTTGGAAGAGAACGCGCGCATGCTGGAGACTGTCCTTGAGGACTACGGCGTACGTGGCGAGATCGTTGCTGTCCGGCCCGGGCCGGTGGTGACGCTTTATGAGCTTGAACCCGCGCCCGGGTTGAAGGCCAGCCGCGTGATCGGGTTGGCGGACGACATTGCGCGGTCCATGTCGGCGCTGGCGGCTCGCGTCTCCACCGTACCGGGCCGCTCGATCATCGGTATCGAACTGCCGAATGCCGATCGCGAAAAGGTCTGGCTGCGCGATACCTTTGAGAGCCGCGATTACGGGGACGCGCGTTTTCCGCTTGCACTGGCGCTGGGCAAGGACATTTCCGGTGCGCCGATCATTGCCAACCTCGCGAAGATGCCACACTTGCTGATCGCGGGTACCACCGGCTCGGGCAAGTCGGTCGCGATCAACACGATGATCCTGTCGCTGCTCTATCGGCTGACGCCGGAGCGATGCCGACTGATCATGATTGATCCGAAGATGCTGGAGCTGAGCGTTTACGACAACATCCCGCACCTGCTGTCGCCGGTCGTGACCGATCCGAAGAAGGCGATCGTCGCGCTGAAATGGGTCGTCGCTGAGATGGAGGACCGCTACCGGAAGATGTCACGCATGGGCGTGCGCAATATCGATGGCTACAATGCCCGGGTCCGCGATGCCTTGGAGAAGGGTGAAGACTTCTCCCGCACGGTGCAGACAGGCTTCGATGACGCCACGGGCGAGCCGATCTATGAGACCGAGACCTTCGAGCCGCAGGAACTTCCGTTCATCGTCGTGATCGTCGACGAGATGGCCGATCTAATGATGGTCGCGGGCAAGGAGATCGAGGCCTGCATCCAGCGCCTGGCACAAATGGCGCGTGCCTCGGGCATCCATCTGATCATGGCGACACAACGCCCTTCGGTCGATGTGATCACCGGCACGATCAAGGCCAACTTCCCGACGCGGATCTCGTTCCAGGTCACATCGAAGATCGACAGCCGGACGATCCTGGGTGAGCAGGGTGCGGAGCAACTCCTCGGCATGGGCGACATGCTCTACATGGAGGGTGGCGGGCGCATCCGCCGCGTGCACGGGCCGTTCGTCTCGGACGAGGAAGTCGAGGAGATCGTGCAGCACCTGAAGATGCAGGGCGTGCCGGATTATGTCGGGGCCGTTACCGAGGGCGTGGATGACGAGGCGCAGGCACTGGTCGACGAGAAGCTGGGCCTTGGTGGCGGGAACAGCGAGGACGAACTGTACGACCGGGCGGTCGCGATCGTGGCCCGCGACCGGAAGTGTTCCACCTCGTACATTCAACGCAAGCTCGCTATCGGCTACAACAAGGCCGCGCGTCTGGTTGAGCAGATGGAAGACCAGGGTGTCGTCACCTCTGCAAATGCTGTCGGCAAGCGAGAGATCCTGATCGAGGAGCGCTAGCGCCCCGCTTCAGTGTTTCTCTAGCTCGGTGACGACGAACGTCTGATCCGTGTTGCATTGCGCGTCGTCGACGGTGTGTCCGCGCACCGTGACTTTTGCGCCGCTGCGGAAGATCCCTCCGCGACCGACAAGCCCATAGATCGTGCCGTCATTGGCCACGAGTTGCGCGCACCAGCGCCCGTTGGAAATTTGACCTCTAAGTTCCTGCGGGTCCGGGCTGACGACCTGTACTTTTGCAGCGGTGGCGACCGGCGTCCCGGGCATCTTCAGGTCCCAACCAACCCGGATCTGGGTCGCATTCTTGATCTTGGAGTTGGCAGAGATGATATCCTGCACGCTCGTTCCGCAACGCTGAGCGATGCGCGAGAGGGTGTCGCCGGACTGCACGGTATAGCGCGCCTCACAACGCTCGACCGCGGATGCCTGTTGCGGCGCAGCACCAAAGTATCCGGCAATGGCAAGCATAAGAGCGGCCGGGATGGCGCGCGGAAATGTCGGCGTGACTGTGAGCATGTTGGTGTCCTCCCCTGTTGGAGCCTCTCTTGAGAGAGCGAATCGACCGCTCCGTGCCGATCGCGGGGCGAGGTTGGGACGAATTGCGGACCGCTCGGCCAATTTGGGCAGCGTTGTGGCGATGCTTGCAACGAACCTCACGCGCTTGTCAGGGCGTTGGTGCGCCACTATCAACGGAGCAGCGCGTCGCGTGCGTTGGATGCGGGCAAAGCGGCGGATATCGCCCTTGGTTTGACAGGATTTTGTGAGGAGACGGGCCATGAACAGACGCAATCTGATGACCACAGGCATCAGCGCACTTGCCTTGTTGTCAGCGCCGCAGGCCTTCGCGCAGGCCAATCCCGCTGATCTGACCCGCATCTCGAACTATCTGAATGGAATTGGGACCATGCAGGGCTCGTTCGTGCAGATTGGACCGGATGGCGACCTGTCCGAGGGTCTGTTCTTCATGCGCCGTCCCGGTCGGATCCGGTTCGAGTATCGCCCGCCGAACCCGGCGCTGATTGTCGCTGACGGATTCTGGGTCGGTGTCTACGACACTCTGGACAACACGTTGGACCGGTTCCCGCTGAGCGAGACGCCGCTCGACCTGCTGCTGCGCGACCGCGTGAACCTTCGCGACGAAGGTGCGATCCAGCGCATCGAACGCAGTGCTGGACAGCTGCGGATCGTCGCCGTTGACCCGGATGCGTCGGAGCAAGGCTCGATCACCATGGTCTTCAACGACAATCCGCTGGAGCTGACGCAGTGGATCGTCGAGGATGCACAAGGTTTGGCCACGACGGTCGCGCTGAGCGAGATCCGCCGGAACGTGCAGATCGACCCGAACAAGTTCTTCATCGAAGATCCAGCCTGATATCAGCCTGCTGGTTTGCCTGGCGCGCAGGGGCGCGGCAGGCTCGTGCCATGGCTGAACGCAGCAACAAAGGTATGGATAAGGGCCTGACGTCCTATGGCGACGCCGGGTTCTCGCGCTTCCTGCGCCGCGCCTTCATCAAGGGCATGGGCTATTCCGAAGACTCGCTGTCGCGCCCCGTGATCGGCATTGCTGACACCGGCTCGGGTTACAATGCTTGCCATGGCAACATGCCTGACCTGATCGCGGCGGTGACGCGCGGAGTACAGATGGCAGGTGGTTTGGCGGTGCCATTCCCGACGATCTCTTTGCATGAGAGCTTTTCGCATCCGACGTCGATGTATCTGCGCAACCTGATGTCGATGGACACCGAGGAGATGATCCGCGCCCAGCCCATGGATGCGGTTGTTTTGATCGGCGGCTGTGACAAGACCGTACCGGCGCAGTTGATGGGCGCCGCCTCGGCCAATGTGCCCGCGATCCAGCTTGTGACGGGGCCAATGCTGACGGGTTCGCATCGGGGAGGTGTCGTTGGCGCTTGCACGGACTGCCGCCGGTTCTGGGCTGCTTTCCGTGCGGATGAGGTCGATGAGACCGAGATTGCCGAGGTCAATGAGCAGCTTGTGCCGGGCGTGGGCACGTGCTCGGTGATGGGCACAGCCTCGACCATGGCGCTGATCGCCGAGGCGTTGGGGATCGCGCTGCCAGGCTCGGCCTGCGCGCCTGCCGTGAGCGCCGAACGTCGCCGCATTGCCGAGGACACCGGTCGTCAGGCTGTACGGCTCGCGGCGGAGGGTGTCCGCCCGACAGACATCATGGATCGCCGGGCGATCGAGAATGCCCTGCGCGTTCTGCTGGCCATTGGCGGCTCGACCAACGGGATCATTCACCTTACGGCAATTGCCGGGCGGTTGGGGATCCGGATCGATCTGGAAGCGGTGGATCGCATGGCGCGTGAGACGCCGGTGCTGGTGAACCTGAAACCTTCTGGCTCGCACTACATGCAAGATCTGGAAGCCGCCGGAGGGTTGGTCAGAATTCTGCATGAAATCAGGGATTTGCTGCATCTGGACGCGCCGAGGGTCGATGGCCGGACGCTGGGTGAGGTGCTGGATCAGAACATTCCCGATTGGCCTCAGGATGTAGTGCGAACGCGGTCGAACCCGATCTATCCAGAAGGTGGGCTGGCGCTGCTGAAAGGTTCGTTGGCACCCAACGGGGCGATCATCAAACAGTCGGCGGCCTCGTCCGAACTGATGGTACACGAAGGGCGCGCCGTCGTGTTCGCTGGATTGGAGGATCTGGCGAACCGGTTGGATGACCCGGATCTGGATGTGGCGGCTGATGACGTCCTGGTCTTGCAGAACATCGGTCCGAAAGGGGCGCCCGGGATGCCGGAGGCGGGCCTGATCCCGATCCCGAAAAAGCTGGCGCGTCAGGGGGTAAAGGACATGGTCCGGATCTCGGACGGGCGCATGTCGGGCACGGCTTCGGGCACCATCGTGTTGCATGTCAGCCCGGAATCCGTGGGCGATGGTCCGTTGGGCCTGGCGCGTACGGGTGACCTGATCCGGCTGGATGTGCCAAACCGGCGGCTGGACCTGCTGGTGCCGGAGGCCGAGCTTGCGGCCCGGTCAGCCGATGTTCCGGATCACGCGACGGGTACGGCGCGTGGATACCGCAGATTGTATCTCGATGAAGTCCTGCAAGCCGAAGACGGGGTCGACTTCGCCTTTTGCCAACCGCCGATGACCGAGATAGCACCGAACAGCTAAAATTTTCCTAAGATTGGAGAGATCATGCTCAGCCAGTCACAGATCGAAGCCTATCATGCCAAAGGCTACGTGGTGCCGGGCTATCGGTTGCCGGACGCCCAGCTACAGGAAATTCGCAACCGCCACAGTGACTTGCTCGCGCGGCACCCGGAGTTTCGCGACAATGCGTCTGTGTTGCTGAGCTACGATCTGGGGTTTCTGAACTATGCCCGTGATCCGAACATCCTGGACATGGTCGAGCAGTTGATCGGATCGGATATCTGCCTGTGGAATATGAGTTTTTTCGCCAAGCCAGCGCTGAATGGCAAGAAGACGCCGTGGCATCAGGACGGGCAATACTGGCCGATCCGTCCTCTGGCGACGTGCACCGTCTGGATTGCGATCGACGATTGCACCCCCGAAAATGGGCCACTGCAATACATTCCGGGCAGTCACAGGACCAACCGCCTGATGGCGCATGACCAGAAGGATGATCCGAATTACACGTTGAATCAAGAGCTTAGGTCCGACGAGTACGATGTCTCTCAGGCTGAGGATCTGATTCTCGAGGCCGGTCAGATGGCGTTGCACGATGTCTACATCGCGCACGGGTCCGAGGAGAACCGCTCACCCCATCCGCGCCGGGGCATGACCATGCGGATGATGCCGACCACCAGCGTCTATGACCGTGAAATCGCAGAGAAAATGCATGCCGAGCGCGGTGGGTTGAACATGGCGCACCACTCGATCTTCCTGCTGCGCGGCGCGGATAGATCGGGCGATAATGACTTCCGTCTGCGCGCCTGGACCTGGAACAACTGACGCCCCTAACGCTGTTATCCGGGCATGGGTGCATCGGTAACGCAAACGTAGTGCAATGGTAGTGCAACGCATACCTACGGCGTACCGCATCGGTAACAACGCGAACTCGACCTGGGCGGGATAACGAAAATTTAAGCTAAATGCCCGATACCTCAGCGCCGGGACGCAAGTGGAGGGTGTGATGGCGTTGGGTGATGGAAAGCCAGGCGTAACAGCAGACGACCTGAAAGAATTCAACCAAGGTCTGGACGAGATCCGGGAGTTTCATCGTCAGTACAGGGTGCGTCAGAAGGCGCGTGAAACCGTACCGGCGGAATGGTTCCATCTGCACAAGGACACGCCAACGAAGGTGCGCAAGACCAAGATGACGCTGAGCCTGGATCAGGACATGGCCGACTGGTACCGGTGGCTGGGACGCGGCTATCAGCGCTGGATGAACATGATCCTGCGCACTTATATGGCAGCGATCGTCGCCGAGTTCATCAATGATGGGCGCCGGGCGGAATGACCGGCAGTCGGTTCAGTCCTCGAGCGTACGGGCCTCGTCGACGAGCATGATCGGGATGCCCTGGCGGATCGGGTAGGCGAGGTTGGCCGACTTCGAGAGCAATTCCTGGCGTTCGGCATCGTAGATCAGGCGGCCTCCGGTCGACGGGCAGACCAACGTTTCCAGCAGGCGCGGGCTTGTCGGCGGCGTCGACGCCGGTTGATAGCTTTCAGTCCCGTCGTCGCCCGTCATTGCACGCCCCGGCTGCCGCCGCTTTCGGCGATGGCGAACTGCATCAGGGCCGCCAGGGTTTCGGCCCGGTCGGTCAGCCTGGGCGCTTCGAGCAGGGCCTGCTTTTCCTCGGTAGCGAACGGGCACATCATCGAGAGCGAGTTTAGCAGCATCTCGCAATCAGCGTCGCGCATCGAATCCCAGTCGGAGCTAAGATTGGCGACGTCGAAGTAGCGTTTGAGCAAGCCGAGGAAGGCCTCGCGGTCCCAGTCGTCCAGGTCTTCCCGGCCATCCAGATCGCGCGAGAAATCACCCCACGCCGCCTCGACCCGGCGAAAGGGCGTGAAACCCTCGATTTCCTTGACCATCCGGAAGCGTGAGACGCCGGTCAGAACGATCAGGTAGCGCCCGTCCTCGGTCTCGCTGAGCGAGGTCACGCGCCCGGCACAGCCAATCGAGTGCAGCCGCGAGGGCGCCGCGTTGTCCTCGTAAGGTTGCACCATGCCGATCAGCCGGTTGTCGCTTTTCAGTGCGTCGTCGAGCATCGCGAGGTAGCGCGGCTCGAATATGTTGAGCGGCAGGCGGCCACGCGGCAGGATCAGCGCGCCGGGTAGCGGGAAGACCGGAATGGTGTCCGGCAGGTCCGCGAGCGAGAACCGGCGCGCCATCAAGTTCACGCGAAAATCATCGAGGAAAGGCGCCGGCGGCCTTTGAGGGCCAGCGGGTCTTTCGGCCCGAGCGTGTCGAAAAGGGTCATGAGTTGTTCCTTGGCAGCGCTGTCGTTCCATTCGCGGTCACGGCGAAACAGCTCGAGCAGTTCTTCGATCGCACTTTCGTTGTCACCGCTCGCCGCGAGCGCCACCGAGAGGTCGAACCGGGCCTTATGGTTGTTCGGGTCGGCGTCTATGGCCGCGCGCAAGTCGGCGGTTTCGCCCGCGTCCTCGGCCTGAGTGGCCAATTCGACCGCCCCGCGCGCGGCGGCGATTGCCGGGTCGTCTGTGATGCTGGCGGGGACTTGCTCGAGCATCGTGCGCGCGCGCTCGATGTCGCCCGCGGCCACGGTCGCCCGGATCATCCCGCCCATGGCACGCGGGTTCTCGGGATCTTCACCCAGGATGGCCGCGAAGGTCTGCGCGGCTTCGGCAAGGGCGCCCTGTTCGAGCATCTCTTCGGCGGCATCCAGGGCTTCGTCCAGTGCGCCTGTCCCGGCACCCTTGGCAAGGCGTTGCACGAAGTCCTTGACCTCGGCCGGGCTGACCGCACCCATGAACGCATCGACAGGCTGGCCGTCGACAAAGCCGAAGACTGCTGGGATCGACTGGACACGCAATTGTGCCGCGATCATCTGGTTCTTGTCGACGTCGACCTTGACCATCCGGACCTTGCCGTTGGTCGCCGCGACTTCTTGTTCCAGCATCGGGCCCAGCGTTTTGCACGGGCCGCACCACGGCGCCCAGAAGTCGACGACAACGGGTGTCTCGCGCGAGGTTTCGATCACGTCCTTCACAAACGTAGCGTCGGTCGTGTCCATCACGCCGCCGCCCGAGGCGGCGGAGGCGTCCGACGAGGTGCCCAGTTCAATCATGTTATCCCCATGGTCCTGTTTTTTCGGCTTCCAGATAGAGCCTCAGGACGTTCTGTGCAATTGATGTGGCGGTTTTCGGACCGTCAGGCCGCGTCCCGCCGTGCACGTTCCATCTCCTCAAGCGCGTCGAAGTCGACGATGATCGGCGCGTGTCCGGTGATCTCGAAGAACCGCATGAAGTCGGCACGCGGCAATGTGGTTGTGGCCTCGTTGTGCAGCGGATGCGCATTGATCGGGTCGATCTCGAGCATCTGCTGGTCGAGCACGACGCGGACACTGTGATCGGGATCGTTGATCAGCCCGAAGGGCGAGACCGCACCTGGCCGGATGCCCAGCGCGTCCCACAGCAAGTCTGGCTTGCCAAAGCTGGCTTTTGTGGCGCCAATCTGCTTTTCCAGGTCGCGAATGCGGATCTTGCGGTACTCCAGGCAGGTCACCAGCCAGAGCTGGCTTTTTTTGTCCTTGAGGAACATGTTTTTAACGTGCGCGCCCGGTAGGTCGCCGCGCAGTTCCTTGGATTCCTCAACCGTATGTAAGGGCGGGTGCGTGTTGTGCGTGTAGCCAATGCCGTGGCGGTCGAACAGGGCATAGAGTTCGGTCTGGCCCGCCTTGGTTTCGGTCATTGTCGCCTCCCAGTGATGGACGAAGTAATCCGGGCGCGTCGGGTGGCAAGGGAGTGGCGCGATGTCAATCCCACTCAACGTCGAATTTCCGCACAAGGCCCTGGATCTGCGCGTCCGTGAGCAGCGTTGGCGACAGGCTGCGGGTCATCAGGGTGAGCTTGGCGGTCTCCTCAAGCTCTTCCATGGCGTAGCAGGCGGCTTCCAGGTCCTTGCCCGCGACGACGGGGCCGTGGTGGGCCAGCACGACGGCGGAGCGTTTGCCGGCAAGCCCCTTGATCGCATCGCCCATCGCCGGGTCGCCGGGCATGAAGTAGGGGAGCATCGCGACCTTGCCGAGCTTCATCACGCCGTAAGCGGTCAGTGGCGGCAGCATGTTGTCCGGGTCGACATCCGGCAGGAGCGAGAGCGCGACCGAGTGGCAGGAGTGCAGGTGCACGACGGCGCCGGTCTGGCGCGGGCGGGTTTCATAGAAAGCCGAATGGAGCGGGACCTCCTTGGTCGGCTTGTCGCCGCTGAGATGGCCCATGTCGGCATCCATCATGGACAGGTGCGCGGGGTCCAGGCGGCCGAAGCAGGACCCGGTCGGTGTCACGATGAACCGCCCATCGGGCAGACGGACCGAGATGTTGCCGGACGAGCCCATGGTCAGGCCGCGATCGAACATCGACTTGGCGAGCAGACAGATCTGTTCGCGCAGGCAGACCTCGTCGGTCATGGCTGGTCGAGCAGGGCGAGGGCTTCGGCGAAGAACTCCGGCCCGCCGAAATTGCCGGACTTGAGTGTGAGGGCGATCGAAGTGCTGCCGGAAGTGGTGAACGTCCAGGGCACGCCAGGCGCGATCTCGCGCCCGATACCAAGACGCGTGACTTGCAGAGCCTTCGAGACAGCGCCGGAGGTCTCGCCGCCTGCCACCACAAAGCGCCTTGTGCCGCGGTCCCGCGCGGCAATGGCGAGTTCGGCGAGCGCCTGTTCCACGACCTCTCCGGCTTTTGCGGTACCGAGCGCGGTCTGGGCTGCTTGAACGTCCTCGGGCTCGGCGGTGGCATAGATAATCGTTGTCTGTCCGTCCGCCTGTTCTGCGAGCCAGTCGAGCGCTGCCCCTGGGCCGTCCTTGGCGAGCGTGATCGGATCGAGCTTGAAGGCCGGGTTGATCGCCGCGAAGGCTGCGACCTGCTTGCGGGTCATGGCCGAGCATGATCCGGACAGCACGATGGCTCCACCCTCTGGCGCTGAGGTGCTCGCCGCGTCCGCCGCGCCGCTCAGATGTCCTGCCGTGCGGTAGAGATCCGGCAGCGGCATGGCGACGGCGGAGCCGCCGGTCAAAAGCGGCAAGTCGTGACAGGCCTGGGCGATGGTGTAGAGATCCTCGTTGGCGACAGCATCGACGACGATGTGGGCAATACCCTCGGCGGCGAGGGTGCTGATCCGGTCTCGTAGCGGACCTGCGCCTGCGGCAACCGTAAGACGGTTGGCGAGACCGACGGGCCGCGCGACCTGAGGTTCAAGCAAGCGCATGAGGTTGCTGTCGCGCATCGGCGTGAGCGGGTGGTCCTTCATCGGGCTCTCGGCGAGCGGCTGTTCGCCGACGAAGAGATTACCCATGAAAATGCTGCGCCCATTCTCGGGAAAGGCCGGGCAATAGATTGTGCGATCGGTGCCGAGATCAGCCATCAGCGCCTCGGCCACGGGGCCGATATTGCCCTCGGCCGTGCTGTCGAACGTTGAGCAATACTTCCAGAAGAACCGCTGCGCGCCTGCTTCCTGCAACCACGCCAGGGCTGCGCGTGTCTCCGACACCGCCTCGGCCACAGGCGCCGTCCGGCATTTCAGTGCGATCACCTCGATCGGAGCAATATCGTCAGGGTCCGGAGGGCTGTTCGGCAGATCAAGCCTGAGCGAAACCGGCACGCCGCTGCGCGCGAGCAAGGCGGCAAGGTCGGTTGCGCCGGTGAAGTCATCGGCGATACAGCCAAGAAAGGTCGTCATAAGGTCCCCTTGGGTGGTCCGGGTGCCGGTGTGACGGGGGTGGGGCCATCAACCTCAAGTCGAAATGGATTTTGGGTGTCGGCGCCCCCGAACACGTCGTCGTCAGCTATGGTTAACAAATGCAGACCGAATGGCAAATCTGGAGCTTTGCGGCAAGTGTCCTCGCGGCCGGACAGTACGCCGACTAGGTCAGCAAGGCGTGCGGGATACGGCTGGCAGTAGTGCGCTGACGCTCTGACAGATTTGCTATCCGAGCGGAAGGCGCACGATGATCCCGGCATTGACGATGACGCTTTCTGCGCCTTCGTCTCCATCAGGCAGGTTCAGTCCGCCTTTCACGGCCACTGGCGTTACCTTGCCGTAGGGCAGGGTGACTGCCACCGCATCAAGGTCGATCTTGGCCGGTTCCTGCGCTGCGAGGCGGAGCTCGATCTCCATGCTGTTCGGATCGAGATTCAAGCTCTTGAACATCGGCAGCGACGAATGGTGCAGCGCGTCCTGGACCGCGCGCTTCGCGGCCTTGGTGTAGTCACCGCCATGCAGGTCGTTGCCGGTGCCCATTTCGAGAATGATGCGCTTCATCTCGCTCATTGCGTACCCTCCGGGAGTTCGAGGTCTACGAGCACGGCAGCATTGGCCATGATCGTGCGATAGGGGCCGTCATCCTTTGGCGTGTCCATGCCGCCCTCGACCACCTGGATCGTGCGCTTGCCGTACGGGAGTTCGCGCGAGACGGCGTCGGTATCGACCTTGTCGGGCTGCGCCACACCGATGATCACGGTCAGGACCATGTCCTCGCGCGCGCATCCGAAGGCCGGCGCCACGGTCAGCGAGTTCTGACGCAGCGCGTTGTGGACGGCGCGGCAGGCGGCCTTTGTGTAGTCCTCGCCCTGTAGGTCGACGCCCATTCCGAGCTCGACCACCATGCGTTTCAGTGCCATTGACGACCTCCCCTGATCTCCGCGGAGGTTTTGGAGCATCTGTTCGGAAAGGGAAAGGGGTGCGTGATCCGAGGCTGCAAACGTCGCCGCTAACCCGGTTTAGGACGCCAACTGACCATTGCGATTCCCGTTCCGACCATGACGAGTGCTGCGACGACGGACCATGAGAAGGGCTCGTCGAGGATGACCCAGCTGGCGAGCACGCCGAAAAGCGGTGCGAGGAAGCTGAAGGCGGTCATGTCCGAGGCCGGATAGACGCGCAGCACCATGAACCAGACCAGAAATCCGATTGAGACGACGACGACGACCTGGAACGCGAAGATCCAAAGGATGGTTTCGGTCATCTCGCGCAGCACCGGGCCGAACCATGGTGCCAGAAAAAGCAGCACCGGACCGGAGACCGCGAGTTGATAGATGAGCTGCATCTCGGGCTCGGACCGGCTCAGCCGGGTCAACCGCGCCGTCAGCGCGATCCCCGCCCAACAGACCGAGCCTGCGAGGCACATGATATCTCCGGTCAGGGCATCGGGCGCAAAGGCAGGCGGTTCGTCCAGAAGGGCGACGGCCACGCCGACCACGGCCAGCGCCAGCCCGAGCGCGCGTCTGGGCGTCAAATGTTCCCCCGGGATCAGGAAGTGCGCGGCAACCGCGACCCAGACAGGCATCGTATAGAAGATGACCGATGCCCGGCTGACGGCCGTGTATTCCAGTCCTTCGAAAAGCAGCAGGAATTCGAAGGAAAACAGCAGCCCGCACAGAATTCCTGGCCAGAACGAGCCGTCCGTGACGGAAAGTCGCTTTCGAGCAATGAGTGCGATCGCAAACACCAACAGCACTGCGCACGCCGATCGCGCACCCGCTTGGAACACCGGCGCCATGCCCGCGTTGACCAGTTTGATCATGACCTGATTGATGCCCATCAGGAATGAGAAAGTAGTCAGGGCCGTGGCCCCGAGGGCATCAATGCGATCCTTGCGCGGCATGTTCGGGGCGTCACTCGGCTTATTCGTCGGGGTGCGTCGGCGCATGCTCCCCAGTGTTTTGCCAGCTTATCGTGCACATTCATCGCAGCGCAACGGCGGATCCTTCGCGCCATTTCACGACTCCTAAATGATTCTGCATCATTCAAGGTCGCGTAACCGGCTGAGAAGCAGACCAGGAGCGTCAGTACGTATGGGCGTGATTATCGGTATCGTTGTCGTGATGGTCATGGTCTTCGGTGGCTATCTGCTTGCTGGCGGCAAGATGGGCATCATCATCAAGGCATTGCCCTTCGAGATGATGATGATTGGCGGTGCGGCCACGGGCGCATTCATCGTTGCCAACTCTGGCGGCGTGATCAAACACACGCTCAAGGATGTCGGCGGTGCGTTCAAGGGTGCGAAGTGGAAGAAGCAGGACTATCAGGACCTGCTTTGCCTGCTGTTCTCCCTGATAAAGATCGCGCGAAAAGACCCGGTGGCGATCGAGACGCATGTCGAAGACCCCGGAAGCTCACCGATTTTCCAAGCCTATCCGAAAATCCTCGCTGACAAGGGTGCGGTCAACATGATCTGCGACAGCATTCGCATGAGCATGATGAACTATGACGACCCGCACCAACTCGAAGATGTGCTTGAGAAGCAGCTCGAGGGGCGCCTGCATCACGCGCTGCACGGTAGTCATGCGATCCAGACCGTGGCGGACGGGCTTCCAGCACTCGGCATTGTCGCCGCCGTGCTTGGGGTGATCAAGACCATGGGGTCGATCGACCAACCCCCCGAGGTTCTTGGTCGGTTGATCGGTGGCGCGCTTGTTGGAACCTTCCTGGGCGTGTTTCTCGCTTATGGGATCACTGGCCCGCTCTCCAACAAGATGAAGGAAATCGCCGAGTCTGATCACAAGTTCTATGAACTGATCCGCGATATTCTTGTGGCGAGCCTGCACAAACACTCGCCGCAGATTTGCATCGAAGTGGCGCGTCAGAACGTCGATTCCGGGATGCGTCCGTCCTTTAATGAAATGGACGATGCGCTCAAGGCTCTGAAGGACGCCGCTTGATGTTGCGATCCTCACAGGTGGGCAAGAGGGCTTTGGTTCAGGAGACGCGCGCGTCGTTGCTTCGGGCTCGGTGGGCCGAACTTCTGGCTGGCGCGCTGGTTGCGAGCGCAGTGCTCTTGGCATCTGGTGCGGCCCTCGCACGTGCACCGATTGCAGCACCTGAACCACCCCGGAAGGTCCTGAATGACTCCGGCGCCACCTCAGCGGCCTCCGATTCAGCAAACGGAGAAAATACTTCGGCGGGGGGCGACCGCACCCTGGACGCCGATCAGGCTCGTCAGAAAATCATGCAACAACTCATCCGCGCGGCGGAAGCCGGGCTGGTCGATCTGCAACCATTGCCAGGAGACGAAGCCGCGCAGGTCACGGCGCCAGTGGAGCAAGACGAAGCAGTTGATGACCGTCCTGTCGGCGTTGACGACATGCCAGAAGCAGCGGCCGCTGAGGCAGTCGAACCAGCTCCCGCGATAGAGCCCAGTGAAGTCGCCACGCGCCCTGAGGCCGAGATTGAACCTTCGTCGAGCACTGTTTCTGAAGCTGACGGTGTTGGAAGCGCTGGCACAGTTGGCAATCCTGTCCCCGCAGGAACTATAAGTCCTGAAGAGATCTCAACTGTCGAACTTGCGGACGCAGAGCCTAGCGTAACACCGCGTGCGCTAGAGCAGTGTTTTGCGCGCGAACGCCTGTTGCTGCCGGATTACCCCTCATCCACCGAGTTCATCAATGCCGTTGCCGAGAAGCGCCGATCGCTCGTCGGCGAGTTCGATGCTGGCGATCCTGAAACGGCGATCGACCTGGCGAAGTCCTACATCTCGGTGGGGTTCACGCTCGAGGCAAAGACTGTCATTGCGGAGTATGCGCCGGAGCATCCGCTTGGGCAGTTTCTGACCGATGCATCCGGTCTGCTGGACGGGCAACCTGCACCCGCTGGCAGCGCCGTGTTGACGCCGGATTGCCTTGGCTCCCAAGCACTTTGGCGTGCTTTGTCCCAAGCGCTTGCAGACGAGTCCGCATCGGCAATTCGGAGCGAACTTTCCGGTGGCAATTCACTCGAAGAGTTTCCATCGTTTCCCCGACAGATGATTTCGGCGCGCCTGGGGCTCGCCGCTGCTGATGTGGGGCAGTGGGATACCGCGCGGCGCATGGAAGCCATGGCGCTCAGGTCTGCCAAGGGATTGTCGTTCGGCACGCTCGGGCAAACGCATCTTTTGTCCCACGCTTTGTCGGCTTGGCGGGACGACCCAGAGCGCGCGCGCATGCATCTGGAACTGGCGACCAACGGTGACGCTGAGACCGCCTTGACCGCACTTATGATGCGGGCCGAAGGCGCTTTGAACAATCCGGATGCTGAAAACGATCTGGACCGATTGATTGCGGATCTGGGTGAACTCGCCCGGAAAGAAATTGGCACGCCTCTCGGCGCGAAGGCATTTGATCTCGAGGCGCGCCTTTTCAGTCGAAACGCCAGCCTGTCAAAAACGATCTCGTTCTTGTCCGACGCAACCGAAATAGGACTTCTGGATCCAGCCAAGCACGCGGAGCTTCTCAGCGAACTCGTTTCATCCGGTGACGAAGAAGACGAGACGACACCCCTTGCAATAGCATACCTTGAGGATCCTGCGACGCTGAACGGCCATCTGGATCAGGCGCCTCTTCGCCGCGCGCTCGTCAAGTCCCTTGCGGAGGTCGGGTTGCCGGCAATGGCTCAGACCCTTTTGAGGGATGGTGATCTGACCGAGGAGCAAGTCGCATTGGCGCTCGCTGACGCTTTTCTCGAGGCCGATGATCCGCGCGAAGCAGTCGTTGTTCTATCCGAAGCTCCGATCAGTTCCCTGCAACGCGGGCTGCTTGGTCGCGCCTTCCTGGACCTTGGAGATGCGGAGCGCGCCGCCGGCATGCTCTCGGCCGCGTTGGAGGGTGAAATCCGCGATCCCGAGGTACGGGCTGATATCGTAACCGCAAAGCTGGCAGCGGAACGGCAGACTGAACGAACCGAGGACGCGCTTGATACCGCACTTCAGCTGCTTGGCGACCAGGCAGAGCAGCAAGTCGCGGTTCAGACGGCTTTCTTGGCCCTGGACGCAGAGGAAGGGGTTGTCCCTGATGCGGTGCGCGGCATCCTCGAGCAAGGTGATGCATCGGAACTCGACACATTGGACGATCTCTTCCGGCTCAATGGTTCTTCAGCAGGATCCGACATGCTCAGCGATGGAGGAGTAGAACAATATCTGCAGGATCTCGAAGCAGGTGAACGGGCCATAAGGGAGGTTCTGAACGATGGATAACGCCTTACACTATCTTGCGTTGAACCGTCAGATCGGACTGAAGTTCGAGATGGATGTCATTGCGAACAACATCGCAAACCTCGACACGACAGGTTTTCGGCGCGAAGGCGTGTCTTTCACGGAATTTGTTCTTGCTGCAGCCAACGAGAACAGCGTTTCCATGGCAGACTCAGGTGCGCGCCATATTCTGGATCGACCCGGTGCGGTCTCTGAAACCAACGGTACCTTCGACTTCGCAATCGAGGGCCCGGGCTTCTTCCTGCTTGAGGATGAGGAGGGACCGATCCTGACCCGTGCCGGAAGCTTCCAGATCTCGCAGGATGGTCTTCTGACAACTGCGGCCGGGGCACCCGTCTTGGACGTTGGTGGCGCGCAGATTCCGATACCGATTGAAGCGAAAGACATTGCGGTAGCGGATGATGGGACGATCTCCGCCGGTGATGATGTTCTGGCACAGCTCGCGATCGTCGATGCCGACCAAGTGAACATGACACGTTTCGGCAATACAGCCTTTCAAGTCCGCGACGATAATTTCCAGCCAGTCGTGGACCCGAAGGTTCGCCAGGGCGCACTCGAGTCATCGAATGTGGACGCCATACACGAAATTGCCCGCATGATCGAAGTCACGCGGGCATATGAATTGGCTCAGTCCGTTATCGAAGACGAAGATGAACGCGTTCGCCAGTCAATCCAGACGTTGGGAGAGAACGTCTAAGTAAGCGTGACCTTAGAGGTGTAGAATGCAAGCTTTAAAGATCGCAGCGACCGGTATGGCCGCGCAGCAGCTTCGGGTGGATGTGACCGCCCAGAACATCGCCAACATGTCGACCACTGGTTTCAATGCGCGGCGCGCCGAGTTCGCGGATCTGCATTACCAACAGATCAGAACACCGGGCACCGTGACGGCCGGAACAGGTGAGATCCTCCCGGCAGGGGTACAGCTTGGGCTTGGCGTGCGTCCATCGGCCGTTTCCATGGAGGTGCGTCAGGGTTCGACGCGCCAGACCGGCGGCGAACTCGATTTAGCTCTCGAAGGCGACGGATACATCGAAATCGAACTGCCCTCCGGCGATACGGCTTACACCCGAGACGGATCACTCAAGCTGACCGGCGAAGGCGAGGTTGTGACGTCCGACGGCTACCGCTTACTAGCAGGCATAACCGTGCCGGTGGACGCCAAGAGTGTTGAGATCAATCGAGAGGGCGGTGTCTTTGCTGCGTTCGAAGGCGAGGTTGACACCCAGCAGATTGGCGAGATCCAACTGGCGACCTTTATCAATGACAAGGGGTTACAGGCGATTGGAGATAACCTGTTTCTCGAAACCGCAGCTTCGGGACCACCGAATGTCGGCGACCCGGGCCAAGACGGACGCGGTACAATCAGGCAGGGATATCTCGAGGAAAGCTCGGTCGACGTGGTGGCCGAGATCACGGAGTTGATCGAGGCGCAGCGCGGTTATGAACTGAACTCGAAGATCCTGAGCGCCGCTGACGAGATGCTGTCGACAACGACGAGGATCCGCTAATGCGAATTCAATCACGGGCACTGGCTGCTTGCCTGGTTGGCCTCCTGACGTCAGCTTACGCATCCGCTGATGTGGTTGCCAGCCGAACGCTCAGAGTCGGGGTTGTCGTTCAGCCGGATGATGTCAGGGTCGTTGGAGAGAACGGGTCGGGCATTCCGAACGGAATAGTCGGACGTGAGACACGCCGGGCGATCTATGCAGGTCGTGCTGTGCGTCCCGAAGATCTGGGCCCGGTTACCGTTATCAAGCGAAATGACACTGTGACTCTCTCCTACAAATTCGGGTCGCTCGCCATTCGAACCGAAGGGCGTGCGCTGAGCGCGGGAGGCGTCGGCGACGAGGTAACGGTGATGAACTTGAACACCCGCATCTCGGTTAAGGCGATGATCACTGGTCCCAACCGTGCCGAGGTTTACAGATGATTTTCAGATGGATTGGCCTTTGTTGCGTCCTGTTCCTGGCAGGTTGCAATGGCCAACTCGACTCGATCGGGCGGCCTCCGCCGATCAGTGCACCGGGCGCCGCGAAACCCACGATCGACCCACCCGTTCCGGCGCGAATGGCGTTGCGCCCGCAGCTGCCCGAGCAGACGGACACGCGCATTACCGGATCGCTCTGGCGCTCTGGCCCAAAGTCGTTGTTTGGTGACAGGCGCGCAAAATCCGTCGGTGACATTCTGACGGTCACGATTGCGATCGAAGATACCGCCGAGTTCTCTAACTCAACGACCCGCGACCGCAGTGGTTCAGACGACGTCTCGGTCACGGCGGCATTCGGGCTCACAAACATCGCCGACTCGGTGTTGAGCGGAAGCAACACGCTAGACCCCGCTGTGAGTGCAAGTGGCACGCAGTCTTCGTCGGGCGCAGGTCAAATCAGTCGAGAGGAAGAAGTCAACCTGCGCCTTGCTGCAACCGTTGTAACCGTCCTTCCGAACGGTCATCTCGTAATCCGTGGCAGCCAGGAAGTCCGAGTCAACTTCGAGCTGCGCGACCTTCAGATCGCCGGGATTGTGCGACCCGAGGATATCTCGCGTCAGAACGTAATAACGTATGACAAGATTGCCGACGCGCGGATTGCTTACGGCGGACGCGGGCAGGTGACCGACCTGCAGCAACCCCGGCTCGGCCAACAAGTCGTCGATCTGATTTCTCCGTTCTGAGGTCAGTTATGAAAAAAATCCTCCCGATCATACTGATAGTCCTCGGCATCACAGGCGGGATGACCGCTGGCGTGTTTCTGAAACCGGCAGAACAAACAGATAGCGAGGCCGCGGCTGCAGCGGCCGAGGCGGAAAAGGAGGCCGAACTTGCTGCCGCTCCGCGGTCCTTTGTCAAGATCGGGCGCCAAACAATCGTACCGGTCGTAGAGGAAGGCGAAACCCGTGCGCTTATGATGTTCGAACTTGGCGTGGATGTGCCCGCCGGTCAGATCGACAAGGTTCATGAAATGGAGCCGCGTTTGCGCGATGCGTTTCTGCGAGAACTCTTCCAGATGTCTTACACCGGCGCTTTCCTGACCAACTTCACGGACGACCGAATCATCGAAGAACTTCGTCGCAATCTGACTGGCGCCGCCCGGAAGCATCTTGGACACGATCACGCCGACGTGCTGATCCTGGACGTCATGCGGCAAGAGATGTGAGCGATCTTCTTCGCCGCGCCCTATGACCGGGCTCGGCAGATTGATTAATCAGGCACGATTAAGGTGCCTGCGCCGTGCTCGGTGAACAATTCGAGCAGCACGGCATGCGGTGCCCGTCCGTCAAGAATGACAGACGCTCCACAACCGTTTTCGATCGCATGAAGTGCGGTTCGGACTTTCGGGATCATACCCCCGGCGATTGTGCCATCGCCGATGAGGCCTTCGACATCCCGCGTTGAGAGCCTGGTCAATACCTCTCCCTCGGAATTCTTCACCCCCGCGACATCGGTGAGCAGCATCAGGCGCTCGGCCTGCATCGCGCCCGCGACCGCGCCAGCAGCGGTATCGCCGTTCACGTTGAACGTCTCGTCCGGGGTTCGCCCTGCGCCCACCGGAGCAACGACAGGGATGAAATCCGAATCGATGAACGTGCGCAGGACCCTAGGATTGACCTCGACCGGCTCGCCAACGAAGCCCAGGTCGAGGACCTTTTCGATGTTGCTGTCGGGATCGCGCATTGTCTTGAGCGCCTTCTCACAGACGAGCAAGTTCGCATCCTTACCTGACAGTCCCACGGCTTGCCCGCCCTGGGCATTGATCGCAGCCACGATGCGCTTGTTGATGACGCCGGCGAGCACCATCTCGACGACTTCGACGGTTTCCTCGGTCGTGATGCGGAGACCGTCCTTGAATTCCGTCTTGATCGCGAGCCGCTCAAGCATCTCGTTGATCTGCGGGCCGCCGCCATGAACGACCACCGGATGAACACCGCATTGTTTCATGAGCACGATGTCCCTGGCAAACCGCTCCATGGAGGCGGCATCCCCCATGGCGTGGCCACCGAACTTCACGACGATCGTCGTGCCGTCATACCGCTGCAGGTAGGGCAGCGCTTCGGACAAGGTCCGCGCAGTTGCAAGCCAGTCGCGCTTCATTGCCTTCGAGATCTCCATTCCTGTCCCCGGATGCTGCCCCGCCCGTCTGAGCAGGGCCTCTGGTAGATTTTTCTGACCGCTTTACCCGTTGGATGTTGACCCGGCCAGTCCCTTCTGAAGGTTCCAGAGCCAACCCAACAGAACAAGCAGCAGTACCGAGACGCCGGTGAACAAGAACAGCGGGGCCTCAAAGTCTCCGGTTATGGCTGAGACCGTGCCGATCGAGAGTGGGCCGAAGACGCCACCAATCTCGGCAACGGTGAAAAACATGCCGCCAGCCATCCCTGCCCGTTCGGGCGGAACGCCGGGTGCTTCCATCAGCAGCAGGATCGCGACCGTCATCATCGAGGATCGGGCGATGCCCTGCAGCACAAGACCGGTGACCAGTCCCGACCCTGGCGCAAGCTGCAGCAGCAATGTCGCCACACAGACCGCGAGAAACAGGAACAGCATGATTGCGATCCGGCGCTCGGGGGTCGCAAATCGTGGAATGATCAGTGCACCCGCGACGCCAACAAGCGTTGGAATGGACGCCCAGTAACCGGCGTTTATCGCCGTCATGCCCTTAGCGCGCAGGATCTCGGGCAACCAGTTGTTCAAGCCATGGTTCAGCGTGAAAATCCCGATGCTCATCAAAAGCACGATCTGAACGGTGCGCAGACCCGCGATCTCTCGGAACGCGCGCAGACTGCCTGCTTTCGAGAGGCCGGTCGCCTTTCCGTCACGGCGTCGTGCTTCGCTGTGCCGCGAGATCAGCCACCAGAGTGCACCAGCGGCCAGAACGCAGAATCCGAGAAAGATCAGGACACCGCGCCACGAGCCCGTCGCTGGCAAGAGAACCGAGTTTGATAGGGAAAGCGCCGTGATCCCGCCCAGTGCCGGACCCGTCATGTAGATGCCCATCGCCATCCCCCGGCCCGCGCCACCGAACCAGAGCGCAATGAGTTTCGGGGCACCCACGGAAATCAGCGGCCCGCCCAACCCGAAGAGCGCGACGGCTGCAAACAGAAACATGCCGTCCGGAGCGGTCCCACGCAGCATCATCGACCCGGCCATCACAACGGTGGAGAGCAAAAGACCCACGGCAACGCCGATTTTGTCCAAGAGCATTCCAAGCGGAAGTGCCGCTGCGATGTAGGTCAGTTGCCAAGCACCGAGGATCGCCCCCATCGAGCTGTTGCCGATACCGAGCGTTGTGCTGATCTCGCTCACGAGCGGCGCCATCGAGGCAATGCACAGGCCGAACGCAAAATAGATCAGCCAGACGCCGAAAAGGATCGTCCAGCGATAAGGATGGTCTTGCGCGTCTGGTTTGGACATGGGTGAGCCGTGCGACCGGGCACAGGCACATCCCGCCCCGCGTTTGCTGTTACCGGTCGTTGGGAATGGGCGTCAATGCTTGCGTGAGATCCGTCTTGTTGGTCGAACGCTCAGCGTTTGAGTTGGACGGTGACAGTCGTAGCACCCCAGCCATGTACAGTGTCGCGGCTTTCGACGCGAACCGAGGACACGTCAGCCGGAATTCGGACACCGGACAGCGACCGGGTGAACGGCTGCTCTTCAACATGGGGATGGTAGAGTGTGCGTGTGCCAAAGACGGTTCCATCCGGTCCGACGACCCGCCAGGCATCGGCATAGTGTTCCCATCCGGTATCGGCATGGCGCACGGTCACATCGAAGCGCCACGTGCCGCCGGTGAACTGGGCACGCGCGTCGATGACCTGTGGTTCGCCAGCATGTGCGACGGCGAAGAACGTAGCAAGGCTAAGCGCGCCGATCCTGAGTGACTGTCCGAGTCGCATGTTTCCCCCGCCCCCGCGCGCGATTTAACTCACATTTAACGATGTGGGGATCACGTTCCAGCGCAATCGGAACCAATTGTGGAGCTTTGCGTGGTTACTCGGGCCCATACGGTGGCGTTCCTGGGGGTCGAAGCGCGCCCGGTCGAGGTGCAATGCGCCGTCTCTCCGGGTTTGCCGTCGTTCCAGCTCGTTGGTCTTCCTGACAAAGCTGTCTCGGAGTCAAAGGAACGCGTGCGCGCGGCCATTGCGGCAATCGGCCTGGCGCTGCCCGCCCAGCGGATCACGATCAACCTGTCTCCGGCCGATCTCCCGAAAGCCGGATCGCATTACGATCTTCCCATTGCGTTGGCTTTGATGGGCGCGCTTGATCTGATCTCGTCGGATGACCTGAGCCGGTTCGTGGCAATGGGCGAGTTGTCGCTTGATGGCAGGATTGGATCCGTTCAAGGCGCATTGCCCGCAGCTGTCGCAGCCGCAAGTGCGGACCGCGGATTGATCTGTCCGGAGACCTGCGGTCAAGAGGCCGCCTGGGTTGAGGCCGTCGAGATCCTCGCACCCAGTTCCCTGATCCAGCTGGTGAACCACTTTAACGGGCGCGAGCCATTGTGCGCGCCGGCCCCGGGGCCAGTTTCGTCGCGGCGGTCAGCGGCCGACTTGCTGGATGTGAAAGGGCAGGACATGGCCCGGCGGGCGCTGGAGGTCGCGGCCGCGGGCAATCATCACATTCTGATGGTCGGGGAACCCGGATCCGGGAAATCGATGCTGGCCAAACGGCTGACCGGGATCATGCCGCCGATGACGCCGGAGGAGGCGTTGGAGGTTGCGATGATCTATTCGCTGGCGCAGGTGCCGGGCGATGGCGGGATCTGCCGCGAGCGACCATTTCGGGACCCGCACCATTCGACATCGCGGCCAGCTTTGATCGGCGGTGGCAAGTTCGCGCAACCGGGCGAGATCAGTCTGGCCCATCGCGGCGTTCTGTTCCTGGACGAGTTGCCGGAATTCGACCGGCAGGTTCTGGAGAGCCTGCGCGAACCGACCGAAACAGGCGAGGTGGTGGTCGCGCGGGCCTCGGCCCATGTGCGGTATCCGGCACGCTTTCTGTTGGCGGCGGCGATGAACCCGTGCCGCTGCGGGTATCTGTCGGACCCCTCTCAGGCGTGCTCGCGAGCTCCGAAATGCGGCAGCGACTACAAGGCGCGGATCTCTGGCCCGTTGCTGGATCGCTTCGACATCCGGATCGACGTGCCCCGGGTGCCTGTTGGCGATCTTCATGCGCCGGGTCATTCCGACAGTTCGGCCCGCGTGCTTGGCCGGGTCGAGCAGGCGCGGGTGGCGCAGGCTGACCGGAGTGAACGTCCGGGATCGACGAACGCCGAACTGGAAGGCGAGGCACTGGAATACGTCGCGAGGCCTGATCACGAGGGGCAATATTATCTGCAGGAGGCTGCCGAGAAGTTCCGCTACACCGCGCGTGGTTATCATCGGGTGCTGCGGCTTGCGCGGACGCTGGCGGATCTGGATGGTTCGGATGCGGTTCGGAAGATCCATATCGCGGAAGCGATCAGCTACCGGCGCAATCTCTGAGGCCGGGAGCCTCCAAGGCTCCCCGTTGATATCGTTCTGACGTGACCTGCGGGTCGGCCCACCCATCCGCCTTGGAGGCGCCCTGTGGGCACATCGCGTCGCTCAGATGATTGCCTTCTCAAGCAGTGGCGTGTCGTTCAGCACGCGCTCGTAACCGAGATCGGTCAGATCGAGCGTCCGGTAACTGCCATGCGCGATCAGCTCGCTGACACCGCGCCCCGTCGCCGGGGACTGCTGCAGGCCATGGCCCGAGAATCCGTTCTGGAAGATGAAGTTGGTCACTTCCGGGTGGCGTCCGATGATCGCGTTCTGGTCGAGCGTGTTGAAGGCGTAGTGCCCGACCCAGGCATTCACGACCTTGACTCGCTCGAAGGCGGGAACGCGGTTCGCGATGGCGGGCCAGAGTTTTTCTTCCCAGATGTCGTCCTCGAAGCCGAAGTCCTCGAATGCCATCGCGGGGTCTTCGAAGGGCGGGCATCCGCACAGGAAATAGCGTCCGTCCGAGCGCATGTGGCAGCCTGACGGGTCGATGGTGAGCGGCAGATCCTGTCCGAGATCGTCTTCGGCGTCGAAGATGTAGGTGTAGCGGCGGCGCGGCTCGATCGGCAGGTCGAAGCCCGCCATCCGCGCGGTGACGGCAGCGCGCGGGCCGGAGGCATTGACGATCGCGCCTGCAGCGATCGTGTCGCCGGATTTCAGGGTCACGCCGGTCACGTGATCACCTTCGCGTCCGATCGCCGTGACTTCGTTGTGGATGTATTCGGCGCCATAACTGCGCGCTTTGCGCTTGAACCAGTCGAAGATCGTGCCGCCGTCGAAGTAGCCCTCGTCGACCGGATTGTGACTGCCGAGAACGACGCCATCGAGATTGTAGAACGGGTACTCGGCGGCGATCTGGTCCGGCGTGAGGATGCGGGTGCCGGCGCCAAGATCGGATTGGATCTTCTGGCATGCGCGCAGGGTTTCCGCCATTTCCTCGGTGCCTGCGAGGTACATGTAGCCGTAATCGTGCAGCGCGATCTCGGGTGCTTCCTCGTCCTCCATGAAGTCTGCGAAGCGTCGGATGAACTCGGCACCGAATTGGCTGATGCGGATGTTCACCTCGGCCGAGAATTGTTGGCGGATGCATGAGTTCGTGTGGCTGGTCGACGCAAATTCGTAGCTTGGGTCACGCTCGACGACCAGGATCGAGCCGTCGAAATCCGGGTTGCGTGACAACCACCACGCGGTTGACGATCCGTGGATGGCGCCGCCGATGATGATCACGTCGTATGAGGTCTGCTTTGGCGTGGTGTCCATCTCAGCCCTCCCAGCCATAGTCGCGTTTGGCGGCTTCCGCAGAGATGTAGCCACATTCGACATCGCGCTGGACCAGCGCCGGGTCGCGGTCCCCGGGCGCGCCGTACCCGGCCCCGCCTGGCAGATCGAGCACGGCAACGCGGTCTGGCGGTATGGCCTGTTTGCCCTTGCCGCGCATCGCGGTTCCGTCGTCCAGGGTAAAGCGTGTGCGCCCGCCTTCTTGCCCGCCCGCGCGTCCGCGCGCCGGGTGATCGACGCGGTCGAACATCGCTGAGAAATCGAATTCGTGCCCGGCGGTTGCGCCGATTTCCATATGCTGGCCAAGACCGCCACGGAATCTGCCGGCACCGCCTGAATCGGGGCGAAGCTCCTTGCGCCAGATAACGATCGGTCCCGTGTGCTCGGTCGCTTCGACAGGCATGGTCATCACACCGGAGGGGAAGGCGGTCGCGCTCATGCCATCCAGTTCCGGGCGCGCACCGGAGCCGCCGCAATTGAACATCAGGACGGCGGCATGTCCGGCCTCTGGCCCATGGTTTCCGTCGCGCCTTGGCCGGAAGTAGAGTTGGAAGTTACAGAGCGCGCCGCAGCCTTCGGCCGGGACCATGCCGGGAACGATCTGGTCGAGCGCGCCGAGGATCGTGTCCGGGATCATGTGGCCCATGACGTGGCGCAGACAGACCGGAGCAGGGTGTTCGGCATTCAGGATCGATCCGGCGGGTGCCGTAATCCGGAACGGCGCCAATGACGCGGCGTTGTTCGGGATCTCGGGTGCAATCGCGCATTTGAGCCCATAACAGGCGTAGGCTTGGGTATAGACATGCGGCACGTTGATGCCCTTGCGGCTGATCGGCGACGTCCCGGCGAAATCTGCCGTGATGTGGTCGTCTTGGACATCCAGGCGGACTTGCAGCGTGACCGGCTCGTCGAAGCCGTCGACGGTCATCGAATTGCTGACAGACGCGCGGGGCAGGGCGGCGATTTTCTCAACCGTGGCATTATGGGAGTTGGTGAGGATGAAATCGGCGATCGTTGTCAGATCGGCAAGATCGAACTCCTGTAGCATCTCAATCAACCGGTTATGGCCGGTCTCGTTGCAGGCCGCGAGCGCGTAGATGTCGCCGACAACCTGGTCGGCCTCACGAACATTCGCACGGACAACGCGGATCAGGTCGAAGTTCACATCGCCTTTGCGGGCAAAGTGCATGATCGGGATGTTCAGACCCTCTTCATAGACGCTCTCTCCGTCCGCGCCGAAGCCGCGCCCGCCGACGTCTACGACATGCGCCGTGCAGGCAAAGTAACCGATATGCGCACCATGATGGAACGACGGCGTGACAACAGTGATGTCGTGCAGGTGCCCGGTGCCCATCCAAGGATCATTCGTGATGTAGACATCGCCGTCGGACATGGTTTCAGTGCCGATCTCGCGCATGAAGTGCTTCACGCTTTCAGCCATCGCGTTGACGTGGCCCGGCGTTCCGGTAACAGCCTGAGCGAGCATCCGGCCATCCAGATCGTAGACGCCTGCCGAAAGATCGCCTGCTTCGCGCACGCTGGTCGAGAACGCTGTCCGGACGAGCGCCAGTGCCTGTTCCTCGACGACTGCGATCAGTCGGTTCCACATCACCTGCAGGGCGATATCGCTGTGCTTCATGATGCGGTCTCCTTGATGAGGTCTATGCAGCCGTCGGCGCGCATGGTGGCGCTGAAGCCTTGCGGCACAATGATCGTGGTCTCGCGTTCCGTGATGATCGCAGGACCCGCAAGGCCGGTGCCGGGGGCGAATGCGTCCCGGTCGAGCACACCCGCCGGGCGGTGCGCGCCATTCTGTGCAAGGTAGAGCTCCCGGCTTGCCGAGGTCGCAGCCTGTGTCGTTGACTGCGCGGGTTCGACCGTCTCGGCTTCGGCGGCAGGCGTCGCCGCACGGACAGACCAAGAGGTGATCTCGATATCCAGACCATGCACGATCCGCCCGAACAGCGTCTCGTACGCACCCTCGAACAGCGCGCGATAGCCTTCGGCGTCTGGCGCGCCCTCGGGCAGATCGACCGGGATCTCCCAACCCTGGCCGACATAGCGAAAGTATCCCTTGGTCTCGAAGCTGATCGGTGCTGTGGCATCGCAGGCCCGGACGAAGTCTGATGCTTCTTTGCGCAATTCATTCAGCACCTCGGCCACAAAACGCGCCGAAAACTCCGACATGCGCAGATAAGTCGAGCGGGTTGCCTCGAAGCTGAACGGCGCACGCAGGAAGCCGATGGCCGAGCCGACGCCGGCGCCCGGCGGCACCAGGATGCGATTGACGCCCAGTTTTTCGGCCAGCCGACCGGCGTGAAGCGGCGCTGCACCCCCGAAGGCGATCATCGTATAGGTCGCCAGATCCTCGCCGTTCTCGACCGCGTGGGCACGGGCGGCGTTCGCCATGGTCTCGTCCACGACCTCTGTAACCGCATAGGCTGACGTCACCGCGTCCATATCGAGCTTACTGCCGACCTCGTCGCTGACAGC
Organism: Pseudomonadota bacterium; assembly: GCA_038534135.1. GTDB lineage: Bacteria > Pseudomonadota > Alphaproteobacteria > Rhodobacterales > Rhodobacteraceae > Thermohalobaculum. The sequence goes on along the minus strand of JBCAXJ010000010.1, from coordinate 67,772 downwards.
CTGCTCCGAGGCTGCCGTTGATAGCGGTATGGTGCCGCCTGCAAAGTCATCCGGGTCGAGCCGTCCCAGGATCAGATCGGCGTCGGTCACGGCAGGGCGTGTGCCGCCGCGCTGGTAACAGGCGGGGCCTGGCTCTGATCCCGCACTCTCCGGGCCGACGCGGACCTGACGCATCACATCGACATGGGCAAGCGACCCGCCGCCCGCACCGATTTCGACCATGTCGATCACGGGGATCGAGATCGGCATGCCCGAACCCTTCTTGAAACGGTAGCTGCGAGCGACCTCAAAAGTGCGCGCGGTTTTCGGCGTCCCACCTTTGATCAGGCAGATCTTCGCGGTCGTCCCGCCCATGTCGAACGACAATACGCGGTCCAGGTCATGCGCCTTCGCGATGTGCGCGGCGAAGATGGCCCCACCCGCCGGACCGGACTCGACCAGGCGCACCGGAAACTCGGCAGCACTTTCGATCCCGATGATGCCGCCACCCGAATGCATCAGAAAGACGGGTGCGTTGACCCCGATCCCGCCCAGCCGGTCGATGAGCCGCCCGAGATAGGCTTTCATCAGCGGTTTGACATAGGCATTCGCACAAACCGTGTTGAAGCGTTCGTATTCCCGCATCTGTGGCGAGACTTCGGACGACAGCGACAATTCCGCATCCGGCAGCTTTTCCGCAAGAACCTCGGCGACCAGGCGTTCATGGCTGTCATTCGCATAGGCGTGCATCAGGCCGATGGCGATTGACGTGTAGTCGGTCAGCGCATCGGCCAGCGATTCGACCTCGGCGCGGTCGAGCGGGCGCAAAACCTGACCCTGGGCGCCGATCCGCTCGTTCAGCACATGGCGATGGTTGCGTGTGATCAGCGGCTCGGCCAGGCGCAGGTTCAGATCATATTGTTCGAACCGGCTTTCGGTCCGCATCTCAATCACATCGCGGAAGCCCTTGGTGGTCACCAGCGCAGTCTTGGCGCCGCGCCGCTCGATCAGAGCATTGGTCGCCAGCGTGGTTCCGTGGATGATGGTTTCGATTGTATCTGGCGAGAGCCCTGTCTTCGCACACACCTGCTGAATGCCGTCTAGGATGGCATCGTCGGGCGCGCCATAGGTCGTCAGAACCTTGATCGAATGCAGATTGCCATCGATTTCCAGAACGACATCCGTGAATGTGCCGCCGATGTCCACACCCACCCGTGCCCGCGACTGAGTCATGCGCTGCTCCCTGTCTTCAATCCGCAAGCGTTAGGGGAATCCTGAGGGCCGGTCCAGCGTTGTGAAGCCAGTTTCGCGGAGGCGCTAACGGCTTGGTAACCAAGTTTTACTATTCCTCACCACGCAAGGAGACGGGACAGGGTTCCGTTGGTTTCCGGTGAGCATCATGGCCGCCTGAAACCGGCTGCGTTGCACATCGGATTTGTTACTTGGGCGGAGCAGGACGCTCCCTGATGCTAGGAGGCAGCCGATGCCAGGTTTTGTAAAGATTTGGTGGCACGACGGTGCGACACGCGACATTCGGTATCATGACATTCCGGTCGTGAATGAGCCGGAACTGGGTTTCGAGACGGTTGCCGTCAGCGGAACACCGGCGAACTCGAACGCTGCGCCGTCGGATGCCACGGTGGCGATTGTCGAGACCGAAGTGAACGTGCGCTACGTCGTGCGCCCGCCAGGTGGCTCCGCCTTGGCCGATGCGGTAACCAGCAAGCCGATTGCGGCGACCGGGCCCGCGACGGAAAGCATCGGGGTCGCGCCTGGATACTCGATTTCCTTCATCGAAGCCTGACGATCGCTAGAACACGTCAACCAATCGTAAACCTCTCCGGCGCAAAATTCGGCCCAGGCTGTGGGGACCTTGCGTCGGGAGGGGCGGATGATTGACAAGTCTCGGCTACAGGAACTTGCCGATGATTTCGGTGAGGACGACCTGATGGAACTGGTCGAGTCGTTCCTCGAAGAAGCCGCCGAGGCTGTTGATAGACTCGAGGCGATGGTCTCGGACACGTTCTCCGAAGAACGCTCACAGCAGTTTCACTTCCTGAAAGGTTGTGCGCTCAATCTCGGCGCGAACCAACTCGGTGCGCTTTGCGAGACGTTCGAGAAGCGCGATGGCGGTTTCTCGACCACCGAGTATCAGGAGTTCCGCACGCAGTTCCGTGCGGTGCAGGACTACTTCGCAGAGGGTGATCTGAAGCTCTCCGCTTAAGTCGCACGTCTTCCCACAATCATGCGCGTGTCTTTCTGGAATCACGCGCGTGTCGGGTCTTCGGGTGGATGCGCAAACAGGTCCAGATGCCCGATCCTGACTGACTCCGCTGTTTGGCGCGATCGCGCCCAATCCCATGCGACGTCTCCGACCGTGTTCTCAACCGCAGACGCGGCGCCTTGGGCCAAGGCAGCGATCAACGCTGCATCCTCGGGCTGTGACAGGACCCAATCACTTTTACCCTGTGCGACGACATATCCGTGGGATCGAAAGGCGTTTGCCAGGTGCACGGTCGCCGCTGGTCCCCTGGCCGGGCCAAGTCCCTTGTCGGTCTGTTGATCCGCGAGGAACGCCTGATGAACGACCGAATCGGCTGCGTGGGCGGGCGACCACGTTTCCTCTCCGTCGTAGGTGAGCACGGTGTAGAAGGCCGCGCCCGTGTCGACGGTGGCCGAGACAATCGAATCGATCAGTTCTGCGCCCGCCAGATCGAAGAACGCCGACGCGGTTACAAGATCGACGCCAGTGTCGAACAGGCTGTCGAGGTCTCTGGCAAGATCTGCTTGACGGGTCTCGAAGCCGACGCCCGTCGGGCCCGTGACCGTGCTCAAAAGGGCTGGATCATTGTCGACCAGTGTCCAGTGCTGCTTGGGACCAAGCAACTGGCTGGTCAGGCGCATGTTGGCGCCCGTTCCGGAGCCGAGGTCGAGGATCCGTAAGCCCTCAACACCCTGAAAGCGGGCACTGAGCCGCGCCGCCATATCCGGGTTGCGTGCCTGGCGATCTGCATCTGCGCGCAGGTCGAGCCAATCGGCGCTGAAGCTCATCGTGTCTCTCGTTTCAGTGTCGCCGCGATGATTGATGCGGTTTGCGGCCATCTCAGGAAGGTTTGCGCTGTCGTCCAACTTCGGTCCGAAAGCGCATGTCTCGCGTCGGCATCCGCAACCAAGTCTTGCAGGGTATCGGCGAACGCATCGGCCTCGACAAGACGCGCACCGCCCGCGGTGGCCTCTGCGACCGCATCACAGTGCAGCCCAACGACCGGCAATCCATGGCTCATCGCCTCGGCGAAGGCCATGCCGAACCCTTCATATTCCGAGGCAAGCGCGAACAGATCCGCGCTTTGATAGGCAGCGATCACGGCGGCCGCCGGAAGCGCGCCGTCCAGCCGCACCCGGTCTCCGAGTTGATGCGCCTTGATCAGCGCCTTGATCCTTTCGACCGTCCGGGCATTGCGGTGCGGTCCGATGATCCGAAGGGACCATGGGGTGTCCTTGATCCCGGCCAGCGCATTGATCAATCGCTCATGACCCTTGCGCGGCGTCAGGGACCCGACGCTGACGATGCTGCACGCCCCGTCAGCCTTTGCGCGCGGTGCTGGATCGGTCCCGGGCGGCGCCACGGTTAGCCGGTCACCGGCAACGCCGAAATCACGCTTCAGGATCTCGCCGGTGGCGTGACTGGTCGTGATGACGTGATCACAAGCACTCAATGCCGCCGCTTCGATGGTTAACAGAGCGTCCCGTCGATCCAAGGGAACACCGGTCTCCAGCGCCAGCGGATGATGACAGAGCATAACCTTGCGCCCGGCGATCTGGTCCAGGACATCGACAGGCATCACCGCGCCGGCAAGACCATCGATCAGCACAGGTGCCGCGCGATCCAGTTTGCGAAAGGCCCTGGAGGTTTCTTCGATCTCCGCGGTACTCGGATCGGGAAAACCATCGGGAAGCTGGAGAGGGCGTAATTCGACGCCGTGCTCCGTTGCGGCCCGGATCACACGGCGTGCATAGACATACCCGCCGGTCGGCGTTGACAGATCCCCAGGAATGGCGAAGTGAACCAGCACCGCGTCAGAGGTCGCCTTCGTACCAGGCCTTGGCGACATGGCTCTCGTTCAGCGTGACACGGATCTTCTGCAAACCGTCCGATCCCGGCCCAAGCTCACCAGTGTGCGCGGCTTCGGCGGCACGGTCGAACACGTACTTGCAGAGGAACTCCGTGGTTGTCTTGATGCCCTTGAACTCCTCCATTGCATCGAGGTTTGCATAGCGCAGCGGAGCCAGCGCCCGCCCGAGAACATCGTGCGCGCGACCGATGTCGACCACGATGCCATCCTCGGACAGCGTTTCGCGCAGGAAGGCGACATCGATCACATAGGTCGCGCCGTGCAGGTTCTGCGCCGGTCCGAAGACCTCGCCGGGGATCGAATGTGCGAGCATCACGTGATCGCGGACCTCGACTGCGTACATGGGGGTCTCCTTTGACGAACGGCACCGTGGTCAGGGGCGCGGGTGCCTATGGGTAAACGACGCGCGTGGCGATACCCGGCGCATTCGTTGCAAGCAAGCGGGGCAGCGCGTCCGGCAGATCAAAAAACGGTACTTCCTCGGTGATCAGCGCATCCAGACGTGGATCGGACAGTGCCGCGATCGCCTTCTCGAGCCGGTCACGATAGCGGTGCGATGCGCGGCGCCTGCGCGCAACGCTGCCGACCTGGCTGGAGATGATCGAAACCCGATTCGCGTGGAAATTCCCGCCCAGCTCGACCGAAACTGGCCGGTCGCCGTACCAGCTCAACTCGATGACGTGCCCTTCGAAACACGCCGCATCGATCGCGGTTTGAAGCCCACCAGCACTGGCTGACGTGTGGAAGATCACGTCATAGGCTTGCCGCTCTACGGCATCAGGTTTCAAAAACCTCACAGAGAAGTCATCCGCTTTGACGCCGGTCTCGGACCGTATGTCCGTTATACGCGGCGAGAGATCGGATCTTCTGGAAAGCAAAGCCGCGATGAGCCACCCCAGCAAGCCTGCGCCAACAATCAGGCAGCGGCACCCCGGATGGATGTCGGCGTCCCAGATCGCGTTCAGCGCGGTCTCGGCATTCGCGGCCAGTATCGCCCGCTCGGGGGGCACTTCGGCAGGCAGCGGGACGAGCATCCCCGGATCGGCCCGGAACAGCGTCTGATGCGGATGGAGGCAAAAGACATCCCGGCCGAGCAGATCTTGCGGCCCGTCCTCGACGGTGCCGACAGCGGCATATCCATAGCGCACGGGGAACGGAAAATCGCCGACCTGAAGGGGCGCGCGCATGCGTTGATATTCGCCGGGCGGCACCAGGCCATTGAAGATCAAGCGCTCGGTGCCGCGGCTGATCCCGGAGAACCGCGTCCGAACCACGGCGCCGGCAGGGTCCAACGGAACCCGACTGACTTGGGCCTTGCCGGGAGCGGTGTAAACCAGCGCGTCTGCAGAAAATCCCATGAGAGCGTGACACTTGATTGTTTTTTGTTGCACCGCACATACGCTCGACAGGGAGCGACGTCCAGAAGAGGCGAAGTGAGATGAATAAGATTGCCAGACCCTCCGATACGCAAGTCGGGGCTCGGCCGATCGAGCTGACGGAGCTGCTCCCGGATCGCGCAGAGGAGCCTCACCTGACGCCAGCCGGGCTACAGGACAGCCGCGATCTGGCCCGCCGCCGCGCAACCGTGCTTGCGCTCAACCTTGCCACGCTTGCGGCACTTTGCTGGGTGCTGGCGAAGGCCTTTTCGATGGGGGGCTGGTCGCCTTCCGACATCGTTATCTTTGTGTGCTTTCTGATCGGTGCGCCTTGGACCGTCATGGGCATGTGGAATGCCGTGATCGGAATCTGGTTGCTGCACGGGCGCCGGAACGGCCTGCGCAAAGTCGCGCCGCATCTTGATGCGATGGACAATGTCGGCGCGCTGACGACGCGGACCGCACTGGCTATGACGGTGCGCAACGAAGACCCGCTCCGGTCGTTCGAGCGGTTGGCCCAGATGCGCGCTGGCCTGGATGCCACCGGATATGGCGCACATTTTGACGTCTTTATCCTGTCCGATACGTCCGAACCCGACGTCGCCGCCGAGGAAGAACGTCTATTCGCGAAAGTGCGCAAGGCCCTTGGCGGTGCGCGTGCAACCTACCGGCGCCGGGAGACAAACACCGGGTTCAAGGCCGGGAATGTGCGGGATTTCCTGCTCAAGCAAGGCCGCGACTACGATCTCTACCTGCCGCTGGACAGCGACAGCCTGATGTCGGGCCAGGCCATCGTGAAGATGGTCCGGATCATGGAAGCGCATCCTCGCATCGGAATTCTTCAATCGCTGGCGGTTGGTTCGGTTGCGACCAGTGCCTTTGCCCGGATCTTTCAGTTCGGAATGCGCCACGGCATGCGCTCGTTCACCATGGGCGCCACGTGGTGGCAGGGCGACTGCGGTCCCTATTGGGGCCACAACGCGCTGATCCGGGCAGCAGCCTTCCGGCGCCATTGCCGTCTGCCAATCTTGCCGGGTAAGCCGCCGCACGGCGGCCATATCCTGAGCCATGACCAGGTCGAGGCCGCTCTGATGCGCCGTGCGGGCTACGAGGTCCGCGTGATGCCGATCGAGACCGAGAGCTACGAGGACAATCCCCCGACGCTGATGGACTTCACCAAACGCGATCTGCGCTGGTGCCAGGGCAACATGCAGTACTTCCCGCTGCTCAGGATGCGCGGTCTGCGCCCGACATCGCGCTTTCAGATCTTCCAGGCGATCATGATGTATTTCGGCGCGCCTGCATGGATGCTGATGACCATCGCCGCGGCCAGCATGCTGGTAACGCAAGCAGGAGCCGGGATCGATCTGGCCTTCGGTATCGCGATGTTCTTCATCATGTTCGCTGTGTCGCTGATCCCCAAGCTGATGGGGTTGCTGGACATCGCCCTGACACCCGGTGGCGTTGCCCGGTATGGCGGTCCTCTGCGCTTCGCTGCCGGAGGGGTCATCGAGACGATCTTCTCGATCCTGATGGCGCCGGTCGTTGCCTTCCGGGTGACGCTGTTCCTGATCGGGCTGGCTTTCGGAAAGTCGATCATGTGGACAGGCCAGAACCGGGATGCCTATTCGCTCAGCTGGGCCGATGCGTGGCGCGGGCTGTGGCCGCAGGCTCTGTTTGGCAAGGCGTTGTTCGTCGCAATCCTGATGCTGGCCGGGCCAGCGACGCTGCCGTGGGCGATGCCGATGATCACCGGCTTGTGCTTTGCGGTTCCGTTTGCCGTGTTGACGGCGGATCCGCGCTTTGGCGCCTGGGCTCAACGGGTCGGATTGTGCGCAGTGCCAGAGGAGGTCTCACCGCCCGCGGCACACGTCGCAGTCGACGCCCAACCTGCCAGCGCCTGAAGGGGCGCGCCTGCTACGAGACCGAAGCGGAAAGCTCGGTCTCTGGCATGACGCATTCCGTGCGGTAGCGGTCCGCGACAAACCCGGTGCAGAGCGGCGCGAGAGTGCCAATGGCGCGTTCCGCCGATACGCCAAGCTGCTTGCACAGGGCGCCTGCGATCCGCGTCAGAGCATCGCGCCGCGCAAGCCCGCTATCCTGAAGAGTGCCGAGAGCGGCCATCGCATTGGGCAGATCCTTTAGGGCGTCTGCCATACCTTCCGAACTGATCCGTTCGGTTTCGGAGATTGGGTCCAGGTGTTGTCCGTCGAGCGGCCCGAACCGCTCGAGCAAAAGCGACTGCATCTTCTGAATGATTGACTGATCCTGGCTTTCAAGCCGCACCGCTTCCAGCGCGATCCATGCTTCGCGTACGGAAAGTGTGCCCCAGGCCAGATGAGGTTCCATCGCGGCGAGCGTCGTTTCGATCCGGCTCTCGGCACCGTCTTCTGGCCCGTTCTCAGCAGCATGAAGATCAATCGCGCGCCGGGCAGCAGCGGCACCTGCGGGCAAGTCTTCGCAGGGGTCATCATCGAGATACAGGATCCGCTCCGACACGATTCGTCCGGGCGTCACGCCATGGGCGATCATGACCTCCGGCGCAGGCTCGGGATCGGATGCGAGCACGTCATCCCAGTTTGTCGCCTCACCATCCGCACCCTGGCCATCGCCGACGTTCGGGAAGGTCTTCCACGGGATCCCGGCACCGTCGAGCCATGCGCCAACCTCGGCGTCGCGATCAGCCTCCCACCGGCTCGCCACACCCGCGTGCGACCAGATCACAACATCCTGGGACTTTTCCTGTAGTGTCTGGATTGCCTCGACCGCACTCCCGGTCCGAACGATCAACGGGGCGCCGATCACCGCGAGTTGCGACCGCAAGGACATGATCGCGCGCGCAGCAAACCGCCATTGGCGCCCGCTCGCAAAGGATTGAGCCCAGTATTCGGGCTCGACAATCACGAGCGGTGCGACAAGACCGTTTTCGACGGCGTGCAGTAAGGGCTGATGGTCCGTAACCCGGAGGTCACGTCGAAACCACACTATGTTCAGCAATGACTTCCTCCCGACGCGTCCTTATCGAAGTCCGCCTAAGGAGGGTCAAGTGTTCCGTGCCGGTCCACGCCCCCGGTGGATCATCGGCACGTCAGTGATACCAGAAAGGTCAGTTGGTTTCGTCCATCAATTCCGCCTTGGCCTCGGTCAGGAAGCTCGTCATCTTCTCGCGCAGCTCAGCCTCGGTCCACTCGGCACCCTTGGCGTCAAGATCGCCCGAGACCTTGCGATAGACATCTTCGTCGCCGGCTTCCTCGAAATCGGCCGTGATGACTTCCTGGGCATAGGCCATGGCGTCCTGCGGGCTCATGATGCCCATCTTGCCTGCAGCCCAAAGGCCCAGCTTCTTGTTGCGCCGTGCTTCGGCCTTGAACTGCATCTCTGCATCATGGGCGAACTTGCGCTCGAACCCCTTTTCGCGGTCATCCATCGTTGACATGTTGGTCCTCGTCCTGTGGCGGTGGTCTGGTGCTCATATACGGTCCTGCACGGGGCTTTGGAACTGCGTCACGACGCGCTTTGGCGCGGTTTTCGGGTCAGTGCAAACGTCGCAATCGCGATGCCGATCCCGACGGCCAGGATCATCAAGGTCGCCAACGCGTTGACGTCCGGTGACACGCCCAAACGAACCTTCGAGAACACGACCATCGGCAGTGTCGACGATCCGGGGCCGGAGACAAAGCTCGCGATCACCAGATCGTCCAGCGACAGCGTGAACGCCAACAGCCAGGCCGACACCAGGGCCGGTGCGATCGAGGGCAGGGTGACGTCGAAGAACACCCGAACCGGGCGAGCGCCCAGATCGGACGCGGCCTCTTCGATCGATCTGTCAATGTCCGCCAGTCGCGACTGCACGACCACGGCGACAAAGGCCATGCCGAAGGTTGTGTGCGCGATGACGATGGTTGTGAACCCGCGTCCCGCAGGCCAGCCGACCGCGTTCTGCAATGCCACGAAGAGCAGCAGCAGCGACAACCCCGTAATCACCTCGGGCATCACCAGAGGCGCCGTGATCATCCCGCTGAACAGGCCGCGTCCCCGGAAGCGCGCGTAGCGCACCATCACCAGCGCCGCCAGCGTCCCCATAACCAGAGCCAGCGTCGCCGAGACCAGCGCAATCTTCAGGCTGATCCACGCCGCCCCCAGGATCTGCGGATCGCGGAACAGCTCGCCATACCACTTCGTCGAGAAACCACCCCAGACTGTCACAAGCTTTGACTCGTTGAAGCTGTAGATGATCAGCGACAGGATCGGGATGTAGAGGAACAGGAACCCCAGCCCGCCCAGGATCTTAACGGATAGGGGCAGGCGGCTCATCCGTCGCCTCCCTGCCGGGCCTCAAGCCTGCGCAACCACATCACCGGTGCCACGATGACGATCAGCATCGCGATCGCGACAGCCGAGGCGACTGGCCAGTCGCGGTTCGAGAAGAATTCGGTCCACAACACCTTGCCGATCATCAGCGTGTCCGGTCCGCCCAGCAGAGCCGGGATCACGAACTCGCCAATCGCCGGGATGAAGACCAGCATGCACCCCGCGATGATCCCGGGCAGTGACAGCGGCAGCGTCACCGTCAGGAACGAGATCCAGGGTTTCGCACCCAGATCCGAGGCCGCCTCGAGCAACGAGAGATCCAGCTTCGACAGGTTGGCGTAGAGCGGCAGGATCATGAACGGCAGATACGTGTAGACGATGCCGATATAGACCGCGACATCGGTCTGCAGGATCAAAAGCGGCTGATCGATGATCCCCAGCGTCTGAAGCAGCGCGTTCAGCGTGCCGTTGCCCTTGAGCAATCCGATCCACGCGTAAACCCGCAAAAGAAAGGACGTCCAGAACGGCAGGATCACCAGCATCAGCAGCACGCTTTGCCAGGGCTCGCGGGCGCGGGCGATCACATAGGCCATCGGATAGCCGATCAGAAGTGCGAACACCGTCGAGATCGCGGCGATCTTGATCGACGACAGATAGGCCAGGATGTAGAGTGAATCTTCCAGCAAAAACAGGTAGTTGTAGAAGCTCAGCTCGATGATCAGCCGCTCGTCTTCCCAGCTGAACAAGGGTGTGTAGGGCGGTCGGGCGCGCGCGAGCTCCGCGAATGAGATCTTGAAGACGACCAGAAACGGCGCGAGGAAGAAGATCAGCAGCCAGATCATCGGGACGGCGATGACCAGGGTCCGACCGTTCCGCGCCAGCCAGCCCTTCACGGTCCCAACACCCTTGTATGGCGGGATCCATAAACCTGCGTAGGGTGGGCGCCTCGCCCACCGCCTGTTAAGTGCAGGGTCACGATGTCAGCACCACGCCTGCGCCGGGTGCCCAGCTCACGTGGACCTGTTCGTCCCACGAGATCCCTTGCTCGCCGCGCTCCCGGTTGGTCTGTGCGACGCGCAGGATCATGCCGGACTCCAGCCGAACGCGGTAGATCGACTGATTGCCCATATAGGCGATGTCCTCGACGACGCCGGGCACCGAGTTCTCACCTTGTGTCTGCTCGCGTGTAATCTCGAGCTTCTCGGGGCGCAACGCATACCAGAGCGTCTGATTGGGCGAACACGCCACCCCGTGCGGCACGTGGATCAGTCCACCCATCTGGTCTGAGCGTATGATGATGTGATCGGGTTCGTCCTCGGCCACGACGCCCTCGACCATATTCACCGAGCCGATGAAGTCCGCGACGAAGCGGTTCTGCGGAAACTCGTAGATCTCGTGCGGCTCACCGGTCTGTTCGATCCGGCCCTCGTTCATGATGCCGATCCGGGTCGACAGCGTCATGGCCTCTTCCTGATCGTGAGTGACGACAATGAACGTGACGCCAAGGCTTTCCTGGATATTCACAAGCTCGAACTGTGTTTCCTCACGCAGTTTCTTGTCCAGCGCTCCCAAAGGTTCGTCCAGCAGCAAGAGCTTGGGGCGCTTGATCAGCGCACGAGCCAAGGCCACACGCTGTCGCTGACCGCCGGACAGCTGGTTCGGTTTGCGGTCGCCGAACCCGCCCAGCTTGACCAGATCCAGCATGTCGTTCACGCGGCGCGCGGTTTCGTCCTTGGCGACGCCATCCCGACGCAGCCCGTAGCCGATGTTTCGCGCGACACTCATATGCGGGAACAGAGCGTAGGACTGGAACATCATGTTTGTCGGCCGGTCATGCGGCGCGACCCCGGCGACATCCTGCCCGTCGATCTCGATCTGTCCGGACGTCGGCGTCTCGAACCCTGCCAGCATCCGCAGCAGAGTCGTCTTCCCGCAGCCCGATCCGCCCAGCAGGCAGAACAGCTCCCCCTTGTAGATGTCCATCGAGACGCTGTTGACCGCCGTCACCGAACCGAAGGACTTGGTGACGGACCTGACACGGATGAACGGCTCCTCGGCACCCGTACGCCAGGGCTTCACATCTGCGGCTATGGGGGCATCCGACATGGCGAAAGGGACGGATCGGACCCGCCCGCGCGCCCTACTGCCCGGTCTTCACCTCGGTCCAGTGGCGCGTGACCCAGCGATCGACCTTTGGTGGTTTGACCTCGTTCGGCCACATCTTCGCCTTGACGGCGTCCGGCGGGAACACGCCCGGGTCCGAGGTGATCTCGGCATCGATCAGGTCCATCGCCGCCGTGTTGGCCGACGCATACCAGACGTAGTTCGTGATATCCGCCGTGATCTGGCCCTCCATGATGAAGTTGATGAACTTGTGGGCCGCGTCCGGGTTCGGCGCATCGGCGGGGATCGCCATCATGTCGAACCACTGCAGGGCCCCTTCCCTGGGAATGACATAGCTGATCTCGACGCCATTATCGGCCTCTGCCGCGCGGTCACGCGCCTGGAAGATGTCGCCCGACCAGCCCATCGCGACGCAAGTGTCACCGTTCGCCAAGTCGTTGATGTACTGGGACGAATGGAAGTAGCGAACGTGCGGACGTACTTTCTTCAGCTGATCCGCGGCCGCTTGCAACTCAGCCTTGTCCTCGGTGTTCGGGTCCTGCCCGATATAGTTTGACGCCGCGGGAATGACCTCGGTCGGCGCGTCCAGCAGCGAGACCCCGCAATCGGCCAGCTTTGCAACCGTATCTGGATCGAAGATCAGATCCCAGGAATCGACTTCGTAGTCATCGCCCAACCGCTCGGCGATCATCTTGGTGTTATAGCCGATGCCGGTCGTGCCCCACATGTAGATCACGGCGTGTTCGTTGTCCGGATCGTATCCAGCCGCACCCGCCATCAAAACGGGATCCATGTTGGCGAGGTTCGGCAGCTTGGATTTGTCCAGCGGCATGTAGATACCGGCTTCGATCTGGCGTTGCAGGAAGTCCGAGGTCGGCACCACGATGTCGTAACCCGATCCACCGGCAAGCAGCTTGGCTTCGAGCACTTCGTTGGAGTCGTAGACGTCGTAGACAACCTCGATCCCGGTTGCCTCGGTGAATTTCTGAACCGTGTCCTCGGCAATATAGTCCGACCAGTTGTAGACATTCAGCGTCTGGGCGCTGGCCGTGGTCGCAAGCAGCATCGCCGCCGTGGCGGTCATCAGTGTCTTCATCATGTTGTCCTCGCTGTCCGGGTACGCTTGGTTGTGCGCACCTCGATGATTCGGGTCTGAGCCCATGTTCTTGCGCTGCGGGTGATTTTCAAGGAAATGCATGGTGAAGCACGGTCACAGTGGAACGAAACATGAGCGAGCGGTCATATCGGTTTACCCATGCGGTTGTGCGCGAGATCGCCGACAGTGCCACTGGTGGATTGCGCGCGGTCGATACCGGCGCGCCGGATCTTGCCCGGTTCCGGCAGGATCTTGCCGATTATGTCGCCGCACTGCGCGAGACCGGGGCCGAGGTCACCGTGCTTCCGGCGTTGGAGGCGTTCCCGGATTCATGCTTCGTCGAGGATGCAGCGCTCTGCCTGCCGGAATGCGCGATCATCATGCGCCCGGGCGCACCATCACGGCTGGGCGAGGCTGCAGCTATGAAACCTTGTCTAGACGACCTTTACAGCACTGTATTGACCATCTCGAACGGGTTCATCGAAGGCGGTGATATCTTGGTCACCGGTCACGAGATACTCGTCGGGCGATCGGCACGCACGGACTCCGACGGGGTGGCTGAACTGACCCGCCTGACAGAGGCGTTTGGCCATGAAGTGCGCGAGGTCGAAACCCCGCTGGGCGTTTTGCACTTCAAGACCGATTGTTCGCTTATGGATCACGAAACGATCCTTGCGACCCCGCGCCTGGATGCCTCTGGCTGCTTTAAAGATTACCGCGTGATCCACACCGCCGAGGGCGAAGAGGCCTGCGCCAATGCGATCCGCTTCAACGACCTCGTGCTGTTCCCGGCGGGCTTCCCGCGGACGCGGGACCGGCTGGCCGACGCGGGCTACACCGTCCGGGAAATCGGCAACTCCGAAGCCGCCAAGCTCGATGGCGGCATGTCCTGCCTGTCGCTCAGGTTTACGCCAACGTAAATTTTCTCAACCTTGATCGGGCCATTCGTCGCCTTCAAGCCGACAAATCAGATCGAAATGATAGCTGACATACGGACTCTCACCAAGCTCAACGCCATTAATAGAGACCTGCATCTCATTAAGCGTCATGCGTTCATCCAGGAAGGTTGCAACAGAATGCGCAACTTCTTGACGGCAAACCGATAGCACAGAGACGATAGCTTCGCGCTGATCAGCATTCAGCGAGAGCATGAACTCCTTCCGCCGCGCTTCTTCTGGTTCAAGCGGGAGATCTTGATCGTTCAATCGTTCGAGATGGCCGTTCTTCCGGATTCGATCTGCCGCGTCATCGACGCGCGCGAAGTCCGCGAGTTGATCAATCAACCACCGATAAGCGGCGTCTGAGGATCCGAAGTTTGGGGTTAGATCTTCGGACATTCAGTTCAATCCGCCGTCCAGCCGCCATCGACAATGATGTGCGTTCCGGTGATGAGCGCGGCGGCGTCCGAGGCCAAGAACACCACGACGCCCATGATGTCTTCAACCTCCCCGATCCGGCCGAGCTTGATCTTCTCCTCGACCCAGGCCTTCAGCTCTGGACGGGCAAAGGTCGGCTCGGTCAGCGGCGTCTTGATGAAGGTCGGCCCGACCGTGTTGACGCGGATGCCGTGTGGGCCGAACTCGATCGACATCGCCTTGGTGAACCCCTCGACCGCGTGCTTGGTGCCACAATAGATCGCGCGTTCTTGCCCGCCGACATGGCCCATCTGGCTCGAGATGTTGATCAGCGAGCCCGGCTTCCCGGCATCGATCAACCCTTTCGCGACCTTCTGGGTCAGAAAATAGGCGCCCTTGAAGTTCAGGTCCGAAACCAGATCGAAATCCTCTGGCACCGACTCCATCGTCGGCGTGTGCTTCGCCAGCCCGGCAGAATTGACAAGGATGTCGAACGGCCCGTGCTCTGCCAGAACGCTGTCAACGGCCTCCAGATCCGCCACATCCAACACAGCCACGTCCGCTGTGCCACCCGCGTCGCGGATCGCCTCGACCGCAGTCTCCAACGCTGGTTTCCGCCGTGCCGCCAGAACGGTGTGGGCACCAGCGTCGGCAATCGCCGCAGCACAGGCCAGGCCGATGCCCGAGGACGCGCCGGTCACCAGCGCTTTGCGACCCTCCAACCGGAACGAGGGTGTCTTCGGCAGTGCCAGCATATCAAGCTTCTCCAGCGGTGTGGGCCCGTACCGCGGTCCCGGTTCTGATTCTTTCCCGCCCTTTTCAAAACGAACGATGCGCCCGTCAAGTGTGCGAGTGCGAGATATATCTCTTACAGAGGTGAAGTATCTGCTTGAAATTTAGGGAAAATCTGTGGTTGAGTGATCCCTGTTGCATAGGGTACTGTATATAGCTGGGGTAGACGTGGGAGTTCAAAGTGAGCGACAACTTTGACGAAGGTGAGAGCGCTGGCGGTGAGACCGCGAGCGGCAGTGTATCCGAGTTTACAGAACACGCGCTTTTTGGCGATTTCACCGTGATTGCGCCAGGCGTTCAGATCATTCTCGAGGGCCGGCCGGTATCCTACTCCGGCAGTTAGGTGTTTCAGCGATCTGTCGACACGCCGCTCGGGCGCCTTGTGGTGCGCGAAGATAAAGATCACGTGACGGCAGTCTCCTGGTCCAAGGCCGAGCATCACGACGACACGCCCGCTCTGCGTGAGGCCGAGCGTCAACTTAAGGCCTATTTCCGCAACGAACTCAGTGAGTTTAACCTGCCCCTGAAACCTGATGGCGATGCGTTTCAGCAAAGCGTGTGCGACGCGATGCTTGCGATCCCGTTCGGCCAGACCCGCGAATACGGCGAGATCGCCCGCGACCTGGGCTCGATGCCTCAACCGGTCGGAAACGCCTGCGGGCGGAACTCGATCCCGGTGATCATTCCGTGTCACCGTGTGGTTGGTGCCAGCGGGTTGGGCGGGTTCTCGGCCCCCGGCGGTGTTGAAACGAAAATCGCGTTGCTCAAGCACGAAGGCGCCTATGGCTTGTTGATCTGATACGTGGGCGTTGCTCCGGGCGGGCTAAGATGAGACGTTGGCGCAAAGCCCGATCTACGCGAGACCTTCCCCATGCATCGATTCATCCTCGCACTTGCGCTCGCAATCGCCATGCACAGCCTGCCAAACGCGAGCATCGCAGAGCAACGTCTGGCACTGGTCATCGGCAATGGTGCTTATACCTTCAGCCCGCTCCCCAATCCTGTCAACGATGCCGACAGCATGACACAGGCGCTGGAGCGGACGGGTTTCGACGTCACTCAGGCGACCGATGTCGGGCTTCGGGCGTTCAAGACCGCTGTCTCGAACTTCGCCCAGCGGGTCCGCAGTGCGGGGCCCGAGGCGGTGGCGCTGTTCTACTTCGCCGGGCACGGCGTGCAGATCGACGGGCGCAACCTGCTGCTGCCAGTCGATGCGGAGTTCTCGACAGCGACAGACCTGCAGTATTCGTCGGTCGAGGCACAGTGGGTGCTCGATCTGATCGGTGAAAGCCGGGCGCAGATGTCGGTCATCATCCTGGATGCCTGCCGCAACAACCCGTTCGTTTCGTCCTCGCGGTCGTTGCAGAGTGGCCTGGCCCGGATGGACGCTCCGCGCGGGTCGATTCTGGCCTATTCGACTGCGCCGGGCGAGATCGCGCTGGACGGGAACGGCCGAAACAGCCCGTACTCCGAAGCGCTTGCCCAGCAGATCCTGACGCCTGGCTTGAAGATCGAGGAGATGTTCAAGAACGTTCGCCGTCAAGTGCTTTCAACGACCGGGGAAAAGCAGGTTCCGTGGGAGTCGTCGTCGCTGATCGGTGACTTCTATTTCGCGGGCACAGGCACAGGCACAGGCACAGGCGCCGGGACTGTGACTGGAAGTGTCGTGTCGGCGCGTCCTCTCGTGACTGCGCCCCGGACGACCTCTGTGGCGCCGGGCAACAGTTTCCGCGATTGTCCGGATTGCCCGGAGATGATCTCGATCCCCGCTGGCAGTTTCCAGATGGGTGGTGAAGGCGACGAACGCGGCAATGGACGCGTGCCGGTCTCGCTGGACGGTTTTGCGTTGTCCCGCACCGAAGTGACGCGCGCCCAGTTTGCCCGCTTCGTGCAGGAGACCGGCCGCGACATCGAACCGGGCTGCTGGCACTGGTGGGGCGTCTGGCTGTTCGACGGAGGGCGCACTTGGCGCGATCCCGGCTTTCCCCAGACCGATAATCACCCGGTCGTCTGCAACACCTACGCCGATGCGCGCGCCTTTACCGACTGGCTGACCGCGAAATCCGGCATGCGCTACCGTCTGCCGTCCGAGGCGGAATGGGAATACGCGGCCAGCGCTGGCACGGGCAAGGCGCCCTGGGGCGACAATGTCGATCTGGCCTGCGCCGACGCCAATGTTCATGACGCGCAGGGTGCCACCGTTGGCGTACCGCTGTCGTCCAGCCGCTGCGATGACGGCTACGTCTGGACAGCACCGGTTGGCAGCTTCAATCCCAATGCGTTCGGACTTTACGACATGATGGGCAACGGGTGGGAGATGGTCGACGATTGCTGGAACGCGGGCCATGACGGACGGCCCAGCACGGGCGCCAGCCGCATCTCGGGCGATTGCAACATGCGGATCTACAAAGGCTCGAACGTCGCCAACTTCCGCGACAGCTACGTCCCGCAGCACCGGTTTGCTGGCGTCGGCGCGCAGCCAGGTATCTATGGCGGTTTCCGTGTTGCTCGGGACCTGAACTGATGCCCGCGCAGCCCAGCGATTTCCCTTGCCTTCCGACCCCGTTCTGCGTATAGGCGCCTCTCTCCCGAGAGCACTTGACCGCGTTGCCTCTCGTATACGGGTATCGGGAGCTTGACCCCCGTATTTTGAAGCACGCCTGACATATGAGGTGAGCATGCCGCTTTACGAGCATGTTTTCATTGCGCGACAGGATCTGTCGAACACGCAAGCCGAAGGGCTGATCGAGCACTTCGGACAGGTATTGACCGACAATGGCGGGAAGATCGAAGGCACCGAATACTGGGGCCTGCGGACAATGTCCTACAAGATCAACAAGAACCGCAAGGGTCATTACGGGTTCATGAAATCCGACAGCCCGTCGCCTGCCGTCCATGAGATGGAGCGCCTGATGCGCATCCACGAGGACATCATGCGGGTCATGACCGTCAAGGTCGAAAAGCACGAGGAAGGCCCGTCCGCCGTCATCACCGCCAAGAACAGCCGTGACGACCGCCGCGGTGGCCGTGATCGTGGCGACCGCCGTGACCGCGACGACCGTCCGCCCCGCCGCGACCGCGATGACCGCCCGCCCCGTCGTGACGACGACCGTCCGCCCCGCCGCGAGGAGTAATCAGACATGGCTCGCAAACCGTTTTTCCGCCGCCGCAAGTCCTGCCCGTTCTCCGGTCAGAACGCCCCGACGATCGACTACAAGGACGTCAAGCTGCTGCAGCGCTACATTTCCGAGCGTGGCAAGATCGTGCCCAGCCGCATCACCGCCGTCTCGTCCAAAAAGCAGCGTGAACTCAGCCGCGCCATCAAGCGTGCGCGGTTCCTCGCCCTGCTGCCCTACGCCGTGCAGTAAGGAGATCCATCATGGAAGTTGTACTTCTCGAACGGGTCGCCAAGCTGGGGCAGATGGGCGATGTCGTAACCGTCAAGGACGGGTACGCGCGCAACTTTCTGCTGCCGCAATCCAAGGCCCTGCGGGCGACCAAGGCCAACATCGCAAGCTTTGAAGCCCGGCGTGCCCAGCTCGAGGCAACAAACCTCGAGCAGCGTCAGGAAGCCGAAGTTATCGGCGACAAGCTCGACGGTCAGCAGTTCGTCGTGATCCGCTCGGCCTCCGAGGCCGGTGCGCTTTACGGATCGGTCACAGCACGGGATGCGGCCGAGGCCGCGACCGAGGGCGGGTTCACGGTCGACAAGCGTCAGATCGTGCTCGCGCGTCCGGTCAAGGAGCTTGGCCTGCATTTGATGCAGGTTGTTCTGCACCCGGAAGTGTCGGTCGATATCACGATCAACGTCGCCCGGACGCCTGAAGAGGCCGAAATCCAGGCCAGCGGCAAGTCCATCCAGGAACTCCGCGCCGAGGAAGAGGCCGAGGCCGAGTTCGATATTGCCGAACTGTTCGACGATGTCGGCGGTGCGGCCGGCGACGACGAAGATGGCGAGGCGGGCGATGGCCCGGCACCCGTCATCGAAGCCGACGGCACGGACGATCCGCGCGCGTAATCCGCGCGATACCGACCCACGAACACAAAGGCGCGCCCGGGTGGCGCGCCTTTTTTATTTCGGGCGAAGATGTTCGAACCAGCGCCTTCCCCCCGTCTCTCGACCCCCGCCATGTCACCACTGGCGCGCCGTTTTTCTTTTGGGCAGGGTGCAGGCAACGAATCTCCTGACAGGTCACCCCCCATGGAACGCTGCAATTTTTACTCCGACACCCAGACGCGGCCCAGCCGGGCAATGCTGGAGACGGTCCTGACGGCCGAAACCGGCGACGAACAGAGCGGGCGTGACCCGACGACCCTTCGGCTTTGCGACCGTGTTGCCGATCTGTTGGGGCACGAGGCGGCGGTCTTCATGCCGTCGGGGACCATCTGTAACGAGATCGCCATCGCGGCCCACACTCGCCCCGGTGACGAGGTGATCTGTCACCGGCTCAGCCACATCATCACAGCGGAAGGCGGCGGTCCGGCGGCGTTCTCGGGCGTGATGATGCACATGCTCGACGGCGGGAACGGCCAGTTCGATGCGGCGGATGTGACCGGTGCCCTGCGCTCGGGCTCGCGGTACGAACCGCGCAGCCGGTTGCTCTCGCTCGAGCAGACGATGAATTTCGGCGGCGGTGCCGTCTGGCCGCTGGACCGCTTCAAAGCCGTGATCGAGGCTGGCCGGTCGGGCGGGCTTGCCGTGCACCTGGACGGTGCGCGCCTGATGAACGCCGTGGTCGCCTCGGGGGTCGAGGCCTCCACCTGGGGCGGGCTCTGCGACAGTGTCTGGCTCGACTTCACCAAGGGGCTCGGCTGTCCGGTTGGCGCGGTCCTGGCGGGCAGCAAGGACTTCATCGACGAGGCTTGGCGGCTAAAACAGCGCTGGGGCGGTGCAATGCGCCAGTCGGGCGTGCTGGCGACCATGTGCCTCTACGCACTTGACCACACCATTGACCGTCTGGCCGAAGATCATGCTCTGGCGCAGTCAGTCGGCACTCGGCTGGCGGCGCTGTCGGGCGTGAAGGCGGTTCTGCCGGTGGACACCAACATCGTCATCTTCGACCTGGCCCCCGATGGGCCCGAGGCGGATGCCGTCGTGGCCAGCATGGGCGAGAAGGGTATCAGGGTCGGTGCCCTTGGCAGGCATCGGATGCGCGTGGTCACCCATCTCGACGTGGATGCCGCGCAGGCCGACACGCTGCTGGATGCCTTCGGCGAGCTTCTCGGCTGAGACGCGCCAACGCGTCAGGTCGCCAGATACCCGCCATCGACCGCATGGGTCGAGCCGGTCACGAAGCTCGCTTTGTCCGAGAGTAGCCAGGCGATCAACTCGGCAACTTCGCTGGGCTGCCCGAACCGTTTCATGTGCGTGCGGTTCATCACGCGCGCGGCGCGCTCGTTCATTTGCCGAACAGGCTCCGTCATCGGCGTTTCGATATAGCCGGGTGCGACAGCGTTCACGCGCACGCCGTCCTGCGCCCACATCGCGCCCAGCGCGCGGGTCAGGTTCACGACCCCGGCCTTCGACGCCGAATATGCGGGTGACCCAAGACCCGAGACAAAGCCCAGGATCGACGCGATGTTGACTACGGAACCCCCCGATGCAACCAGCGCCGGATAGGCCGCCTTGCAGCAGCGCATCGTGCCCGTCAGGTTCACGTCGATCACGGTCGCGAACCACTCGGGATCGGTCTGGTCGTTCTCGATGCCGGACATGCCGGCGGCGTTGACCAGGCCGTCCAATGTCTCGAACTGCTCGAAGAACGCCCGCACCGCATCCCCGTCACGCACGTCCAGCGCCACCGCACCGGGCGTCGCCTCCAGTTCTTCCGGCGTCAGGCCCGTGACCGTCACTGCCCAGCCCGCGCTCTGCAAAAGTGCGGCCGTCGCCTGACCGATTCCACTCGTGCCACCGGTGATCACGCAGGTTCTTGACATCATGCCCTCGGTTTTGTGACAGTGTTGTTCTTGTCCACAGAGTCATCCACGGAAAAGAATCCAGCGTCCAGAGGGGGTTGCGATTTATCCCCATTGTTATCCGCGTTATCCCCGATATAGTGGTGTTCCCAACAGCGCAGCGAAGATCTAGTCCCGGAAGCCTGCGTGAAAGTAACGAGGGGCACGATGGCAGACGGCAGTCAGATCGCTGACGTACGGCTTAATCCGTACAATATCGAAGCCGAGCAGGCGCTGCTGGGCGCGTTGCTCCTGAACAACGAGATCTTCGATCGCGTCGCCGCGATCATCGAGCCGCATCACTTCTACGATCCGGTGCATGGCAAGATCTTCGAGACGCTCACCCGCCTGATCCAGCGCAATGTCCGCGCCGACGAACGCACCTTGGCGACCTATCTCCAGCAGGAGGAAGGTCTGACCGAGCTTGGCGGGCGCGACTATCTGGTCCGGCTGGCCGGGGCGTCGACCTCGACCGTGGCCGCGCCCGACTACGCCCGGATCCTCCGCGATCTGTCGATGCGGCGCGAGCTGATCCGCATCGGTGACGAGATCCAGGGGCGCGCCACGGACTTCTCCCATGAAAGCGAGCCGCCCGAGCAGATTACCGAGGCAGAGCAATCGCTCTACTCGCTCGCCGAGAAGGGCAAATATGAAGGCGGCTTCGTGTCCTTCGCCAAGGCCGCGACTGATGCCGCGAACATGGTCAACGCCGCGTTCCAGCGGGGCGGCGGGCTGGCCGGGATCTCCTCGGGCCTGGGTGAGTTGGACTACAAGCTGGGCGGCTTCCGCCCGTCGGACCTGCTGATCCTTGCGGGCCGCCCGTCCATGGGCAAGACAGCGCTCGCGACCAACATCGCCTTCAACATCGCGCGCAAGCACCGCAAGGGCACCAAGCCCGATGGCAGCGAGGGCACGGTGGATGGCGGCGTCGTCGGCTTCTTTTCGCTCGAGATGTCGTCGGAACAACTCGCCAACCGTATTCTGGCCGCCGAGGCACGGATCAAGAGCCACGAACTTCTGTCTGGCAAGCTTTCCGAGGATCAGTTCCGCACCTTCCTCGAAGTGGCTCGGGACCTCGAGCGCACGCCGCTGTACATTGATGACACACCCGCGCTGCCGATCTCGGGCCTTGCCGCCCGCGCGCGCCGCCTGAAGCGGCAGTTCGGTCTGGACGTGCTGGTGGTCGATTACCTTCAACTGTTGCGCCCGGCCTCGAACAAGGATCAGGGCCGCGTGAACGAGGTCTCCGAAATCTCGCAAGGCCTGAAGGCCATCGCCAAGGAACTCGACATCCCGGTCATCGCGCTCTCCCAGCTTTCGCGCCAGGTCGAAAGCCGCGACGACAAGCGCCCGCAGCTTTCGGATCTGCGCGAATCCGGATCGATCGAGCAGGACGCGGATGTCGTGATGTTCGTCTTCCGCGAAAGCTACTACCATGACCGGCTCAAGCCGCCCGAGGATGATGACAAGTTCCCGGACTGGATGCAGAAGGCCGAACGCCTTCACGGGCGGGCCGAGGTCATCATCGGCAAACAGCGCCACGGGCCCATCGGCACGGTCGATCTGCACTTCGAGGACATCTACACCAAGTTCTCGGATCCGGTGCGCGAGCCCAGCTACAACGGCGGTCCCAGTGGCGGATATAACGGCGCGGACTTCCAATAGCCCCGGTCTGGCGCCATCTCGACGCACCTGACGGGGTTGAAGCCGACGCGCGGGTGCCCGAGACATGGTCATCAAGATGATGCCCGCACGGAGCCGAACCCGATGCCGACCTCGCTGACGTCGCGCCTGACCGTCGATCTCGACGCCCTCGTGGCAAATTGGGTCGCGCTCGATTCCATGTCCTTGCCCGAGGTCGAGACGGCGGCGGTGGTCAAGGGCGACGGCTATGGCTGCGGTGCCGCCGAGGTTGGCCGTGCGCTCGCCCGCGACGGGGTCGAGACCTTCTTCGTCGCCGTGCCGGCCGAAGGCGTTGCCCTGCGCGAAGCAATCGGCGACGACCGCGCGATCTACATTCTGGGCGGCTACGGGACCGAGGAACAGCTCGATTACCGCCTGCACGACCTGCGGCCCGTGCTGAACAGCGCCAATCAGGCCTTCACGTGGTTCGAGCACGAAGATGCGCCCTGCGCGATCCAGCTCGACACCGGCATGAATCGTCTGGGGATGGAGGCCAAGGAATTCGCCTCGCTCGGGCGGCTGCCAGACTGTGTCGACTTGGTGATGAGCCATATGGGCAATGCCGACGATCCGGCGGATCCGCTCAACGAACAGCAGCTCGAGACCTTTTGCGAGATGACCGAAGGGGTGCAGGCCCGGCTGTCCCTGTCGGCCACCGCGGGGATGCTGCTCGGCCCGGATTTCCATTTCGACATGGTCCGGCCCGGCATCGGGCTTTATGGCGGCGCGCCCTATCGCTATGCACGCCCCGTCGTGCGTGTCGAGTCCCCGGTCATTCAGGTGCGCGACGTCGCGCCGGGAGAAACCGTTGGCTACGGTGCGACCTTCGTGGCGCGGCGACCGACCCGAATCGCCACGATCTCGGCGGGGTATGCCGACGGTCTGATCCGAGCGCTGGGGCACGGCGCCAATGTCTACCTGCGCGACGTACCGGTGCCGTTGGCCGGACGTGTCTCGATGGACCTGATCACGCTCGATGTCACCGGTCTGGAGTGCCGGGCCGGCGACATGATCGAGATCATCGGTCCCAACCAGGACATCGATCGCCTGGCAAAATCCGCCGGAACCATCGGGCACGAGATTCTGACCTCGCTCGGGCCGCGCTATGGGCGCATCTACAGCGAGACCGAAGACACGGAGCTTCACCAATAAGCCAGTTGCGCGTGTTGGCGCGCTCGCACTATGGTCTGTTCGTTGGATCTTCGGAGCCTGATACATGCGTGTGCTGCTTGTGCTTGCGCTGCTCGGCCTCTCGGCCTGCGTCGACACAAAGAAATCGGATCTGGACGACTGGACCTTCCAGACCAAGCTCGCCGGGGGCATGCGGCTTGACCGCAAGCCAGCCGACGCGCCCGTGGACGCGGGGCTTCTGGTCGAGAACTTCCGGCGCATCGCCTTCGACCTGGAACCGGACCCGTTCGGCACGGGCGCCGAAGTGCCAGAGGACGAGCGCCCGCCGATGCTGCGGCGCTGGGAAGAGCAGATCCGGCTGCAGATCATCGCGGCGAGCGGCACCAAGGCCGGGGTCCGGCGCGAGATCTATGGGTTCATGGACCATCTGTCCAAGATCACCGGCATCGGCTTCAAGCCGTCCAACGATTTCCTGGTCAACGCCGAGCGCGAAGACCCACCCAACATCTTCGTCATCCTGGGTGACGGGGCCGAGTTCGACGAAGTCATCAAGATGCTCGAATTCGAGCGTGACGGCGAGGATCAGAGGTCGGTCTACGATGCGCTGGGCGAATTTCTGAAGATCTGGCACCTGTCCTATTCGCCCTGCGCCGGGCAGTCCTATACCGAGCATGACGCCAAGGGCGAACGCGGCCGCATCCAGTTCGGCATCGTCGTCATCCGCACCGACCTGCGCGCACCGATGACCGAGTCCTGCATCGAGGAGGAACTGGCCCAGACCATGGGCCTGATGAACGATCACCCGGACGTGCGGCCCTCGCTGTTCAACGATGACGAAGAGTTTGCCCTGATGACCGAGCACGACGAACTGCTGCTGCGCATCCTCTACGATGATCGGCTGAAACCGGGCATGACGCCGGAACAGGCGATGCCGATCGTTCGTCAGATTGCACGGGAACTCAAACCCGGCGCGTAAGACTTGGCAGGGGCAGGGCGGCCCGATATATCCCCGCGAACGGAATGTGAGGACAGATGGCGGCACTGACGCTATTGCAAGGGTTTGTGGCGGCCATCGGAGCGGCGGTACTGGGTCTCTGCCAGGCGACCGGTAAGCTGGCGCTGTTCGCGGGCTCTGGCGTCACGCACATCGTGTTTCCGCCCTGGTACATGACCGAGCTTGGCCGCCAGCTTCTGCGCATCGGCTACTTTTCGCTGCCGGTGGTCGGGCTCACGACATTGTTCACCGGCGGGGCGCTGGCGCTGCAGGTCTATTCCGGCGGCGCGCGTTTCAATGCCGAGGCGGTCGTCCCCAACATCGTGGCCATCGCCATGACGCGCGAACTGGGTCCGGTTCTGGTCGGCCTGATGGTGGCCGGGCGCGTCTCGACATCGATCGCGGCAGAGCTTGCCACCATGCGGGTGACCGAGCAGATCGATGCACTGACCACGCTGTCGACCAACCCGATGAAGTACCTCGTGGCGCCGCGCCTGCTGGCCGCCGTGATCGTCATGCCGATCCTCGCGTTCATCGGCGATGTGATCGGTATCATGGGCGGGTTTCTGGTCGGGATCGGACGGCTCGATTTCTCGCCCGGCACCTACATCAACACCACCTGGAATTTCCTGACGGCCGGCGACATCACGTCCGGCCTGATCAAGGCGGCGGTCTTCGGTTTCATCATCGCGCTGATGGGCTGCTATGCCGGGTACAACTCGGGCCGCGGCGCGCAGGGCGTGGGCGGCGCCACCCGCTCGGCTGTCGTCATCGCATCGATCCTGATCCTCGCCTCGAACTACTTCCTGACCGAAGCGCTGTTCGGAACATGACCGCGAAAATCGAGATGGCCGGCGTCCGTAAGTCGTTCGGATCCAAGCACATCCTGTGCGGTGTGGACCTGTCGGTACAGCCTGGCAGTTCCACGGTCATCATCGGCGGCTCCGGCACCGGCAAATCGGTCACGCTGAAATGCGTGCTGGGCATCCTGACAGCCGATTCAGGGATCATCCGGGTGGATGGTGAGGACGTGACCAAGGCGCGGGGCCGCAAGCGCGAGGTACAGCTCGACAAGTTCGGGATGTTGTTCCAGGGCGGCGCGCTGTTTGACTCGCTGCCGGTCTGGCAGAATGTCTCGTTCCGGCTGCTGCAGGGCAAGCGGCGCAAGACCAAGGACGAAGCGCGCGACATCGCTATCGAGAAACTGCGCCGGGTTGGTCTGACGGCCGATGTCGCAGATCTGTATCCGGCGGAACTGTCGGGCGGGATGCAGAAGCGCGTCGGGCTCGCCCGTGCGATCGCCGCCGAACCCGAGATCATCTTCTTTGACGAACCGACCACGGGCCTCGACCCGATCATGGCCGACGTGATCAACGACCTGATCCGCGAGATCGTCGTCGAGATGGGCGCGACCGCGATGACCATCACCCACGACATGACCAGCGTGCGCAAGATCGCCGACCGTGTCGCCATGCTGCACGACGGCGTGATCCAGTGGGAAGGCCCGGTCGGCGAGATCGACAGCACCGAAAACCCTTATGTCCATCAGTTCGTCAACGGCCTGCCGGACGGTCCGATCGAGGCGATCCGTTAACACGTCGCCAAAACTGTAGCATTCGGTACAGACCGGGAGCATCAGCGATGGCATCGTTCCTGCAAATTTCACCGCAGGAGGACGTTGTGACCAAGACACCCGACACGCCCGAGCAGATTGACGATACCGATCTCGATGTCGCCGCAGGTGCAGGCGCCAATCACAAGACCTGGTCGGACCTTCAGAGCTTTTCGCAGGCTGTCCACCGCCCCGGATCAGACGTGGCGATGGAAGAGCTGACGCTCACCCACGAATACATCACCCGCAAATCCTGAACCACGATCCCTTCCAGAAACGGAGACACTCAGATGACCGACAAGAAAACACCAGAGGCCCTGGATGACGGCGACCTCGATCAAGCCGCGGGTGGTCTGAAATTGGAAATGACCGACATCATGATCACCAGCTATCAGACCGGCGGTTCCGCAGTGGAGGATCAGGGCAGTGGCAAGACCGCGATTGACTACGGCGTCGTGGCCACGAAAGACGCCATCGATTACGGCGTCGTGGCCGCGAAAGACAAGAAGGGCGGCTGAGCACAATCTGGTGGTCTCCCAAGGTGCGGGAGATCGCCCGATAACCGGTTAACGGAAAATTACGTGACGTTTGTCCTGCCCGAAATCGCCGGATAGGCGACCCTTTTATCCATCTTGAGCGTGGGATAAGTCCTTAACCAAGTGGGCCATTCGTGCCAATCCATGCATTCGATAGACGGACCATGCAAGGCGCCGCCCGTATGACCCTTTCTCTGTTGCGCTCCGCTAACATGTTGCTGCTGATCCTCTATCCCGCCGCCTGGCTGGCGCCGCTGGCGACGGCGGGCGTGCTGCCCTGGTTCTCGGGCAACGAGATCACGATCATCCGGGGTGTCAGCGACCTCTGGGCGGTCGATGCGGCGCTGGCGGCGCTGGTGGCGCTGTTCGCGGTCGTCATTCCGTATCTCAAGACGCTGGCGATCAGTGCAATCCATTTCGGCTACCTTGGGCGGCGCGCACTGCCGCTGATCGAGGCGATTGGCAAGCTCTCGATGGCCGATGTCTTCCTGATCGCGCTCTATATCGTGGTGGTGAAAGGCGTCGGGATCGGCAGCGTACAGACCGCCTGGGGGCTGTGGCTGTTCACGGCCTGCGTGCTCGCCTCGATCGCGATCGGATGGGCCACGAAATCGGCTCTGAACGGTGCGGCGGAACCGGCCGCCGAGGTTCGCTGAGCGGCATTCCGACCCAGCGTGCGCTGCGCGCCGACAAATTTCCCCGACCTGCATGCCGTGTCCGCCCAAGGAGGCGGCGCGATGCGCGCGTCTCTCGCGTTTCGCCTGGTTTATCCTGCGATTTCAATGGGTTGCCGAGCGCTCACGGCGCCGCAGCCGATCACGGCGCCGTCATAAATAGTTAACAGTCCGTTAATATAACTGTCGTTGTTCCGTAGATAACCCGTCACTGCCCGACACGTAGGGTCACGCCAATGGGGAATCGACAGGATGCCATGTGCTTGTTCAGGCACGTGTCCGGTGAGCAAAGAGGTCAAACGATGGGAAATGCCATCGCCGCCCGGGGCGCGCTCCCTTGGGCTACGCCTTCGCGACGCCACGCATTGCACCCCAACCAAAAGTTCAAACCGGAATTCAAACCGCTGCCCCGCGGTGCATTCCAGGCGCACCGCGCCCGATAGGGAGAAAGATCCATGGCGACCATTTTCACCGAAAGCTTCGAGACGGACGGCAACGGCTCCCGCTATACGACGTCGATCCCAGAATTCAGCGACGGCTCTGCTGACTTCTTTACCCGGACCGACGGCACGAACATCACCAGCGACTACGAAGTCACGGGTCAGGACGGCAGCTTCTACTTCGCGGGCATGGACGTGGACGACGGCGGCTTCAACGATTCCAGCCAGACGCTGACGCTGACGAACATAGACATCAGCGGTTTCGAAAATCTGTCCCTGTCCCTGCTGGTGGCCGAGGATGACGCGGGCGATAGCAACGAGGACTGGGACGACGACACCCAGTTGCTGATCGAGGTGTCGATTGACGGCGGTGCGTTCGAAAGCCTGCTGGACTTTCAGGCGTCGTCGACCGGTTTCAACAGCGAACCGGCATTGGATACGACCGGTGACGGGCTGGGCGACGGCACCGCGCTGACCCCAACGTTCGCAAACTTCTCGAGCGCGATTGCCGGCACGGGCGCGAGCATGGACGTCCGCATCAGCTTCAACGTTCTGGATGCCGGTGACGAAGACGCGGCCATCGACAACATCGTGATCGAGGGCGACGCCGTCCCGACCACGCCGGACTTCAACCTGCAGATCACCGAGATCTGGCCGGGTAACGATCAGAACCCGGATCTGACCGAGGATTGGTTCGAGGTTACCAATACCGGGACCGAGGCCTGGGTGGCCGCGACCGAGGGCGATCTCTACTTTGATGACGTGTCCGCGTCGACCGCGGACGCGGATCTTCTTTCAGGCATCAGCCAGATCGATCCGGGCGAGACCGTGATCTTCATCGACGACACCAACACGGTGACCTTCGAGAGCGTCTGGGCGCCCGTCATCGACCTCACCAATGTCCAGATCGGCACGTATTCCGGCGCTGGTCTGGGTGGCGGCGGCGATGCTGTGAACCTGTTCCTCGACCCCAACAGCGACGGCGATCTTTCGGACGTGGTCACGCTGGATTCGGAGGCCTATCCGGACACCGCCAGTAACCCCGGTGCGTCTTTCGACGTCCCGAATGCGGCGTTCTCGGTTGACGGTGTGAACGGTGCCGTGGCGACCGCGCCAAACTCGGCCGGTGAAAGCGCCATCGGCTCGCCCGGCAACGGCGCTGCGATTGTTCCTCAGGTCGCAGACTTCACACTCGAACTGCTGCACTTCGCCGATCAGGAGGCCAATGCGGCCACGATCGACAACATCGACAACCTCTCAGGCGTTCTGAACGCGCTGCGTGACGAGGACCTGGGCGGTGACGGCGTTGCCGACAACACGCTGACCCTGTCGTCGGGCGATGCGATCATTCCGGGCCTGTTCTTCGATGCTTCGGAAGCCGTCTTCGGATCGGCTGGTATCGCGGATATCCAGATCCAGAACGAACTGGGTGTTGAAGCGATCGCGCTGGGCAACCACGAGTTCGACCTGGGCACCGAGTTGCTGGCGGGCCTGATCGACGGCTCGGCGTCGGGTGATTTCTCGGCCCTGACCTCGGGCACGGCGATCGACGGGCAAGACTTCACGGGCGCGGACTTCGCCTATCTCTCCACCAACCTGGACTTCAGCACGGACCCAAACCTGGCGCCGCTCGAGGTCGCGGGGGGTGGAGCGCCCCAGGCCAACACCGTGACGTCGTCGGTCGTCATCGACGTCAACGGCGAGGACATCGGCGTCGTCGGTGCGACCGTTCCGACGATCCGTTCAATCTCGAGCCCGGGTGAAGATCTGGGGATCTCTCCGGCCTGGGCCAGCGGCACGCCGACCGACGCTGAACTGGACGCATTGGCGGCCATCATCCAGGCCGAGGTCGACGCGCTGCTGACCGCCGACCCCAGCTTGAACAAGATCATCCTGGCCTCGCACATGCAGCAGATCTCGATCGAGCTGGCGCTGGCCGAACGGCTGACCGATGTCGACATCATCATCGCGGGCGGCTCGAACACGCGGCTCTTCGACGACAACGACCGCATCCGCGACGGGGATAGCGACCAGGGTCAATACCCGCAGTTCGTCACCAATGCCGGCGGCACATCGACCGCAGTGGTCAACACCGATGGCACCTACAAGTATGTTGGCCGCCTCGTCATCGACTTCGACGAAGATGGCAACCTGATCGAAGGCAGCTACGACGAGACGGTTTCGGGCGCCTATGCGACCGACGACCAGGGCGTGGCGGATCTGAACGCCGAAAGCCTGATCGATCCCGAGATCGACGCGATCACCGACGCCATCCAGGCGCAGATCGTGGCGACCGAAAGCAACGTCTTCGGCGTCTCGGACGTGTTCCTGAACGGCAACCGCTCGGGCGCAGGTACTGCGGACGATCCGGACGGAGTGCGCACGCAGGAGACCAATCTGGGCAACCTGACGGCGGACGCGAACCTCGACTACGCGAACCAGATCGTCTCGGATCAACTCGTTCTGGGCAACGATCTGGGCGGCGACGTGCTGATCTCGATCAAGAACGGTGGCGGCATTCGTGCAAACATCGGAGAGATCGTGGTCCCGCCGGGCGGTGACGAGGCGGTGCGTCTGCCGAACTCTGCCGTGCTGGATGAAACCGGCACCGTGGTGAAGCCGGAAGGCGGCATCAGCCAGAACGACATCGCGACGACGCTGGCCTTCAACAACGGCCTGGTGTTGGTGGACATGACCAAGACCGAGCTGAAGGACTTTCTGGAAGGTTCCGTAGCTGCGATCGAGAACGTCTCCGGCGGCTTCCCACAGATTTCGGGCCTGAAGTTCTCGTTCGACCAGACGCAAACGGCACAGACCTACAATACGGACGGCAGCATCGCGGTTGCCGGTGAGCGCATCATCAATGCGGCCATCTTCGACGAGAACGACATCCTGATCGCCGAGATCGTCCGCGATGGCGAAATCGTCGGCGACGGCACCGAGAGCTTCCGGGTTGTGACGCTCGATTTCCTGGCCAATGCCGGGGACGAGATCCTCTCGACCCTGTCGAACCCGAACCGGGTCGATCTGCAGGATCTGGATGGGGACGGCGCGGATGACGGCGTTGTCACCGGTGCCGCGACGTTCGCGGATGATGGGTCCGAGCAGGACGCGCTGGCCGAGTACCTGAACGACAACTTCAACCCCGACAATGGCGGGGTTACGTTCAGCGAGGTCGATACCGGCCCCGTGCTGGACGAGCGCATTCAGAACGTAGCCTTCCGTGCGGACACGGTTCTGCCCGAGGCGCTAGATTTGAGCCTGGTGATCTCCGAGATCATGTACAACCCGGACAGTGCCGAGGACGACTGGGAGTGGATCGAGATCACGAACACCGGGACCGAGGTCGTCGACCTCTCCGGCTTCGTGCTCGATGATGCAAACGCGTCCTTCCACACCGAGGCAACGATTGCATCCGGTTCGATCGCGGCTGGCGAAAGTGCTGTGCTCTACAACGCCGACGACCTGACCGCCGAGCAATTCTCGGCCGCCTGGGGCGAGGGTCTGAACCTCGTCGCCGTCACGGACTGGGCTGCGAACGGCTTCAACAACTCGACCGATACCGTCGCGCTCTGGTCGTCCTTTGCGGACTACTCCGCGGACATATCCACCGGCAGCATCGTCTTCGACAACACGGTCGATCTCGTGATCTACGACGACGCCGCACCATTCCCGGTCGATGACAATGATGCGTCGATCTACCTGACGGATCTGACCGCGGACAACAATGACGGCGCGAACTGGGCACTGTCCGAAGTTGGTGTTGCCACACCAACCGGCACGGGCCGCGACTCGGTGCCGGATGCCGCCAGCGGCAATGATGGCGATGTCGGCTCGCCGGGCGGTGATCCGGAGATCGTGATCCCGCCGTTCGAGATCCCCGACCCTATACTGGTCGAGACTGTGGCTGGGACGATCAGCCTGGCGGGTGCCGAGATCGTTGATTGGGACGCCGCCACGCAGCGCGCCTTTGTCACTTCGGGCGATGGCCTGCAAGTGGTCGATGCATCGGATCTGAGCAACTTGTCGGTCATTGCGACCCTGTCGGCCGAGGATCTGGGCTTCGACAGCTCCGACATTACCTCGGTCTCGGTCCGCAACGGCATCATCGCCGTCGCGCGGCCTGACCCGACCGGTTTCATCGATGATCCGCTCGGCACGCCGGGCACCGAGGGCGATGAATTCACAGGCGCGGGACAGGTCCTGTTCTACGATGCCGCCTCGCTGGGTTTCCTGGGTGTCGTTCAGGTAGGCGCGCTGCCGGACATGGTGACCTGGAACGAGACCGGCACCCATGTTCTGGTCGCCAACGAAGGGCAGGCGTCCGGGGACGAGAACCAGCCCGATGCATCGCAGAACCCGAATGGATCGGTCTCGGTCATCGCGTTCAACGCTACGAACCCGACAGCATCGACCGTCACGACACTGGACTTCACCGACAGCTCGATCACCTTCGAAGCGCTCGACGCCAAGGGCGTCCGGGTCGCGTCGCCCGACAATGTGCCGGACGGCTCGACGAACTTCGCGCCGTCTGCCGCGGCGGATCTCGAGCCCGAATACATCACGATCGAAGGGAACACCGCCTACATCGGACTGCAGGAGAACAACGCAGTTGCCGTGATCACCGACATCACTGCACCGACGGCGTTCACCATCGACGATATCCTGGCCCTTGGCACCAAAGACCACTCGCTGGCCGAGAACGCCCTGGACCCGTCGAACCAGGACAGCGGCATCAACATCGATACCTATCCGATCCAGGGCCTGTTCCAGCCGGATGGCATGGCGTCCTACACCGTCGACGGTCAGCAATACTTCTTCACCGCCAACGAAGGTGATGGCCGCGATGTCGACGAGAGCCGCGGTGCGGATCTGGTCGATGGCGATCTGACGAACGGCGAAGTCGACACGACGGCCTTCGACGCCCAGACGCTGGCCGATCTGGCCGACGACGCCGTGCTTGGCCGCCTGAAGTTCTCGAACATCGACGGCGACACGGATGGCGACGGCCTGATCGAAGAGCTGACCAGCTTCGGCGCCCGGTCGTTCTCGATCTTTGACGCAGCCGGAAATCTGGTCTTCGACAGCGGCTCTGACTTCGAGCGGATCACCGAGATCCTGACGCCCGAGGAGTTCAACGGCAACGGTCTCGCATCCAGTTTCGACAGCCGCTCGGATGACAAGGGGCCCGAGCCGGAGTCCGTGGTCCTGGGCGAGATCGACGGTTCGATCTACGCTTTCGTCGGGCTGGAACGCGTCGGCGGCATCGTCGTCTACGATGTGACCGATCCGGCGAACTCAAGCTTCGTCCAGTACATCCGCAACGAAGATTCCAATGGCGACCTGATCGACATTGCTCCGGAAGGCCTGCGGTTCATCCCGTCGGTCGAAAGCCCGACCGGCAACGCGCTGCTTGCCGTCACGTCGGAGGAAAGCAACACGCTGACCTTCCACGAACTGACGGGTCTGGAACGGGACATCACGATGATCCACGACATACAGGGGATCACCGATGTGGATGCTTCGGGCACCTTCCAGGTCGGCGTCGACGATGTCAGTGCCCTGGAGGGCCAGGAAGTCACCATCGAGGCCGTGGTCACGGCGGACTTCCAGGACACACTGAGCGGGTTCTTCGTCCAGGAAGAGGATGCAGATGCCGACGCGCTGGCGACAACGTCCGAGGGGATCTTTATCTTCGACGGCAGCCTGAGCCCGGAGCTGGATGTCAGTGTCGGTGATCTGGTTCAGGTCACAGGAACGGTCGCCGAGTTCTTCGGCGAGACGCAGATCTCGGCCACGGAGATCGAAATTGTCTCGTCCGGCAACACCCTGCCGACGGCCACGGTTGTCGAGTTCCCGACAGTCGGCCTGATGCTGGACGATGATGGCGAGTTCGTCGCTGGTCTGGAACAGTACGAAGGCATGCTGATCACCATCCCGGACGAGATGAGCATCACCGAGATGTTCAACCTCGATCGGTTCGGCGAGTTCCGTGTCAGCTCGGATGGCCGGCTGGAGCAGTTCACGCAGAACAATGCTCCGGACGTTGCGGGCTTCGAGCAGCACCTGCAGGACGTCGCGGTGCGCAATATCGTCATCGACGACGGCCGGACTGACCAGAACCCCGATACGATCCTGATCCCGGACGGAAACGATGGCTCGCTGACGGCAGCCGACAGCTTCCGGATGGGCGACACACTGACCGATATCACTGGCACGCTGCGTTACGGGTTCGACGAGTTCCGGATCGACACGCCGACGGCAACCTACAGCCAGGAGAACCCGCGCCCTGCAAGCCCGGAAGACGTCACGCTCGGCCTGACCGAGGACGGCGTGCTGAAGGTCGTCAGCCTGAACGTGCTGAACTACTTCACCACGATCGACGATGGCTCGGCGGTCACGGATACCGGGCTCGACCCACGTGGTGCCGACGATCTTACGCGGTTCGCGGATCCGCTGGATCCGAACCCGCCAGCCGATACGGATCCGAATGCCGAGTTCGGCAGACAACAGCAAAAACTCGTCAACGCCATCGTCGAGATGGACGCTGATGTGCTGGGGCTGGTCGAGCTGGAGAACTCGGCGACAGACGCGGCGATCGCGGATCTTGTCGCGGCCGTCAACGCCGTGATGGGTGCTGGCACCTACGACTTCATCCCGACCGGCGTCGTCGGCACGGATGCGATCACCACCGGCATCATCTACAAACCGGCCTCGGTCACACCGACCGGCACGGTCGAGACGCTGGTGTTCGAGGAAGCCTCGGCCGCGACCACCTTCGCGACCGCGTCGGCCTTGAACGATTTCGTCTCGGCTGATGATCAGGTCGGTGACTTCCAGCGCAACCGCCCGGCCGTGGCCGCGAGCTTCACCGAGAACAACAACGGCGAGAGCTTCACGGTCGCGGTCAACCACTTCAAGTCGAAGGGTGACAGCAACCTGGAAGACACCTTCCTGGATGCGACGTTCGGCGGTGCTCCGCAGGGGCTGATCGATGCCCTGCTGGCAGATCCGAACTACGACCAGGGTGACGGTGCGGGCTTCTGGAACCAGGTCCGCCAGGATGCAGCCGAGGAACTGGCTGCGTGGCTGGCCACCGACCCGACCGGTGCCGGAACCGACAATGTGCTGGTCCTGGGTGACCTCAATGCCTACGCCCAAGAGACGCCGGTCGGCGCGCTTACGGGTGAGGGCTTCACCGACCTGGCCCAGGACTTTGCTGAAGACGGCGAGGACATCTACTCCTTCGTCTTCGACGGCCAACGGGGAACGCTCGATTATGCGCTGGCCAACGACCCGGCGCTCAGCCGTGTCACCGATGTCACCGAATGGCACATCAATGCCGATGAGGCGGACGCGATCGACTACAATCTCGATTTTGGCCGCGACCCGGCGCTCTTCGATGGCACGACGCCCGCGCGGAACTCGGACCATGATCCGGTCATCCTCGGTCTTGATTTCCGCAGCGTTGTCAGCGCCGCCGCCGGTGGCGGGATCACACGTGGCACGGACGCAGGCGAGGTCATCGAGGGCACGGACGCCAGCGATTTCATTCTGGGCGCAGGCGGCGAAGATCGCATGATCGGCGGCGGTGGCGATGACCGTTACGTCGTCAACAGTCTCGGCGACGTGGTCTTCGAGCTTGCGGATGAAGGCCACGACACGATCGGCACCTCGGTGTCACTGTTCGGGCCCGATAATGTCGAGGACATTGTCGGGATCGGATCCGACGACATCACGATTGTCGGCAACGACCAGAACAACTGGTTCATCGGGACCTCCGGCAACAACCTGCTGACTGGCGAAGTCGGGCGTGACCGTCTGGACGGCGCTGCAGGCAATGATATCCTGATCGGCGGCGTGGAGAACGACGTTCTGGAAGGCGGCTCCGGTGCCGACATCTTCGTCGTCACGGAAGACAACGGCATCGACACCATCCTGGATTTCGAGGACGGCGTTGACCTGATCGACCTGACAGCCGTTGGTCTGACGTTCGAGGATCTGTTGATCACCGGCACGACCAGGTCGTTGGTCAACTTCGCCGGCGGGACGATCGTCATCAACGACTTGAATGTGGCGGATCTGTCTGCCGCCGACTTCATCGAAGCGTTCGGTGCGCCGTCCGTTCCGGTCGTTGAGGGCACTGAAGTCGGCGAGAGCCTGTTCGTGCTCACGGGGCCGGTCGAGCTTCGCGGTCTTGGCGGCAACGATCTTCTGGGCGTCTACAACGGATCGGCAACCCTGGCCGGTGGCGAGGGCGATGACCGGCTGTATGTCTACGACGAAGACACCACCATCATCGAGAACGCCGGTGAGGGCACTGACACGGTCTATACCCAGGTCGATGTCACGCTCGCCGCGAATGTCGAGAACGGGGTGACCGACACGGGCGATGACATCGACATCACCGGCAACGATC
Organism: Pseudomonadota bacterium; assembly: GCA_038534135.1. GTDB lineage: Bacteria > Pseudomonadota > Alphaproteobacteria > Rhodobacterales > Rhodobacteraceae > Thermohalobaculum. Next base: position 31,162 of record JBCAXJ010000010.1, on the reverse strand, counting down.
TCGGCAACCGGATCAATGGACGCGCTGGTAACAATACGCTGACCGGTCTCGACGGGGATGATGTCATCAATGCTGGCGGCGGGAGCGACGTGATCGACGGTGGTGCCGGTCGGGACGCCCTGACAGGCGGCACCGAGGCTGACGCCTTTGTCTTCGTGCTGGGCGACGGGCTCGACATCATCCGGGACTTCGAACTGGATCTTGACGTGATCGATTTCAGCGGAACGGCACTGCAATTCGTCGATCTGACGATCACGGATGGCGGCAGCGGCGCTCTGGTCGACTATGGCACGGCCGCGGGCACCGATGTCATCGAGGTTGCGGGTGTCACGGCAGCCGATCTGGTTGCGGATCAGTTCAGCTTCGTGCCGCTATCCTAAGACGGGTGGTTCAATTGGACCAGACAGTGCGGCCTTCGGGCCGCGCCTTCCGGAAGAACTTCGCCTGGGTTCACTGATTTTTAGGAAACTTTGTCTAAAACCCGCCGGGTCTCGAGACTTGCGGTCCGTCGTAAAGAAGACGGACCAGACGACACTTCGGCCCGATCTGTGGGCTGACGGACCGGCCGGTCCGAACTTTTTCCAGGATCCGCACGTCAGTGCGCGATATCCAACGAGCGGCGAGGCATCCAAGATCCGCCGCTAATCTCATGAGACATCGCCAAACGAAGCCACTTTCCCGTGTGCGGCGCCTTTGGCGCTGCCGTATCGGAACGATGGAATGTCCGCGCGAAGGCCCACCTGGCTCTGACGATCCGGCGACCGGACGGTGGATCAGCCGTGCGGCGCCCACTTCCTCGATTGCATCGATGTCGAGCGGGATGCCGTGCGCCTCGATGGTGATGCGCTACTGCAAAAGCTTTTGTCTCAAACGACAGGTGCGCCGACGCGCCCGAATTCCCGGCACACGCTCCATGTCAGCCGCGTGATGCGATGTGCATTGAGCCAAACAACCCAGGCGGGCATCGTTTGCGGACAACGCCAATCATCACACGAAGGAGTACGGATCATGCCTTTCACACCCGCGTTCCGCGATTTCGACAGGAAGATTGATATTGTCTTCGGTATTCATCCTGACCGCCTGGCTTTCGTCTTCAAACACCTTGAAGGTGGGCCGGCGCTTCTCAGACGAAAGGGAATTCCACTGTTCATCGACGCGTTCGAGGATCCGCAGGTTCAGAAGGGTCCCAAGGAAAAACTGAAGCGTGGGAAACTTGGCGCGCAGCACCGCCATGATGTGCTGTCGGCCTACCCTGAAGCCAGTGGTTGCTTCGAACTGAACATCAACGCTTTTGATCGGAAGAAGTCCAAGGGCTCGTTGCTCTGGGCTGCGAAGAACGGCATCCACATTCACTTCGTGATGTCCGCGCTGGCCAGCAAGAAGAGCCAGGAAATGGTCGTGAAGAAAACCTCGACCTTTGGCGGGCTGTTGTCAAAGGGCGACAATCCGTTCGGCAAGCTTGTGCCGACGCATTTCAACTTCAAGGAGTCCGAGTTCACACCGGAATACGTCGCCAAAAGCCGCAATGTCAGCGGTTCGGAGCTGCGCTGGATCTACCGTATGCGCGACAACGACAAGGTGCAGAAGTATGTCCAGTTCTGGCGCAGCGACGACGGCAAGGCCTTCAAGCAATGCACGCCGCCGTGGACTTGGAAGGATGACGGGATCGATGCGCTTTGGGAGGAGGGGTACAAGCCGCGCCACGAGGGCTTCTACAACTCCCTGCTCAGCGAAGGTGCCGTCTGAAAATCGCGATGGCTGTCGGCCTCGTGTAGCGCGTTTGGCCGGTCTGTCCGTCCGGCCAGACCGACCCCCGGGCCAAGATCGTGGGCGCCGCGTGAAGCCGCGGCCCCCCGTCAATACGTCGCCCGGCCGCCCGAGAGGTCGAACACGCCACCGGTCGTGAAACTGTTCTCGGCACTGCAAAGCCAGGTCACCATGCTCGCGATCTCCTCGACCGTCACAAAGCGCCCGCGTGGGATCTTCGAGAGCATGTAGTCGATGTGATACTGCTCGACCTGATCAAAGATCGCGGTCTTGGCGGCGGCGGGCGTGATGCAGTTCACGGCAATGTCGTGCTGCGCGAGTTCCTTGCCGAGCGACTTTGTCAGCGCGATGACGCCCGCCTTGGCCGACGAGTAGTGCGCGGCATTCGGATTGCCCTCCTTCCCGGCAATCGAGGCGGTGTTGACGATCCGGCCATAACCCGCCTCGACCATGTGCGGCGCGACCGCCTTGCAGCAGTGGAAGACGCCGTTCAGGTCGATGTCGATGACCTTGCTCCACTCGGCGGGATCGGTATCTATCACCGTCGCATTGGCCCCCGCGATCCCGGCATTGGCGACCAGAATGTCGACGCCGCCCATCTCGGCCACTGTCCGCGCTGTCGCGGACTGAACCCGGCCCCAGTCGGAGACGTCGGGATCGTTCACATAGACCGTGCCCCGGCCCTCGAGTTCGGCTGCCGTCCGCTCGCCAAGTGCCCGGTCCGCATCCCAGATCGTCACGATGGCGCCCGAGTCGAGAAAGCGCTCCACGATCGCCCGGCCGATCCCCTGCGCGCCGCCCGTGACGACTGCCTTGCGGCCCTTAAGATCGTAGCTGTTCATCATCGCCTCCCCGATTGTGCTTTGCCCTGGTATAGGGTCTAGTCGCCGCCGCAGACCAGCCATAATCGCCAGGGAGACACCGATGACCGCGTTCCACAAGGGCCGTTTCCGCAGCCGCCAGTGGTTTGACAATCCGGACAACCCGACGATGACGGCGCTGTATCTCGAACGATACCAGAACCAGGCCTTCACGTTGGAGGAATTGCAGTCCGGGCGGCCCATCATTGGCATTGCCCAGACCGGCAGCGATATCTCCCCCTGCAACAAGATCCACGTCTTTCTGGCTGACCGCGTGAAGGCCGGGATCCGCGACGCAGGCGGCATTCCGCTGGAGTTCCCGGTCCATCCGATCCAGGAGACAGGGAAACGCCCGACAGCAGCACTGGACAGGAACCTCGCCTATCTGTCGCTGGTCGAGGTCTTGCAGGGTTATCCGCTGGATGCGGTTGTCCTGACCACCGGCTGCGACAAGACCACGCCTGCCATGCTGATGGGTGCTGCCACAGTGGACATCCCGGCCATCGCACTGAACGGCGGGCCGATGCTGGACGGCTGGTGGAAGGGCAAGCGCGCGGGCTCTGGCATGATCGTCTGGGAGTCGCGACGCCTGCTGGCGGCGGGCGAGATCGACTATGCCGAGTTCCTAGCGCGGATCTGCTCTTCGGCGCCGTCGCTGGGTCATTGCAACACCATGGGCACGGCCTCGACCATGAACGCCCTGACCGAGGCGCTGGGCATGATGCTGCCAGGCACCGGTAACATTCCGGCCCCTTGGCGCGCCCGGATGGAAGCGGCCTACGAAACCGGCAAGCGCATCGTCGAGATGGCGCACGAGGATCTGACGCCTTCCAAGATCATCACCAAGGCGGCACTGCACAACGTCATCCGCGTGAACACAGCGATCGGCGGCTCGACCAACGCCCCGATCCATTTCGCGGCGATCGGTCGGCACGCGGGCGTCGATCTGGACATCAAGGAATGGCAGGAGATCGGATTCGACCTGCCGCTGTTGGTCAACATGCAGCCGGCAGGCTTCTATCTGGGCGAGGACTACCAGCGTGCAGGCGCCACCGCCGCCGTGATGGGCGAGATGCTGGCCGCCGGGATGCTGGACGGCACGCCCCTGCGCGTGTCGGGCAAGACCGTGGCCCAGGATTATGCCGACGTGCTGTCCGAGAACCACGAGGTGATCAAGACCCCGGCGGCTCCGATGCGTGCAAAGGCAGGCTTCGTGGTGATATCGGGCAACCTCTTCGACTCAGCGCTGATGAAGACCTCGGTGATCTCCGCGCAGTTTCAGGAGAAGTTCCTGTCGCGCCCGGGCTCGGAAGGTGTCTGTGAAGCGCGCGCGATCGTGTTCGAAGGCCCCGAGGACTACCATGACCGGATCAACGATCCCGCGCTCGGGATCGATGAGAATTGCATGCTGTTCATCCGCGGCGTCGGCCCGATCGGCTATCCCGGCGGGGCCGAGGTGGTGAACATGCAGCCGCCCGATGCCCTGATCGCGGCGGGCATCCAGCACATGCCGACGATCGGCGATGGGCGTCAGTCGGGCACGTCCGAAAGCCCCTCGATCCTAAATGCCTCGCCCGAGGCGGTGATCGGTGGCGGTCTGGCGTATCTGCAAACAAACGACATCGTACGGCTCGACATCCCGAACGCGACGATGGATGCGCTGGTGCCCGCCGAGGAATGGCAGGCCCGCAAGGACGCCTGGGAGAAGCCGGAGCTCGAGCATCAGACGCCCTGGCAGGAACTGCAGCGCGCCCATGTCGGACACTTCGCGGATGGCGGATGCCTCGAATTCGCGACGCGGTATCGCCGTACGTCCGAGACTCTGCCCCGGGACAATCACTGAGCTGACCCGCTGCCATCCGCCGCCCGGCTCTGGCGTGCGCAGCACGCCGGAGGCGGCGGGGGTGGTGGCGGGCCTGGTAGGCTCCCGAGAACTGCGCGCGTCAGCGCGCCGTTCGAGCGGCCTAAACCGCCTGTATCATTTGCTACTGACGCGATGCGGCCACATGGTAACCTGCCCCCATGCCGATGGCGCAGTGGAGGATAGGATGGCTGACAAATCCAAGCCGGAAGAGATCGAAGACACGGATCTGGACGCGACAAGCGGTGGGTTCTCTCCGGACATGAAGATCCGCATGGCCTCGACACCGGGCGGGCTCGATATGCAGCGTGTCATGGGTGTACGGGTCGAGGGCAATCCGGTCGGCGGCGTTCGCAAGACGGGTGTTCGCCAGACGGGCATTCGTGAAACCGGGGTCCGCAAGGTCGGCATTCGCGTCGAGGGCATCCGCAAAAAGGGTTGAGGCCCGGCCCGGCCAGATGACGGCACCTCTCCTGGACGATTGCGCGGGCCGCATCGCCCGCGTCGCGATCGCCATCTCGCCGCACAGCGCCGAGACGTTTCCAGAGGCGATCCAATCCGTTCTCGCAGCACTTCCCAAGACCGCGACCGTCGAGATCATCGCCGATGCCGCCGTGCAGGACCGGGTGCGCCAGTGGCTGGGCCAGGCTGACCGCAGCGAATGCGCAAGACTTCATGTTGCGCCGGATGGCCTGAATTTCTCGCTTTGGTTGCAGGACCCGATCCTGATTCGTGACGACGGAACCGCCGCTCTGTCGCCCGTGTTCGACCGGTACGATGACCTGTCCCTGGCGCGACATCTCCTCGGCGAGTTGGGCTTGCGTGTTGAAGAGGCCGCGCTGCATGTCGATGGTGGGAACACGATCGCAAACGGCAGCTTGGCCCTCGTCAGCGCCGGGTCGGCCGGGCATGTCGACGCTCTCAGACGCTTCGATCCAGCGCGCACCGTTGTGCCGGTCGGCACGTCCGAGCCCTGCGCCCCCGAAGTGACCCGATCCACCAATCGACCGATGTCCGGTTGGCAGGAAACCCTGAATTACCTGAGCGACCCCGAAGCGCATCAGCCGATCTTCCATCTCGACCACATGATTGCCGCCGCCGGATGCTCGGGTGACACGCCGAGGTTCCTGGTCGGCTGTCCCAAGCGCGGCGCTGACGTGATCGGTCATCCGCTCTGGCCGCACGCACAGCCGCTTGCCTTCGACGAGATCGCTACGCTGCTCGAGCAGGCAGGCGCCGAAGTGATCCGCACTCCGCAGCCGCTGGCCTGGGTCGACCGGCCCGAACAGTCCTATCGGCGCTGGTTCCACCTGCCGGTCAACAATGTGCTGGTTGATGATACGTCGATCCTTCTGCCATGTTTTGCCAACGAAAGCTGGCCGGAACTGGCAGCGCTTGACGAGGCCAACGCGAGTATCTGGCGCGACCTTGGTTTTGACGTCGCGCCGATCCCCGGTATGATGCAACTGGCCGAGGCGATGGGCGGCCCCCGCTGCATGGTGAAGGTTCTCGATCGCGTCTAGCCGCCTCACCAACATCATACTTTCCCCCAGAGCCTTACCTGTGTACCTCCGCGTCATCCCATCGGCGCTCGGCCTGCACATTCGACATGGAAGGAACTCCACATGCGCGTCGTCATTCTCGGAGGGGGTGGCTTCCTCGGCCAGAAGCTCGCGCGCGCACTGGCGGGACAGGGCAGGCTGTGCGGCACGACCATCACATCGGTTTTGCTGGCCGATCTCACCGCGCCGCCAGCTGTTGCGGCCGAGTTTCCGGTTGAGACGGTCGCGCTCGACATCACCGAGGCTGGCGCAGTCACGAAGGCCCTTTCAGACGCCAATGTGGTTTATCATCTCGCCGCCATCGTTTCGGGTCAGGCCGAGGCCGAGTTCGACCTCGGAGTGCGCATCAACCTCCAAGGATCGCTCAATGTGTTCGAAGCGGCGCGGGCGTCGGGGCGGACGCCTGTCACGGTCTTCACGTCCTCGGTCGTCGTCTACGGAGGCGAGGTGCCCGATCCGATCGAGGATTGGTCAGCGCTGAATCCCCAGACGTCCTATGGCACCCAGAAGGCCGCGGCGGAACTGCTGTTGAACGACTATTCGCGCAAGGGTTTTCTGGATGGGCGCGGCGTTCGTCTGCCGACGATCACGATCCGGCCCGGCAAGCCGAACGCCGCGGCGTCGGGCTTCATGTCCTCGATCTTCCGCGAGCCGTTGCAGGGGCAGGCATCGAACTGCCCGGTGTCCGAGGACTATCCGATCTGGCATTCCGCGCCCCGCACCGTGATCCGCAACCTTTTGCACGCCGCTGAGGTCGATGCCGCCGATCTGGGCCTGAACCGCTGTTTCGCACTGCCAGGCCGCACCGACAGCGTGCGCGAGATGATCGACGCGATGACACGCGTGGCAGGCCCTGATCCCGAAGCCCGCATCACCTGGAACCCGGATCCGGCGGTCACGGCCGTCGTTGGTTCGTGGCGGGCGCACATCAATCCGGCCAAGGCTTTGGGGCTTGGGTTCCACGCCGACAAAAGCTTCGAGGACAGCGTGCGCTGGTTCCTCGATGATGACGCAGCCCCGGTTTCTGCCTGATGGCCGGCTGGCGCTATCCGGGCATTCACGCTGTCACGACGAAACCACGCGAAGACCGGCGCGGCTTTGCAATCGCGCTGATGATGGCGGCCTTCGCCTGCTTCACCGTGCTGGACAGCTCGGCCAAGATGCTGGTGACCGAAGGCATGTCCCCCCTGATGGCGGCGTTTGCACGCTACACGGTTCATTTGGTTATCGTGGCAGCGCTCATCCTGCCGCAGCAGGGTACGGCCAGCCTGCACACCAGCGCGCCGGGGCTCGAGATCGTGCGCGGGGTCTGCCTGGGCGGGTCGACCATCCTCAACTTCATCGCGGTCGGGTACCTGCCACTCACGCTGACGTCGACGATCCTGTTCATGATCCCGATTTTCATCTGCGCACTCTCGGTTCCTATGCTGGGCGAGAAGGTCGGCCTGCGCCGTTGGTCGGCGATTGCCGTCGGCTTTTGCGGGATTCTCGTCGTCACCCGGCCATGGACCGGCGATTTTCACTGGGCCATGCTGGTCTCGTTCGGTGCCGCGTTCTTTGCCGCGATCTACACCGTGCTGACGCGCCGGTTGGCTGGCGTGGATTCCACCAACACGCAACAGCTCTATTCTGGACTGGTCGCGACCGTTCTGCTGGTCCCGCTTGCAATACTGAACTGGGAACTGCCCGCGACACCGCTCGCCTGGATCTTGTTCGGGGCCATGGGGGTGATGGGATGGTCGGGCCACCAGATGCTGACAACCGCGCACCGATACGCCCCTGCCGCCGTCCTGGCCCCTTTTATCTATGTCCAACTGCTTTACATGACCGCGTCAAGCTGGTTGATCTTTCATCAACCGCCCAGCATCTGGATCGGGCTTGGGGCCCCAATCGTCATTGCAAGCGGCATCTACATCTGGTGGCGCGAGCGTCATCTGAGGGGCGACCTCTCGGCCTGAGCGCCTTGGGATGCCCGCATCGAGGGAGAGAAAAAATGAAGAAGAACGTGCTGGTGATCGCACCGATGTTGACGACGGTGCTGCCCGAGATGCGCGAGCGGTTCAATGTCCATGTGCTTTGGGAGGCCGACGATCCGGACGCCTTGATTGCCGAGGTCGGCCCGTCCATCGACGCCATTGCGACGGACGGCGTCGTCGGATGCAAGGCCGATCTGATGGAGCGGTGCCCGAACGCGCAGATCATCGGGTGTTGTTCGGTCGGGTACGATGCGGTCGATCTGGACGCCGCGAAGGCACGCGGCCTGCGGGTGACGAACACGCCGGACGTGCTGAACGACGCTGTTGCCGAGCTGACAATGGCGTTGATGCTGGGCTTGGCGCGCAAAATTCCGCAGGCCGACGCATATGTACGGGCAGGGCGCTGGGTCACGGACGGCGCCTTCACCTACACCGCCGAGTTGACCGGCAAGACCGTCGGCATCCTGGGCCTCGGACGGATCGGCAAGGAGATCGCAGTACGGTGTCAGGCCATGCGGATGCGGGTCGTCTACCACGGGCGCAGTGAGCAGGCGCACCAGCCCTATCCGTATTACGCCGATCTCGAGGACATGGCCCGCGACTGCGACTGGATGGTGGTGATTGCACCGGGGACCGCGCAGACCCGCGCGATCGTCTCGCGCAAAGTAATGGAGGCCCTGGGACCGGAAGGCGCGCTTGTCAACGTCGCGCGCGGCACGCTGATCGACGAAACGGCGATGGTGGAATTGCTCGGGACGGGTGCCCTGGGAGGTGCTGCGTTAGACGTGTTCGAATCGGAACCATCCGTGCCTGAGGCGTTGTTCGACATGGATAACGTCGTGTTGTCGCCGCACCAGGGTTCAGCCACATGGAAGACCCGGAAGGGCATGGGCATGCTTGTAGTCGACAATCTGTGTGCGCAGTTCGAAGGACGTCCGCTGCTGACGCCGATCATGTGATGTAGTGATAGCGTGTTGCCCGATTGAGCCGGGAGCCCCTTTCTCGGGAGGCGTATCGAACGATTGACGTGACCGTCTCTGCGGGATGCCGACGGGGATGAATTCGCACCCTCACAGAAGATCCGTGCCACAATATGCGGTGCGAACCAGTGCGGACTGTTGCGGCGTCTAACCGAGAGAGACCCGGCCACATTAACTCGTGACCATGAAGTGTGTGAAGCGTCGACGGATTTCGCCTTTTGGCATAGAGATGCGCCCAGATTGCTCTGCCGCGCGGAGACAAAGAGTTCCGCGGCGGTGCTCATCCAGATGCCGAGAATACTCCATCCGGGGCGCCATTGGTCAGGTAAGCCTTCGCGTCACGCTCGACCGGTAGGCGGGGTCAGGTCGGCAACGATACCTGCGTTCGACCCGGCGACCGGTCCAGCGATAGCATTCACGATCGTCGGTATCGTTTGTTAGCTGGTCAAGGCTAGATCCGACACCGAGACGACGTCATTGGGACTTAAGCGCCGGCCGTCCGACAGATCGAGCTTAACGCCATCCTCGGAACCACGGATACCGAGCACCTCGGTCCGCACCAGTGCAGGCAAGGTGTCCAGGACCGATCCGCCGCCGAAGTAGTCCACCGTGGCGCTGAAGTCCTCGCCGAAAATAGCTTCGCCGTCGTTGTTCTTTCCGTCCCACGAGAAAGCCTCGGATCCATCAAGCGCAACAGGCAGCGTTCGGATCGTATTGCCCAGAGAGTCCTTGATGACTGCAGTTGCCGTTTCAGCGCCGTCCACAGACGCCAAACCGAAGTCCATCTGTTCTCCGCGTGCGTTGAAACGACCATCGGATGTCGCAACGGCTTTGCCAATCCAGGCGGCGAAACCTGCGATGTCTCTGTTGAACGATTGATCGGCGATCTGGTCGAGTCGTTCGTTCGTCCCGATCTGCTGTTCCACTGTCGAGAAACTGGCCAGCTGCGCGATGAACTCAGTCGAATCCAAAGGAGCCAATGGATCCTGGTTCTCGAGCTGTGCGGTAAGAAGTGTCAGAAAGCTTTCGAAGTCAGCACTTGCACTGCTGGCCGCCTCGAGCGTTTCGTTCGAGCGCGATCCGGTGCCGACCGGGTTCGGAAGCAAAGGCGTAAGTTGCGCGGCATCCATGTTCAAATCCTCCCGTTACAAACGCATGTCCATTGCGTTCGAGGTTATACTTTGCCGACGCTCTGAGGGCGCAGGCTCATTGGGCGCAGACTCTGTTTCACCTCCCGAGGTTCCGGGTTGACCGGACCCGCTTTCGAACATTTGTCCGTCTGTGAAATCAGCGAAGGATATGTCGACGCTCTCGAAACCGGCGTCATTGAGCTGCTGCATAAGCAGGTCGGATTGACGTCTCAGCATATCGCCCGTCGCGTGGCGTTCCGCCGTGAGCATGGCTTTCATGCCTGCTTCTGCGACTTCCATCTGGATTTCGATCCGTCCCAACTCTGGCGGATCTAGGCTGAGGTCGATTCGTCGTGCGTTGGATGGCGTGTTCAGAGCTGCCGCGATCTGCGTGACCGCACTGCGCGCGACTGCCTCGTTGGCCATCGGGGCACTCGCGATCGGTACTGCAGAGACGGTCGTCGTTGGCGCACTTTGCTGTCCAGGGGTAATTGAGCTTCCAGATACAACGAATGGAGTAGACCGCTCGGCGCCAGTCGGTGATGTGGGTCCGGTCGCTTGGGCCAAGGTTCGGTAGCCGTTGAGTTCCGAGAGGACAGACAATTTGCCGTCTGCGCGTCCTGATTCGATCTTGATGCTGTCTGCGTCCTGGGGATCGAGATTAACCTGGGCATCGTTTGTCAGAGTTGGCGCGGCAACCGGGCGTTCCTTCGGAGTGACCTCACGGACGATCTGTTGGCGTGCGTCTGGCGGAACTGATGTGGCATTGCTCTGCAGACCCGCCGTCTTCGGCTGGTCACGCGCGACGGTCGAATCAGCTGACGCGGCAGCTTCGGAAACTCTGACCCTGATGTTTGAATCGCCGACCTTGGACGTTCGGTCCGTAGGGATCGTGGGAACAGTAGGCGCGGTGACAGCGACCTTTTCTGCTCGAACCTGAGGAATGGGATTAGCACCGGCTTCTGGCTGGTTCGTAGAAGAGGTCCCGGGCGTCTGGATTTCCGGCTGCGTTGCCAGCGAAGGCCCGGGCCTGACCGTGTCGGGCTGAGCTTTCAGCAGGTTCCCGTCAGAACCAGTCTGCACTTGCTCCAAGGATTTGGACTGTGCTGGCACAGAAACTGTGCGGACTGACTGCTCTTCCTGCGCCGTATTGGCCGATACCGTGGTCAGACCCGCCGTTTCCTGGCTCCTCGGTGAAGGACTGCTGGGTAACGCGAGGGCAGAGAACGTGGTCGGCGTGTTCGCGGGCGTTGCGAGCGCCGCCGGGACCTCTGCATTTGGCTGCGCGGCGTCTGAATCGGACTCCGTCTCGGTGAGTGGATTGCCGCCTTTTCGTTCCGGATTATCGGGGTTTTGCCGTCCGTCCGTTGGGGTTGCGCTCTCGGTCGTCTTGGCCGCCTCGGCGCTTTCCGATCCATTGCGGGAGGTGCGCTCAGCAGCGTCGACAGACTCCGAAAAGCGCGAGTCCTTGCTGTCGGATCGCGTGTTGCTCTTCTCCGGCGGCGTTTTCGTTCCCGCCGGCGGACCGGATGACATCAACACTTCTGGCAAATTCATCGCCGCACCTACTCGTTTCACTACCGCCTCTTTAGCCGTCAAGCCTTACCGATTGTTTACCCTGACAGGAGATCGTGGCCGAGACGGTTCAGGAGTGTTTCATGTCCGAGTTGGAAGTACTGCAGAGTTCACGTGCAGCGTCACCGCTGTCGAACCTGATCGGCGGCGCATCCGTCGATCCCGCCACCTTGCAAAACAGCAGCGTCCGCGCGGCTGCAGAGAAATTTGAAGCAAGTTTTCTTGCAGAAATGCTGAAACACGCTGGTGTCGCCAAGATGCCCGAGGCGTTCAATGGCGGGCCCGGTGAAGCCGCGTTCTCAGGGTTTTTGGTGCAGGAATATGCCGATGCCATCAGTTCCAGCAGATCCTTTGGTTTGGCCGACCATGTTTACCGCGCGATGCTTGAGAGGATGGATACGTGAGTGATGTGAGTTCCAGCGGGCGCGACGAGGCGTCTGGATCAGTGGTTGCAGCGGATGTGATCGAGCAGGCGATGGTCGTGCTTGAACGGGAGCGTGAGATTTTCCTGACTGGAAAGTACCAGTTCCTGTCAGACGTGATCGAGACCAAGACCCGCATCCTGCAAACCCTTGAAGTGACCCTGCGCAATGCCGTGCGCACTGCGGATGTCGTCATTGCGGTTCGGCGACTGATCGAAGCGAGCAGACGAAACGAGGAGATCATTCGCGCTGCGATGCAAGGCCTTGCACAGGCGCGTCGGCGACTCGCTTCAATCGCAAAGATGCGCAAGGGTGCTGTCGCCTACGCGGAAGATGGGACACTGATTTCCAGCCGCGACGACGCGCTCGGCGGCGGCAAGATCGCCTGAAACCGTGTTTTCGTCCCAAAAACAGTCAATGGGTTTTACCTGCTGGCAAGCGTTTGGGTGTTTCCTAACCCCGCTGCAGTAAAGTCTGCCGCCCGGGCAGTAGGCCCGGTCACACGTCAGAAGACATGTTCCCGCGCGATGTGAGCGAAGCCGCCGCGCACTGTCCCGGAAACGGGGCTCGTTTGTAGAAGCGGCGCCGAACGCTCCGCCTTTAAAAGGAATGATGTCACATGAGTGCAAGTGTTCTCACCAACTCGTCGGCTATGATCGCCCTGCAGACCCTGCGGTCGACCAACAGCAATCTCGAGCAAGTCAATTCTCAGATCTCGACCGGCAAAAAGATCGCGACAGCCAAGGACGGCGCGGCGGTCTTCGCGATCTCGAAGGTCATGGAATCGGACGTCGCCGGTTTCCAGGCGATCAGCGATTCGCTGAACCTTGGTGCGGCAACCGTTTCGGTGGCTTCAAATGCTGCCAACCAAGTGGGCGAATTGCTGAACGAGATCAAGAGTCAGATCGTTGCAGCCAATGAAGACAACGTCGATCGTGTAACCATCCAGAACGAGATCGTCTCGTTGCGCAGCCAGGTCGAAGGGATTGTCAACGCCGCGCAGTTCAACGGCCTGAACTTGCTCGACAACAGCGTTGCAAGTGCAACGATCCTGTCTTCCCTTGACCGTGATGCCACCGGCAACGTCACGGCCAGCAACATCACCGTAACGGCACAGAACCTTGGTACGGCTGCAGGTGCCGTCGCCGGCGGTTTGGCCGGTTCGAGTGGCGTTTCGGCGGATGCAGACAATGCAGCATTCTTCCTGGATGCCGGTGGCGCCGTTGCAGATGAGTCGCTCGTGATTGCACCGGGTACGCTGGCGGAAGGTGATCGGATCGAGTTCACCGTGGAAGACACCACAGTCAGCTACACAGTGACGGCTAGCGACGCTGCTGCTACGAACAATGAAGATGTGATTGCTGCCGGTCTGCTTGCTCAAATCGATGCTGCAAACATCACCGGTCTTGTGACCGACTTCGTTTCGGGCGGCCAGATTGATCTGGGTAACACGAACGCCGCTGGTGACTTCACGGTTTCGGCACGTGTTGTGACTGCCGGTGCAGGCGGTCTGTCGGCACTTCAGGCACTTGACGTGTCTACCGCGCCAGGTGCTCAGGCAGGTCTGACGTCGATCGAGACAATGATCCAGACTGTGGTTGACGCTCAGGCTTCTCTCGGAACTGCCGAAAAGCGGGTCGAGCTGCAGAACACCTTCATGTCGACCCTGATCGACAGCTTCAAGAGCGGCATCGGCGCACTCGTTGACGCTGATCTGGAAGAAGCCTCTGCGCGTTTGCAGGCCCTGCAGGTGCAGCAGCAGCTGGGTATCCAGGCATTGTCGATCGCCAACCAGGCACCGCAGAACATCCTGGCGCTGTTCCGGTAATTCAAACACTGGCCGAGGCGACTTCGCCTCGGCCTCTTTCGGACGTCGGTCGGAATGGCCAGTCCTACTGAGCCTCAGGCTCGGGCAAGGGGAACTCCATGCTCCAAACGAGTGGTTATATGGCCGCGGCGCGTTCTACCGCACTGCCGCGTGATATCGAGTACAAGGTCTTCTCGAATGTCACGGGGCAACTCAAGCGGCGCGCTTCAGATGCCGCAGACTTTCCGGCGCTGCTACAAGCGCTGACAGAAAATTTGAACTTGTGGCGTACAATAGCCTTCGACGTGATGGACGCGGACAACGGTTTGCCACAGCAACTGCGAGCGCAACTGTTCTATTTGTTTGAATTCACACAGGCCCACACGACCAAAGTCATGCGCCGTGAAGCGGGTGTGGAACCGCTCATCGAGATCAACTCCGCGATCATGCAGGGACTCAAAGGAAACTTAAACGGCGAGGAGCGACTCTGATGCCCGGCCTCATATTGAAGTTGCGCGCGCACGAGCAGATTCTCGTCAACGGCGTCGTCATGCAAAACGGTGATCGAAACGCGCGACTGATCATCAAGACGCCTGACGCCAAGATTCTGCGTCTTCGCGATGCCATCCATCCCGACCAGGCGACAACGCCCGTGAAACGCGTCTGCTACATCGCTCAGCTAGCAGTTGCGGGCGAGGTGAACATCGATGATGCCACGGCGCAGCTTCGGACTGGGATCAATCATCTTCAGAGCGCGATGAGCGGTCTCGACGGTGTTGAGCACCTCGATGACGCATACGAAGCGCTTGAGGAACTGAACTTCTACGGAGTTCTGAAGTATCTGCGCAAACTCATCCCCATCGAGGACGCCTTGCTCAACTCCGAGGCTTTGCCGTCATCGCGAGCTGTGGGGTACACCCAGTAATGCCGTTTCCTCCCGCAATTCCGATCGGTGGTCTTTCTGGCTTCAAGTTCCTTGAACGTACGATGGATCGACAGTTGGAGCTCTTTAACAAGAGTCCGGATGTTCAGCGGGAAATAGACTATTTTCTCGAAACGGCTGGCAGCATCACGTCCGTTGATCAGCTGATGTCAGATCGGCGGGTACTCGCCGTGGTTTTGGGAGCGTTCGGTCTCGACGAAGATCTTAACAAGGGTGCTTTCGTACGGAAGGTAATCGAAGAAGGAACTTTCGATGACCGGTCGTTCGCGAACAGGTTGGTTGATCCCGCTTACCGGGAAATGTCCGAGTTCCTTGGGTTTGGAGATGTTGGCGGACTCTTAGTGTTCGAGGACACGCGACTCAACCTGGTCGAGCAGTATCGGGAGCGTCAGTTCGAGCTTTCTGTGGGAGAGGTCGATCTGGACATGCGCCTCGCCCTGAACTTCAAGCGGGAAGCGCCAGAGCTCGCATCAAGTGGCTCGACCGATAGAACGGTTTGGCTCAGGCTTCTTGGATCTCCACCTTTGAGAGATGTACTGGAAACTGCGCTGAATCTGCCTGAACAGTTTGGGTTGATCGAGCTTGACCAGCAGGTCGACGAGGTGATCTCGCGCGCTCGACGGATCTTCGATATCTCTTCGCCAAGTGAGTTGGCAGATCCGGCCCGGTTGGCGGAAGTCGTTGATCGTTTCCTCCTCAACCGGCAGGTTCAATCAGGCGCAGTTTCATCGAGTGTGCGTGGGTCTGCTGCACTGACGCTGCTGCAGACCAGCGGTCTCGGTGGCGGAGCTCAAGCAAACCTCTTCGCGTCCGGCTTCGTTTGATCACCATGGGTTCGACGCGCATTTAGGTTGCTCTGAAAGAGCTGGCTGCTGAGCTTCGGCTCTTCAGATCGACTGGATGCTGCCGGCAATTACGGCATGCTTTGCGCACGATGCTTTCATCGGAATGTGCATGTCCATCGCTTAATTCCGTAGGTGACCGTACCTTGGTGCGAGTGGCGCGGCAGACACTAAAACCAGAAACCGCCCCAGCCATTCGAGCTGGGGCGGTGATACCCGTCTGAGGGTATTGGGGCTGCTCTCAGCGGACCGGGGAGATGGGTGTGAGAACGGGGGGGTGATCCGCATCTCTTCCGCATCCGCTGGAGAGTGCACCATTGTTAATCGCGCGATGGTAAACGAGAGGTTAACCGTCGAATTAATTCACTCAAAAACGCCGTTGGCCGTCGGAGCTGTGTTTCGCGAAGCTCTTCCTGAGGGCGGTAGGACTCTTACATGCGCGAGAGGCATCGGACCGACATTGCAGGACTCGGTGCCGGCTAGTGTGGAATCTGTGTCTTCGGACCGGGGTGTGCACTCGCTGCTTTCGGACAATCCGCACGCGCAGAGGGAATTACCCTTCTCAAACAAGCGGTCCGAGCTATTTCTTTTTCAGAAGTCATGGATGGGTTTGAGGATGCCGGAGTCGGAAGGACGAAACACGGGGCAAGTGCGTTCGTTGACGCGTGCACTCTCGATCATGAAACATTTGGCGGCGAGCTCCGATGGAATGTCATTGACTGAATTGTCAGAGGCAACCCAGCTGCCGCCGTCAACAACACACCGCCTGCTTACCACCCTTGAGGCAGAGAGATTCGTACGGCCCGACCCACAGGTGGGCTTGTGGCGGATCGGGGTTGCTGCGTTCTTCGTCGGATCATCGTTCGCACGTAGCAGGGACACGCTTGCCTTGGTGCGGCCTTACCTCCGACGCCTGATGGAAGTCACAGGTGAAACATCCAACCTGTTTGTCGAGAGTGACGGCGAAGCGGTGTGTATTGGGCAAATCGAGTCGCGTCATGCGATGAGAGCGCTCACGGGTATCGGTGGCCGGGTCATGCTGCATACGTCTGCGGCCGGAAAGGTGTTGATGGCCAACATGGACCCCAACAGGCTGGAGAATGTACTGCGCCAGTTCAGCCTGTCCCGGATCACTGACAAAACGATCGTGGATCACAGGCTTCTTGCGTCCGCATTGGACTCGGTTCGGCGCCAGGGATACGCAATCGATGACGAGGAGCATGCCCTCGGCCTCCGATGTGTTTCGGCTCCGGTCTTCAACGAATTCGGAGATGTCGTTGCTGCGGTGTCAATTTCTGGACCGACCGCGCGCATTCCTGACGAACGGTTGAAGTC
This sequence comes from Pseudomonadota bacterium, assembly GCA_038534135.1. GTDB lineage: Bacteria > Pseudomonadota > Alphaproteobacteria > Rhodobacterales > Rhodobacteraceae > Thermohalobaculum. Next base: position 14,102 of record JBCAXJ010000010.1, on the reverse strand, counting down.
TCTTGGCGAAACCGTCGCACAGGCCGCGTCTGAAGCAACGCGAGACTTCGGCGGAATCCAGGTTCAGAAACGCGCCGCGTCGTGACGTGAACAATCCACTGGACGACCCAAACGCGCCTTGTTATACGCGCCCAGCTTTCGCGAGATAGTCTTCCGGCGTAGCTCAGTGGTAGAGCATCGGACTGTTAATCCGCTGGTCGTAGGTTCGAATCCTACCGCCGGAGCCATCTCTCGAAACACCGGCTTCAGTTCACGATAATTTGGGCTTGGCACACTGGTGAACTGCGACAACGGAACCCATCTTGGGTTGAATCTAGGCGCGGTCTAAAGGCCTAGCTTCAGGATACAGACCGCTCCCAAGCCTCCCGCTTTCGGTAGAGAGTGCTCGGACTTACGTCGAGAATGCGTGCAGCGCGGGGGATAGAGCCATCGCACTCACGAATCGTCACTTCAATGAACTCTCGTTCGACATCCGCCAGAGTGGAGCCCACGAGGGTCTTGAGAGAATCACTCATTCCGAGTGCCGCGTTCATGGGGGGCTCGATGTGTCCCATGACGCCGTGAGCGGTTGCGGGTCGATAGCCTTCGTAGCCATTGATCCGGGCCGATGGTTCGACCAGTGCATTCGCAGGCGGCGGTGAGGTGACCACAATCGATGGCATCATTTCGAGCGTCACTTCGATACCATCGTTCAACACAACAGCGTTGCGGAGCGTGTTCTCCAGTTGTCGGACATTTCCCGGCCACGGGTAGCCGCGCAGCGCATCCGTTGCATCGATGCTGAGGCGGCGGAACGATTTGTTCTCTTCCTTGCTGAAGCGCCGCAACAGCATATCGGCAATCTCGATCACATCGTCGCCGCGATCGCGGAGAGGCGGCATGTTGATCGGAACGACATGCAGACGATAAAAAAGGTCCTCGCGGAAGCGGCCAGCCTGGACTTCGGCGGCCGGATCGCGGTTCGTCGCACAGACGATGCGAACATCGATCTTGCGCGGCTCCACTGCGCCGACGGGCTGGATCATCGACGTCTGCAAGAAACGCAGAAGTTTCGTTTGAAGGGCGAGGTCCATCTCGCAAATCTCGTCCAGGAACAGCGTGCCGCCATCCGCCGCCGCGGCTGCCCCGATCTTATCGGAGATCGCCCCTGTAAATGAGCCTTTCAGATGCCCGAACACCTCCGACTCGAGAAGGTCCCTGGGAATAGCGCCGCAATTGATCGGGATGAACGGGCCTGACTGCCGGTTCGACTGGGCGTGGATGGCGTGGGCCGCGATTTCTTTCCCGGTCCCGCTTTCGCCCGTGATGAACACCGTCGCCGTGGATTTTCCGATGCTGCGGATCATCCGGTAGATCTGCATCATCTGGGCGGATGACCCGACGAAGCCGCTCATCGGTGAGGTGTCGGTTTCCGTACGCTCAGGTGCGACGCTTTGCTCGTGTTCCTCTTGCGTCAGCGAACTGATCGCATTCTTCACGGCGCTGAAGAGACGCCGGTCGTCGAATGGTTTCACAAGAAAGTCGAATGCACCGCTTCGCATCGCTTCGACGGCACGGTTGATCGAACCGTCAGCAGTTATAACGACGGTCTTCGTGCCTGGAGAACGCTGCTTGATTGACTTGAGGATGTCGAGCCCGTTGCCATCGGGCAGCATGAGATCGAGGAGGATGATCTTGTATGCCCGTTTAGCGAGCGCGGACTGCGCCTCTCGTGCGCTAAAGACCGGCTCCACCTTCAGTTGAGCTCGTTCCAGAGCCGCCTGATAAACCATGGAAAGCGACGGCGTATCCTCGACGAGAAGAACCGTATCCCGGAACCGGTGTTCCATCCCGCGCTATCCCCCCTTGCTGCCTCCGACAAAATCGAGAACGCGTTCCGCCTCGACCAGTAGTTTCGGAGCATCGCGTTCAATTGTGGCAATATCGGATGCATGTCCGGCAGAATTAAGGCATTGCGCCAGGGATTGAAGACGGGTCGCGCCGATCGCCCCCGCCACTGAAATCAGGATGTGCGTTGCAGCACGAAGCTCCATCGTCTCACCTTCGCGCAGTGACGCATCGATGCGCTCGGCAGCGCCGGAAATGTCGCCATGGATGCGGAGGAAGAGTTCTTTCAAGGTCTCTTCATCAAATGAGGCGCACAACCGCTCGAAGATTTCATGGTCTATTCCAGCCGACTCATCCGAATCGGATTCGGCAGAATTTTCCTCTTTCGAAGAATCCTCGGCGGTCGGTCCAGTCGCCTGAGCGTTGAGTGCATGGCGCGCGGTGACGTGCTCAATGATTTCCTCGCCGAAGCGTTCAATGGACAGAATCGGCTTCGCAATGATTCCGTCAGCACCCGCTTCGCCGATCGCCGCCCGGTGCTCGCGCATCACATATGCCGTGAGGGCGATCATCGGCATCGTCGCATTCGAGCCGGGATCTGCGCGCAGGGTGCGGATCAGGTCGATGCCCGATAGCCGCGGCATTTCGATATCGATCAGTGCCACGTCAAATGCGCGATCTTGCATGATTTCGAGCGCTTCGGCCCCGTCATGCGCCAACGTAACAGTCGCGCCCAGGCTTTCCAGCATCTGAACGGCGACCAACTGGTTCGTCGGGTTGTCTTCGGCGAGCAGTATGTTCAAGCCGGAAACGGTCATCCGCCTCTCCTGACGATTCTCAATTCTTCAAGCCACGCCCGCAAGGAACGACTCTTCCGAGAAAGCGTCATACGCTACGCCCTCTGACGTTAACATCGTGACTACGCCCGCTCGGAATTCGACGATCGCCTGCGATTTATGCCCGGTGTTGCCGCTGGTGTCCAAGGCAACGCCTGCAATCGCCACACATTTGCCCGCTGTGTACCGAATGGCGATAGGGCACCGTGCGGGCCAGCGCCTACGAAGCCTGAGCGTCGGCCTTCGCGTACCCCATCGTCTTGAGAGCCTCGGCAACTTCGTCAAGAATGGCAGGATCGTCGATCGTCGCGGGCATCTTGTAAGTCTCGCCGTCAGCGATCTTCGCCATGGTGGCGCGCAGGATCTTGCCGGACCGGGTCTTCGGCAGTCTGTCGACCACGCAGGCCAGCTTGAACGCGGCGACAGGACCGATCTCGTCGCGCACCCGCTTGACGCATTCCTTGACGATCTCGTCATGCGGGCGGTTGCAGCCTGCGTTCAGACAGACGAAGCCCAGCGGCAACTGGCCCTTGAGTTGATCTGCAACGCCGATCACAGCGCATTCTCCGACATCCGGGTGACCCGCCAGAACCTCTTCCATGCCACCGGTCGACAGCCGGTGACCGGCCACGTTGATCACGTCATCCGTACGCGCCATGATATGCACATAGCCGTCAGCATCGATGATCCCGGCGTCAGATGTGTCGTAGTATCCCGGGAATGTGGTCATGTAGCTTTTGACGAAGCGTTCGTCCGCGTTCCAGAGCGTCGGGAGCGTTCCCGGTGGCAAAGGCAGCTTGATCGCAATCGCTCCCAGCGTGCCCGGTTCGACCTGATTGCCGCCTTCATCCAGGACCTGCACGTCATAGCCCGGCATGGGCACCGAGGACGAGCCGTACTTGACGGGCAGCACCTCGATCCCGGCAGGATTGCCCGCGATCGCCCAACCGGTCTCCGTCTGCCACCAGTGATCGATCACCGGGATGCCGGTCTGGCGTTCGGCCCACTGGATGGTGTCAGGGTCCGCCCGCTCTCCGGCGAGGTACAACAGGCGCAGGGCGCTGAGATCGTATTTCTTGACGAACGCGCCGCTCGGGTCGTCGCGCTTGATCGCCCGGAATGCGGTCGGTGCGGTGAAGAAGCTGGCGACCTTGTGTTCCGACATGACGCGCCAGAACGTGCCCGCATCCGGTGTGCCGACCGGCTTGCCCTCGAAGATGATGGATGTGTTTCCGGTGAGCAGCGGCCCGTAGCAGATATAGGAGTGTCCGACGACCCAGCCGACATCCGACGCCGCCCAGAACACTTCGCCCGGCTCGACGCCGTAGAGGTTCTTCATGGTCCATGCGAGCGCCACCATGTGGCCACCAGACGGGCGGATCACGCCTTTCGGCTGTCCGGTCGTGCCCGAGGTGTACATGATATACAAAGGATCCATGCCGCCGACCGGCACACACGCGTGCGGCTCGGCGCCGTCGAGGAATTCGTCCCAGGTGATGTGGAAGCCACCATCGACCTCGACCGGATGCTGTTCGCGCTCGACCAGCGCGCAGAAGTCGGGCTTGTGCGTGGCCTGTTCGACCGCTCCGTCCAGCAGGGGGATGTATTCGACGATGCGGCCCGGTTCGACGCCGCAGGAGGCCGAGAGGATTGCTTTCGGCTTGGCGTCGTCGAGGCGCACGGCCAATTCGTTGGACGCAAATCCGCCGAAGACGACCGAATGGATCGCACCGATCCGCGCACAGGCCAGCATAGAGATGCAGGCCTCCGGGATCATCGGCATGTAGATGATGACCCGGTCACCCTTGGTGACACCGCGCCGGGCCAGGGCACCGGCGACCTTGGCGGTCTCGTCCTTCAGTTCGGCATAAGTGATCGTGCGCTTGGCGCCGGTGATCGGGCTGTCATAGATAAAAGCCGCTTGCGCGCCGCGCCCGGCTTCGACGTGCCGGTCGACACAGTTCCAGCAGGTGTTCGCCTCGCCGTCCTCGAACCAGGTGAAGAACGGCGCTTCACCGCCGAGCGCATGACTTGGTTTCTTCGTCCAGTCGATCGCCTCGGCTGTTTCCATCCAGAAGGCTTCGGGATCGGCCTTCCAGCCCTCGTAGACGTCCTTGTATCCCATGGTTTCGTCCCTGTTCTCTTCTACTCATCTTGACGGCGCTCGCGGTCTGAAACTCGGTCGCCGTTGTGTTTTGAACCCAGTGCCGCAGCGAGCGCCGTGATCTGGGTCAACCGTAATTGTCGACCGGCGTCCCTGCCATCGCGGTGACGTTCAGGATCCCGCGCGGCGTGACGGACGGGCTGACGATGAAGGCCTTGTTGCCCATGCCCATCAGGATAGGCCCGATCTCGAGCCCGCGCGTGAGTTGCTTCAGGATGTTGCGCGATCCCGACGCCGCATCGACATTCGCGAAGATCAGGCAGTTGGCAGAGCCGCTCAGCCGAGAACTTGGGAACACCCGCTCGCGCAGGTCCGGGTTCAGAGCATGATCGGCGTGCATTTCGCCTTCGTATTCGAAGTCCAGATCCATATCGTCGAGGATCTCGAGCGCCCGGCGCATCTTCCGCCCGGAATCGGTGTCCAGCGATCCGAAGACCGAGTGGCTGAGCAGCGCGATTTTTGGCTCCATCCCAAAGCGCCGGATATGGCGGGCAGCGCCGATCACGGTCTCGGACACCTGTTCCGGTGTCGGGTCGATGTGGACCTGACTGTCGCCGATGAAGATCACGCCTTCTTCCAGCAGCACAAGCGACAGCGCGCCGACGGGATGCAGCTTGCCGCTGTGGCCGTCGTCCATCCCGCCCAGGATGTCGGTCACGTATTCCAGGTGCCAGCGATATTGCCCGGCAACGCCGCAGATCATGCTGTCAGCCTCGCCCCGCTGAACCATGATCCCGGCAATCGCGGTCGTGTTCGTGCGCATGATCGTCTGCGCGGTCGCCGGGGTGACGCCTTTGCGCTGCATTAAGCCGAGATATGTTTCCCAATACTCGCGATAGCGCGGATCGTCGTTCGGGTTCACGATCTGGAAATCGACTCCGGGCCGGATCGGCAAGCCTTCGCGCTCGATCCTGGCCGCGATGACCTCGGGTCGGCCAACCAGGATCGGATGATCGATGCCAGCTTCCAGCATGGATTGCGCCGCGCGCAGGATGCGTTCGTCCTCGCCCTCGGCGTAGACGATCTTGCGCGAGGCCGAGCGCGCGGCGTCGAAGACCGGGCGCATCAGCATCGAGGTCTTGAAGACCTGGCTTTCCAGTGACTGGCGGTAGGCGTCGATGTCGCGCGGGCGCGTCGCAACGCCCGAGTCGATGGCAGCCTGCGCGACTGCCGACGCGACAATCGCCAGCAGACGCGGATCGAAAGGCTTCGGGATCAGATAGTCGCGGCCAAAGACCATGCGCTCGCCCGCATAGGCCGCCGCCGCCTCGGCCGAGGACGTCTGCTGGGCCAGTTCTGCCAATGCGTGCGCACAGGCGACTTTCATCGGCTCGTTGATCTGGGTTGCGCCGACATCCAGCGCGCCCCGGAAGATGAACGGGAAGCAGAGCACGTTGTTGATCTGGTTCGGATAGTCCGAGCGCCCGGTGCAGACGATGGCGTCCGCGCGCGCCTCCTGCGCCTCGTGCGGCCAGATCTCGGGCACCGGATTTGCCAGCGCCATGATGATCGGGTCGGTGGCCATCTGCTTGACCATCTCGCCCGTCAGCACATTGGGCGCCGACACGCCGAGGAACATGTCTGCGTCATGGACAACGTCGGCCAGTTGCGGCGTGCGGCCCTGGTCCGGCTGCGCGAAGCGGCGCTTGGTCTCGTCCAGATCGTTCCGCCCGGCGTGGCAGAGCCCCTCGCGGTCCAGCATCCAGATGTTCTCGCGCTTGACACCCAGATCCATCAGAAGCGTCAGACAGGCGATCCCGGCGGCGCCTCCGCCGGTGGACACCAGCTTGATGTTCTCGAAGCTCTTGCCGGCGATCTTCATTGCGTTGATCGCACCCGCCGCCACGACGATCGCCGTGCCGTGCTGATCGTCGTGGAAGACCGGGATGCCCATGCGTTCCTTGCAGATCCGCTCGACCTCGAAGCATTCCGGGGCCTTGATGTCCTCCAGATTCACGGCGCCGAAAGTCGGTTCCAGCGCGATCACAATCTCGGCCAGTTTCTTGGGATCGGATTCGTCCACTTCGATGTCGAAGCCGTCGATCTCGGCGAATTTCTTGAAAAGCGCGACCTTGCCCTCCATCACCGGTTTGGATGCAGCGGCGCCGATATTGCCGAGCCCGAGCACTGCCGAGCCGTTCGAGATCACCGCGACCCGGTTGCCCTTGCCGGTGAAGCGCACCGCCTTGGCAGGATCGCCGTGGATCTCCATGCACGCCTCGGCAACGCCGGGGGAATAGGCCAGCGACAGGTCCCGCGCCGTGGTCATCGGCTTGGTGACGCGAATAGCGAGTTTCCCGGGGGTCGGCTCTTCGTGATATTGCAGCGCCGCCGCCTTCATCGCCTGTTCGGCTGCTGAATTGTCGCTCATCCCAGGTCTCTCCCCTATCGCCGCCCCGCCATGTCTCCCCGGCAGGATCGTCAGCGCATATTTTTGTGCAACCTATCGTCGCTTAAATCCCCGTAGGATCATTGTTGCACGGGGGCAAGCCCGTCCGCCACCTTTCTGCCGATGCTTTGCGGGCCACCCATCAAAGCGCCAGTCACGGTCTCTTCGATCCGCGCGGCCAACTTGGCGAACGGCTTCGCGGCCTTGCCCTTCGGGAATCCGGCGGCGTAGTGCTGCTGGATCATCGCGCGCACATGCTCGGCGTTCTCAGGGTGTTGCAGTTGGTGGTCGTTTGGCGCGTGATCGGGATGGCGGAAGAAAACCCCTGTTGTCCCTTCGGATCGTGCCGTTGTTTCCGGGCATTCCTCCAGCCCCGCGAGGGTCGCTGCCGTGCGCAGGGTCCAGGGATTGAAGTTCCAGATGTGACCGTAGTGGAACATGTTCCCGCGCGATTTCTCCCGGCAATAGGTCTCGATGTTTGGAACCTCGACATAGAGCCGTCCGCCCGGCCGCAGCCAGCGTGCCATCATCTCGAGATATTTCACCGGATCGTTCAGGTGTTCCAACACGTGGTTCAGCCGGATCAGATCGAAGCTTTGGTCCTCGAACAGATCGCTCGACAGGTGTGCTGTGCGCACATCCAGTCCCAGATCATCCCGGCAATACGTCGCGTAGCCCTGGTTCGGTTCGACCCCGATCACGGACTTGCCGCGCCGGGTCATCAGAAAGGCGAACTCTCCCGATCCCGCACCGACATCCAGCACTGCGGTGGCTTCATCCAGCACGTCACTGAATGTGGCCAAATGTGCGGCGACGCGTCGAAAGTTCCGCAGGATCTGTCGGCGGCGCGGTTTCTCGGCGGATTTGTAGTCTTTGCGGTAATCCTCGGAATAGAACTTCGCGAGTTCCGCATCGCCGGGGACGGGGTCGTTGCGAACCAGACCCGTTTCCATGCAGATCACCGTCTTCAGCGGCTTTCCGCGCCGGTCTGTTTCCGAAACGATCTGATGCGTGCCATCGCGTCCAAGGGCCCAGGGATGCATGAGGTCTCCTAGTGCACCGCGTGGCTGGCGCTGCGTCCGAGTGCAGGATCGCCGAGGCGTCGGCCGGACGCGAAGAACCCCTCGGCCAGGACCTCGGCGTCCCATTTGAAGCGGTCGACCATCTTCGAGATGTTCTCGCGCACGTCGTCGCCGAACATGTCGCCTGCGGGTTTGGCGTCCGGACCGGCTGTCTTCTCGGCGGCCGAGCCCTTCTGGATCTCTTGCCCGCCGGGTCTGATCGGCTGAGCCTCTTTCTTCTCGGCGGGCTTCACGGCAGTTGGTTTTTCACCGCCAATGGCTTCGAGCACTTTCTCAGCGGCGGGAAGCTGGTTCACAAGCTCGGCCAGCCAGACTTCCGCGAACGCAACGTTCGGCATGTCCGCGACAAGACGCTTGTAGAATGCCGCGCGCACGCGCATCTCGACCACGTACCACAGCGCCAGCCCCGCCATGCCCTGCTGGGCGAACTGGCCGCTGGGCACCATGACGTTGCCGTAGTTCGGATCGAGCGCGAACACCCAGGTGAAGCCCGAATTCCGGAAGTCGCAGCGGTTGTGGATGGTCCAGACAGTCTCGCGGATGTTGTGGCGCAAGTGGATCAGGACGACCTTCGTATCATGAGGCACGAGATCGAGGTTCTCGACCAGCCCGGCCTTTGCATGCAGATGTGTCAGATCGACGAAGATGTCCTTTGTCGACGCCAGGTCCGCTTTGATCTTGCGGCGCCAGAACGCGCGTATCTCTGGCAGATTGCCAATCGTGTTGAACCGGGTCAGGTGCGAGGCATCCGGGCAGTTGACGCCGAGGTCCAGCCAGCCCGCGCGGTCGCCGTGGATCTCGGCCCCTGACAGGTTTCCCTCGAGAAAGCGGCGCAGGTAGCCTGTGCCAGCGGTCCCGTTCGTGACCGTATAGACCAGCGTCTTGGCCATGCGCCTACTCGGCAGCCTCCGGCTGACGGACGGACTGGATCAGGTTCAGAATGTTCTCGGCGGCATCAGGAATGTTGGTGCCCGGACCGAAGATCGCTTTGACGCCATTGGCATAGAGGAACTCGTAGTCCTGGCTTGGGATGACCCCCCCGCAGATCACGATGATGTCGTCAGCGCCCTGCGCCGCCAGGGCTTTCACCAGTTGCGGGGCCAGCGTTTTGTGGCCCGCTGCCTGCGAGGATATCCCGACGACGTGCACGTCGTTGTCGATCGCGTCTTGTGCTGCTTCTTCAGGCGTCTGGAACAGCGGGCCGACATCGACATCGAAGCCGATATCCGCGAAGGCTGTCGCAATCACCTTGGCGCCGCGGTCATGTCCGTCCTGACCCATCTTGACGACCAGCATCCGTGGTCGGCGTCCTTCGCCTTCGGCAAAGGTTTCGACCGATCTCTGGATCTTCGCGAAACCCTCGTCGCCTGCATAGGCCGCGCCATAGACACCGGACAGCGTCTTCACTTCGGCCCGGTGGCGGCCGAACACACCCTCCATCGCGTCGGAAATCTCACCGACCGTCGCACGCGCCCGCGCGGCGTCGACCGCCAGTGCGAGCAGGTTGCCATCGGCCCTGGCGCCGTCTTCCAGCGCCTTCAGCGCTGCGTCACAGGCCGCCTGATCCCGCGTCGACCGGATCTGCGTCAGGCGTGCGACCTGAGCTTCCTTCACGGCCACGTTGTCGACATCCAGAATGTCGATCTCGGCTTCCTCGGTCAGTTTGAACTTGTTGACCCCGACGATCACCTCGTCACCCCGGTCGATCGCGGCCTGCCTGCGCGCGGCTGATTCCTCGATCCGCAGCTTCGGCATTCCGGACTGCACGGCCTTGGTCATGCCGCCGAGCGCGTCGACCTCCTCGATGATCTTCCAGGCTTCCTCCGCAAGCTGCGCGGTCAGGTTCTCGACGTAATAGGATCCCGCCAGCGGATCGACGACGTTGGTGACGCCGGTCTCGTTCTGCAGGATCAACTGGGTGTTCCGGGCGATCCGGGCCGAGAATTCCGTGGGCAGGGCGATCGCTTCGTCGAACGAGTTCGTGTGCAGTGACTGCGTCCCGCCCAGCACCGCGGACATCGCCTCGAAGGCTGTGCGAACCACGTTGTTATAGGGATCCTGTTCCTGCAACGACACGCCCGAAGTCTGGCAGTGCGTCCGCAGCATCAGGCTTTGCGGCTTCTTGGCGTCGAAGCCTTCCATGATCCGGTGCCACAACAACCGCGCCGCGCGCAGCTTCGCGGCCTCCATGAAGAAGTTCATTCCGATGCAGAAGAAGAAACTCAGGCGCGGTGCGAAGGCATCCACGTCCATGCCCGCGTCGATCGCCGCCTTCACGTATTCCTTGCCGTCGGCCAGCGTGAACGCGAGTTCCTGCACCAGGTTCGCGCCTGCCTCCTGCATGTGGTACCCGCTGATCGAGATCGAGTTGAACTTGGGCATCTCGGCGGCGGTGTAGCCAATGATGTCCGACACGATCCGCATCGACGGCTCTGGCGGGTAGATGTAGGTGTTGCGGACCATGAACTCCTTCAGAATGTCGTTCTGAATGGTCCCTGAAAGCTTGTCGCGGCTGACGCCCTGTTCCTCGCCTGCGACGATGAACGAGGCCAGCACCGGGATCACCGCGCCGTTCATGGTCATCGAGACCGACACCTGATCCAGCGGAATCCCGTCGAACAGGATCTTCATATCCTCGACCGAGTCGATCGCAACGCCTGCCTTGCCGACATCGCCGACGACACGCGGATGGTCGGAGTCGTATCCCCGGTGCGTCGCCAGATCGAAGGCGACCGAGCAACCCTGTTGGCCAGCCGCCAGCGCCTTACGGTAGAAGGCGTTCGACTCCTCGGCGGTCGAGAAGCCGGCGTATTGGCGGATCGTCCAGGGGCGCCCCGCATACATCGTTGCTTTCGGGCCGCGCAGGAATGGAGCGGCGCCGGGAACCGTGCCCAGATGATCGACATCTTGCAGATCGTCTTCCGTGTAGACCGGTTTGACTGCGATGCCCTCGGGCGTTTCCCAGGTCAGATCGCTGATCGAACGCCCGCGCAATTCCTTTTCCGCCAGCGCTTTCCAGGTCTCGATCTTGTCGGTCATCGCCCTATCTCCGTCCATTCGGATGCAGTAAGGGCCACGTTACACCCAATGAACGCCATTCGGAACATTGCCGCAGCGATCTTTCTGGCCGCATCCTCTGTCTCGGCCGAGGATCTCACCAAGTATGCGTGGGAGGCGCGCCCAATCCTGGTGTTTGCGCTGCCGGACGACCCGAGGCTCGCGCAGCAACTCGCTCTGTTCGAGCGCGCCAGTGCGGCGCTGGCGGATCGTCAAAACGTGGTGATCGTTGATACCGATCCGGGCTCCGACCTGCGCGCGCGCTATGGACCGGCTGATTTCTCCGTCATTCTGATCGGGAAGGACACGGGCGAGAAGTTCCGCCGCGATGGTTTGGTCGACCCCTCCGAGCTCAACGATCTGATCGATGCAATGCCGATGCGCCGGCAAGAGATGCGCGGCGTCGATTGAGCGATGCCGTTCCGGGCGATCTTCGACACCAACGTTTACGTTGGCGCGGGTTTCAATCCGCACAGCGCGTCGGCCAAGCTGATCAACGCTGCTCGCGCGGGATGGATCACTCTGGTCTGGGATGCACCCACGCGGGACGAGACGCGCCGGATCCTGACCAAGATCCCAAGGCTGTCGTGGGAAGCCGTCGAAGACATCTTCGCACCAGAGGACGCGTGGACCGGCGGCACGGATCTGGCGGCGGTGTCTTACGTTGAAGATCCGGAGGACCGGAAGTTCGCCGCACTTTCGATCGCCAGCGGGGCGACCCTGGTCAGTTCCGACAGCGATTTGCTTGACCATGCGGACCGATTAAATGCACTGACTCCCAGTGCTTACCTCAGCTTCCTGAGCGAGCAGGGCTAAATCTGGCGGGCTGCTTCCGGGTGTTCGTTGCAGCTTTGTCCGAGATTGACTATATATTGATCAGACGGACGTAAGTGTGGAGGCATTCCGCACCCGCCAAGGAGGGGCCTATGGTTGACCAGAAGACCTCAGAACCGCCGATCCAAGGCCGCACGGGGCCAGATCCGGGCTATTGAGCCCGTTCACCCTGTGCGATTGATGCTGCAAGCACGTCCCGTGCGATGCGGCCCATGCGTTTGGATTCCATCTTCATATCGATGAAATCACCATAGATCGCGGCGCGCCGATCGGGTGAAATCAACGCGTAACGCTCTGACCGGATGTCATCCGCCAGCGCAGCGACACTGATCACTTGAGAATAATAGAGCGTGACGGGCTCTACCACATCACCCGGCAGGATCGAGATGTCCGACAGCAAGGCCTCGAAGATCGTCGTGTGCGTGGCCGACGGGACCATCACAAGAAAATCGGGGTCGGCCCGCATCCGTGCGACCATGTCCGCCTTGTGGTCCGCCAGATTGACAAGTTCCAGTTGGTGCACATGGGCGGCCACCTCGGCATGAAGGGCGCGTTGCAGATCGAGCGAATGCTGGCGGCGCAGGCGCCGTGCGCCGGAGCTTTCGCGCAGATATCCGATCAGCCAGCCCGACGCGACGACGATTGCACCGATCAGAGCGGAGAGAACCCGCTCGTCCATCCGGTCACTCGAATTCCATGATCACATCGTCGACGGCCAACGAGTCACCCGCCTTGGCGTTGATCTTCTTGACCACGACCTTCTTTTCGGACCGCAGCACGTTTTCCATCTTCATGGCTTCGACCGTGGCCAGCGCCTGACCGTCCTGGACCTCCTGACCTTCTTCGACGACGATCGAGACCACCAGCCCCGGCATCGGGCAGAGCAGCATCTTCGAGGTATCGGGCGGAAGCTTCTCGGGCATCAGTGCTGCCAGTTCGGCGGCGCGCGGTGACCGGACTTTCACCTCCAGATCGGCGCCGCGATAGCGCACACGGAAGCCGCTGGTGATCGGGTCCACCTTCACCGAGGTCCGAACGCCATCGATCATCGCGGTGGTCAGCGTATCGCCCGGCGTCCAGTTGCCTTCGACCACCATGGTCTGCCCGTCATCGAAGGTGACCTCGACTGCACCCTGTCCATGGATCAGGATCTGCGGCTTAAGCGGATCGAGCCCCTTGGATGTCAGGCTCAGTTCGGTGCCTTCCTCGGTCGTGACATGACCCGTGATCGTCCGCTGGGTCGCGACGTCGAACGTCTTGCCATCGATCGAGACGACCCAGTCTGTTCCTGCAGCCTGTTCGCGGCGTGAGATCTTGCCGCTGATCCGCCCATTCCGACGGGCGGTGACCAACTGCATCGCCGCAGCCCCGGCGGCGAGGCGTTTGACAGCCGCCTCGTCGATCGATGCGCCCTCAAAACCGTCCGGGTATTCCTCGGCAATGAACGCCGTCGAGATGTTGCCCGAGATAAAGCGCGGGTGATCGTAGACCGCCGACAGGAAGGGCAGGTTGTGACCGATGCCCTCGACTTCGAACTCGTCCAGCGCCGTGCGCATGGTTTCGATCGCGCTGTCCCGATCCGGCCCCCAGGAGCACAGCTTGGCGATCATCGGGTCGTAATACATGCTGATCTCGCCGCCCTCGTAGACGCCGGTATCGTTGCGCACGACGGTTTCCGAGGGCTGCACGCCCGGCTGATAGTCCGGTGTCTCAGTCGGAGGCCGATAGCGCGTCAGACGCCCGATCGAGGGCAGGAAATTGCGGTACGGATCCTCGGCATAAAGGCGCGACTCCAGCGCCCAGCCGGTCAGTTTCACGTCATTCTGGGTCAGGCTCAGGGGCTCACCCGCCGCGACTCGGATCATATGTTCGACCAGATCCTGCCCGGTGACGGAGCTGATCACCGGGCAGGA